>NZ_JAHVHY010000003.1:0-707085 GCF_019802025.1 Halomonas sp. DP5Y7-2 | reverse complement strand
ACTTGGCTCAAGGTTCAAACGTCTCGTTTGACGAGTCGCTTGCCTTGATATTTCAGTGACATTGTCACTGACTCATCGGCAAGCGCCCACATGAATTACCTGATCAATTTTTAAAGAGCGTGCTCTTGACTCTAGTGAGCTCAATGAGCGTCTCGCTGTTGCCGAGCGCTTTGCTCAGCGCCCTGCGAGGAAGGCGTATTCTACAGAACCGAAGCGTTTCGTCAAGCGCTTTCTTTTGCGTCCTGCAAGCGATGCTCGCAGACTTCAAAAGAGAGCGAAGCGTGCCTCAGCGCATCCTTCGATGCCCTGTCGACGACTCCGATCAAGTGGCGAGCATTTTACCGATTTCTCGTTGCTCGTCAAGCAGTGATTTTTCCGAGAAGCTTAAAAAAGCCTTTTCAAATCAACTACTTTCACCACTCTTCACCGCCTGTGACGTTTGCTCGTCGCAGGCAGCGGATGCGTACTTTACGGATCTCGAGGCAGCTTGGCAATAGCCTGAATCAAAAAAGTTCATCGCCCTGTCTCTTCTTTGTCACACACCCGGTCATACGCTCCTGCACACGCGCTCTATCTACACTCCGTTGGCGACTTCTATCGGGGCACCAAGCCGCACCTCTACCCATAAAGGCGCGCGCAGAAGTGTGCTATGAGTTGACGCCCCTCGGCTGGCTGGCACGATCAAGCAGCTCCAGGATTGAGTGGTACGTCAGGCCTGAGTGCTCGGTCATCCCCATTTCACAGGTTCGCGAATTGGAGACACCAAATTCGCAGCCCACCACTTGCCCCGCAAGGTCCTGCAGGGACGATGCGGTCAGCTCTGGCACCCGTAAACCCTTGTCGCCCGCAAAACCACAGCAGCTGATGCCCTCTGGAACGACAACGTCCTTGGCACATGCACGAGCCAGCGCGATAAACGCCTCAGTCAGGCCTTTGCGATGACTGGAGCAGGTCACATGAACGGCGACCTTGCTTTCCACCGGGGCGATGTCCAGGCGAGGCAGCAGATAGTCATGGGCAAACGCGACCGGCTCCTGAATCTTCAAACGCGCATCAAGGTGCTGCTCCACCTGCTGACTGCAAGGGCTGGTATCAAAGAGGATCGGCACCCTGCCGTTATGGCTTGCTGCCAAGAGCTCTCGGTTCAACTCCCTCGCCTTATGGGTGGCCTCATTTGCCATTCCCTTCGAGGAAAAGGGCATGCCACAGCACAGATGACCCGGCATTTCAGGAATGATCACGTCATAGCCGGCCTTGTCCAGCAGCGCCAGCACCACTTCCATTACCGCCCGCGCGCTGCTGTCGCGCTTGTCTGCGCCGAAGACTCGCGTAGCACAGGAGGGAAAGTACACCACTGGGTCGCGCCCCTCGCCCACCTGGGCCACGGATGACAACACGCGAATGGGGGCGGCCGCGGGAATCGACGGAATCCACTGGGGAATCCTCTTGTTGCTGACCTGGTGCAAGCCCTGGCTTGCCGTCGCCATCAGCCTGTCGCCGATCACCGCCCTTGCGACGCTTGCCCCTCGCAGGCCACTTCGTGCGACTCGGGTCACACCGGAAAAATGCCGTCCGATGCGTCTCGCCAACTGCTGCTTGCCGACATGCCGCTCTTCACGCATGGCAAGCACCAGCTCGCCGGTATTGATGCCGACGGGACAACGGGTACCACACATACCATCTGCCGCACAGGACGTATCGATGTCATAAAGTGCTGTCCGACCAAAGGCTTCCGACCGCTCCCTGTCTGCATCGGTGGGTTGCTCAAGGTTGGCCAGCCTGGCCCGCTCACGCGCCAACACGATGCGCTGGCGGGGTGTCAGCGTCAGTTCCCGGGAGGGACACACCGCTTCGCAGAAGCCACATTCGATGCAGCGATCGACGATGGCGTCAGCCTCGGGTAGAGGCTTCAAGTTCTCGAGGTGCAAGGTTGGGTTTCGGGTCAGCATGACCTCGGGGTTCAAAAGATGGTCCGCATCGAACAGCGCCTTGATCTGCCACATCAGGTCATACGCTTCCTTGCCCCACTCCAATTCGACAAAGGGGGCCATGTTGCGCCCTGTGCCATGCTCCGCCTTCAGGGAGCCACCGAACTCAACCGCTACCAGCTGGGCGACGTCAGCCATCAAGGCCTGATAACGCTCTTTTTCGCCCGCGCGCTCGAAGCCCTGTGGAAAAACAAAATGCAGGTTGCCCTCAAGCGCGTGACCAAACAGCAGGGCATCGTCATAGCCATGCCGCTTGAACGCGGCGGTCAGCGCGGCAACGCCCTCCTCCAGCCGCTCGATCGGAAAGGCAACGTCTTCGATGATCACCGTCGTCCCCAGGTCGCGAACGGCACCCACCGCCGGGAACAACCCCTTGCGAACTTTCCAGTAGAGGGCGTAGCTGACGGGATCTTCAGTGAAGGTGACAGGCTCCAGCGTCATGATGCCCTCAAGGGCCTGATTGACGTCATCGATACGCGCAGCCAAGGTGTCGCCATCCTGCTCACGAACATCCACCAGCAGCGCGGTGGCACCTGACGGCAGATCACGAAGGTGCTCGGGCATCCCTGGCTGCCGCTCCACCGCGCGGAGTCCGGCACGATCCATCAGCTCTACTGCCGCAACCCCCGTACCCTTGAGCGCGATGGTCGCACGACAGGCACTGCCCAGGTCGGGGAAGAAGATCATGGCCGCTGCACGACGGGGTGGTTCTGGCACGGTGTGATACGTAATGCGCGTGATACAACCGAGAGTCCCTTCAGACCCGATCATCAGGTGGGCCAGGATGTCCACGCCATCACGGTAATCCAGCAGACTGTTCAGCGCGTAGCCGGTGGTATTCTTGAGCCGGTACTTGTGGCGAATACGCTTTGCCAGTTCGACATCGGTACGCACGCCGGCGGCCAGCCGCTCCAACCCGTCCAGCAGCACCGCATGGCTCTTGCGGAACGCCTCGACACTGGCCGTGTCAGCGGTATCGAGCACAGCGCCATCCAGCAGCACCACGCGGATACTGTCGAGCGTCATATAGGTATTCTGAGCGGTGCCACAACACATGCCGGATGCGTTATTCGCCGCGATACCGCCGATCATGCAGCTGGCAATGGACGCAGGGTCAGGGCCGATCTTGCGATCGAAGGGCGCCAGCAATTCGTTGGCCCTGGCACCAATGACAGCGGGCTGCAGGTCGATGCGAGCCCCATTGTCGAGCACCTCGGCACCCCGCCAACCACGGCCGAGCTGAATCAATACACCGTCGGTGATGGCTTGCCCGGACAATGACGTGCCGGCCGCGCGAAAGGTCATCGGCCAGTGCCCCTCGCGGCAGGCCTCAATCACCGAGCGCAGCTCCTGCTCGGTCTGCGGCCGCACCACCAGGCTTGGCACCAGCCGATAAAAGCTGGCATCCGTCCCATAGGCCAGGCGTCGCAATGGGTCGGTGACCAAGCGCGCTTCAGGCAGATGCTGCTTCAATCGCTCGACCAGCGAGTCCATGGAGATGCTGGGGGGTGTGGTGGAAATGGCCGTCATGATGCTCTCCCTGTCCGATGGCTAGTATTGCAGCTGTTCAGATGCAAAAACGCCACTCCTGAGAGTGGCGTTTGGCGCTTCGGGGTTAGTCAGCAGGCCTGTGTCGCGCAGAGGCGCAGCCCCGCCCTCCACAAGTAGGCCTGCTATCCTGGCACCGGTTATCAGGGCCTGACATCGACGCGAACAATGCCGCCATTGCCACCGTAGCCGGTGACCGAGACCTGGTACTCACCAGGCTCCAGCGTGGTCTCGATCAATGACCCGAGGTCGGTGCTGCCGCTGTCGTCATCCTGAAAGAAGACGCCATTACCTTCGAGCTCCAGCAGGGTATCCACGGCCTCCGACTGGGTCTCGACGCTGACCACACCAGCCTCCTCGACGACCAGGGTATAGGTCAGCTCGCCATTGACCTCAAGCTGGCCATACACCGTTTCGCCAGTGCGAATCTCACCACCGGTGCGGAAATCGCCGCTGAACGGCTGCTGTGTCAGCCTCAGAGAGTAACTGCCGCTGCCACTGAAACTTTGCGCGCTCACCTGATACGTACCCGGCTCCAGTACGGCATGGATGCGCGAATTGGTGCCAGAACCACCATCGTCGTCACTGGTGTCGACACTTCCTCCGCTCAAGCCCAGCAAGGCATCGAAAGCACTGGAGTTCAGTTCCAGCGTCACTTCAGCCGCCTCATCAAGCGTAAAGGTGTAGCCATTGCTGCCGCTGCTTCCCAGCATGCCTCGCACCGTCTCACCTGACTGCAGTTCGCCGCTGTTTCGCAACTCACCGTCAAAGGCATTGACGCTGGACTCGAGCAGGAAGGTCCCGGCTGACGAACCCGAGTAGCTGCTGACTTCGACCCGGTAGCTGCCCGGCTCCAGCACGGTATCGATGCGGGAGTTGGTGCCACCACCGCCGTCATCATCACTCAAGGCTACCCCGTTGCCCTCCAGATAGAGCTGGGTATCAAACGCCGAGGACGACACTCCGATCGATACTTCGGAGGCCTGTTCGATGGTCAGGGTGTAGGTATTGGGCTGCATACCACCCGCCATGCCCTGCACGGATTCGCCAGGCACGAGCTCGCCTTCGTTCTTCAACTCGCCATCAAACGGCGTCGTGTCGAGCTCAAGTGCATAGGCTCCGGACTCTCCGCCATAGCCAGTGACCACCACGCGGTAGTCGCCTGGCATGAGAACGCTTTCAAGCAGTGAATTGGTGCCGCTGCCAGTGTCATCGACATCGATGTTGGTCTGGCCGCCGCGCACCTGCAGAACCGTATCGAAGTCATCTGAGCTGAGCGACAGAGTGACGTTGGTGGGCTCTGCAATAGAAAGCTCGTAGGTGTTGCTGGAAGAGGCGTCATCCAACGTACCGGTAATGCTGTCACCAGAACGCAGCGGACCGCTGTTGCGCTCGCCACGCGACAGGTCAGCCTGTTCCATCGTCAGACGATAGCCGCCGCCCACGCTGACGAAGTCATCTTCACAGGCAACATCCACCCGCTCCTTCACCGGCTGACCGGGCACCAGACGCACCTCATAATCGCCAGGCGTCAGGAAGGCCTCCAGCGTCTGCTGGTCATCGCCACAGCGGGCTGCCTTGTGGGATGCTTCGTTGCCTTCGAGTACCAGCGCGGCACTGGACGCGCCGGCCAGCGTCAGAGTGACCTGACGGGTGTCGTCCAGGCTCATGGGGTAACTGGCCGTCTCTTCGCCCAGAACGCCGACGACAGCCTCTCCATCCGTCAGCGACTCGGCGCCCTGTTGCTGGGAAGGTGTCAATGCGTAGGGGCCAAAGCCGGACATGTCGGTGCTGTTGACGACCACCAGCGAGCAACCTTCTGACGGCCCCAGCAGCAGCGATGCCGGCGCCTGCTCCGAGCTTTCCGCCCCGCCCTGCCAACGGCCACGTTCGTCATAGACCGAGAGCGTGGCGGCGAACGGCGAATCCAGCTGATATAGCTCACCCGCACCTTCGCTGCCGCAGACCCAGTGGCTTCCAAAGCGCGACCCGTTGTTGAGGTTGACGCCACTTTGCGATGTCAGCTCGCCTTCGATCGGTTCGCCGGCCGCACTTTCCGGTGCCTCGATAAAGCGGCCCTGGGCAGATGAGCTGGCCTGGCCATCATTCGCGGACTCTCCGTCCGCTCCTTCCTGACAGCCCGCCAGCAACACTGCCAGCGACAATCCGCCGACCAGCACCACTGGGGAAAAGGAAAGGAATATCGGGCGCTTTTCGCCCAGCGGTTGTTTCGACATGCCTGCCTCCATGTAACGGGTTGCACTCCGTGCACCGACAACTATGCGATATCGGAAGCACAACACTATAGCCAACTTATATGACAAACGTCAGGGTCATCCGCGCAGGCCGACTCGGTAGTGTCGTACTTTCTTCGCGTATCGGTGCGTCAACCGTCGCGCAGAATAACTACCAACTCGCGAGGGCCGTGCACCCCGTAGGCCAGGGTCTGCTCGATGTCCGCCGTCTTGCTGGGACCAGAAATCAACAGAGCGTTGGTCGGCATGCCACTCGCCCACCCTTGATGAGTGATGACATCGAACAGCGTATCCTCGATGGCGTCGACATCCAGCACCGCAATATGCAGAGGTGGCACGAGGCTCAGCAGGCGCGGCTCGTCCGCGTCGGGCCATAGCCACAGGCTGCCCGTCTCAGCAATCCCGCCACGAGTTGACGTCAGCCCCGCGTCGACATGCTGAAACAGCTCCTCCTGCCAGGCCTCGATGTCGCGATCGGCATCGATCAGCTCCACCTGGTGGCTTGCCAGGGCATCGCGCGCGGCCAGGGCCACCGGATGCTGTCGCCCCAGCGCCAGCCGGCGAATCTGCTTTTCTGCCAGCACACCTGCAAGCGCATCGGTCCAATCCGCCGTGTTGCAGCGGACCACCTCGCCATGCACCGAGGTAATCCAGCGAGTGAACCGCTCCGCCCGCTCTTCACGGGACCAGCCCCGTCCTGTCACGACAGCGAAGTCACTTTCCGGCGCCACCAGAGCGCTGCCTTGGCGATCTCGCAGGCGAGCCAGGATACTGTCTCTTGCACTCATGAATCCTGCTCCTTGCGGTGACGCTTGATCAGCGTATGAAGCGACGACTTTGCTGGTTTGGGAGCCGTGCGGTACTCCGTCCATGGCCCCAGGTGAGACGGTGCCAGCCCCCTGAAACTACCGGCGATCAGACTGGCGCCGCGCCAGGCATTGGGATGCGTCGCCAGCCACTGCCAGCTTTTCCATGCGGCCACTTCCTTGCGCGACCGTTTGACGCCGGCTCCCGGCACATTACCGACTCCGTCACCGACCGCTTCACGACGCAACCGCACCAGCAGGTCGGGAATGGGGATCTTGACCGGGCAGACCTCACCACAGGCACCGCACAAACTCGATGCCGACGGCAGGTCCTTGGTGGCTTCCAGCCCCATCAGGTGAGGCATGAGGATGGCGCCAATCGGCCCTGGGTAGGTGGTGCCATAGGTATGCCCACCGACCCGAGTGTAGACCGGGCAGTGGTTCATGCAGGCCCCACAGCGGATGCAGCGCAACGTATCCAGCAGCTCGTCATCTTGATAGATCCGCGAACGTCCGCTGTCCACCAACACAAGGTGCACTTCCTTGGGCCCATCGTGCTCACCCGCCTTGCGCGGTGAACTGATCATGTTGAAGTAGGTGGTGACATGCTGACCGGTCGCCGAGCGGGTCAGCAATGCGTACAGCGGGGCAACATCCGCGAGATGCTCCACCACCTTTTCGATACCTGTCACCGCAATATGCACGGGCGGCGCCGTCGTCGTCATACGGCCATTGCCTTCGTTTTCCACGAGACACAATGTGCCTGTCTCGGCGACAGCAAAATTGACCCCGGATACCCCGACATCTGCCGCCATGAATCGCTCGCGCAGTTGGGCACGTGCCGCGGCCGTCATGGCATCGACATCCCGGGTGCGTTCCGTCCCGGTGCGGTCATGCATGATGTCGGAGATTTCATCGGTATTCAGGTGAATCGCCGGCATGATGATGTGCGAGGGCGTCTGCTCGTTGAGCTGGACCAGGTACTCTCCCAAATCGGATTCCAGCGCCTCGATACCGGCCTGCTCGAGGTGAGCATTGAGGTGCATTTCCTCGGACACCATGGACTTGCCCTTGATCACCGAAGAGGCGCCATGCTGCTGGCAGATCTCCGTGATCATTGCGCAGGCCTGCTCGCCATTCTCCGCCCAATGCACGCGAATACCGTTGGCTTCGCAGTTCGCCTCCAACTGCTCCAGCAGGTCCGGCAGCTTGGACAGGGCACGCAGGCGAATATTGGCGCCAAGCTGGCGCAAGGTCTCCAGATCCCAATCTGAAAACGCCTCGCGCCGCTTGCCCATCAGTCCATCCATGGCCTTGCGGAAATTGGCACGGATCTGAGGGTTCTCCAGCGCCGCATGGGCCTGCTGATGAAACGCCTGAGGAGTGAACGTCTGTACCGGCTGGTTCATGAGGTCCTCCGCCACAGATAGGAAGCGATATGCTCACCCTTGAGCGAGCTGTCGCGATGAGCCAGGCGGCCACCGATGTTCATCAAGCAGCCGCAGTCCGAGGTGACGAAGTGATCCGCGCCTGCGGCCTCCAGCGCACGACTCTTGTCCTCGACCATGGCGCCGGACACCTCTGGATGGCGCACCGCAAAGGTTCCACCAAATCCACAGCACTCGCTGGCTCGTTCCTGCTCTACCAACTCGACATGCCCCAGGCGCTGCAACAGAGCCGGCCCGGTGTCAGCCAGGCCCATCTCACGGCGCGCACTGCAAGAGGTATGCATCGCCACCTTTTCCGGGGCGCCCCTGTCGTCAAGCGTCAGGTGACAGACGTGCACCAGGAACTCGGTCAACTCGAAGACCCGGCTCGCCAACTCTCTAGCCTTCGCCTCGTCCTCGGTTCCCGCAAACAGGTCCGGGTAGTGCGTTCGCATCATGCCGCCACAGGAGCCGGAGGGCACGATGATGGGCCAGGGCCCGGGAAACAGGTCGAGTTGAGCCCGCGCCACTTCACGAGCCTCACTGTGATACCCCGAGGTATAGGCCGGCTGACCGCAGCACGTCTGGTCCTGGGGGTAGATGACCTCGATGCCTTCTCGCTCCAGCAGGCGCAGGCTATCCAGCCCGGCCTCGGGATACAGCATGTCGATCAGGCAGGTCCCAAACAAGTAAACCTTGTCGGGTCGAGGAGGGTATAACTTGACGGCGGTCATGGTGGGGTCCTCAGGGTCAGGCACGGCAGGCGCTGTCGTTTATTGTTCCCCGCCCTAGCTTGACCCATGCTCCATAGCCAACAGAGAGCTGCCGAAAAGGCCTATCAAGTCAGGTACGGACGCTGGTGGCACAAGGCCTACCCCGCGAATTGGGTAAATTGGTAAAACCAATTGACAACGCCGAATAAAGGCACAGTAGAGTCGCGCCACTACAGTGTCAAACCTGTTGCCGGCTTTTGCCCAGCAATCCCTCTAGACTTTGGTATTACAGGAAATTAACGGCGCTACAAGCTATTGAATTGCTAGCAAGTATCCACAGACGGCATGTCGTCTCATCATGCTCATTTTTTGGTAATACCAATTTCTAAGCGGTACACTCTGGACACATCTCACAGACCAGTGACGCCCACATGGCTTACCAACCCGTGCGCCAGCCACGCCTGGCCGACGTGATTACCGAACGACTCGAGGCGCTGATTCTTGAAGGCAGCCTGACGCCAGGCCAGCGACTGCCTCCCGAGCGCGAGCTGGCTGAGCGCTTTGGCGTATCGCGTCCGTCTCTGCGAGAGGCCATCCAGAAACTGGCTGCCAGGGGGCTGCTGGTAAGTCGACAGGGTGGTGGCACCTACATCACGGAATCCTTGAACAGCGGCTACAGTGATCCGCTGCTGGAAATGTTGTCGCGACACGGTGAGTTCCACCTTGATCTTCTGGAGTTCCGTGATGCCATGGAAGGCCTGTCCGCCTACTATGCGGCGCTGCGCTCCACACCCACGGACAAGGCACTGTTGATCCAACGCTTCGAGGAACTCGAAGTCGCCTTTCTCGGCGAGGACCCCAAGGGCGAAGCCAAGGCGGACGCTGCCTTTCACCTGGCGATCGCCGAATCTGCCCATAATGTCCTGCTGCTGCACACGATCCGCGGCATCTTCCACCTGCTGGAGCGCAGCATCGTGGACAACCTGGCCCACCTGTTCGAGAAGCCCGAGTCGCGCCCACGGCTCATGACCCAGCACCGGGCGTTGCTCGACGCCATTCTCGAGGGCCGCGCAGAAGATGCCCAGGCACGCTCCCACGAACACCTGGTCTATGTCGAGGAAGGCCTGCTCGAGATGGAACGCGCCGAAACGCGGGCGCAGCGAGCGCTCAGACGGGCCCAGGTGATGCCTCCGAGACGGTCACTCTAGGCGATGATGAGCGGGCATAAGACACGCCACCGGCGTCCGCTGACCCTGGCCCTGCTGGCCGCGCTCATCCTCGGCCTGGCGCTGGTCATCTGGCAAAGTGCGGATATCGCCAGGGAGCGCGCCCTGACCACCCTGCAACGAGATGCGCAAACCGAATTGAGGCTATCGGCCACCGGCCTCACCGGCTACCTGTCCCGCCATGAATATCTGCCAGAACTTCTCGCCACGCGGGAGACGGTCAAGCGCTACCTGAGTGCACCCGACGACCAGAACGCCATGCCGCTCAACCGGTTGTTCAATCGTTTCAGAAGTACCACCGGGGTGTCGGACATTTACCTGCTCGATGCCGAAGGCACAACGCTGGCGGCCAGCAACTGGCACCGCGAAGATACCTTCATCGGCGAAAACTACCGCTTTCGCCCCTACTACCAGGATGCCATTGCCGGGCACTATGGCCGCTTCCACGGCCTCGGCGTAGTCTCCATGGATCGTGGCTACTACTTTTCGGCCCCGGTCTGGCTGGATGACACCGCACCGGACGCGACCCCCGCCGGCGTCATGGTGGTCAAGATTCGCGTCGACGCGCTGGAAGCCAGCTGGCAAGGCCCAAACTCCAGCCTGCTGGTGGTCGATCAGAACGGTATCGTGTTCATGTCCAGCCAGCCAGAACTGAGACTTACGTCGCTCGATCCTCTCAGCCCCGAGCGCCTTGACCAGCTGCGCTCATCCCGTCGCTACGCCGACGAGCCGCTGACCGCCAGCCACCTGTTCACCCACGACCAGCTGGACCAAGGGGCACGCCTGGTGGGCTTTACCCAAGGCCCGCTGGCCGACCAACGGTATCTGAGCGTTACCCGCGACTTTGCGACGCTTGGCTGGCAGATGCATATTCTCAAGCCCATGGGCCCGGTCAATGACGCCCAGTGGCAAGCCATGCTGATGGGCGGGGGGCTGTATGGCTTGCTGGCCTTGGCCTGCGGCGTTGGCTGGCAACGGCACCGACTTCGTCGCGAGCGCGAGGCCTTTGCTGAACGGGAACGCACCACCCTGGCCAAGGCCAGAGATGAACTGGAGCGCAACGTCGCCAGCCGCACCCAGGATCTGGTCGCCAGCAACCAGCGTCTGTCCGCGGAAATCGATGAGCGCCGGCGCACCGAAGCCACCCTGCGACAGACCCGCGACGAGCTGATCCAGGCGGCCAAGCTGGCCGTTCTCGGTCAGCTGGCTGCCGGTATCAATCATGAGCTGAACCAACCGCTGGCCGCGATTCGCGCCTACGCAGAGAATGCCCGAGGCTTTCTCGCCCGGGAACGTCTGGACACGGTCGACACCAATCTGGGCGAGATCATTGAACTCACTGGACGCATGGCCGACATCAGCGCCCAGCTGCGCCAGTTCTCACGCAAGAGCGGGGAGCCACCGAGTCCAGTGTCCACCCGTGCCTGCATTGACTATGCGCTGCGGCTGTTCAAGACACGTCTGGACGAGCAGCATGTCGACGTCGTGTTCGACCTTCCCGACGAAGCACCATGGGTGCTGGCTGACCTGGTCCGGCTGGAACAGGTGCTGGTCAACCTGATCGGCAATGCGCTGCAAGCCATGGCCCACGTCGCCGAGCCAAAGCTTGTCCTCGGTGTCGCGGCCACCGAGGACAGCATTACCATCAGAGTGGATGACAACGGCCCCGGCATTCCGGAACCACAACGACGCCAGGTCTTCGAACCCTTCTACACCACCAAGGCACCCGGTGCCGGACTTGGCTTGGGGCTGTCCATCTCTGCCCGAATCATTGATGATCTGGGGGGACGGCTGGCCGCCAGCGTCTCGCCACTCGGCGGTGCACGCTTTACCATCGACCTTCCGCGGGCCGCCAGCACCCCGGCTCCCGGTTCCATGCCCTACCAAGAGAAGCCGCCCCATGTCTGATGCGCCCCCCGTGATGATCATCGATGACGAGGAGCACCTGAGGGTCACCCTTGGCCAGACCCTGGAGCTGGCGGGTTACCACCCCGAGCCCTTTGCCAGTGCCGAACAGGCCCTGGCCACGTTAAACAAGGACTTCTCTGGCGTGGTGATCAGCGACATTCGCATGCCTGGCATGGACGGGATGGCCCTGCTCAAGGAAATTCGCCAGCGTGATCCCGACCTTCCCGTGGTGCTGATTACCGGCCATGGCGACGTGTCCACCGCGGTGGAAGCCATGCGCGAGGGGGCCTGGGACTTTCTCGAAAAGCCCTTCCCCAGTGAACGCCTGAGTGAGGTGGTTCGGCGCGGCATCGACAAGCGCCGGTTGAGCCTGGAGAACCGCTATCTCAAGGCGGAGCTGGAGGCCCAGCAGACGGCACCCGGCCCCCGCCTGGTCGGGCGCACGCCGGCCATCAAACGGCTATCCTCCATGGTGCAACGCATCAGCCAAGTGGAAGCCGATGTGCTGTTGTTCGGCGAGACAGGCGCCGGCAAGGACCTGGTGGCAAGGGCGATCCATGAACGCAGCGCCCGGGGCGGCAGGCCCTTCGTCGCCATCAACTGCGGCGCTGTGCCGGAAAGCACCATCGAGTCGGAGCTGTTCGGACACGAGAAAGGCGCCTTTACCGGCGCCGTGGAAAGGCGTATTGGCAAGTTCGAGCACGCCGAGGGGGGCACTGTCTTCCTCGATGAAATTGAATCGATGCCGCTGGCACTCCAGGTAAAGCTGCTGCGGGTGCTGCAGGAACGGCAGGTGGAGCGGCTTGGCAGCAACACGCCTGTGGCGCTGGATATCCGGGTCATTGCCGCGACCAAGATCGACCTGAGAGAAGCCGCCGAAGCGGGCGAATTCCGGGAAGATCTCTACTACCGCCTCAATGTCGTCACGCTGTCGATCCCGCCCCTGCGTGAGCGACGCGAAGACATTCCCCTGCTGTTTCAGCACTTCGCGGCGGTCGCGGCCAGCCGCAGCGGCATGGAAGCGCCTCCCCTGGACGCGCCTGGAGTCTCGGTGCTGCTGGCCCACGACTGGCCCGGCAACGCCCGCGAGCTGCGCAACCTGGCGGAGCGCTACGTGCTGCTCGGCAGTACTTGCGACTATCGCCTCGACGCCTTGATGGAAGGCGTCGGCAGTGAGGGCGGCGAGCTTCCCCTGCCCCGCCAAGTCGAACTCTTCGAAAAGCAGCTGTTGAGTCAATCGCTGGCACGACATCATGGCCGGATCAACGACGTGTGTGAGCATCTGGGACTGCCGCGCAAGACGCTGTACGACAAGCTCAAGAAACATGAGCTCAAGCCGGATGACTATCGCCAGCGCGATGACACCAGTGCGACGCCCTGATCGAGCAATCCCTGCAAGACATCCCAGGAAGGCAGCCAAGGCGCAAGACTCAAGGTGACGCACAGCATCGCCACTGAATTGCCAGGGTCGCCCCAGTCGAACGGCTTGAAAGCGGTGCCGAAGGAACGTTTCAGGCGCGCCCCATCCAGGTCCACGCTGTACAGCTCGTCGAGCAACAGGTGGATGGCAAACCCCATGGTCAGCGCCGCCCCGTGGGCCCAGGCCATGGCATCAGGCGGGGCAAACAAGCGATGACTGATGGCACTCGTGGCCAACCCGCACATCGACGCTGCCAGCAGTGAATGCCACAGGCCACGATGAACCGTGAAGCGGGCGAATATCGCCCCCGCCAGATAGCGCACCGCCAGATAGATACCTCCGCAGACCAACAGCAGGGTGCCGTCGCTCAGCCGCTCCTGCAGCATCACCGCCCCGGCCACCACCGCAGGCACCGCCAGCAGGTTGAAGACCAGCCGGATGGCCTTGGAGCTGTCCGAGTCGATATCCGGCAAAATCCCACCCAGGGTGGTCAGCGCCAGAATCGGCAGGCTATCGAGCGCCGACCATAGCCCCGCCTGCCAGCCTCCATGGGCCAGCACCGCGCCGCCGGCGGCGGCCACGCTGAGGTGGGTGCGGAAGTTGGCCATGCCGGGAAGGCTCCTCGAAAAACATACAGCACTGGATAAATGACCAGATTATCGCCCGGCAGTTCAATAGAAACAATTGGTTGGAATAAACATGAGCATAAAAAAACGCTGCCTTGGCAGCGTTTTCTGATGTGCTCTCGTTGCGGCACCGACGTTAACCGGCTGCATTTTTCTCAAGATACTGATCCTTGAGCTTCACGTAGTTGCCGGCGGTATAGGGGAAGAAGGCCCGCTCACTGTCCTTCAAGGGGCGCAATGCCTTGGCCGGGTTGCCGGCATAGACGTGTCCGCTTTCCAGCCGCTTGCCGGGCGGCACCACGGCGCCGGCGGCGATGATCACTTCATCCTCGACCACCGCCCCGTCCATCACGATGGCCCCCATGCCAACCAGGATCCGATTACCCAAGGTGCAGCCATGCAGCACGGCCTTGTGGCCGATGGTGACCTCATCACCGATGGTCAAGGGCCAGCCCCCCGCATTGAAATCGCTGGCATGGGTGATGTGCAGTACGCTGCCATCCTGCACGCTGGTGCGGGAGCCGATGCGGATGCGGTGCATGTCACCACGAATCACCGCCATCGGCCACACCGAGCAGTCATCCCCCAACACCACGTCACCCAGTACCATGCACTGGGGGTCGACGTAGACCCGCGCCCCCAGCACCGGCGCCTTGCCCTGCCAGGAGCGGATCACCGGAAAACCGGGAGCGGGCGACGACACGGGGGAGCCAGACGCTGCGTTGTCGTTACTATCGGTCATGCTCGGCACTCCTTATCAGCTATTCGTGAGACGTGGCTGGTACAAGGGCAGCACGGTCAGCGGCGGCTACAGCAGGCTGCTGAACAGCACCACCAGCACCAGCGGAATCGAGACCCAGCGAACGACCGCGCGCCACACGCGAAAGCCGTTGGGACCAGCATCCAGCGCCCGCAGCGCCTCGCGCTCAGGCATTACCCACGCGGCAAAGATGGCGATCAAGAGGCCGCCGAGGGGCAGGAAGATCTCGGGCGGGATGGTGCTGACCACGCCAAAGAAGTTCATGCTGCCAATCACGTGGACGTCACTCAAGGTAGAGAACGACAGCACACATAATAGCCCCACCAACCACACGCAGATGCCCACCGCCAATGCCGCCAGACGACGACTGAGACCCCATCCCACCAGGGTCGATACCATCGGTTCGGCCAGGTTGATCGACGACGTCCAGGTCGCCAGCAACAGCAACAGGAAGAACAACCCAAGCCAGAAGGCACCGCCAGGCAGATCCGCAAAGGCCACCGGCAGTGTGACAAAGACCAGGCCAGGGCCTTCGCCAGGATCCATGCCCTGGGTGAACACCACCGAGAAGATGGCGATACCGGCCAGCAGCGCGACCAGCACGTCCAGCACCGCCACTGCACCGGCGGCACCGGGCAGGCTTTGATGGTCAGGCATGTAAGCGCCGTAGGCCATCAAGGCACAGGCACCCACCGCCAGGGTGAAGAAGGCATGGCCCATGGCATGGACGAAGACCATCGGCGTCAGCGCCGAAAAATCCGGTGTGAACAGCCATGCCATGGCGGGACCAAAACCGTCCATGGTCACGGCGTGGCCAGCCAGCACGATCAATAACAGATACAGCGCAGGCATCAGCAGGTTATTGAGGCGCTCGAGCCCCTTGGCCACACCCGCGGCCACCACCACCATGGTCATGACCAAAAACAGGGTGTGGTTGAACGTCATGCGCAGGGGGTCTGCGAGAAAGGCGTCGAAGCCAGCGCCGATCTCCGGGCCACTCTTGCCGGCAAAGCCGCCGCTGAAGGCGTTGACCATGAAATCGATGGACCAGCCGGACACCACCGAGTAGAACGACAGAATACAGAAGACGGTAAAGGCCCCGAACAGACCAAGCCACTTCCAGTGAGTCGAGGTGCCACGCTGGCGTGCCAGCTCCGCCAACGACTGCATCGGGCTCCTGCGTCCGGCCCGGCCGATCATGATCTCGGCCATCATCACGGGCAGGCCCAGCACCACCACAAACCCTACATACAGTAAGAGGAAGGCAGCTCCCCCGTTTTCGCCGGTGATATAGGGGAAGCGCCATATGTTGCCGAGGCCCACGGCGGCCCCGGTCACGGCCAGGATAAAGGCGCGGCGCGAACTCCAGCGTTCCAGCGTCTGGTTCATGGTCTTTCGGTGTCCACATCGAGAAAAACGAAGGGCGCAAGACTAGCACATTGAAACAGGCGACAGTCGCCCGCATTTACTGAACCATTGTCGAATTCGAGAGGTGCACATGTCCCGCAACCCGCTGCTTGAACGCCACACCCTGCCGCCCTTCGGTGAGATTCGCCCTGAGCATGTCGCCCCGGCGGTCGACACCTTGCTTGAGGAGCTGCGCGACGGTGTCGAAGCACTGGTGGCTGAAGCCGAGCAAGCGACGCCCACCTGGGCCAGCCTGGCGGCGCCACTGGAGGAGTTGAGCGATCGCCTGGCACAGGCCTGGTCGCCGGTCTCCCACCTCAACTCGACCATGAGCACCCCTGAGCTGCGTGAGGCTCACGATGGCTGTCTCGAGAAGCTCTCCGCCTACAGCACCTGGATCAGCCAGCATGAAGGGCTGTTTCGTGCCTGGCAGGCGCTCAAGGATAGTCCAGACTTCGCGACCCTCAGTGACGCCCAGCAACGCGCCGTGAACAACGCACTGCGTGATTTTCGCCTGGCAGGCGTCGACCTGCCGGCCGACAAGAAGCAGCGCTCGGCGGAAATCCGCTCACGCCTCTCGAGCCTGTCCAGCACCTTCTCCAATCAGCTGCTGGATGCTACCCAGGCCTGGTCGCTGGACCTCGAGGACGACAGCCGTCTGGGGGGGCTGCCCCAGAGCGCCCTCGATACACTGGCAGCCAACGCTGAGTCCAAGGGCAAGAAGGGGTATCGCATCACCCTCGACTTCCCCAGTTTCTTCCCGGTGCTTTCCTATGCCGAGGACCGCGAACTGCGCCGCGAGGTGTACACCGCCTTCGTTACTCGTGCCTCGGACCAGGGGCCCAATGCCGGCGAATATGACAACGCCCCGATCATGGAACAAACCCTCGCACTGCGTCGCGAGATGGCCGAACTGATGGGGTTTGCGACCTACGCCGACTACTCACTGGCCACCAAGATGGCCGACAGCCCCAGCCAGGTCGTCGGCTTCCTCGACGACCTGGCCGAGCGCGCGCTGGACCAGGGCCAGCAGGAATTCAGCGAGCTGGATGCCTTCGCCAAGGACACCTTGGGTCTGGAGGCTCTGGCCCCTTGGGACATCGGCTTTGCCAGCGAGAAGCTGCGTGAAGCGCGCTACGCCATCTCCCAGGAGCAGCTGCGTCCCTACTTTCCGGCCCCCAAGGCGGTTCAAGGCCTGTTCAGCGTGGTGGAAAGGCTCTACGGCGTGCAGGTCGAGCGCGACAGCGACGCTCCCACCTATCACCCAGATGTGGGCTTCTACCGGCTGTATGAAAACGGCGCCCCCATCGCCGGCTTCTACCTCGACCTTTATGCTCGCGAGGGCAAGCGAGGCGGAGCCTGGATGGATGAATGCCGTGTCCGCCGTCGCCGCGACGGTGAGCTGCAACTGCCGGTGGCCTACCTGACCTGCAATTTCACCCGCCCGGTCGGCGACAAGCCGGCACTGCTGACCCACGATGAGGTCACCACGCTGTTCCATGAGTTCGGGCATGGTCTCCATCACATGCTGACCCGCCAGGACGTTGCCGATGTTTCAGGCATCAATGGGGTTGCCTGGGACGCCGTCGAGCTGCCTAGCCAATTCATGGAGAATTTCTGCTGGGAGCGTGAGGGGCTTGACCTGATTTCTGGACATGTCGATACCGGCGAGCCGCTGCCTGACGAGCTGTTCGACAAGCTGATCGCAGCCAAGAATTTCCAGTCCGCCATGGGTCTGCTGCGCCAGGTAGAGCTGTCGCTGTTCGACTTCCGCCTGCACCTGGAACCAGCGGCGCCCAGCGCGGCGGAGATTCAGGCGCTGCTGGATGACGTGCGAGCGAAGGTATCGGTGGTCCCCAGAGTCGACTTCAACCGCTTCCAGAATAGCTTCGGTCACATCTTCGCCGGCGGATACGCGGCAGGTTACTACAGCTACAAGTGGGCAGAAGTGCTGTCCGCCGATGCCTGGAGTGCCTTCGAGGAAGCCGGCACCTTTGACGCCGAGACCGGTGCTCGCTTCCGCCGCGAAATCCTTGAGCAGGGTGGAGCCCGTGACGCCGCGGACCTGTTCAAGGCCTTCCGCGGTCGCGATCCCAGTATCGAACCGCTGCTACGCCACAGTGGTATTCGCGCCGCTTGATACCCGTGACCATCGACGCCTCCGCATCTTGCGGAGGCGTCGCCCTATACGGAGACAACGATGACCGTAAAGAAACGTTTCATCGCCGGCGTGGTCTGCCCACGCTGTGCTGAAATGGACCGCATCCGCGCCTGGGAGCAGAACGGCGTGCGCTACAGAGAGTGCGTCAGCTGTGGCTTCTTCGAGCAGCTGCCGATCGAAGACGACGTGCTCGAGGAGCTGGCGACACGGGTCAATCAGGAACACGACGCCCCAGCGGCAGAAGAGATTCAGCCAGTGCGCATTCTCGATCCCGGCAAGCGCCACTGACCCGGAAAGCGGTACTGACTCAGAAAGCGGTACTGACCCAGAAAGCGGAACTGAAAAGCACTGCAGGATACCCCGTCCCGACCCCTTGCCACCGTCCTGGTAGATCACTACGCCGCCAGGACGTGCCCTGCCTGGGCCAACATGCGGATTTCCGCACACCCACTTCGGCCATCCGTGCGAGATATCGGACATGAGGCGTCACAGCGTTTTCGACTATTGTCTAAATAAAAAACCATAAAAACTTGAATTTATTAGCTTTTTATTAAAAAGGCACACCCCTTGCGATGTTTATTGCGTTGACCGACTGACGGCCAACTGCCATCTCATTTCGTCATCTCTGACTACGCTTGAGATCGCAGCACCGTCATCACGACCCATAATCACAACGTCCATCGCATTGGGAGACATTGCATGAGCACCTCCACTCGCCTCCTCACCGGCGTCCTCGCCACCACGTTTGCCGGCACCCTGCTGGTCTCCGCTGCTGCTCAGGCAGATCGCGAAGACTGGCCTGAGAGCTTCACCGTTGGCACCGCGAGCCAGGGCGGCACCTACTTCGTCTACGGCTCCGGCTGGGCCAACCTGGTCGCTGACCAGCTCGGTCTGTCCGGTGGCGGCGAAGTCACCGGCGGCCCGACCCAGAACCTGGCTCTGGTACACGGTGGCGATGTCGCCTTCGGCCTGACCACCATGGGTCCGGCTTCCGACGCGGTGAACGGCAAGAGCCCGCTGGCCCCTGGCATCCAGATGGACAACGTCTGCGCCCTGTTCCCGATGTACGAGACTCCGTTCTCCATCACCGCCCTGTCCGACAGCGGCATCACCTCGATCTCCGAGATTCCCGACGGCGCCCGTATCGGCTTCGGCCCGGCAGCCTCCACCTCAGACACCTACTTCCCGGCCATTCTGGAAGAGCTGGGCGTCAACTTTGATCGCCGCAACGGAGGCTGGTCTGACCTTGGCGGTCAGCTGCAGGACGGCCTGCTCGACGTGATTGCCTTTGCCGCCGGCATTCCGATCCCTGCGGTCAGCCAGCTCGAAGTGCAGACGGACGTCAACATCATCGAATTCACCGAGGAAGAGCAGCAGCAGATCCTCGAGGCCTTCCCGGTCTCGGCCTTCCAGATCCCGGCCAGCACCTACACGACCCTCGAGGAAGATGCCCGTGCGGTGTCCATGTGGAACTTCGCCATCGCTGGCTGTGACCTGCCGGAAGACTTTGTCTACGAGGTCACCAAGGTAACCATGGAAAACAACGACAAGATGCTGGACGTGCACCGCAGTGCCGCCACCACCATCCCTGACAACATTCAGTACAACACCGTGCTGCCGTTCCACCCCGGCGCCGCGCGCTGGTACGAAGAAAACGGCTACGAGATCGATCCGTCTCTGGTCAAGCAGTAACGCTATTACCCGCCCGCAGCCAGGCTGCGGGCGGGGCACTGGCCGGTCGTTCGTTTCCCAAGGTATCGCTCCATGACTCACACCCCCGATTCTCCCCGCGACGAGCAGGCGACCGACACTCCGGTCGAACCCATCGTCGCCTCGGGCGTCGACGACGAAGCCGTCGAACCCAATCGTCGTCTGTTCGAAGGCGGCAAGTGGTGGCTATTCGGCATTCTGGCCGTGGCCTATACCGTCTTTCACCTGGTCTCCCTCAATATCTATCCCATCGAGACCTGGTCGTTCCGCATTATCCATATCGCCGGCGCCCTGATCCTCGGCTTTGGCCTGTATACCGGCTCCCGCTTCGTTGAGGAGGGCCAGGATGGCGCCCCCCGCTGGGCCAGCATTATTGCTCTGGTCCTGCTGGTGCCAGCCGCCTACGCATTGCTGCAGACGGTGCTGATGCAGCAGACCATGGCAGGCGGCGCCATGCGCATCGATCCTGCCATCGAAAACTGGCACTACGGCGCCCCCCTGATCATCGCCACCCTGGGGGCCATCGCGCTGTCATGGATTCCTCGCCAGGCGCGTCATCAGCTGTTGCTTGCTGACGTGGTGCTGATGGTCTGTGCCGCCGCCGTGGCAGGCTACCTGCTGGTGGTCTTCAACAGTCCGTTGCGCGCCTCGACCGGCACCTCATTTGCCCCCATGGGTATCAGCTGGGCCGCCATCGCCGGTTCGCTGCTGATCCTGGAGCTCACCCGCCGTGTCGCCGGCCTGGCGCTGGTCGTCATCTCGGCGATCTTCCTGGCCTACGTGTTCATGGGCCCCTGGCTGCCGGGCTTCCTCGGCTATCCCGGGCTGTCACTCGGACGTTTCTTCAGCCAGGTCTACACCGATGCTGGCATTCTGGGGCCGACGACCGCCGTGTCATCGACCTATATCATCCTGTTCATCATCTTTGCCGCCTTCCTGCAGGCGTCGAAGGTCGGCGACTACTTCGTCAACTTTGCCTTCGCCGGTGCCGGTCGTGCGCGCGGCGGCCCGGCCAAGGTCTCGATCTTTGCCTCTGGCCTGATGGGTATGATCAACGGCACCAGTGCCGGCAACGTGGTATCCACCGGCTCGCTTACGATTCCGCTGATGAAGAAAGTCGGCTACCCCGCACGAAGCGCCGGCGCCATCGAAGCCGCTGCTTCTACTGGCGGCCAGATCATGCCGCCGATCATGGGTGCAGGGGCCTTTATCATGGCCGAGATCACCGGGATTCCCTATACCGAGATCGCGGTGGCGGCGCTGATTCCTGCCATCCTGTACTTTGCCTCCGTCTACTTCATGGTTGACTTCGAGGCGGCCCGCAAGGGCATGCGTGGCATGCGCAAGGAAGAAATTCCCCAGTTCTCATCGCTGATCAAGCAGGTCTATCTGTTTGCTCCGATCATCATCTTGATCGTGGCCTTGTTCATGGGCTACTCGGTGATCCGTGCCGGCACCCTGGCCACCGCTTCCGCGGCTGTCGTCAGCTGGCTGTCGCCGCACAAGATGGGAATACGCTCCATCCTTCGCGCCTTGAGCCTGGCCGGCACCATGTCGATCCAGATCATCGCGGTGTGTGCCTGCGCCGGCCTCATCGTCGGGGTCATCGCGCTGACCGGTGTGGGTGCTCGCTTCTCCTCCCTGCTGCTTGGATTGGCCGGCGTCAGTCAGCTGCTGGCGCTGTTCTTTGCCATGTGCATCTCGATCCTGCTGGGCATGGGCATGCCCACCACGGCGGCCTATGCGGTGGCAGCATCGGTGGTCGCCCCCGGCCTGATCGATATCGGCATTCAGCCGCTGGTCGCCCACTTCTTCGTGTTCTACTTTGCCGTGGTGTCTGCCATCACGCCGCCCGTGGCCTTGGCTTCCTATGCCGCAGCAGGCATTTCCGGTGACAACGCCATGGGGACCTCGGTGGCCTCGTTCAAGATCGGCCTGGCGGCCTTCATCGTGCCGTTCATGTTCTTCTACAGCCCGGCCATGCTGATGGAAGGCGACTGGGCGCAGATCCTCAGGGTAGGTACCACTGCGACCATCGGTATCGTGCTGCTGGCAGCTACCGTGCAAGCCTGGTTCTTTGGTCCGGTCAAGGCCTGGCAACGCCTGGTGATGCTGGTGGGCGCCCTGTGCCTGATCTACGGCGGCATCGTCACCGACCTGGCGGGTCTTGCCATTGCCATCGGCCTGTTCTTCATGCAGCGCGCCAGCGGCGGTGGCGCCAGAAGTGCCACGACTGGCTGATACACGCGCAGTGCACCGATGTGACGTCAACTAACCCTCGCCCCGCCATCTGGCGGGGCGTTCTTTTGGCCACTCGCGACGGGCCATGAGGCCCACCAACGACGAAGGCCCCGCCAATGGCGAGGCCTTCGTTCTTGTTATCGTGGTGGCCCGCATCGGGCCAAGGGTCCAGCGTTGTTGTTATATGAGCGCCGAAGGGCAACCCGACAGTCAATGACCGGCAAGATTGTCAACGATCTTTAGCGTCGGCTCTGCCTGATTCAGGGTGTAGAAGTGCAAACCGGGAGCGCCGCCATCCAGCAGCCGCTGTGCCAGGCGCGAGATCACCTCTTCCCCGAAGGCCGAGATAGACGCGCTATCGTCACCGTAGGCTTCCAGCTGCTTGCGAATCCAGCGCGGAATTTCCGCCCCGCAGGCGTCAGAAAAACGCGCCAGCTTGGAATAGTTGGTGATCGGCATGATGCCGGGAATGATCGGCGCTTCCACGCCCAGCTGGCGCGCTCGCTCGACGAAATGGAAATAGGCGTCCGCAGTGAAGAAGTACTGGGTAATCGCCAGGTTCGCTCCGGCGTTCATCTTGCGCGCAAAATTCTGGAGATCAGCCTCAAAGCTCGGGGCCTGAGGATGCGACTCGGGATAGGCGGCCACCGCGATCTCGAAGTGATCCCCGGTTTCCTGCCGGATGAACTCTACCAGTTCATTGGCATAGCGCAGCTCACCGATCCCCCCCATACCCGAAGGCAGATCACCGCGTAGCGCCACCAGGCTATTGATGCCCTGGGCCTTGTAGTCTGTCAGCAGGTCACGCAGCTGGGCTTTCTCGCTGCCGATGCACGACAGGTGCGGCGCAGTGGTGATACCGCTCTCACGCACGGCATTGACGGTCGCGATGGTACGGTTCTGCGTCGAGCCGCCGGCGCCGTAGGTGACTGAGAAGAACCGCGGGTTACGCTCGGCCAGAAGATCCCTGTTGCGCATCAATTTCTCCCGCCCGGCATCGGTGTTCGGAGGGAAAAATTCAAAGCTGATGCCCAACGGGTGCTCTTGTGCGCTCATAGCCAGTGGTCCTTATCGCGAGTGGCGGATCACCGCCACAGGGTGCCCGATCATGTGATGTCCGCCATTGTGACGACTCCACCGCGTGACCACCAATGAAAGTTTCGCGAGTGAACTTCAATTTCTTTCATATAAAAAAAGAGAAATTGATAACCATAAATTCTAAAGACTCCTGTGGCTGGCGTCATCAATGGTCTACTGACACCCTCACTGCCAACGGGCATCATGTTGGCTTCGCCACTCACTCAAGGATGATGTTCATGGCTGTCGACCCCAGCTCACTGATGGGCCCACTGTGGACGCTGCTCGCCTTCGTCGCGTTAGGGGTACTGGCGGCCAGGATGTTGAGAGTGGATGCTCGCCCCGTGGCGACACTGCTGGTCTACCTGATCGCTCCGTTGACCTTCTTCAGAGCCCTGGTGCTGGGTGGGCCCACCCCCGCCTACCTGGCGCTGACAGCAGCCTTGTTCGTGATCGCAAGCCTGGTGGCGATGGGGGTCAATCTACTGGGTAAGCGTTGGCTTCCAGATGAAGAGGGATCGGTGCTTGCCTTCTCGGCGGGCACCGGCAATACCGGCTACTTCGGCCTGCCTGTCGCGCTGGTGCTGCTGCCGCCCTCGGGCGTCACGCTGTATCTGTTCTGCGCTCTCGGCGTCACCCTCTACGAGTTCACCGTGGGCTTTTACCTTAGTGCCAGAGGGCGCTTCTCAGTGCGCGACAGCCTGCTCAAGATTGTCCGACTGCCACTGGTCTACGCGTTTCTGGCAGCGCTGCTGGTGGAAGGCGTTGGCATTCACGTACCCGCCGAGGTCACCGATGCCATGGCGGTGTTTCCTGCCACCTACACCCTGCTCGGCATGATGATCATCGGTATGACGCTGGGCCGCGTATCGCCGCGCTCGCTGGACGGTCGTTTCATTGGCGCCTGTGTGGCAGTGCGCTACGCCCTCTGGCCAGTGCTGATGCTGATAGCCGTTGTGCTGCTGCAGCTGACCATCGGGCTAACTAGGGATATGGCGCTGGCGTTATTGCTGGTCGGCGTCGTGCCCATGGCCGCCAACGTGGTGGTGGTGGCCATGGAGCTGGGTATCGCCCCAGAAAAAGGCGCGCTGGCGGTGCTCATCACCACCCTGGCTGCGCCCCTGGTCATCCCGCTATATCTCAGTGCCATGCTGGCACTAGTGGGACTGAGCTAGCCCGAGGTCCTACCCGGAAAAACGGGTTCTACCAGAACCGCCTGGCCTGAGGGGCGCGCCCTTAGCCGTTCCACGTACGCGCGGACGCGGGGAACCGCCTCGACCAGGGGCTGAGCAGGCGGCGTGGCCACCATGTAATCCAGCATGGGGGCCGCCAGCGCATCCGCCAGAGTGAAGTCATTCCCCGCCAGATAGTCTCTTCCCTCCAGCCGTACGTCGATAATCCCCAGCATCTTCTGCGCGTCCGGGGTGGCTTCACTCAGTTTGTCTGCACGCACCTGGCCATTGGCTCCCCTGGGGAACACCAGTTCCAGCAAGTAGCGTCTGACGATGGCCTGGTCCACCTGGGTGGCCAATGCACTGCACCACTGGTCCACCACGGCACGCTCCCAGATATCCGTTGGCAGCAGCGCTGGGCCCTCAAAGGCGGCGTCCAGATAACGACAGATGGCAACACTTTCATAGAGGCGCCGCTCGCCATGCAGCAAGACCGGGATCTTGTCGAAGGGGTTGAGTGCAAGCAGCTCGGGCGTGTGCAGCCCCACGGAGATACCATCGGCCTCAAGGCCAACGCTGTGCTCTATGCCCTTCTCATGACACACCAGCATCACGCTACGCACAAAGTTCGAGAACGACGGACCTACTATATAAACACTTGCCATGCCAACCTCCCCTATCTATCAGACACGGAACCGCCGGCAGTCGCCGACGTCTGCTGTGTGAGTCGGACTCACTCGTCTTGCAGCATGGCCGCTGGCACCATATGTTCAACAACATATTTTGTCGCCGGATACCGCCCATGCCCTGGAGCAACGAACGCAAGCGCGAGACCCGCCATCGCATTCTCGATGCAGCGGCTCGCTGCTTTACCCAACGAGGCTACGATGCCGTCAGCATCGACGAGGTGATGGCCGACGCCGGCCTGACCCGGGGTGCCTTTTACGCCCACTTCGACAGCAAATCATCGCTCTACGCCAATGCCATTCGTCATGCGGCCAGACGTGGGGCCATTGAGCTCGAGCAGCTCGAAAGTCGAGAAGCGCGTATCGATGCCTATCTGAGTCAGTCCCTCGACAAGGACGAGGTGTCCTGTCCGCTGGCCTGTCTGGTCAGCGATGTAGCACAGCGCGACGAGCAGGTACGCTCCACCTACACCGCCCTGCTGGAAGGCTTTCTGGAGCGCTTTCTCGGGACCTCAGAGATGGACAGCGACGCGCGAAAACGCGCGCTCGGTCAGATGATTGCGATGATCGGCAGCCTGGCCATGGCACGCACGGTCAATGACCCACGACTGGCGGAGGAATTGCTGGAGGCCGGCAGAACGCTGGCAAAGGCCAGCGAGCTAACCGGCGGCCGCGGCGCCGCTGTCGGCCAAGAGGCCTGAACAACGAACGCTGAGTCAGGCCGGGCAAGCGAACGGGTGCCTCTCGATGGCGGGTAACAGCCCCCTTCTCGGCCCTTCTCGGCCCTTCTCAATCCCTCTCAGGCCCCCGCCAGGACACCCTCGGGGCAGGCACGTGGCATCGCGGGTTCGGCCTCGATCACACGCCCCTCCCAATCGATCAATGCCAAACTGCCATCGGGACGCTCAATGAGAGCCGTGCAGTGCTCTACCCAATCACCGTCATTGCAGTACAGCACGCCATTCTGGGCGCGAAAACCGGCCTTGTGGATATGCCCCCCCACATAGCCATCCAGACCTTCTCGGCTGGCCTGATGGATCGCGGCCTGCTCAAACTGTTGCACGTACCGCTGCGCGGCACCGATACGGCCTTTCACCGCGGCTGCCAGTGACCAGTACGGCAAGCCCAGCAGACTGCGCGCCTTGTTGCACCAACGGTTAAGCGAAAGCACGAACTGATGCATGCCATCACCCAAGGCCATCAACCATGGGGCCAGGCGTACGTGAGTATCAAACTCGTCGCCGTGACTGACCAACAGACGACGCCCGTCGGCGGTTTCGTGGATCGCACGACGCTCGATACGCACCCTATGCATGCGCAAGCCACAGAGTTGGCGCAACGCAGCATCATGATTTCCGGGAATATAGATGATCTCGCATCCGCCCTTGGCCAAACGCAGGATGCGCCCTACCAGCCGCTGCTGTTCGGCAGGCAGCGCAGCGCGTCGATGCATGGCGATCAGGTCGATGACATCTCCGACCAGATACAAGCGTTCGGGGCGAACTCGGCGCAGTAACCGCGACAGCAGCGCTGCCTGACAGTCGCGAGTGCCAAGGTGAAGATCGGAAACAAACAGGGTACGGGCGGTCAGTGACGTGGCCATGAGCATCCTCCTGTGACGCCCTAAAGCCTGTCTCTTCTTGGTGACAGCGGCGTGGCGTGGCCGTGACGATCCGATGACCGCAGGGCGCACTACTGCGCCAATGTGCCTGCCACGTCGGTAGCGCCATCATCCACCGGGTGGGACTCAGCGAATCCCGCCACGCCGCCCCCCGCCAGCTGCTGCGCCAACGCTTGCACCTCCGGGTGCATCACAAACCGGCGCCAGCGCGCCGCGCCCACGCTTCCAACCCCTTCACGAGCCAGCCAGTCCCGCTGCGTCATTGCGACCAGCCCGCTCCAGCTATCGCTCTCGCCTAGATCCCCCGACGCGGGAGCCCCTAGCGCCCGAATCCAGCGGCTGAAGCTGCGATCAGGTGTACGGGAGAAAACGTCAAACAGACGCTGCGCGGTCACTGGCCCGATGCCATCGACCTGGGCCAGCTGCTGTGGCGTCAGCCGTTGCCAGGCGAGCAGGTCATCGACCAACCCCGCCTCCAGCAGTGCCCGCCAGGTACCCTCACCGACGCCATCCAGATTCAGCGCCGCCGCTTCGCTCAACCACTCCAGGCGAGCCAGAAACTGCTGGTAGCAGTCTGGCGTAGGATGCCAGCAGCTGAGAAAGTCATAGTCCGCCGGGTCTGGAAGCGTCAGTGGAGCACGTTGGGGGGCTCGCCAGGCAACGCTCTTCACCTGAGGAATGATCAAGCCAGCAAGTTGAATGACGGCCTGGTCCCCAGGGCGCAGGTCCCACTGGCGCCAGCGCTCCAGGCTACCCAGACTGACCTGGCTCAGCGTGCGCCCGTCGATGGTCACCGGCACCAGCCGTGCCACCGGAGTGATCCTTCCACTACGCCCGATCCGGAAGTCGATGCCGGCGACCTCCGCCAGGGCTTCCCGTGGCGGATATTTCCATGCCAATGCCCAGATTGGCGGTCGGTCCGTCCAGGATGCTGCGCCAGGGCGCCGGCCGCGTTTCACCACCACCCCATCGGTGGCGAACGGCAACGGCGTGCGATGCCAGCGATCGCGCCAGTCGGCAACCTGCGATGGCATGGACACCAGATAGCTGTACTGCGCTACCAGGCCTAGGCCCAGCGCCTCGAGGCCTGCGAGGCGATCTTCCATGTCGTCAGGCCCGGCTGGCCAACCCCAGATGAACACTCCGATACGCTGCCCCTGTTCCTGTGTCAGCGCATCACGCGCCAGCCATCCGGCGATCCGGTTGCGCGCACCGCTGCCACCCTGGGTCCGCTGTACGTGCTGGGACAGTCGCTCGAACAGCTCTCCCTGAAACACCAGGGTGCCGTCATTGGCCCATGCAGACCAGGCGTCAGGTAGGTGCTTGGGGATGGCGTCTATCATGGCAGCGTGGTGAGTCCAGCGACGCCCTTCATGGCGGTTGCCACGGCTGACAAGGTCCGCCAACTGACCGTCCCGATAGATCAACGTCATCGCGACGCCATCGACCTTGGGCTGTATCCAGATATCTCGTGTACAGCCGCTCGCCCTCGAGGTTGCCAACTCCACCGCGGCGGCAGTCGAGAGAGCGTCAACGGTACCGGCGTCAAACAACGGGTCGCGAGACAATGCCTGGTCCTCGCTGGCAACAGGTCTGGCGCTGGCAGTCGCCGGAGGCTCCGCGCATACTCTATCCAGCCACTGCTCCACCTGGCGGATATCCTCGGCCTTGCGCAAGCCTCCATGAGCCACCGGATGTGCCAGCCGCTGGTCAGACAGCGTCTCATCAACAGACAGCGTCTCGTCAACAGACAACGAGGCGCCTGCCTCTGCAGCGTCGGGAACGGCGAGCGGAAAGCAGACACCTAACTCCTGATAACGCTGCCAGGCCTGGTCGAACACATCGTCACTGACCGGTGAGCTACCATCTTGCCGATAGGCAAGCTCCCAGGCATCGAGCCGCTGCTTTCTCTCGGCAAGTTGCTCGCTGGCAATAGCGTGGGACCACGCGGGACATTCGGCCATGGCAGCCCCGGACAGCGGCCACCACAACAGCAGTAGTATCCATGGGAGCAGAGCGCGCCATCCAGAGATGACGGCGCTGATGACGCTGATATCCTTGCTGCGCATCACTGGCCCTCCGTGGCCACTAACACCAGACCTGCTGGCTCGCACGACATCTTCACGACAGCTATTGCAGACAGCGACTACAAGCCGAGACAGGGCTTAGAGACCGAGATTCGAGACAGGCACTCGCTGGCCTTTGTCACCTGTGGCCTTTACCAGCAGGTCCTGAACGATCGCCCACTATTGCCCCACTATCGCCTCACTATCGCCCCACCAACCGCCCCACCATCGCCCCCGCGCTACACGCAGACTCAGATGTCGCCGTGCTGGCGGCTCCGAAGGTGCCGGTCACTCCGCTTTACCGCCCACCACGTCAACCCCAGCAGCGGAGACGCAATGGCGATACCCAGCAATATCTGCTGTGCGATCGTCATAGCGAGGCCTCCCCGGCTGGCCGGTGGGTCGGCATGACAACATTGCCGGCAAGCCGCGACAGCCGCTGGGTCGCCAGCACGAATGCTGGAACACTCAAGGCAATCACGATGACGGCCGTGAGCAAGCCCTGCTGCTGCAACAACATCATCATGATGGCGGCGGCGGTCACCAGGAATGTCGCCAAGGCCGCCGCGACTTCAAGCGCCAGCTTGGTCAAGAACAACTCGCGGTACTGCAGATAGGCATCGCCTTCCAGGCAGCCGTCCTGAGGCTCGCGAGATGACCTTGCTGCACATGGCTCTGAACATGTGTCTGACCATGGCTCTGAACCTGTGTCTGACCATGACGTGACTGATGATGTCATTGTTGGGGGATAGCGCGTATCGACCCTCTGCTGCTCCTGGTATCGGCTCATTTGTTCGATTCCCCTGTCGTATCGCTGTGGGCAACCAGGCAGCACATTTGCCTGACGGGGCCTCTTGGATGGCGGTTCCTCTGTCCTGGAGGACGCTGGCACCTGGCCGGATACTGGTCAGTTTAGTCGGCGGCTGCGAAGGCTACTGTGGACATGCTTGCTAAGGAATAGAACCGGGACCAAATCACACTCTGCCCCCCATCTTGTCGTCACAAAAGGGGAGAAACGCTCACATGAATACGCAAGAAAGTAAGCATCTTCTTCGCAGTCAGTAGCTATTCACCCAGCCCTGGAGATATCGCCCCTTGCCGATCGCTGGCAGAGCAAAAAAGACCCGCCCAGCTTGGCTGGGCGGGTCTTGGTATGACGGACACCAGGCGGGAGGCTAGCGTGTCGTCAATCTATCACCAGCGGGCACATTACAGCCCTGCTGCACTCCGCAGCGCATCGGCACGATCCACCTTCTCCCACGGGAAGGCGGTGAAGGTCTCGGTGTGAGTCTTGCCCTCGGTATCGGTCCAGCTATAGCTGGCCTCGAAGGGTTCACGGCCGAAGTGGCCGTAGGCCGCTGTCAGCTGATACATGGGGTGCAGCAGGTCGAGCATGCGGGTAATCGCATTGGGGCGGAGGTCGAAGTGTTCACGCACCAGCTCGACGATACGCTCATCGTCGATACGGCCTGTACCAAAGGTATTGATGGAAACAGAGGTAGGCTCTGCCACCCCGATCGCGTAGGACACCTGAATCTCACAGCGCTCTGCCAGCCCAGCTGCCACGATGTTCTTGGCCACATAGCGGCCTGCATAGGCGGCGCTGCGGTCGACCTTGGACGGGTCCTTGCCGGAGAAGGCGCCGCCACCATGGCGCGCCATGCCACCGTAGGTGTCCACAATGATCTTGCGCCCGGTCAGTCCACAGTCTCCTACCGGACCACCAATCACGAACTTGCCGGTCGGATTGATGTGGTAGCGGGTATTGTCCGACAGCCACTCCGCCGGCAGCACATGTTCGATGATCTCGCGCTGAACCATCTGACGCAGCTGTTCCTGATCGATCTCCGGATCATGCTGGGTCGATAACACTACCGCGTCGACGGCACAGGGCTTGCCCGTATCGTCGTAGCGCATGGTCAGCTGGCTCTTGGCATCTGGGCGCAACCAGGGCAGCAAGCCCTGCTTGCGCAGCTCGGCCTGACGCTCGACCAGACGATGGCTGTAATGAATCGGCGCCGGCATGTACGACTCGGTCTCGTTGGTGGCGTAACCGAACATCAGGCCCTGATCGCCAGCCCCCTGATCCTCCGGCTTGTCGCGATCCACGCCTTGGGCGATCTCGACACTCTGCTTGCCGATCAGGTTCATCACCCCGCAGGTTTCCCCGTCGAAGCCTACGTCGGAGGAGGTGTAGCCAATATCCATGATCACCTTGCGCACCAGATCTTCGAGATCGACCCAAGCGGAGGTGGTGATCTCACCGGCCACGATGGCGACACCAGTCTTGACCAGCGTTTCGCAGGCCACGCGGGCATTCTTGTCCCGCGCGATGAGCGCATCGAGCACGGCATCGGAAATCTGGTCAGCAATCTTGTCCGGGTGTCCTTCGGACACGGACTCGGAGGTAAACAGGGAGTATTCGCTCATGGCGTCCTCGACCCTCTGTAGGATAATCGGCAGGCGGGCCTGGCAGGTGGAAACAGAAGCGTCCGCTGGAGCGGGCGCAATGTGCAGATTCCGCGCGGACCTGGCGGAGCAGAATTCTACACGCTCGACCGCTCTGTTCCTAGCGATCCGGCTGCCTGCGGGCCGCCGCTACGGCCAGGGTCAAGGCTGCGTGCATTTGATGGATCGCCCTTTTCCGGCGACAATATGTCCCCGACCGATCTGCGCCGCCCCTTCGCCCTCGCTGTCCGCGGGCTTGACTGGCGGCGCTCAGCCTTGACGCCGCTGCGCCGCCCACACCGGGCACGCCAACGTCAGATTGACACTTTGCCCCAGGCGAGGAGCCCTCAATGCCGTCCCGTTTCGAACTGGCCAACGCCATTCGCGCCCTTTCCATGGATGCTGTCCAGAAAGCCAACTCCGGCCACCCCGGAGCCCCGATGGGCATGGCCGATATCGCTGAGGTACTGTGGAACGACTATCTCGTCCACAACCCCGACGATCCCAAGTGGGCCGATCGCGACCGTTTCGTGTTGTCCAACGGCCACGGCTCCATGCTGCTCTACTCCCTGTTGCACCTGTCCGGCTATGACCTGGGCCTGGAAGAGCTGCAGAACTTCCGTCAACTGCACGCCAAGACCGCCGGCCATCCGGAATACGGCTACGCGCCAGGCGTCGAGACCACCACTGGACCGCTTGGTCAGGGGCTGGCCAACGCGGTGGGCATGGCCATGGCGGAGCGCACGCTCGCGGCGCAGTTCAACCGTCCGGGTCATGAGGTCGTCGATCATCACACCTACTGCTTCTTGGGTGACGGCTGCCTGATGGAAGGCATCTCCCACGAGGTCGCCTCCCTCGCCGGAACTCACAAGCTGGGCAAGCTGGTCGCCTTCTACGACGACAACGGTATCTCCATCGACGGTGAGGTCGAAGGCTGGTTCACCGACGATACTGCCAAGCGCTTCGAGGCCTACGGCTGGCACGTGGTGCCCAATGTCGACGGCCACAAGCCAGAGGAAATCAAGGCGGCCATCGAGATGGCCCGCGCCCAGGATGATCGTCCCAGCCTGATCATCTGCAAGACCATCATCGGTTTCGGCTCCCCGAACAAGCAGGGCAAGGAAGAGTGTCACGGCGCTGCGTTGGGCGAGGAAGAAGTCGCCGCAGCCCGCAAGCAGCTTGACTGGCCCCATGCGCCGTTCCACATCCCCGAAGAGGTGTATCAGGGCTGGGATGCCTGCGAGCGCGGCAAGCAGCACCAGGCGGACTGGCAAGCACGCTTCGAACGCTACCAGGAGGCACACCCGGAACTGGCGCGTGAATTCCTGCGGCGTCAGAAGGGCGAGCTGCCTAGCGAACTGAACAGCGAAGCACTGGTTGAGGCGGCACAGCAAAAAGGCGACACCATCGCCTCACGCAAGGCGTCCCTTGGCTGTCTGAACGAGCTTGGCCCGCAGCTGCCAGAATTGCTTGGCGGCAGCGCCGACCTGGCACCGTCCAACCTGACCTTCTGGAAGGGCGCTGAAGCCATCACCCCGGAAGCCCCTGGCGGCAACTACCTGCACTACGGGGTGCGTGAGTTCGGTATGGGTGCCATCATGAACGGCATCGCGCTGCATGGTGGTTTCGTTCCCTACGGTGCCACCTTCCTGATCTTCATGGAATATATGCGCAATGCCGTGCGCATGGCGGCGCTGATGAACCAGCAGGCGATCTTCGTCTACACCCACGACTCCATTGGCCTGGGTGAAGACGGACCGACCCACCAGCCCATCGAGCAGCTGACCAGCCTGCGCACCACCCCCAACCTGTGCACCTGGCGTCCTGCGGATGCGGTCGAGACGGCAGCAGCCTGGGCCCATGCCATCAAGCGCAGCGCCGGCCCCACTGCGCTGGTCCTGTCACGCCAGAACCTGCCCCACCAGGACCGCAGCAAGAGCCAGCTGGCCAATATCCAGCGCGGCGGCTACGTGTTGAAGGACAGTGAAGGCACCCCTGAGCTGATCCTGATCGCCACCGGTTCCGAGCTGACCCTGGCCATGCAAGCCGCCGAGTCACTCGAGGCCGACGGCAAGCAGGTGCGCGTAGTGTCGATGCCGGCCACCGATGTGTTCGACAGCCAGGACGCTGACTACCGAGAGTCGGTCCTGCCGCGCAATGTGCGTGCACGCCTGGCCATCGAGGCGGGACACCGCGACTACTGGACCAAGTATGTGGGCTTGGACGGCGACGTCATCGGCATGTCCAGCTTCGGTGAATCGGCACCTGCCGGCGATCTGTTCAAGCACTTCGGCTTCACCGTGGACAACCTGGTGGCCCGCGCCAAGGCTTTGCTCGACTAGGCCATCAGCGCTGAGCTCGGCCAGTCCGGCTACAGGTTCCACACTCAGCGTGTGGCTGCTGACAGCGCGTACTGGTGGTGAGCGAAAAATGAAAGGGGCACGGCGAACGCCGTGCCCCTTTTTATTGAACCGCACCGAGCTGACTCACGGCAGCGAGAGAGACGGGCCTGAGTCGCTGCACAGGCGCTCTGACCTAGGCCGCCTCGACCTCGATGCGGCGCGGTTGATGACTCGCCCTTCGCGGTAGTCTGATAGTCAACTGGCCATGCTCCATGTTCGCCACGATAGCATCCGTGTCGAGTTCAGGACTCAGAGTAAAACGCCGAGCGTAGCCACTGGCCTTGTACTCTGCATACAGGGAGGCCATCCCATCAGGGATAGACAGTGCCATTTCGCCCTCAATGGACAGCACCCCGTCATGTACCTCGATACTCACGCCGTCCCTGGACACCCCAGGCATATCGGCTACGAGCACGACGGCCTCCCCGTCCTCACGAATATCCACCCTTGGCATCAGGTGTTCTTTGTCGCGCGCCGGCAGCGGTGTCTGTTGTGATGCATGGGGAGAGCCACTCTGGGAAACCGGCGCAGGTTCATGGCGTGCTACGTCGTTCATCGCTATGTCCTCCTGTCGAGTCGTTTCAGTGCAAAGCGTCGACCTGGATGCGCCGCGGCTTCAGCTCCTCGCGCTTGGGCAACACGACTTCGCAGACGCCGTGACGGTGAGACGCCCGAGCGCGGTCCACATCGACTCCTTCCGGCAACGCGATGCTGCGCTTGAAGTCGCCGCTAAAGCGCTCCTGTCGGTATCGCGTCGGGGACGCATCCGCAGGTTCTGCTGCGTCTTCGCGCCGACCACTGATCGTCAGCAGGTTGCCCTGCACACTCAGCTCCAGTGAGGCGGGGTCCATGCCGGGCACAAACAGATATACGTGCACGGCGTCATCGGTACGACCAATGTTGATGGCAGGAAAGCTATCCGCTGCCACCGAGCGAATATTCGCTGCTCCATACGGGGTGGAAAGATGGTGGGGCGAGAACGCTCTGGAAGAGAAGGGTGACGCCTGGTCCAGCCACTGTTGCATCCAGCGGAATGGAGCATCCATTTCTGCATCGAAACGCCTGAGATCTCCAAACATGGTGAACACCTCCGACAGTAACGTTGTGACAGGGGGTTTCCCCTAGACGCTACATAGGTGTCAAAAGACGAAAATCAAGCCCTCCACACAAAATCCCGCCAGTCCCTGTGGGAACTGGCGGGTTCTTGAGACGCCGCTAGAGACACCCGCTCGGCGACCAATGTCTGCTTGACACTCAGTCGCCGTCAGGCGATTGTCACGTCCGGGGCGAGATAGACGTCCTGAATCGCATTAAGCAGGGCAACGCCCTCGCGCATCGGCTTCTGAAACGCCTTGCGGCCGGATATCAGCCCCATGCCCCCGGCACGCTTGTTGATGACAGCGGTGCGCACGGCCTGGGTCAGGTCCCCCTCCCCGCTCGAAGCGCCCCCGGAGTTGATCAGCCCGGCACGCCCCATGTAGGCGTTGGCCACCTGATAACGGGCCAGGTCGATGGGGTGATCGCTGGTCAGCTCGCTGTAGACCTTTTCATGGGTGTTGCCAAAGCCGATCTTGCGGTAGCCGTCGTTGTTCTCAGGCAGCTTCTGTTTGACGATATCCGCCTTGAGCGTTGCCGCCAGGTGGACCGCCTGGCTGGTGAGGTCGGAGGCAACGTGATAATCCGTTCCCTCATGCTTGAAGCCCGGGTTACGCAGGTAGGCCCAAAGCACGGTAACCATCCCCAGCTCGTGCGCACGCTCAAAGGCGGCACTGATCTCTTCGATCTGACGACGGCTTTCGGGTGAGCCAAAGTAGATCGTCGCACCGACCGCCACGCAGCCCATGTCAAAGGCCTGGTCGACCTCAGCGAACAGCGTCTGGTCATACAGGGCGGGATAGGTCAGCGTCTCGTTATGGTTGAGCTTGAGCATCATCGGAATGCGATGAGCGTAGCGACGCGCGACCGACGACAGACCACCAAGGGTAGAGGCCACGGCATTGCAGCCCCCTTCAATGGCCAATTCGACAATGTTGGCGGGATCAAAGTAGATGGGGTTGGGCGCAAAGGATGCCCCGGCGGAGTGCTCGATCCCCTGATCCACTGGCAGGATACTCAGATATCCTGTGCCGCCCAGCCGGCCGTGATCGAACAGCGTCTGCATGCCCCGCAGCACCGCCGGGGTCCTATCGGAGTCCATCATGACGCGGTCGACAAAGTCGGCACCGGGCAGGTGCAGCTGCTCCTTGGCAATTCCACGACACTCGTGCGTCAACAGATCCTCTGCCTCGGCGCCCAGCCAGCTGGCAATATCACTCATCATGCATCTCCCTGTCGTGCCCGAATCCGTCGGGCGGTCGGTAAAGGTCAACGTCAACAGGGTAGCGGAAGAGCATCACGAACGAGAGCCCCCAAAGCTGACCCGGGTGTCAGTTATCGGCACAATGGCTCATTTCCATTGGCCCCAGTCAGTGACATGACGCACTTGAGGAATGATATGGCGGCGCTCAATACATCGGGTCTACGAGGTTTCCTGTGGCTTTGCCTGTTCTGGCTGGCTGGCGACCTGGCAACAGGCGTCGGACAGCTGCCACTATCCCCTGGCGTCGTGGGGTTGATGCTGATGACGGGCTTCCTGCTGGCGCGTGGCAGAATGCACGCCGACATTGCTGCGGCGGCACAACCTTTGATCATGCTGCTGGCGATGCTGATCATGCCCGGCGTGGTCGGCGTCTTCTGGGTCTTCGACCAGCTGGCCGGTTACTGGCTGGCGGTCGGCCTGGCGCTGACGCTGGGTACCCTGCTTAGCGTGGCCAGCACCTTGTGGCTGATGCAGCGTCTGCTTCCCCAAGACACGCCGTCTGCTCCCTTCAGGAAAACCCAATGAGCCTGTCCATCACGGATTACCTGAGCATGCCCATGCTGGCCATCGTGCTTTCGATTGGCGCTTATCTCGCGGGTATGGCCCTGTTCAAACGCCTGGGCTCGCCGGGATGGTGTCCCCCGGTATTGCTGGCTTCGCTGCTGCTTGCTGCCTTGCTGAAGGGGGGCTCCATCGACTACGCGGACTATCGCGAAGGAGCACAGTGGCTGATGCTCCTACTGGGCCCCGCCACCGTCGCCTTGGCCGTGCCGCTCTATCAGCAGATGCACCACGTGCGCGCGCTGTGGAAACCACTGCTGGTGTGCTTGCCCATCTCTACGGTGCTGGCCGCCTTCTATGCGCTGGCCATCGCCTGGTCGCTGGGGGCGCCACCGGAGCTTTTGGCCTCGCTGGCCCCCAAGTCAGTGACCGCCCCTATTGCCATGGGGGTGACAGAGCGCCTGGGAGGCTCCGTGTCGATCTTGATGGGGGGCCTGCTGATCACCGGCGTCGCGGCAACGGCCTGTGTCAGCTTGCTGGGCAAGGTGTTCAGGATCACCGATCAGCGTCTGCTGGGCCTGGCGCTGGGTATCAACGGCCATGCCATCGGTACGGTGCGTGCCTTTGAACTGGGCCCCACCGCCGGCGCCTTTGCATCGCTCGGCATGACCTTGACCGGCGTACTGACGGCCTTGCTGATGCCATTGGCCTGGGAGCTGACAGGCCTTGCTGGCTGAAACGATTCACTACCTCAGGGTACGCCACAAGCGGCGAGTAGCCGCGACGTGGGGGCCGATTTGAGATAGACTCTCGCGCCTGTGTCCATCCCACTCAGGAGAGTGTCGAGCCCCATGGCCCAGCGTATTGCCATCAATGGCTACGGTCGCATTGGCCAGTGCGTCCTGCGAGCCCTCATCGAGCGCAATGACCCTTCCCTGGAAGTGGTCGCCATCAATGAGCTATCGGGCCTCGATACCATCACCTACCTCACTCGCTACGATACGACCCATGGTCGCTTTCCTGGCAGTGTGGAAAGCCGCGATGGCCACCTGCTGATCAATGGGCACCCCATCCGCGTGCTGTCAGAGGCAGAGCCCGACCGACTGCCCTGGAAAGCGCTGGATATCGACCTGGTGCTGGAGTGCTCAGGCAGCTTCAAGGACCGCGCTACCGCCGAGCGACATCTGGCTGCCGGTGCCCGGCGTCTGCTGTTCTCACAGCCCGCAGAGAGCGATGTCGACGCCACCATCGTCACCGGCATCAATGACAGCGACCTGACTGCCTCCGCCAGGGTGATCTCGGCAGCATCGTGCACCACCAACTGTCTGGTGCCGATCCTGACCATTCTGGATGAAGCCTTGGGCATCGAGCATGGTGTCACGACCACCATTCACTCGGCCATGAACGACCAGCCCGTGATCGATGCCTACCACCAGACCGATCTGCGCCTGACTCGCTCGGCCATGCAGTCTATCGTGCCGGTGGATACCGGCCTGGCGCGGGGGATCAACCGCCTGATGCCGCACCTGGCAGAGCGCTTCGAGTGCCTGCATGTGCGGGTGCCGACCATCAATGTCTCGGCCATGGACCTGTCGATCTGTGTGCAGCGCGATACCTCGGCCCAGGCTGTCAATCGCCTGCTGCAGGAGGCCAGCAACTCCCGGCTTGCTGGCCTGTTGGGGTATACCGAGGAGCCCATGGCGTCCATCGACTTCAACCACGATCCGCGCTCCGGTATCGTAGACGCCACCCAGACGCGGGTGGCCGGTGGTCGCCTGCTGAAGCTGCTGTGCTGGTTCGACAATGAATGGGGCTTCGCCAACCGCATGCTCGACGTGGCCACGCGCCTGAACCAGTTGCCCCGAGCGTTACCGTGATGCCTCTTCCCCTGGCCATTCTTTCCTACTCGATGTCTCTCTCAGACCGTTCAGACGAGGATCTGCCGACATGAACGTGCGCAAGATGACCGATCTCGACCTCAAGGGTCAGCGGGTGCTGATTCGTGAAGACCTCAACGTACCCGTCAAGCATGGTCAGGTGACCAGTGATGCCCGACTGCGCGCCAGTCTGCCGACGATCAAGGCCGCCCGGGATGCTGGCGCCAAGGTCCTGCTGATGAGCCACCTGGGGCGCCCCACCGAAGGTGAGCCCGCCGATGAGTTCACGCTTGCACCGGTGGCTGCCTACCTGGGCGACCTATTGGACTGTCCGGTACGACTGGTCACCGACTATCTGGACCAGGCCCCGGAACTGGAAGACGGCGACGTCGTACTGCTCGAGAACGTGCGCTTCAACAAGGGTGAGAAAAAGGACGACGATGCCCTGGCCCAGCGCTATGCGTCACTCTGCGACGTGTTCGTGATGGATGCATTCGGCACCGCCCACCGCGCCCAGGCCTCGACCCACGGCGTCGCGCGCTTTGCTCCCACTGCCTGCGCCGGCCCGCTGCTCGCCGCCGAACTCGACGCCCTGGAAAAAGCCCTGGCCACGCCCAGACGGCCGATGACGGCCATTGTCGGTGGCTCCAAGGTTTCCACCAAGCTTGAGGTGCTCAACGCCCTGTCCGAGAAGTGCGATCAACTGATCGTTGGCGGAGGCATCGCCAATACCTTCATCGCAGCGGCGGGACACAACGTCGGCAAGTCGCTGTACGAAGCCGATCTGGTGGGCAAAGCCAAGGCCTTGATGGCCAAGGTCGAGATCCCGCTGCCTACCGATGTGGTCGTGGCGACCGAGTTTTCCGACTCGGCAGAGGCGGTCACCAAGCCAGTCGACCAGGTTGCGGACAATGAAATGATTCTGGACATTGGTCCAGAGAGCGCCGCGCGCCTGGGCGATATGCTGAAAAGCGCCGGCACGATCCTGTGGAACGGCCCTGTGGGCGTGTTCGAGATCGACCAATTCGGCGGTGGCACCGAGGCCCTGTCCCACGCGATTGCCCAGAGCGACGGTTTTTCCATCGCCGGCGGTGGTGACACCCTGGCCGCCATCGACAAGTACGGCATCGCCGACCAGGTGTCCTACATCTCTACCGGTGGCGGCGCTTTCCTTGAGTATGTCGAAGGCAAGGAACTGCCCGCGGTCGCTGCCCTGGAAGCAGCGGCACGTCAGGCCACTGACGCCTAACCACCCGATTACGTCATGGGCGTGCCTGCGGCACGCCCCTTACCCCTAATAGATTCAGGTATCTCCATGGCACTCGTCAGCATGCGCCAACTGCTGGATCACGCCGCCGAACACGGCTACGGCGTCCCGGCCTTCAACGTCAACAACCTTGAGCAAGTCCGCGCCATCATGGAAGCGGCCGATGCCACCGACTCACCGGTCATCCTGCAGGCCTCCGCAGGGGCGCGTAAATACGCCGGCGCTCCCTTCCTGCGCCACCTGATCCTCGCCGCTGTTGAAGAGTTTCCGCATATCCCGGTGGTCATGCACCAGGATCACGGCACCAGCCCCGCGGTGTGCCAACGCTCCATCCAGCTCGGTTTCTCTTCCGTCATGATGGACGGCTCACTCGGCGAAGATGGCAAGACGCCTACCGACTACGCCTACAACGTCGACGTCACTCGCCGTACGGTCGATATGGCCCATGCCTGCGGCGTGTCCGTGGAAGGCGAGCTGGGTTGCCTGGGCAGCCTGGAAACCGGTATGGCCGGCGAAGAAGACGGTATCGGCGCGGAAGGCAAGCTCAGCCATGACCAACTGCTGACGGATCCGGAAGAAGCGGCTGACTTCGTCAAGTCCACCGGTGTCGATGCCCTGGCAATCGCCATCGGCACCAGCCACGGTGCCTACAAGTTCACTCGCCCGCCGACCGGCGACACGCTGTCGATCCAGCGCATCAAGGAAATCCACGAGCGTATTCCGGACACCCACCTGGTCATGCATGGCTCTTCCAGCGTGCCCCAGGAATGGCTCCAGGTCATCAACGCCCACGGCGGGGCGATTCCCGAGACCTACGGTGTACCCGTTGAGGAAATTGTCGAAGGCATCAAGCACGGTGTGCGCAAGGTCAACATCGATACCGACCTGCGTCTCGCCTCCACGGGTGCCGTGCGCCGCTTCCTGGCTGAAAACCCGGCAGAGTTCGATCCGCGCAAGTTCCTCAAGCTGACCGTGACGGCCATGAAGGATATCTGCATCGCCCGCTATGAGGCCTTCGGCACTGCCGGCAATGCCAGCAAGATCAAGCCGATCAGCCTGGACGACATGTTCGAGCGTTATGCCCGCGGAGAGCTGGACCCCAAGGTGAAGTAACACCACCGCGAGCAGCCCGCTGGATCGATACGCCCTCGCCTCCCAAGGAGGCGAGGGCGTTGTAGTATCGGCTGCGGAGCAGGCGCTGATTCGTCAGAGCGCAGACGGTACCTCACTGATCCGCAGCCCACAGCCATCATCCTGTGGCTGAGTCGGTAGCGTCTTCCAGGCGCCGCCTCAACGGAATGTTGCTGTCCGCTCTGTGCGTGGCGAGTGACAGGTCTGCACGAATATCCGCAATGGCGTCCAACACCGGCTCCAGCGCTGTCAGCTGGCGCGGAGCACGCAGTCGGCGCTCCAGAGACCGATAGACCTCATCGGGATCCTCACCCGGTGCATGGCTGGCGGTGAAGGGCGCCAGGGACGGACCATTGGCGGCGACAGGCTCGAACAGACGCGCATAGGGGTCTTCTCCCGACCAGGACAGACACAGCAAGTGGTCCCGTGTCACCTGCACATTGAGGTCCGGCAGGCTTCGCGCCAGCCGCACCAGCGTATCGATCACATCGCCGGAGAGAAACGCCGCCAGTGCCTCGCTCTCTTCCGTACAGGCAACGAAGTAACGGGCGAAGTCGCCTTCTCCCCACACCTCACCTGTACTGCCATGATGCAGCGGGCGCCATTTCCCCTCTCGCAGGTTGCAAAGATCCACCGCCGCGACATGTTGCAGATCGCAGATCAAACCATTGCGATAGTAGGTGCGGCGGTCCTTGTCCGTACCCTCGTCATAGGCAAACCGGTAAACCCAGTACTCACCCGCAACACGCTCATCGATCGCCTTGCGACAATAGAGCAGCTCGCCATTGTCTGAGTATGTCCGCTGAAAATCGGTGATCTTGCCGCGCAGCGTCGCCAGCATGGCGCCAAGATCCACGTCCGGCTCGGCCAGGCGAAAGTCCAGCTCTGCCGCGCGCTGCACCAGCTGACGCAGAAAGGCGGCGACATTTTCGGTGGCATGGAAGTCAAACCCAAGCAGAGCCACCCCGATCACCGCCAGGGGCAACAGCCACGGCCAGGAAAGCCCCCCCGCCAGCGTAATGACAAAGCCCAACGTCCCGAGCAACAAGCACAGCAAGCCTAGCGCCGTCATGCCGGCGGAGGGTCGCGGGTTCAGAGAGATTCCCCGGTCCCGGGCACGGTCCAGCACGTCGATCAACGCCTCCCGAGACAAGGCCGCCTCGGCAGTGCGTTTTTCGCGGCGCACGAACCGGTATGCCTTCCAAAGCGGCGTCATCGTCGCGGCCCTCGTCTACTCATGTCTTTCTACTCATGTCGATAAATGATCTCGTCCACTCGGGGAAGCGCGCGGTGCCAGCCGTCTAGGTCATGACACGATCTTGACCCTACGGCGGGTGGCGCATTCGTTCAGGGCAACTCGAAGGCACGCCCTTCTTGTCGGACGCTGGAGCTCTCCGCGAGTGAAACACATCTCATCATTTCCCCTGAGACATAGCTGTGCCCAAGCGATAGACATGGCGCACTACAGCGCAGTGACTAGCGAGGGCTCTCAGGAGGGGAGGCCATTGGCTGACAGGGGCATCGACCCGGGCAAGCGCTACTGAGACAGGAAAATAAGGGCTCACCCGGAACGTCTCTGCGGACAATGCGTTATCCGCCCCCCGGGAGACTTGGGGCTGGGGCTTGGGCTGGGGCTTGGGCTGGGACAGCCGCCATCGCCCAAGGCTTTTGCATGCGCGGCGCGAAAGCGGTGGAGCTGGTGGGCCAGGCCCAGAGGAAGGTCACGTCATGAGGGGCACCGCCAGGCATCATGGAGGTGTCTGGCGCCCTGAGCGCCAGACACACAACCACACCCGCGAAACGTCTACTTGCCGGGTCGAGGCAGACGGTGCCGCGAGCGCCGGCGCTGAGCGAGGGCCTTGTTGCCGGCGCTGCGCCCGACTACCCGCGCTACGCCCACCAGGACTCCCGTGGCAGCGCCCCAAAGCAGCGCGTCTCGCCAGCGCACGTCGTCCCGCTCAGGATTATCCGGCGGCTCGGCATCCGCCACCTTGCGATACGTCTTCTCGGCTGCCTGTCTCGACATCAGGCTGGCCCCTACCGCGGCGACGGATCCGACAATGGACCACAGTGTCTCTTCCTTCACATTTACCTCCTTGAACGTTGACGATGCCCGCTTCACTGGCGGGCAAATCAAACGGGTACTCCTTCCCCGAATGTGAGATGTCGAACATCACGCCAAATCAGCATAGCCAAGACCGCCCCCTCCCCTCAAACCGGTCATTCATGCACCGCAATAGTGCACAATGCGCAGCGTGAGAAAACAGTGTTCAAAAATTATGGTTTTCGCCTACGAACACAGGCAGACTCCGCGGAAATCTGCAACACTGTTCGATAACGCTATTGCACGACTCGCGAGGTCGCTCCCATGCCCCGCCCTCTATGCCTTCTATTTGACTGTGACGGCACGCTGGTAGACAGCGAGCCACTGCTGGCGGCAGAAATGGCCGTCAGCCTGACTGCAGCCGGCCTTCCCTTCAGGGCCGAAGATTACATGGGCGATTTTCGCGGGGCGCGGTTTCGCAATATCGTCGCGGCGCTCGAGGCTCAGCATGGCCGTGTCGACCCCGACCACCTCGAGTCTCTCGAAGCCAGCATGCGTGCCAACCTCAACCGCCGCCTGGCCACCGACCTGACGCCAATTGCCGGCGCCACCGAAGCGCTGGCAGCGTTATCCCGCTATTCCATGGGCGTGGTCTCGAATGGGCCCGAAAACAAGGTGCGCACGTCGCTGGCCACCGTTGGCTTGACGGAGGTCTTTGGCAACCGGCTCTTCAGCGGCTACACCGCCAATTGCTGGAAGCCTGATCCCTGCCTGTATCTTCACGCGGCAAGCATCATGGGCTTCGCCGCCGAGGACTGCGTGGCCATCGACGATGCCATCGTTGGTGTCCAGGCGGCCCTTGCTGCCGGCATGACGGTGATACACCTCAATCGCTTTGCCGATGCAGAGGAAACCCCTGAGGGCGCCCACATGATCACCAGCATGTTTCAACTGCCCACCGTCATCGGCCGCCTCCAGCGCGACCGCGACCGCCACTCGATGATATCCAGCGGCTAAGAAACACGACATAAAGGCCTGCGCCGACGATTCACTGCGTTGCGCGCTGTTCGCACTTCTCAGCTATACCGCATAGGCTTCGGGTTCTGCGCGGTCGCCTTGGGCCGCTCGGCTGAGGACTTCAGCGCTGCCCTAAGGTCGCCCACTTCTGCTTTTCATGGCCCGGCTTGCTGCCGGGCCTTTTCATTGATGCGCGTCACACCCGACCTTTGTCTAAGCCCTGACGTCTTGCCCGACGCCCGCCTTGACGCCTAAGCTTTGCACCATATGGGAACGTTCCCATTTTGACCCAGAGTGGCGTGACGCTGCCGCCATGGCCACCTCTTGAACCCATATCTTCTTCGCGCCATCAACCCCGCCTGAGACTCTGCCAGAGCATGAACCAACGACAACACCGCGCCACGATTCTGGAAGTTGCCCGCGAAGCCGGGGTCTCCAAGACCAGTGTGTCCCGCTACTACAGCGGTGAGCGCGAGCGCCTGTCTACGGCCATGCAGGAGCGTATCGTGGCGGCGGCAACGGCCTTGGGCTATCAACCGAACCCCATGGCCAGAGGACTCAAAGGAGGTCCCTCTGGCTTGATCGGCATGCTGGTCGCCGATATCCACAATCCGTACTCCGTCGCCATCATGCACGGCGTGGAAAAGGCCTGCCGACAGGCCGGACTGTCGCTCATGCTATGCAACAGTGACAACGACCTTGATCAGGAGCGCCAGCAGCTGGCGTTACTGTCCTCCTATCGTATCGAAGGACTGGTGGTGAATGCGGCGGGCCGCCACAGCGATGCGCTAGCACAGCTGGCGGCGAGCGGAACTCCGATGGTGCTGCTGGATCGTTCGCTCAAGGGAGTCGATGTCGATGAGGTGGGCCTGGATAACGCCACCGCCATCGATATGGCCATCGACCACCTGGTCGAGCAGGGCTACACCCGCCTGCTGTTTGTGTCTGAGCCCCCAGCTCAGGCGAGCTCACGCCAGGCCCGCCTGGAGCGTTTTGAGACGCAATGTCACGCACGCGCTCTTGATGCACACTCGCTGGCGCTCGAGCTGAAAGACCACCAGGCGCTGGACGCGGCGCTTGCCCGTCATGTGGATCACCCTCATCCGTCCTGCGCCGTTCTCTGTGCCAACGGCCAGGTCACCCTGGCCGTGGCACGACGGATGAAATACCTCGGCTACCCCCTGGGAGAGATCGGGTTGATGGGTATCGACGAGCTAGAGTGGTGCGACCTGACCGATCCCGGTATCACCACGCTGGAGCAGCCCACCGACCTGATCGGCCAGGCTGCTGTTGACTGTCTGAAGCAGCGCAGCAGCCATCAGGCGACAGCAGCGCGTCGCCACATGTTCGCCCCTACCCTTGTTCCGAGAGGATCGACCCAGCGGCCACTGGCCACCTCTTCATTACCCGAGATTTCATCATGAACCACGATACTCCCGACATTCTTTCCTTCGGCGAGGCCATGGCCCTGTTCGTTGCCGACGTGCCTGGCGATCTGGCCGACGTCGAACGCTTCTCACGCGGCTGCGCGGGGGCCGATACCAACGTCGCCATCGGCCTGTCGAGACTGGGGTTCAACGTTGGCTGGATGAGTCGTGTCGGCAACGACAGCTTTGGTCGCTATCTGCGCTCGACGCTGGAAAAAGAAGGTCTCGACTGCCGCTATCTGACCACCGACCCGGACCATGCCACTGGCCTGGTGTTCAAGGAACGCGCCGAGGGAGGCGCCGACCCGAAGGTCGAGTACCTGCGCAAGAACAGCGCCGCCAGCCAGATGTCGGTGGCGGACGCAGCCCAGATCGACATTCCATCGCTGCGGCACCTCCATGCAACCGGCATCACGCCCGCCGTATCGGCGAGTTGTCTGGAGCTATCGCGCCATCTACTGGGCCAGGCCCGCCAGCATGGGGTCAGCGTATCGTTCGACCCCAATCTCCGCCCCACCCTGTGGGCCAGCGAGCAGCAGATGCGCACGACCCTCAATGAGCTTGCCGCCCATGCCAATTGGGTCTTGCCGGGCCTTGCCGAGGGCAGGTTGTTGACCGGCCAAGACACGGCCCATGACATCGCAGGCTTCTACCTGGACCAGGGTGCTGAGGCGGTGGTGATCAAGCTGGGGCCTGAAGGCAGTTTCTACCGCGGCCGTCTCACAGGTCACGATGAGGCTTTCACCGTACCCGGCGTGCCGGTTGCCAAGGTGGTGGATACAGTCGGTGCTGGCGACGGCTTCGCGGTAGGTTTCATCAGCGCCATGCTGGACGGCCTGGACCCCCGTGAGGCGCTCAAGCGCGCCAACCTGATCGGTGCCGCGCAGGTGCAAGTCCTGGGCGACATGGAAGGCTTGCCGAGTCGTGCTCGGCTGGGCCAGCTGGAAGCCGCGCTGCCTGCCTGAGCCGTGGCGTTGCCGCCAGGGACATCCTCGCGGCAACACTCCCACTGACGGCCACGACAGTAACAACAACCGCGACAACGACAAGAGAGTCCCCCATGACCCGACGTATTCTGGTGTTTCGCGAGATCAGCGCCGATCAGCTCGACAGCCTTCGCGCTGACTTCGAGGTCGACTATCTGCCTCACGTGACCCATGCCGATGACCCTGCATTCATGGACGCCCTGTCACGGGCCCACGGACTGGTCGGCGCCAGCCTCAAGATCACTCCAGCCCTGCTTGATCGGGCCCCGCAGCTCAAGGCCATCGCCAGTATCTCGGTGGGCTATGACAATTACCCTGTCGATGAGCTGACCCGTCGCGGCATCTTGCTGTGTAACACGCCGGATGTGCTGACCGAGACCACCGCCGACACCGGCTTCTTGTTGATCATGAGTACCGCCCGGCGCGCCATCGAGCTGGCCGAGCTGATCAAACAAGGCAAGTGGACAGAAAGTATCGGCAAATCTCACTTCGGTACCGACGTGCACGGCAAGACCTTAGGCATGGTCGGCATGGGGCGTATCGGTGCCGCCATCGCCCGTCGCGGTGCGCTGGGCTTCGGTATGAAGATTCTCTACGCCAAGGCCTCGCCCAAGCCGGCACTGGACGCAGAACTGGGTGCACAGCACCGAGAGCTCGATCAATTGCTGGAAGAAGCGGACATCGTCTGTGTCACGGTGCCACTGACCGAAGAAACGGAAAAGCTGATCGGTGCCGCCGAGTTCGCCCGCATGAAGGCCGGAGCGATCTTCGTCAATGTGGCCCGCGGCAAGGTGGTCGATGAAGCCGCCATGATTGCAGCGCTCAAGGACGGCACCCTGCATGCAGCCGGTCTCGACGTATTCGAGAAGGAACCCTTGCCCGCCGACTCCCCGTTGCCGCACATGGCCAACGTGGTGGCGCTACCCCACATTGGCTCCGCCACTCACGAAACCCGCACGGCCATGGCTCAGCGCGCTATCGACAATATTCGCCTGGCGCTCAGCGGCCAACGCCCACTGAGCCCGGTCAATGCAGACGAACTGAACGACGGATAGACGCCGGGCGACAGCTTCGGCAGGTCTCCCGTTTCACCGGCTCCACCTGTAACACCCCAGATGCATACCACAATAATTGAGGTAATCATGACACACGCCCTCGCCCCCTCCCGCCGCACTACCCTGACTCGCCTCGGCCAGAGCCTGTTGGCCGGCGCCACGCTGGTCGCAGGACTGAGTCTTACCGCCCCGGTTCACGCCTACGACCTGCGCTTTGGTCATGGCGGCACGGAAGACACCGCCTATCACCTGGGCGCCACCCGGTTCAAGGAACTGCTGGAAGAGCAGGACGTCGATCTTGGCGTCCAGATCATGGGAAATTCCGTGCTTGGCCACGAGACCGAGATGTTTGAACAGCTGATGGCTGGCGCCCTGGATATGTCCATCGTCAACCCCGGCTTGATCACCGACTTCTCTGACACGGCCAATGTCTTCTCCATCCCCTTCCTGTATCGCGATCAGGAGCACTGGCAGACCGTCCTGGACGGCGACGTGGGCCGGGAAATCGCCGACCAGATCACCGCCGAAACCGGCGTGAAAGTGCTGGCGTTCTTTGGTGGCGGCAAGCGCCAGATCGTCTCCAGCCGCCCGCTGGAAAGTCTCGATGATCTCGATGGCATGAAACTGCGCACCAATCCTACCAAGCCCCTCATCACCGCCTGGTCGGCGCTGGGGACAGACCCGACCGTCATGGCATGGAAAGAGATCTACACCGGTCTGCAACTGGGTGCCATTGATGGCCTGCTCAATGAAGCCGAGTGGATCCACCGCATGCGCTTCCACGAGGTAGCGCCCCATATCGGTCTGTCCGAGCATGACATCACCGTGCGCTTGCTGACCATGTCGGAACTGACCTGGGACCGGCTGGACGATGCCCAGCAGGAAGCGGTCATGGCAGCCGCCAGCCAGGCCGCCAGCTACGCCCGCGGCGTGCAGCTCGAACAAGATGCCGAAGCACTCGAGCTGCTGGTGGAAGAAGGGGCCACCCTGCATGAGCTCGACCGCGAGCAGATGCAACAGATCGTACGTGAACCGCTCGCCAAAGTGATTGACGAAATGGGGCTGAGCGAGCTCCACCAGATGATCGTCAACGCCGAGTAATGATCCTTCAAGCACCGGGGCCTGCCCCGGTGCCCACCGTCTCAAGAGGATGAAGCCATGAGGCTCTTCCTGGATCTTCTTGCGCGCATCAATCGCGCCCTGGAGAAACTGCTGCACTGGGTATTGCTGGCCCTGCTGTTCGGCTTTATCGCCCTGATCATCTATCAAATCGTCAGCCGCAACCTGCCGTTGCTGCCTCGCCTGTACTGGACAGAAGAGTTCAGCCGATTTGCGTTCCAGTGGATGATCATGCTCGGCACCGCCATTGGCGTGCTGCATGCGGATCACTTCGTGCTGGAAGCCTTTCCGCGAGGTTCCCGCGCCGATCGACTGACCCGCTGGATACGTGATCTTGCCTGTCTTGCCGTCGGCACGATCTTCGTCGTGCACGGCCAGGAGTTCGCCCTCTCGGGTCTTCGTCGCAGCGCCACGGCCTCCGGCATGTCGATGATCTTCGTCTACGCCACCTTCATGGTCTGCGGCGTGTTCATCATGTTGTTCGCCATCGAACGTCTGGTCCGTGCCGCACTCGACGGCCTCGATAGCATGGAAGCTGCCATGAACACTCCGGACCCCGTACAGGAATCCATCGATGCGCAGCAAGGTCACCAGGTGACCTTGGAGGCGCCCTCTCAGGACGCTAGTGACGGGAGGCCCTCATGATCTCCATGGATGCACTCTTTATCCTGCCGTGGCTGCTGTTCGGCCTGCTTGGCGTACTGATTGTGGTGGGCGTGCCGATTGCCATGGCGCTGGTACTGACGGCGGTCGGCATGGTGATACTCGACCCCCGCCTGACCTACTGGGTCATGTTCCAGCGCATGTACAACGGCATGGACTCCTTCGTGTTGCTCGCCGTGCCGCTGTTTCTGCTGGCTGGCAATCTGATGAACGCTGCGCGTATCACGGATCGCCTGATCACCCTGTGCATGCGCCTGGTGGGTCATGTCAAAGGCGCCCTGGCCCACGTCAATGTCATGGTCAGCATGCTGTTTGCCGGCGTATCGGGTTCGTCTACTGCCGATAGCGCAGGCGTCGGCACCGTGCTGATTCCAGCCATGCAGCGAGAGGGCTACCCCACTCACTTTGCCGTTGCCGTGACGGCAGCATCATCGGTGATGGGCATCATCATTCCCCCGTCGATCAACATGATCGTCTGGGGAGCGCTGACCAACACCTCCATTGCGGGTCTGTTTCTCGGTGGTATCTTGCCAGGGGTGATGATCGGCATCGCACAGCTGCTGATGAACGTCGGCTATGTGCGTCGCTACCAGGTGCCCGTGCGTCCCCGCGCCAGCTGGCGACAACTGGCCAGTTCCGGCAAGGACGGGCTGCTGGCTGCCGGCATACCGGTAGTCATCATTGGCGGCATCACGCTGGGTATCGTCACCCCGACAGAGGCCGCCGTGATCGCCGTGCTGTACGCCCTGGCCCTGGGCTTCATCGTCTATCGGGAGCTGAGCTTCCGCCAAGTACTGGATGCGTCCACCGACACGGTACGGCTGTGCTCGCTGTCGCTCTTCAGCCTCGTCGGCGCGGCCATCTTCGGCTACCTGATCAGCTTCTACCAGATACCTCCCAAGCTGATGCAAGGCGTCAACATCACCGACCCGATCACCTTGCTCATCATCATGACGGTGGTCATGCTGGTCATCGGTACCTTCATGGATTCACTGCCGGCAATGGCCATCATGGCACCGATCTTCCAGCCCCTGGCCATGCAGGCGGGCGTTCATCCCGTGCAGTTCGGCGTCATCGCCGTCATGGCCCTCGGCCTAGGGCTGATCACTCCACCCTATGGACTGTGCTTGATGATATCCGCCAAGATCGGGGGAATCCCCCTGCTCAAGGCGCTTGGCACGACCATGCTGTACCTGTCGATCATGCTGGCGGTCATTTTGCTGCTGATTGTCTTCCCCGACATCGTGCTGACCATACCCCGTCTGATTGCACCGGATTTTGTCTGACCATCCTGGTGGCGACCGTCGACGCGGTCGCCGCTCCATCAATGAGGAACCCATGTCCCAGACTCAGCCGCCCCTTTGCCTGCTGTTCGATTCCGACGGCACCCTGGTAGACAGCGAGCCGTTGCTGGCGCGTGCCATGGCCGACACCTTTCCGCCCTTTGGCCTGCCGTTTTCCGCCGAACAGTACATGGAGGAATTTCGCGGCGTCCGCTTTCTCGACATCGTGCAGGAGCTGGAAAGACGTTTCGGCTCGCTGGCTGACGACCAGCGTCAGATCATGGAAGATCGCCTGCGCGCCAACATGGCCGAGCGCATGGAGCAGGAACTCGTGCCGATAGCGGGTATCCCGCAGGCGCTGGACGCCCTGGCCGACCACCCCAAGGCGGTAGCCTCCAACGGCCCTATCGCCAAGATTCGACTGGCTATGGAAACCAGCGGACTGGCCCCGCACTTCGGCGATCACCTCTTCAGCGCTTACGAGCTGGGTGTATGGAAGCCGGACCCGGGACTCTACCTAGCCGCTGCAGAGGCCATGGGCGTATCCCCCGAGCACTGCGTCGTCATCGATGATGCCGCCGTCGGTGTCGAAGCAGGCCTCAAGGCAGGAATGCAGGTGATTCACATCAACCACTTCCCGGAAGAAGAAGACACCCCGGAAGGGGCGGTGGGTATTACCCATGCAGACCAGCTGGTCGACACCATCGAGCGCCTCGCCGCCAAGGCCACGATGTAAGTCACCGGGGGGCGGCTCCCCTCGCCATACATCCGTATTGGCTTGATGAGAGGAGCCTTGCCTCTATGCGCGATTGGCCACAACGCCTCCAAAACCAGACCCGGTAGCTATACTAAAGTCCCCCGTAGAAACCCGGCATCCGGGGATTGCCGCGCTGCACAAGGCTCCCTATGCTGACGGGACAGCCCCTACAAGTCAGGAGACACTCCATGCAAGAAGTGGTGATCGTTGCTGCACGTCGTACCGCCGTTGGTTCCTTCGGAGGCTCGCTCGCCGGCATTCCCGCCAGCGACCTGGGAGCCGCCGTGATCAAGGACGTGATAGCGCAGACCGGCATCAAGCCGGAAGAGGTCGACGAAGTTCTGTTGGGGCAAGTACTCACCGCGGGAGTAGGCCAGAATCCAGCACGCCAAGCCTCGATCAAGGCAGGCCTGCCCGACGCCGTACCTGCCATGACCATCAACAAGGTCTGCGGTTCCGGCCTCAAGGCGCTGCACCTGGGTGCTCAGGCGATCATGCTGGGCGACGCCGAGGTGATCATCGCCGGTGGCCAGGAGAACATGTCTCTGGCACCCCACGTGCTGCCAAATTCGCGCACCGGCCAGCGCATGGGCGACTGGAAAGCGGTCGACTCCATGGTCAATGATGGCCTGTGGGACGCCTTCAACAACTACCACATGGGCATCACCGCCGAAAACCTGGCAGAAAAATACGGTATCACTCGCGAAGACATGGATGAGTTTGCCGCTGCCTCTCAGCAGAAGGCGGCCGCAGCCATAAAGGAAGGCCGCTTCAAGGGTCAGATCGTTCCTATCGAGATCCCGCAGCGCAAGGGTGACCCGGTCGTCTTTGACACCGACGAAAACCCGCGCGAGGTCACCGCGGAAAAGCTTGGTGGCATGCGCCCCGCCTTCAAGAAAGATGGCACCGTGACCGCTGGCAATGCGTCCTCCATCAACGATGGCGCCGCCGTCGTCATGCTGTGTTCCGCTGCCAAGGCAGAAGCTCTCGGATTGACGCCGCTGGCCCGTATCAAGGCCTACGCCAACGCTGGCGTTGACCCCGCCATCATGGGCATCGGACCGGCACCGGCCACTCGCCGCTGCCTGGAAAAGGCCGGCTGGACCCATGAAGAGCTGGATCTTATCGAGTCCAATGAAGCCTTCGCCGCCCAGTCACTGTCCGTCAACAAGGAACTGGGCTGGGACACCTCCAAGATCAACGTCAACGGTGGCGCTATCGCTATCGGTCACCCGATCGGAGCCTCCGGCTGCCGTATCCTGGTCAGCCTGGTCCACGAGATGATCGCCCGTGACGCCAAGAAAGGCCTGGCCACCCTGTGTATCGGCGGTGGTCAGGGCGTGGCGCTTGCCATCGAGCGCTGATCGACAGGTCGACCACAGTGGAAGCACAGCAAAACCCCCGCCAACGGCGGGGGTTTTGCATATCTGGGTAACACGCCATCAGGCGTGATCACGCTTCTGCCTGCACGCCACGCGTCGTCCACCAGGGGGCCGCAAGGCGGAAGAAGCGGTCCACCACCGCCGGGTCGGTGGGCGAGGTCATCAGCGTCACGCCGACGAACACCGGCAGATTGATCATCATCCCCCAGAACCCAGCGTGTATACCCAGCGGATGCGGCCACAGCGTGATGCAGGTCACCGTCACGATAAACCCGGCGAGGATACCCGCGATGACCCCTGGCGCGTTCGCTCTGGGCCAGAAGAACATGCCAATAAATGCCGGTACCACCTGCGAGGCGAACCCCAGACCAATCAGCAGGATCATGACCAGGCTACCTGGCTCAGCAATGGCCAGAGGGGCAATGATCAGAGCCATCAGAGCGACCACCAGGCGCTTCGCCCATTGCCCCGCCCGCTCATCTGACCACCCGGCCCAGGGCGCGATCACATCGCGGCTCAGGCTCAGTGCCACGGAATGGATAAAGGGCTCCGAAGACGACATGGACGCCGCCAGAGTCCCGGCACCCAGCAGCCCCACCAGCACCACAGGCAAATGCGTCATCGCATATTCGAGTACCACCGTGTCCGCTCGATCCAGACCAGGAAGGGCAAATACGCCGATAAAGCCCACCGTCACCAACGGCAGGATCACCAGGTAGTAGCTAGGCAGCCAGGTGGCAGCGAGACGCAGGGAGCGCGCTGAAGTGGCACTCATCCACTGGGTCCATACCGGCGGCATGAAAGACAGCATGGATACGATGATCGATGTGGTCCAGAAGGCAAAACTCATGTCGCCTCCGGCGCCGGGCAGCGTCAGGTACTCAGGACGCTGTTCAAGGACCTGCTGATAGACATCGGCAAACTGCCAGCCACCGGTAAACACATGGGTGGCCCACAGGCCTACTATCCAGGCCACCACGAACATCAGCACCCCCTGAAACACATTGGTGCGGCCGATGGCACGCTGACCACGCAGGGTGAGATACACAGCAATGGCGCCAAGGACGACCACAACCCCCGCCCATACCGGTATCAGGCCGCCACTCATCACGTGCAGAATGTAAGCCGAGCCGACCGTCTGCAGGACCGCATAGGCCAATGACCCCACCGCCATCACCAGCGCAGCGAGAGCACCAAGCGCTCGACTCTGATAGCGATCGGCGATGGCGCTGGCTTGGGTAACATGACCAAAGTGGGCGCCAAAGGCCCATACCTTGGGCCCGAAGTACCACGCTACCAGCGCGAGATACCCCAGATAGACCACCACATAGAACACCGGAATGCCCTTGGCATAGGCCCAACCCGGTGCCCCCATGAAGGTGTAGGCACTGACGCTACCGGCGGCAATCAACAGATACAGTGTGACCGGCCCCATGCTGCGCCCCGCGACTCCCCATTCCTCCAGGGTTGACGCTGGGCGGGATCCGCGACGACGCCCACCCAGACCAATCACCATCGCCACCAGAACATAGCCCAATGTCAGACCAAGCGGCAGCCATTCAGTGCTCACCGTCATCCTCTCCTTTCTCTCGAAGCAAACGATTTCCCAGCAGCATCGCCAGCACGCAGCACAGCAAGATCACATAGCTCCAGGCCACGATAGCGGGGACGCCCAGCACCAACTCGGCCCGGTTGATCCATTCGATCACGGGCCACACCCCGGCCAGCACGATCACCCCAAAGATCCCCAGCAACAGCCAGCCTCGCCAGGAGGACGGGCGCACGAAGGATGGAAGCATCAGCATTCCTCACGTTCGATACTTGATGAAAAGAAACACGCAAGATTAGGCCGTTGTACGCCCTCACCCGTGGGAGGATCGCTGACGGCCCACCACGCGTGAGGGTGTCGCCAGCACCAGCAAAGCGGCGAGGGAGAACAGGCCACCCGCTGCCAGGAGTACCGACGACAGTCCCCAGCTATCGACCACCCGCCCGCCGGACAGGGCGCCAAGACCAATCGATAGGTTGAAGACGAAGGCCATCATGGCGGTGGCCGCTTCCGGATTGGTCGCCGAGCGCAGTATCCAGGTTTGAAGGCTGACCGAAATGCCACCGAACACAAATCCCCACAGCATCAACAGCGCGCTTGCGCCGGTCGCTGTGACGCCAAACCACGGAAAGCCCAGCGCCACCCCAGCCAGCACCAGAGGAATCAATAGCACCGTCAGATACGGCTGGCGGCCCGCCAGCCCACCGGCAATGAAATTGCCCATCAGACCGGCAGCACCGAACAGCAGCAACAGACGCGAGACATCACTCAATGGGATTCCCCCGAGTCGCTGCAAAATGGGGCTGATAAAGGTATAGGCGGCGAAGTGGCCGACCACGATCAGGGCAGTTGCGAGTGCACCGATACACACGCCTGGCAGTTTCAGCTGTCCGCCCAGGCTTACCAGACGCACCGGTTTCTGCGCGGGCAAGGACGGCAGCAGCTGCCATAGACAGAGACACACCAGCAGGCTCAGCCCACCCAGGGCGGCAAAGGCAATACGCCAGTCAGTGACACCTCCAAGCCAGGTGCCGGCAGGAACCCCCAACACCGTCGCCGCTGCCACACCACTGAAAATGAATGACATCGCCCTCGGCACATGCTCCAGCGCGACCAGCCTGCCGGCCAAACCACCGGCAATGGCCCAGAAACCGCCGATACAGCAGCCGATGAGCACGCGAGTCGCCAACAGCCCTGCGAAGCTGTCCATCAGCGCGCCGAGCACGCTGGCGATGGTCATGACCAGCATGAGGCCTGTCAGCAGATAGCGTCGGTCCAGGCGCCCTACCGCGACCGGCAGCAAAGGCGCGGCAAAGGCGGCAACGACGCCAGGAACCGTAATCATCAGGCCTGCCTGCCCTTCGCTGACATCCAGCGACGTAGCGAGCTGCGATAGCAACCCGATAGGCAGCTGTTCTGCCGTGACCAGCAGGAAGATACCTGCCATTACGCTGAACACGGCACACCAGTCTCGTCGCTGGGTGACGGTCGTCATGCCAGAGCCACTACCCTCATCACTCATGCTTGCCTCAAACCTCATCCCCTGCGCACTTGACGATCAGGGGCGTAACACAAAAACGCCCCCGCGGCGTCAGCAACGGGGGCGTCGATGGCTTGCCGTCATTAGACCTCGGTAGCGGCTTCCTCAGCTTCAAAAGCCGCCTTTTCTTCCTCGGTCATTTCCTTGATGGTCAGCTTGACGCGATTGCGGTTGTCGATGTCGAGCACCTTGACCACCACCTCATCACCTTCGTTCAGATAATCACGCACGTCATTGACACGCTCTGGCACGATCTGGGAGATGTGCACCAGGCCGTCGGTGCCAGGCATGATGTTGACGAAGGCGCCGAAGTCGGCGATACGCACCACCTTGCCGCGGTACAGCTTGCCGATTTCCGCCTCGGCGGTGATCGCCAGCACGGTATCGATGGCCTTCTTGGCCGCCTTCTTGTCCTCGGCGTAGATACGCACGGTGCCGTCGTCGTCCAGGTCGATGGAGGCGCCGGTATCGTCGCAGATCTTGCGGATGGTGGCGCCGCCCTTGCCGATGACGTCGCGGATCTTGTCCGGGTCGATCTTGATGGTGGCCATGGAGGGCGCGTTGTCGGATACCTCGGCGCGGCTCTCGGCGATCACGGTGTTCATCTGCTCGAGGATGCTGATGCGCGCATCATGGGCCTGGTTCAGGGCCGTTTCCATGATCTGCTCGTCGATCCCCTCGATCTTGATGTCCATCTGCAGGGCGGTGACACCCTCGGCGCTACCGGCCACCTTGAAGTCCATGTCGCCGAGGTGATCCTCGTCGCCCAGAATGTCGGTCAGCACGGCGTAGCCGTCGGCGTCCTTGACCAGGCCCATGGCGATACCCGCCACCGGAGCCTTGATCGGCACACCGGCGTCCATCAGTGCCAGCGAGGTGCCGCAGACGGAGGCCATGGAGCTGGAGCCGTTGGACTCGGTGATCTCGGAGACCACGCGAATGGTGTAGGGGAAGTCCTCTTCCGCCGGCAGCATGGCCTGGACACCACGACGGGCCAGACGACCGTGACCGATCTCGCGACGCTTGGGACCGCCCATGAAGCCAGCCTCGCCCACCGAGTAGGGGGGGAAGTTGTAGTGCAGCAGGAAGCGGTCCTTGCGCTCACCTTCCAGCGATTCGATCAGCTGGGAGTCACGCAGGGTGCCCAGGGTCGCGACGACCACCGCCTGGGTCTCGCCACGGGTGAAGATGGCGCTGCCGTGGGTCTTGGGCAGGGTACCGACCTCGATGGCCAGCGGACGCACGGTCTTGTGGTCGCGACCGTCGATACGCGGCTCGCCCTTGATCACGCGAGCACGCACCACGCGCTTCTCGAGACCGGCGAAGGCGCCTTCGACCTCGGAGGCGTCAAACTTGCCCTCTTCTTCACCGGCAAGTTGCGCGACGGCCTCGGCCTTGAGCGCGGACAGGGCATCCTGGCGCTGCATCTTGTCGGTGATGCGGTAGGCCTCGCCGACCTTGGCTTCGAAGCCCTGGGCGACGGCGTCCTTGAGCGCAGTGTTCTCGGCGGGAGGCTGCCAGTCCCACTTGGCCTTGCCGGCCTCGGAGGTCAGCTCGTTGATCGCCTGAATGACGGTCTGCATCTCCTGGTGACCGAACAGCACGGCGCCCAGCATCTCGTCCTCGAGCAGCTCTTCGGCTTCGGACTCGACCATCAGCACGGCCTTTTCGGTCCCTGCGACCACCATGTTCAGCTCGGAGCCTTCAAGCTCTTCCACGGTGGGGTTGAGGAAGTAGCCGCGCTCTTCGTTGAAGGCCACGCGTGCAGCACCGATGGGGCCATTGAACGGCACACCGGAAATGGCCAGAGCGGCAGAGGTGCCGATCATCGCAGCGATATCCGGATCATGGTTGCGATCGGTGGACAGCACGGTGCAGATCACCTGGACTTCGTTCATGAAGCCCTTGGGGAACAGCGGACGGATCGGACGATCGATCAGTCGAGAGGTAAGGGTTTCCTTCTCGGTGGGGCGTCCCTCACGCTTGAAGAAGCCGCCAGGAATCTTGCCGACCGCGTAGGTCTTTTCCTGGTAATGAACAGACAACGGGAAGAAAGGCTGGCTGGGATTGGCTTCCTTTCTTGCCACCACGGTGCACAGCACCACGGTGTCGTCCATGGTGACCATCACGGCACCGGTGGCCTGGCGGGCGATACGCCCGGTTTCCAGGGTGACGGTGCTGCGACCGTACTGAAACGTCTTTTTGACCGGATTCACGGCGACTTCCTTTACTTTTCGATGTTTGGGTCGTTTTGACTCGCGCACTATTTTAGGGGGTCAGACCCGCGAGGGCCACCACAAAGGACAAAGGACCTGCCTGGCCTCCCCTACTGCGGCCAAAAACGACAAAGGGCAGCCCCGAAGGACTGCCCTTTGTGTGACGCCGCTTCCACAAGGAAGCCTTGTCATGTCAGCACTGCTTAGCGACGCAGGCCCAGACGCTGGATCAGAGACTGATAGCGCTCGAAATCCTTGCGCTTGAGGTAGTCCAGCAGCTTGCGGCGCTGGTTGACCATGCGGATCAGGCCACGACGGGAGTGGTGGTCCTGCTTGTTGGTCTTGAAGTGATCCTGCAGGCCGTTGATGTTGGCGCTCAGCAGGGCCACCTGAACCTCGGGGGAACCGGTATCGTTGTCACCACGGCCGTATTCGTTGACGATGTCGGCCTTCTGTTCGGCGGTAAGTGCCATCTGTCTCTCCAGTAAGCAATATGCCTGAATGATGAATGTCGGAGACCACGCATATTTGCAGTCTCCAGCTGCCACAACCCCTTGAGGAGGTCAGTCTTGCCCCGAGCCCGCGACGAACGAACTCAGCAGGCGCCGAGGCACGATGTCCCCGACTGGCTCCACCAGACCAAGCCCGATAAAGGACTCGCCCTGATAAAGTCGATACAGTGATCCTTCGCTGGCCGTCATCTGGGCCAACGCGTGCTGCTCCACCTCGCCACGGGCGGTTCGCCCAAAGCGCATGGCCGCGGCACCAGCCTCACTGAGGCGGTGTGCCGGCAGATGCTGAAGCAGGCTGTCGATCGGCGCTAGATGCGCTTCACGTGCGGCGGCGTCATCGGCCTCGAGCATCTCGAAATCGAGCATGCCCTCGGCATCGAAAGGGCCTGTCTTGAGCCTTCTGAGCTGCGAAATATGTCCTTCGCATCCCAGCGCCTTGGCCATGTCCTCGGCCAGGGTACGCACATAAGTGCCTTTGCTGACCCGGACCTCCAACTCGAAGGCGGGTGCATTCCCGGCAAGGCTCGTCGAGAGTAGCCGGGCATCATACACCCTTATCCGTCGCGTTGCACGATCTACGCTTTTGCCCTCTCGGGCTAGTTCATACAACTTGCGCCCCTGATGTTTCAGCGCAGAGTACATTGGTGGCAGCTGATCCTGCTCACCAATGAAGCTGTCGACCATGGATGCAACATCCGCCTCGCACAGCGAGGGCACCACACCCTCGGCAATGACGTTGCCCTCGGCATCACCGGTGTCCGTGCTGCGACCCAGTTCCACCCGGGTCCGGTACACCTTGTCAGCTTCAAGCAAATGGCTGGAAAACTTGGTGGCTTCGCCGAACAGTACCGGCAAGAGCCCCGTCGCCATGGGGTCCAGCGTGCCGGTGTGACCGGCCTTCTGCGCCTGGTACAGGCGCCTCGCCCGCTGCAATGCGAAATTGCTGGACATGCCCTTGGGCTTGTCCAGCAACAGTACGCCGTCGATCGGTAATCCTCGGCGACGACGAGCCATTAGTCCTTGGCCCCGTCTTCACCCTCGGAAGGGTCATCCTGATCATCGGCGTGGCGCGAACGATCGCTCGCTACCGCCTCCTCAATCAGGGACGACAGGTGTTGACCGCGAACCACGCTTTCATCGTAATGAAAGCGCAATTCCGGCACATGGCGCAGCTTGATACGACGCGCCACCTGGCTACGCAGGAAACCACCAGCGCGCTTGAGCACCTGAAGGTTTTCCTTGATCCGCTCGGGGTCTTGCTCCCCCAGCAGGGTGATATGCACGTCGGCATAGCCAAGATCACGGCTGACCTCGACGCCGCTGACGGTGACCATCCCCAGGCGCGGGTCCTTGACCTCGCGCTGGATCAGGACCGCCAGCTCCTTCTGGAGCTGGTCGGCCACTCGGTCGGTACGCTTGAATTCGCGCATGGATAACGACTCCCCGAACGCTTACAGCGTGCGCTCGACCTTGACCTGGTCAAAGACCTCGATCTTGTCGTTGACCTGGACATCGTTGTAGTTCTTCACGCCGATGCCACACTCCATGCCGTTGCGCACTTCCTGGACGTCGTCCTTGAAGCGGCGCAGCGACTCGAGCTCACCTTCGTAGATGACCACGTTGTCGCGCAGCACGCGGATCTTCTTGTTACGGAAGACCGTGCCTTCGACCACCATGCAGCCAGCCACCGCACCGATCTTCGGTGCACGGAAGACGTCACGGACCTCGGCCACACCGACGATCTCTTCCTTCCACTCAGGCTCGAGCATGCCGCTCATGGCCTGCTTGACCTCGTCGATCAGGTGGTAGATGACGCTGTAGTAGCGCAGCTCCAGACCTTCACGCTCGATGATCTCGCGGGCAGCCGCGTCGGCACGCACGTTGAAGCCGACCACGATCGCCTCACTGGCCAGGGCCAGGTTGGCATCGGTACCGGTGATACCGCCGACACCGGAGGACACCACGGAGACCTGCACCTCGTCGGTGGACAGCTCCTCGAGGGCGCCTTTGATGGCTTCCAACGAGCCCTGCACATCGGCCTTGAGCACGATGTTGACCTTGGCCGCCTCTTCCTGGCCCATCTGCGAGAACATGTTCTCGAGCTTGGCCTTCTGCTGACGTGCCAGACGGATCTCGCGGTACTTGCCCTGACGGAAGTTGGCCACTTCACGGGCCTTCTTCTCGTCGGCGACAACCATGAAGTCATCACCGGCTTCCGGCGTGCCGTCGAGGCCCTGGATCTCCACCGGCATGGCGGGACCCACCGCATCGACCTGCTTGCCAAGCTCGTTGGTCAGCGCACGTACGCGACCATAGTGCAGGCCTGCCAGGACGATATCGCCCTTCTTCAGCGTACCATTCTGGACCAGTACGGTAGCCACCGGACCACGTCCCTTGTCGAGCCGCGACTCGACCACCACGCCCTTGCCAGGCGCGCTCGGGACTGCCTTGAGCTCGAGCACTTCGGACACCAGGTGGACCGCTTCCAGCAGCGCCTCGATGCCTTCGCCGGTCTTGGCGGAGACGTGGACGAACTGGGTGTCACCACCCCATTCTTCCGAGATGACGCCGTGCTGGGACAGCTCGTTCTTGACCCGGTCGGGATCGGCTTCCGGCTTGTCGATCTTGTTGACCGCCACCACCATCGGCACTTCCGCTGCCTTGGAGTGCTCGACCGCTTCGATCGTCTGAGGCATCACGCCGTCGTCGGCAGCCACGACCAGGATGACAACGTCAGTGGCCTTGGCACCACGGGCACGCATGGCGGTGAACGCCGCGTGTCCAGGCGTATCCAGGAAGGTCACACCATCACTGTCGTCTTCGACGTGATAGGCACCGATGTGCTGGGTAATGCCCCCTGCCTCACCGGTAGCCACCTTGGCACGACGAATGTAGTCGAGCAGCGAGGTCTTGCCGTGGTCGACGTGACCCATGACCGTGACCACCGGAGAGCGAGTGATTTCCTCACCCTCGTAGGAGATGGCTTCGAGCACTTCGGTCTCGAGGGCATCATCCTTGACCAGCTTGGGCGTGTGACCCATTTCTTCCACCACGATCGCCGCGGTGTCCTGGTCGATGGTCTGGTTGATCGTCACCGCCGCGCCCATGGTGAACATGGCCTTGATGACTTCGTTGGCCTTGATCGACATCTTGTCGGCGAGGTCCGCCACCGAGATGGACTCGGGAATGGACACTTCACGGACGATCGGCTGGGTCGGCTTCTGGAAGCCATGCTTGCCGTTGCCCTGGCTGCCACCACGGCGGCTGCCACGACGCTCGGCACGCTTGACCTTCTTGCCGCCACCACGGCGACGCTCTTCGCGATCGCTACGGTCGTCGTCGTCACGCTCGTTGCGACCCTTCTTGCCGCCCTTGCCCGCAGCCTTCTTGACGGCAGCGCGGCGCACATCACCACGGCCTTCCTTCGGCGGCGCCGGGGGCTCGTCTCCGGCAGGAGCGGAGGTATCGAGCTCGGGCACGGGGATATCGGGCACTGCGGCGGCCTGTTCAGCTTCACGCTGGGCCTTGGCCGCCTGCTCGGCTTCCTGAACCGCCTTCTCTTCGGCGCGCTGCTTGGCCGCTTCGGCTTCTTCAGCCTCACGACGCGCACGAGAATCGGCCATATCACCGACCAGCTGACGCGGACCGTGGTCCTCGGCCGGGGCCGGAGTTTCTTCCGGGGTCTCTTCGCGCTTGACGTAGGTGCGCTTCTTGCGAACCTGCACCTCGATGGTCTTGCCGCGCTCGCTCGTCTTGATCTTGCTGCGCGTCTTGCGGGTCAGGGTGATGCGATTGCGCGCACCAGCACCGACGCCTGCACCACCACCGTGGCTCTTGGTCAGGAAGTCCAGCAGCTTGCGCTTGTCTTCCTCGGACACGGCATCGCCTTCCGACTTGTGCTCGAGTCCGGCTTCTTTCATCTGCTCCAGCAGACGGGGCACTTCACGCCCCACCTTTGCTGCAAAATCCTTAACGGTCATCTCTGACATTACGACCCTCCTCAGCCCGTGACCCTGTTACTGTTCGCTCTCGAACCAAGGCGCACGGGCGGTCATGATCAATGCCGCGGCGCGCTCTTCGTCCACCTCTTCGATGTCCACCAGATCGTCGACGGACTGTTCGGCCAGATCTTCCATGGTCTTGATACCACGGCTAGCCAGAATGAAGGCCAGGTGGCGCTCCATACCGTCCATCTCAAGCAGATCATCCGCCGGCTGGGCTCCGTCCAATTCCTCCTCGGAGGCAATGGCCAGGTTCAAGAGCTCGTCCTTGGCGCGAGCTCGAAGCTCCTCGATGAGGTCTTCGTCGAACTCTTCGATTTCCAGCATTTCCTCGACCGGCACGTAGGCCACCTCTTCCAGAGAGGTGAACCCTTCCTCGACCAGCAGCCGGGCGACATCATCGTCGATGTCCAGATGCTGAACGAAGTGCTCGACCAGGCTGTCGATTTCCTGATCGCGCTTGGCCTCGGCGTCGGCTTCGGTCATGACGTTGATACGCCACCCGGTCAGCTCCGACGCGAGACGCACGTTCTGACCACTACGGCCGATGGCCTGGGCCAGGTTGTCTTCCGCTACGGCGACGTCCATGGCATGGGCATCTTCATCCACCAGGATGGAGGCCACGTCCGCCGGCGCCATGGCGTTGATCACCAGCTGTGCAGGATTGTCATCCCACAGCACGATGTCGACACGCTCATTCTGAAGCTCGGAGGAGACCGCCTGTACCCGCGAACCGCGCATACCGACACAAGCACCTACCGGATCAATCCGACGATCATTGGTCTTGACCGCAATCTTGGCGCGAGAGCCTGGATCACGTGCCGCACCCTTGATCTCGATAAGCTGCTCGGCGATTTCCGGGACTTCGATCTTGAACAGCTCGATGATCATCTGCGGGTTGGTACGCGACAGAATCAGCTGAGCACCGCGCGCCTCGGCGTCGACCTTGACCAGCAGGGCACGCACACGCTCGTTCATGCGATAGCGCTCGCCGGGAATCATCTCACTGCGCGGCAGGAACGCTTCAGCGTTGTCGCCCAGGTCAATGATCAACCCGTCACGTGTCGTCTTCTTGACGATACCTGCCACCAGCTCGCCTTCGCGTTCGGCATAGATACGTACGACTTCGGCACGCTCAGCTTCGCGGACCTTCTGCACGATCACCTGCTTGGCGGTCTGTGCGGCGATACGACCGAAGGCGGCATTTTCGATGCGTTCTTCAACCACGTCACCCAGGCCCAGCGGTGGATCGCGCTTTTCGGCGAAGGTCAGCTTGATTTCGGCATCCGGGCCGTCGAAGTCGTCGTCCTCGACCACCACCCAGCGACGGAAGGTCTCGTACTCACCCGTCACGCGATCGATGTGCACGCGCACGCTGGCTTCCTCATCCTCGAAGCGCTTGCGCGAGGCACTTGCCAGCGCAGCTTCTACGGCCTCGAAGATGACCTCGCGGGGGACACCCTTTTCATTGGAGATCGCATCAACGACCGCCAGAATTTCTTTACTCATGCCTTAAAGCCTCGCCAAAAAACCGATCCTTGTTCTCTCTTGTCGTGCGTCAACTGTTGCGCATCAGCCGTGGCGCACCCGAGTACGTCAGTTATCGAACTGCGGTACCACCCGCGCCTGATCGATACCATCGATCGGGAAGCAATATTCCTCGCCGTCGATCTGAACCAGTACCTCATCGCCCTCGACGCCTGCCAGCAGTCCCTGAAACTTGCGCCGCCCTTCGAACGGGGAGCGCAACTTCAGCGCCACGTGATGGCCGGCGTAACGAGAGAACTGGTCGAGCGTGAACAGCGGACGATCCATGCCCGGCGAAGACACCTCGAGCCGGTATTCACCAGCGATCGGGTCTTCGACGTCCATGATGGCGCTGACCTGGCGACTAATATCGGCACAGTTGTCGACGCTGACACCATCGGCATGATCGATATAAATCACCAGACGGGAATGTTTTCCCTGGGACAGGTAATCGATACCCCAGAGTTCGAACCCCATGGCAGATACCACCGGTTCGATCAACGCATTGAGCGCAGCATCTTTGGTCGCCACGAATGAAAGCTCCTACAGCCGTTGCATCAGCACCTGGCCGGGAGTGAACAGGAAAGTCAGGTGGCTGATTGGCGTTCGCGCTGCCGGGCACACCCGGCAAGCTGCTAACAAAAAGCCCCTTCACAGGAAGGGGCTTTTCCAAGAAACCTGTCACCATCTGGCAGATGTTACGCATGCCCCTTGAGGATACCTGCATGCCTGCCAAGAAGATGGTAGCGGGGACCGGATTTGAACCGATGACCTTCGGGTTATGAGCCCGACGAGCTACCAGACTGCTCCACCCCGCATCAATCTAGGCCGGTGAGTATACTTCGCCATGACCAGGGCGTCAAGGCATCTCACCGAACCGCCAACCCTGAAAAGATCACTGGGCGTACCAGGAGAGCTTGTTTTCCCAACGGCGATGCCGTTTGGAAAATGGTGCCGAAGGCGGGACTTGAACCCGCACGACCATACGGTCACTACCCCCTCAAGATAGCGTGTCTACCAATTCCACCACTTCGGCTAGGGGAGTCCGGAGATCAGCTGTCGCTGTCCTCCAGCACTGGCGCAGCATTATCCACATCAGCTGACTCACCGTCAAGCGTGGGCGCGGAATTTTCGGTGTTTTCCTCACCTTGCGCTGGTGCGCTGTTCTGCGTGGAGCTGTCGTCCAGTGTTGGCGTACCGTTTTGCTGCTCGATGACCTCGGCGTCAGGAATACCTGCCACTGGCGCAGCATTGCCTGCCTCGGAGGCGAAATAGGCCAGCGTCAGCGAGGTGGCAAAGAAGCATGCCGCCAGCGCGCCGGTGGCCTTGGACAGAAAACCGCCGCTACCACGGGAACCAAAGACGGTCTGAGAGGCACCGCCACCGAACGAAGCGCCGGCATCGGCACCCTTGCCCTGCTGCAGCAGGATAAGGACGACCAGGGCGATAGCGATCGCCACGTGGATCATGAGAATGGCAACTTGCATGGATTCAACCTGCTGACTGACAAATGGCTAGAAAATCGTCGACCTTCAGCGATGCTCCGCCGATCAGGCCGCCGTCGATGTCCGGTTGGGCCAGCAATTCCGCCGCATTATCGGGCTTCATGCTGCCGCCGTAGAGAACCTGCATGGACGCCGCCAGGGCGCCACCGTACTGCTCGAGTCGCGCTCGGATTGCCGCATGCACGTGCTGCGCCTGCTCGGGTGTCGCGGTACGCCCTGTGCCAATCGCCCACACCGGCTCGTAAGCCAGCACGAGACGGGCTCGCGCATCACTGTCGAGCACGTCCAATACCGCGCACAACTGTCCCAGCACCACCTCTTCGGTGCGACCCGCATCGCGCTCTTCGAGGGTCTCGCCGAGGCAAAGCACCGGCGTCAGGCCCTGATGGAGCGCCGCCTGGACCCGGGCCAGCACTGCGGCGTCATCTTCTCCGAACAGCGTGCGCCGCTCAGAATGGCCCACCAGCACCATCTGTGCACCAACGTCACGCAGCATGGCGCCACTGACTTCACCGGTATAGGCGCCATCTGGCTTGTCGCTCAGCGTCTGACCAGCGACACGCACGGAGGATGGAAGTGCCTCTCGCGCCGCTCCGACATAGGGAAAAGGTACAGCCAGCGCTACGGTAACCGCCTCGGGCAGGTCGGCACGGGACAGCGCTTCGGCGAAGCTGTCGATCAGGCTACGCGAGCCGTTCATCTTCCAGTTGCCGGCAATCAGCGGTGCACGCATGGATCATCCTCTTTCAAGGTGGGCCGAAATGGTATAGGAGAGGCCCTGTCAAGACAACAATCATGACGGACACGCCGACCCAGTACCTGGGGCCAAGCAGCGGCCCCGATAGTGTCAGAACTGGCGTCAGCGTGCCGCCGCAAGGGACAGGGTCAGCTCACCAGCCCACGCACATCATCGGCAAGGCGACGTGCCAGCCCCTCAACGTCCAGATGGGGGCGACCCTCGACCATGACGCGAATCAACGGCTCAGTGCCGGATGGACGCAGCAGCACTCGCCCTTCAGCCCCCAACTCCGCCTCTACGGCCTTGGTCGCAGCGTCCAGGCTAGGCTCTGCCATCACGGCCTTGGCATCAACACCCGCGGGCAATCGCACGTTGACCAGTGACTGGGGGGCTTTCTCGAAACCGTACAGCAACCGCGACAGCGGCTTCTCCTCGCGCACCATGTAGGACAGCACCTGCAGCGCCGAGACAATACCATCCCCCGTCGTCTGCACATGACGGCACACGATATGACCCGACGACTCGCCGCCAAGCAACCAGTTGTTGGCCGCCAGTCGCTCCATCACGTAACGGTCGCCGACCTTGGCCCGCTCGAATGGCACACCCATGCCTTCCAGCGCTGCCGCCAGCCCAAAGTTGCTCATCAGGGTGCCGACCACTCCCCCACCCAGTTCGCCTCGCTCGTGGCGGTCCTTGGCGATCAGGTAGAGCATGTCGTCGCCATCGATTTCATGACCATCGGCATCGACCATCAACACGCGGTCGCCATCCCCATCGAAGGCCACCCCCAGATCCGCCCCCTGCTGAATCACTGCGGCGCGCAACGCCGCGGGATGGGTCGAGCCGACCTCACGGTTGATATTCAGGCCATCTGGCTCGGCGCCTACCAGGGTCACCTTGGCACCCAACTCTTTGAATACCGCAGGAGCGATGTGGTACGTGGCCCCATGGGCGCAGTCGAGGACGATCCGCAGCCCATGCAGGTTGACGCGGTCCGGAATGGTCGACTTGCAGAACTCGATGTAGCGCCCGGCAGCATCATCGACGCGACTTGCCTTGCCCAGCTCATCCGGCGGCACGGTGGTCAGCGTCTCTTCCAGGGCTTTTTCGATCCGCTCTTCGATCTCGTCACCCAGCTTCGCGCCTTCGGCCGAGAAGAACTTGATGCCATTGTCCTGATAGGCGTTGTGGGACGCCGAAATCACGATGCCGGCATCCGCCCTGAAGGTACGCGTCAGGTAGGCAATACCGGGCGTCGGCATTGGCCCCAGCAACATGACGTCAACGCCGGCTGCCGACAACCCTGCCTCGAGGGCCGACTCGAACATGTAGCCGGAGATCCGCGTATCCTTGCCAATCAACACGCGCGCCCGCTGCCGGCGCGGCTCGAGCACGCGCCCAGTCGCCCATCCAAGCTTGAGCATGAAGTCAGGGGTGATGGGCGCCTGCCCGACGGTGCCGCGAATTCCGTCCGTGCCAAAGTAGCGTCTAGCCATGGTGTTCTCCTTCCTCGAGAACGGCCCAAGTCATGTTCACCGCGTCCACATGGGGCCCCACATCGTGAACGCGCAATATGCGAGCACCGCGCTCGACCGCCAGCGCCGACAAGGCCAGGCCTCCCGGCAGACGCTCTTCGACAGCGCGATCGAGCACCTTGCCGATCATGCTCTTGCGAGACATGCCGACCAGCAGCGGAAGCCCCAGGGCTTCTAGACGCTCCATGCGGTGCAATAGGCGAAGATTATGCTCTACCGTCTTGGCGAAACCAAAGCCCGGGTCCAGCAAGATACGTTCCCGACGCAGCCCAGCAGCCTCACATTCTGTGACACGGGATTCCAGGAAGCGCGCGACTTCTTCCTCGACCGGTTCCGCGTAGCTCGGTGCGTCTTGCATATCGCCCGGCTCACCCAGCATATGCATCAGCACTACTGGCAACCCCGTTCCGGTCGCCGCTGCCAGCGCACCTTCGCGCCGCAGGTTGCGCACGTCGTTGATCATGCCTGCGCCAGCCAGTGCGCTTTCACGCATTACCTCAGGCGTCGAGGTATCCACCGACACCAGGGCGTCCAGCTCGCGCACCAGCGCCTCAACCACGGGAACAACGCGATCCATTTCCTGCTGGGCGCTCACCGGAGCGGCCCCCGGCCGGGTCGACTCGCCACCCACGTCAATGATGGCGGCACCTTCCGCCAGCATCTGTTCAGCGTGACGCAGGGCATCATCGATCACCATGTGGCGCCCGCCGTCAGAGAAAGAATCAGGCGTCACGTTAAGAATGCCCATGACGCGGGGAAAGGTGAGATCGAGCCGATGTCGGCCGCAGGGCAGCACGGCGGGATAACGAGATTCCATCGGTGAAAAAGTCCTGGCTGGAGACATGGTAAGACACGAGATGAGGGCCACTATCGCAGCATCGCGCGACAGCTGCCCCTGCAACGCCAGAGGCGCCCCGTGGGGCGCCTCTGTCAGGGGCAGAGCATCAGCTGCCGGCGGGGCCGCCGAGGGGGTCGGAGGGACGACGACCGGGACTGTCATCGTCTTCCTCGTCACCTTCTTCGCTGTCAGCACTGGGCTGATCATTGTCGGCAGTGGCAGCGGGATCGCCGGTCACCGGAGACCCACCACCGGAGCCAGGCTCATCCCAGTCCTTGGGTGGACGCGGATCACGACCTTCCATGATGTCCTTGAGCTGGTCGGCATCGATGGTCTCGTACTGCATCAGCGCGTCAGCCATGGCATCCAGCTTGTCACGATTGTCCTCAAGGATCTGTTGTGCCTGCGCGTAGCAGCCATCGATGATCTTGCGGACTTCACGATCAAGGCGCGTGGTGGTGTCGCCGGACTTGAGCTTGCCGCCGCCCTGACCCGGGCCGCCGAGGAACTGATGCGACTCGTCCTCGTCGTACATGATCGGACCCATCTCTTCCGAAAGACCCCACTTGGCCACCATGTTGTGGGCAAGCTCAGTGGCGCGCTTGATGTCGTTGGATGCCCCTGTCGTGACGCCATTCGGACCCAGCGTCATTTCCTCGGCGATACGGCCGCCGAACAAGGAGCAGATCTGACTGATGATCTGCTGCCGCGACAGGCTGTAGCGATCCTGTTCCGGCAGGAACATCGTCACACCCAGCGCACGCCCACGAGGAATAATGGTGACCTTGTACACCGGATCATGCTCGGGCATGACCAGACCGATGATGGCATGGCCGGCCTCGTGGTAGGCGGTATTCAACTTTTCCTTTTCGGTCATGACCATGGAGCGGCGCTCGGCGCCCATCATGATCTTGTCCTTGGCCAGCTCCAGCTCCTCCATACCCACCAGACGCTTGTTGCGGCGGGCCGAGAACAGGGCTGCCTCGTTGACCAGGTTGGCCAGGTCGGCACCGGAGAACCCGGGGGTACCACGAGCGATGAAGGTCGGCTTGACGTCATCAGCCAGCGGCACCTTGCGCAGGTGGACGTTGAGGATGTGCTCACGACCGCGAATATCGGGCAGCGGCACCACCACCTGACGGTCGAAGCGACCTGGGCGCAGCAGAGCCGGATCCAACACGTCGGGACGGTTGGTGGCAGCGATCACGATGATGCCTTCGTTGGCCTCGAAGCCGTCCATCTCGACCAGCAACTGGTTCAAGGTCTGCTCACGCTCATCGTTGCCGCCACCCATGCCGGCACCGCGCGAGCGACCTACGGCGTCGATCTCATCGATGAAGATGATGCAGGGCGCCTGCTTCTTGGCCTGTTCGAACATGTCGCGAACACGGGAAGCACCGACACCCACGAACATCTCGACAAAGTCAGAGCCGGAGATCGAGAAGAACGGGACCTTGGCCTCACCAGCGATGGACTTCGCCAGCAGGGTCTTACCCGTACCAGGCGGGCCCACCATCAGCACACCACGGGGAATCGTCCCGCCCAGACGCTGGAACTTGGTGGGGTCGCGCAGGAAGTCGACCAGCTCCTCGACCTCTTCCTTGGCCTCATCGCAGCCAGCAACATCCGCAAAGGTCGTCTTGATCTGATCCTGGGACAGCAGCTTCGCCTTGGACTTGCCGAAGCTCATCGGGCCGCCTTTACCGGCGCCGCCACCCTGCATCTGACGCATGAAGAACATGAAGATGGCCAGGATCAGCAGGATCGGGAAGCTGGCAATCAGCAGCCGCGTCCATAAGCTCTGCTGTTCGGGCTTCTTGCCCACCACAGTCACGTTATTGGACAGCAGATCATCCATCAGCTTCGGATCTTCCGCCGAAGGGCGAATCGTCTGGAAGCTGGAGCCATCGTTGCGCTCACCGCTGATCGTGTAACCATCGATGGTCACACTGCGTACTTGTTCATTTTGCACCTGCTGGACGAACTGTGAGTAGTTCATCTGGTTCGGTGCATTCTCGACGCTGAAGTTGTTGAACACCGTCAGCAGCACCGCCGCGATGACCAACCACAGAATCAGGTTCTTCGCCATGTCGTTCAAGGGACCACCCTCAATTGCAAGAATCTGTCGGCCTATGGTGCCTAAGGGTTCGACACTACATGAGCCAGCCTTGTTCAGCCAGCCTGTTGCGACCGACCCAAGGTGTCACTGCGCTGATTTCAGCGAGCGCCACCAGCAGTATACCTCTGCCCCGCCATGAATTTGGCCTCATAGCGAGCACATCTGACATTATCGCAGCATTAGTCGAAAGCTATCGCAGACGCCTTTCGTCGCCCCACATCTCGCCGCCACTCGCTGAGACCGACGCCTTTGTCCGGAGCCTGCTACTGGAGCGAGGGCGTGGCAGCCGGCTGCCGCTACCCCTTGAACCCCTGGGCCAGCAAGTACACCTCCCGGGAGCGCGCCCGCGAGGCACCTGGCTTGCGCGTAACAACCTTGCGGAAGGCACCACGCAGCTCCTTCAGGTACTCGTCAAAGCCTTCGCCCTGGAACACTTTCGCCAGAAAGGTGCCCTCGGGACGCAGCGTCTGCCTTGCCAAGTCCAGCGCCAGCTCCACCAGGTACATGGCCTGCGGCTGATCGATCGCCGCCATACCACTCATATTGGGGGCCATATCCGACATCACAAGGTCTACCGGGCGATCTTGCAGGCGCGCCAGCAACTCATCGAGCACACTGTCTTCGGTAAAATCTCCCTGAACGAAATCGACGCCCGCCAGGGCATCCATCTCCAGGATGTCCGAGGCGATGACAACGCCACTGTCCCCCACTCGCTCGGCCGCTATTTGACTCCAGCCGCCTGGAGCAGCGCCCAGGTCAATCACCGTCATACCGGGCTTGAGCAGCTTGTCCTTGTCATCCAGCTCAACCAGCTTGTAGCTCGCCCGGGAGCGATAGCCATCCTGCCAACTTTGCTGGACATACTGATCGTCGAAGTGCTCCTTCAGCCAGCTCGCACTCGTCTTGCTGGACGAGGGCTTCTTGCTGGAGGATTTCTTGCTGGAAGGGGGACGAGAGGCTGCCACTACACCACCTGAGAGAAGTTGCCGGGGACGATGTCCTGAAGCGGCTGACCGAGACCAATGGATGGGATGGTCTACAGGCTGCTCCGTTCGGAGTGCCGCTCACCTGGACAGAGAATGACCATGAAGCGCGGTATCGGTTCGGACGACGCCCGGGTCGAAGGCGTATCGATGGGGGTGTCCGGTAAGCGCCGACAGCGATTGAAAAAATGGATGCCGGGGGCGCCATCGACGACAATCGACAGGCGACATCGCTTTCACCGCACGGGGTTTACCCGTACCATGTGCGGTCACGCGCCCAACGGCCAATACGGAATGAAGCAAGATACCATGAGCTTGTCACAGGCACAAAAGAAAGCAATGCGCAGCATCGGCCACCACCTCGACCCGGTGGTCACGGCCTCGGAGAACGGCATTTCCGCGGGCCTGTTGGCCGAGCTCGAACGCGCCCTCAATGACCATGAACTGGTCAAGGTGAAGCTGGCGATTCCCGACCGCGACGACCGCACCGCCGTGCTGGACGAACTGGTCAACCAGAGCAAGTCCGAGCTGATCCAGAAGATCGGCAAGGTCGCCCTGCTGTATCGCAAGAACCCCAAGGCCAACCCGAAGCTGTCCAACATCACTCGCTTCGAGAACCACCACGGCCGCCACTGACAGCGCTAGCCACTGACGGCTATCAGGTCAGCCGCCAAGCGCGGAAGGCGACGGCTCAAGGCCAGCTTTAACACCAAACGACACCGCCCCGCCAGGTTGCCTGGCGGGGCGGTGTCGTTGGAGCGGGAGAGTTGCGCTTAGATGTGCTCGACGCCGGTAATCTCGTACTCGACTTCGCCGCCAGGAGTGCGCACCAGCACCACTTCACCTTCTTCCTTGCCGATCAAGGCGCGGGCAATGGGTGACGTGACGGAGATGCGACGCTCCTTGATGTCGGCCTCATCCTCACCAACGATGCGGTAGGTCACCTCTTCGTCGGTATCCAGGTTCAACAGCTCGACGGTCACGCCGAAGATCACCTTGCCCGTCTTCGGCAACTTGGTGACATCGATGACCTGGGCGTTGGACAGCTTACCCTCGATCTCTTGAATACGGCCTTCGATGAAGCCCTGCTGCTCGCGGGCAGCATGGTACTCGGCGTTTTCCTTGAGGTCGCCATGCTCGCGGGCTTCCGCGATGGCAGCGATCACTGTCGGGCGAGCCTCGCTCTTGAGCTGCTCGAGCTCTTCACGCAGGCGTTGCTCACCGGCGACGGTCATCGGGACCTTGTTCATGTATTCGCTCCTGCATGCAGTTCCTGTAGCCGCCGCACGGTAACGGCATTGCCGTACTCGAGCGCCAAGCAAACGGCACTGGCCCCTGCCAGCGTCGTGGCATAGGGAACCTTGTGGGCGAGTGCGGTGCGGCGGATCACCGAGGAGTCGTTGATGGCCTGGCGGCCCTCGGTGGTATTGACGATATAGGCGATCTCGTCGTTCTTGATGGAATCGACGATGTGCGGCCGGCCTTCGTAAACCTTACTGACGACCTCAACGGGCAGACCAGCCTGTTCAAGGGCTGCCGCCGTTCCTCGGGTCGCACAGAGTGTGAAGCCCAATGTTACCAGAGAACGAGCCACTTCGATAACACCCGCCTTGTCCGGCTCGCGTACCGACAGGAACGCCTTGCGATCACCGGTCAGCGGCGGGATCGCCTCGCCAGCACCCAGCTGAGCCTTGTAGAAGGCCTCGGCAAAGGTCTCGCCAGAGCCCATCACCTCGCCGGTGGACTTCATTTCCGGCGACAGGATCGGATCCACACCGGGGAACTTGTTGAACGGGAACACCGCTTCCTTGACGCTATAGAAATGCGGCACGATCTCCCGCTCGAACCCTTGCTCCTTGAGGCTGACGCCAGCCATGCAGCGGGCGGCAACCTGCGCCAGCGAGGTGCCGATGCACTTGGATACGAAGGGCACAGTGCGCGAGGCACGCGGGTTGACCTCGATGACGTAGATTTCGCCGTCCTGCCAGGCCAGCTGGACGTTCATCAGACCCTTCACGCCCAGCTCGACGGCCATGCGCTTGACCTGCTCGCGCATCTCGTCCTGCACGTCCGCCGGCAGCGAGTACGGCGGCAGCGCACAGGCGGAGTCGCCCGAGTGCACACCGGCCTGCTCCACGTGCTGCATGATGCCGCCGATCACGACCTGATCGCCGTCGGACACTGCATCGATATCCACCTCGACCGCCGCACTGAGGAAATGGTCGAGCAATACCGGCGAGTCATTGGAGACCTTGACCGCATGGGTCATGTAGTTCTCGAGCTCGCTGGCGTCGTAGACGATCTCCATGGCCCGGCCGCCCAGCACGTAGCTCGGGCGCACCACCAGCGGGTAGCCGATTGCTTCGGCCTTGGAGAAGGCCTCATCGAAGCTTCTGGCGGTGGCATTGGGGGGCTGCTTCAGACCCAGCTTGTCGATCATCTGCTGGAAACGCTCGCGGTCCTCGGCACGGTCGATCGCATCCGGGGTAGTACCAATGATCGGCACGCCAGCAGCCTCGAGGGCACGGGCAAGCTTCAGCGGGGTCTGGCCACCGAACTGGACGATCACGCCGACCGGCTTTTCCTTGTCGGCGATCTCGAGCACGTCCTCCAGAGTCACCGGCTCGAAGTACAGACGGTCAGAGGTATCGTAGTCGGTGGACACGGTCTCGGGGTTGCAGTTGACCATGATGGTCTCGTAGCCGTCATCGCGCATGGCGAAGGCGGCATGGACGCAGCAGTAATCGAACTCGATACCCTGGCCGATACGGTTCGGACCTCCACCCAGCACCATGATCTTCTGGCGGTCGCTGACCTCGGCCTCGCACTCTTCCTCATAGGTCGAGTACATGTAGGCGGTGTCGGAGGCAAACTCGGCGGCACAGGTGTCTACCCGCTTGTACACCGGGCGGATACCGGCATCCTGGCGTGCCTTGCGCACATCGTCCTCGGAAACGCCAAGCACCTTGGCCAGGCGCGCGTCACCGAAGCCCTTGCGCTTGAGACGATAGATCTCGCCAGCATCCAGCGAGGACAGCGAGCGACTGGCCAGATCCTGCTCGATCTTGACGATATTTTCGAGCTGGACCAGGAACCAGGGGTCGATATTGGTCAGTTCAAAGACGTCTTCCACGCTCATGCCGGAACGCATAGCGTCGGCGATGTAGAAGATGCGCTCGGCACCGGCAGCCTGCAGCTCGCCCTTGATCAGCGCCATGTTGTCAGCGCTGAAGTCGGTCACGATGGGGTCGAGGCCATCATTACCGGTCTCCATGCCGCGCAGGGCCTTCTGCAGAGACTCCTGGAAGGTCCGGCCGATCGCCATGACCTCACCCACCGACTTCATCTGGGTGGTCAGGCGGTCATTGGCCTGGGGAAACTTCTCGAAGGTGAAACGCGGAATCTTGGTGACGACGTAATCAATGGACGGCTCGAACGAGGCCGGAGTGCGCCCGCCGGTAATATCGTTCTGCAGCTCATCCAGGGTGTAGCCCACCGCCAGCTTGGCAGCGATCTTGGCAATCGGGAAGCCGGTGGCCTTGGAGGCCAGCGCAGAGGAGCGCGATACACGCGGGTTCATCTCGATGACCACCATGCGCCCGGTCTCGGGGTCCACGCCAAACTGGACGTTGGAGCCACCGGTCTCGACGCCGATCTCGCGCAGCACCGCGAGAGAAGCGTCACGCATGATCTGATATTCCTTGTCCGTCAGCGTCTGCGCAGGCGCCACGGTAATGGAGTCACCCGTGTGGACTCCCATGGGGTCAAAGTTCTCGATGGCACAAACGATGATGCAGTTGTCGTTCTTGTCGCGAACGACCTCCATCTCGTATTCCTTCCACCCCAGCAGCGATTCGTCGATCAACAGCTCATGGGTCGGAGAGAGCTCAAAGCCACGATGGCAGATTTCCTTGAACTCTTCCTTGTTGTACGCCACGCCGCCGCCAGAGCCGCCCATGGTGAAGGACGGCCGGATGATGGCCGGGAAGCCCAGTTCGCTTTGAATTTCCCAGGCCTCGTCCATGCTGTGAGCGATCTTGGCCTTGGGGCACTCCAGACCGATATTCTTCATCGCCTTGTCGAAGCGATCGCGATCCTCGGCCTTGTCGATGGTGTCGGCATTGGCCCCGATCATCTCAACGCCATACTTTTCCAGGACACCGTGACGATCCAGGTCCAGTGCGCAGTTCAGCGCGGTCTGGCCCCCCATGGTCGGCAGCACCGCATCGGGGCGTTCAGCCTCGATGATCTTCTCTACCGCCTGCCAGGTGATCGGCTCGATATAGGTAGCGTCGGCCATGGCGGGATCGGTCATGATCGTCGCCGGATTCGAGTTGACCAGGATGACGCGGAACCCTTCTTCACGCAGGGCCTTGCAGGCCTGGGCGCCGGAATAGTCGAACTCGCAGGCCTGACCGATGACGATCGGGCCTGCGCCGATGATAAGGATGCTTTTCAGGTCTGTACGCTTGGGCATGGTGCTTCCCGCAAGAAAATTGGACGATGAACCGGAGTCTGGGTGAGCGCCTTAACGACGGCTTTGCATCATGTCGATGAAGCGGTCGAACAGCGGCGCCACATCGCGGGGGCCTGGGCTCGCCTCGGGGTGACCCTGGAAGCTGAAGGCCGGGCAATCGGTACGCTCGATACCTTGCAAGGTGCCGTCAAACAGGGAGCGGTGGGTCGCTCGCAGGGTGTCCGGAAGCGATGTCTCGTCGGCGGCAAAGCCGTGGTTCTGACTGGTGATCATCACATGCCCGGAATCGAGATCCTGCACCGGGTGGTTGGCACCGTGATGACCATGATTCATCTTGACCGTGGCTGCCCCACTGGCCAGCGCCAGCAGCTGGTGACCCAGACAGATACCAAAGACAGGCACCTGGGTGGTCAGAATCTCGCGGATTGCCTCAATGGCATAGTCACAGGGCTCGGGGTCGCCGGGGCCGTTGGACAGGAACACGCCATCGGGCTTCATCGCCAGCACCTCAGCCGCTGGCGTCTGCGCCGGCACCACCGTCAACTTGCACCCGCGGCTGGCCAGCATACGCAGAATGTTGAACTTGACCCCATAGTCGTAGGCCACCACATGGAAGGGGCGCTCGCCGGCAGCAGCGTTAACGTAGCCTTCGCCCAGCTGCCATTCGCCTTCATTCCATTCGTACGCTTCGCTACAGGACACCACCTTCGCCAGATCCATGCCCTTGAGCCCCGGGAAGGCACGCGCGGCTTCCAGCGCGCGCGCTACGGCGTCATCGCCCTCGGCCTCGCTGCCCGCCAAGATGGCGCCATTCTGGGCCCCCTTGTCGCGCAGAATGCGCGTCAGGCGGCGCGTATCGATATCTGCGATACCGACGACATTCTGACTGGCGAGATAATCGGACAGGCTCTGGGTGGAGCGGAAGTTACTGGCAACCAACGGGAGGTCGCGGATGACGAGGCCCGCGGCGGCGATGCTGGAAGACTCGATGTCTTCGGGATTGATGCCGGTATTGCCAATATGAGGGTAGGTCAGCGTGACGATCTGTCGAGAGTAGGAAGGGTCGGTGAGAATTTCCTGATAGCCGGTCATGGCCGTATTGAACACCACTTCGCCACTGGTCTGCCCGTCTGCACCAATGGCCGTGCCGTGGAATACGCTGCCATCTTCCAGGGCCAATATTGCGGGTTTGTTCAACGCTACGTCCTCCCAAAGCTCGTCAAGGTATCCACGACCGCTGCCACCGCCCGTGACAGCCTGTCGCCAGGCCATTCGGCACCGACCCGGCCCGCCGCATGACAAGCACACGAGGGGCCGGGCCGTAAAAAAGCGGGACGAAACCCGGTGTTTGACCGGTTTCATCCCGCTTGTTGTCATTCGCTCGGAATGCACGGCCGCCACACTACGCCAGCAAGCGTCGTTAAATGCGCTTTCTGGGCGGCACTTTCATGCCCGGCTCGGCCAAAATTTTTGGAATGTTACAGCATTCAGAGGTATCTGACTACCCCCGTTCACGCATCAACCCCCGGCAGCCTTTGCCACCGAACGTTGCGACCAGACAGACTTACTCAAGCCCCAGCACATCGTTCATGCCATAGCGTCCGGCATCGCGCCCGGCCACCCAGCGCGCAGCGCGCACAGCACCGCGGGCAAAGGTCATGCGGCTAGACGCCTTGTGGGTAATCTCGATGCGCTCACCTTCCGTCGCAAACATAACGGTGTGCTCACCGACGATATCCCCTGCACGCACGGTAGCGAAGCCAATCTCCTTGGCATCACGGGGGCCGCACTGGCCGACGCGCTCGAATACACCGTGCTCCTTGAGATCACGATCCAGAGCGGCGGCAACCACCTCGCCCATGCGCAGCGCCGTGCCGGAGGGGGCATCCACCTTGTGTCGATGATGGGACTCGATCACTTCGATGTCGTAACCTTCATCGCCAAGCGCCTTCGCCGCGGTTTCCAGCAACTTCAGCGTCAGATTCACACCGACACTCATGTTGGGCGCAAACACCATGGCGACCCGGTCGCGATAGCTGTCGAGCTCGGCCAGCTCGTCATCGGACAAGCCCGTGGTGCCAATCACGATCGCCTTGCCATGCTGGGCGCAGAACGCCAGGTTGGCCAGCGTCACCTTTGGCGCGGTGAAGTCGATCAAGACGTCAAAATCATCGACGATAGCGTCCAGGGAATCGACCGCAGTCACCTCCAGCCGACCGATACCCGCGAGCTCTCCCAGGTCTGCGTTCGTCAGCGAACTGCCCGGCTCAACGATACCACCGGCGAGAGAAGCCGCTTCATCCTGGGCGACGGCGTTGACCAGGGTGCGACCCATGCGACCGGCGACGCCGACAATAGCAATACGAGGGGCGGTTGAACTCATGCAAACTCCAGCGCTGACCAATGATAAAACTGCAAGAAACTTGGCGCAGTATACCAATGCCACACCACAATGCCTTGCCCACGCTTCAATGAGGCCTCCATGTTGCCCAAGCCCTTGCCCCCACACTGCCTGGCCATCGGACTGATCATCCTGTCGTCGTGGCTCAGCGGCTGCACTACCCAGGTCGCCTCAGCCAACCTTCAGGGTGATGCCCCCGCGCCGGCAGCGCTCGAGTTCTGCGGCACCCTGGCGCTACCCGGCGAATGGCAGCCGCTTGATGATGTCGCGCCGGTGCCCCTCGGCGGGCTGTCCGCCATGGCCTGGGACAACGATGAACAGCGCCTGTATCTGCTATCGGATCGTGGACGCCTGCACCAGGCGATTCCCGTATTTCGTAATGGCAGGCTGGTTGACCTCACGGCGCTATCGAGCCACCGACTGACGGACCGAGACGGTCGCCGCCTGGAAGGCAAGGCGGCAGACGCCGAGTCCCTGGTCCTGATAAATGATCGCGACAACGTTGCAGGCAATACGCAGCTGCTGGTGGGCTTTGAACAGGATCACCGTGTCGAAGGCTTCACCACCACGGGGGTATCAAGCGGACGGATCATACGCTCCCCTTTGACGGCCAGCGCTGCTGACAACCAGAGCCTGGAGGCGCTTGCCTGGGTGCCCGGCCTTGGTCTGGTCGCGGGACTGGAAGCCCCACCGACCGACATGCCACAGCCTCCCTCCGACGACGTCTCAAGCCGCCATACGCTGCTGTTCAGCCTGCCCGGCGACGACACACCGGTCACCCGCTGGCACTACCCCTTGGCATCGGCACCTGGCAGCGCACTGACAGAGCTACTGACACTCGAAGACGCTGCCAGCACTCGCTCGCCCCGTCTGCTGGCCCTGGAGCGGGCGTTCTCCCCACCACACCCTCTGACCATCACCCTGAGCCTGGTCGAACTGCACCAACCCCCAACCGTCGACGTCACACGTCTTGCCAGCCTGTCTGCAGGAGACGGCTGGCGAATCGACAACATGGAAGGACTGGCAAGCCTGCCAGAAGGCAGCATCCTGATGGTCAGCGACGACAACTTCAGTGCACTTCAGCGCAATCTGCTGAGCTGCTTCCGCCTGCGGCAGGACCTCGCTGACACACCCCTTCCAGCGGGACCACCAATGTCTAGCGACGGGCCACCAGCAGGTGATGATTGAAGCCCTCTGGCCCCCACAACCAAGCTGACTCGGCATCAGGAAATCGCAACGGCTCGCGCCGGACCTGCGAAAAGCCCACGCGTTGCAGCGTTTCGACCACGGTTCTGCCGGGAATGGCTACATGGTCCACCGGCAACCAGGCAGACCCCGAGCGCACCTGACCCGCCACGCGACTCCAGGGAGCCGGACGCTGCCCCGGCGCCACCCCAGGGTCATAGCGATAGCTGGTCAAGGCTTCCAGCCGCGCCATTCGCTCTGGATCGAACACATAGTCATGGGTGATATCCAGCCACACCAGCAGGCCGCCAGGCTTCAGCGCCTCGAAGAGATTGCGACACGCACGAGCCAACTGCTCTGGATCCTGAATGAAATGAAAGGCAAAGACGCTGACCAGGGTATCGAAGGGCGCCTCGGGCAGGGCTAGCGGCTGATAGGCATCCTCCACACGGAACGTCGTGCCGAGCCCACCATGGCGCTGTCTGGCCAGGGCTATCTGCGCGGGGCTGATATCGACGCCCACCACCTCACTCGCACCCTGACGACGCATATCTGCCGCCAGGTCGCCGTTGCCACACCCCACATCGAGCACCCGCTTGCCGACAACCCCTTCCTCCAGCCCCAGGTAGTGCAGCACCGACCCGGTAAAAATACAGTAGCGGGGATCTTGAGCCAGCTGGTCGTAGCGCTCGGCCAAGGCGTCGGAAAAACCGTCGCCAGATGACGCCATGGCTAGCCCACCCGCATCAGCCACGGAAGAAGAGGGTGCAAATGACTCTGAGTCAGTGGCTGGGCCTTGCTCTGGCTGTCGGTTTTTAAAGGAAGAAGAACAAATACCTGACATGACGAGCTCCATGGCCAAAACCGCCGATGAGCCACCTTTTACCGCCCGCCAGAGATAACGTCACGTCACATTTAGATACACAGAAACACAAAAGCTAGATTTGCGCATTACCGCACAATAATCGAAGTGTACTTACCCCATTCGACATCCCGGCTCCGCATCCGTCCTGGGCACTGCGTGGCGCCGTTGGCGCATGTCCCGCCGCAACAGCAGCACAATGGCGGCAACGACCAGCACACTCCCAGGCAACCACAGCCAGGATATGCGCGTCGGCATCTGCACGAATAGCAGCCACATCGAGACAAACGGCACGAGATAGCCATAGGCAGTGACCCCTGCTGGAGTCAGCGTGGCCGTAGCATACTGCTGCAGCCAGAACGTCATGCCACTGGAGAACAGACCAAGATACACCAAGATCCCGAGATCTCTGGAGGTCATCTTTAGCAAGGCGGTCGAATCCCCGGCCGCGACACCCAGCATGCCGATCAGCAGCGCCCCCAGCACCAGGCTCCACAGCGTTCGCACCCCCGCATGGGGCGACAGCCAACCTCTGGCCAAGCCCAGTTTCGACAGCACCGGATACAGCGCAGAGGCGATGCAGCCCAGGAAGAAGACCAGCTCCCCCGTGCCTAGGCGCATATTGGCAAAGGCCCCCCCTGCCTCGGCCCACGCCAGCGCGATGGCGCCTGCCGCCCCCAGCAGCAGCAGCCCCAGCAGCGATAGCGCAGGATCCTCGACGCCGACCAGTCGCCCGAGGGTGTACGCCAGCAGCGGCACGCTCACGAACAAGGTGGCCATGGACAGGGCACTGGTCAGGTGCGCCACCCAGAACATGGCGCCGAAGAAACCTGCCAGACACAGCCCCATCAGCCCATACAGCAGCAGCCCGGGACGACTGGGGCAAAGGCCTGGCGCCCGCCACACCAGCGGCAACACCGCAGCCGCTGCAATCACGAAGCGTAACGATGTCAGCGCAAGCGGCGGCAGTCCTTGACTGAGCAACCCGACGGCCGGGAATGACAGCCCCACCAGCAAGGCCCACAACACCATGCCAAGATGGGCAGGCAAGGCGCCAGCCCTCCAGGAAGACCGGGCTAGCGAGCTCATTGGCGCTCCTCCAATGTCAGCAACAGTTGACGCAGCCCATTGGCCAGGGCATCTGCTTGCTCATCAGCGAGCCCTGAGCGCATCTGTGCCAGCGACTCCAGGTAGGCATCGAGCAGGCCGGGGATCATAGCTCTACCCGCCTCGCTCAGCCTCACCAGCACGCTTCGGCGATCGCTGGGATGCGCCACCCGCTCCACCAACCCCCGCTCCACCAGGCGGTCGAGGCGATGTGTCATGGCCCCTGAGGTCAGCACCACAGCCTCGCACAGCTCATTGGGTGTCAAACCGTCAGGAGCATCACGTCGATACAGAGTGGCGAGCAGGTCGAACTCACCCTCTTTCAGGCCGTGCTCGCGAAACACCGCATTCACTCGTCGATCCACGTGCTTCAGCACTCGGTAAAGGCGCGTAAAAATCCCCATATCCACGGGATCCTGGGCAGGTAGCGCGCGTCGCCACTCGTCCTGAAGACGGTCTATGGCATCTTTTTCGCCCGCAACACCAATGTTGGCCGAACCTGCCGCTGGACCGATGCCTCTGTTGCCACCTGATGGCCCTGTCTTTGTCTCAGCCTCTGTCATGACCGCTCTCCCTCGCCGCTCGAACAGCTATCTTTATACAAAGTATCTTTATATAAAGATAGATAGTCCAAGCCGTTTTGCCAAGGGACCGTCACCACGTTGTTGTGCCTCGCACTGCAAAGACGGATGACCAGCGACAGCACCAGCTACCTTTTCAGCAACGACATCTCGATCGCACGGGGGAGGTAGCCATGATCATCAACTGCGTAGCCTATGAAGAGGGGCGTCGGCTCTGCGACATTGATGCCAGTGAGGTGGCCGTCCACCTTGCCCACCCCCATCGCTTCGTGTGGGTCGCCCTGCATGATCCGGACGCAGACGAACTGGCCACCTTCCAGGAGGTATTCGGGCTTCACGAACTGGCGGTGGAAGATGCCCTGGCAGGCCACCAGCGCCCCAAGGTGGAAGAGTATGGAGATGCCTTGTTCGTGGTGACCCAGATGATGTCGGCGCTACAGGAGGAGATCCAGTTCGGCCAGCTGGCCATCTTCGCGGGACCTGGCTATGTGCTGTCGGTGCGCCAGCACCACCATCGCGGTTTTACCGATGTCAGGCACCGGTGCGAGCGAGAGCCAGAACTCCTCAAACAGGGGCCGGCCTTCGTGCTGTACGCGTTGATGGATGTGGTGGTCGACCGCTATTTTCCGATTCTCGAGAGCCTGGAGGCAGAGCTTGAAAGCATCGAGGAACAGATGTTCGTCAAAGGCAACGCAAGAACCAGCCTGAAACGTCTCTATCAGCTCAAGCGCAGCATCATGTGCGTCAAGCATGCGGTGAACCCGCTGGCCGAAGCCAGTGCCCATCTATTTGGCGGACGCGTGCCCGCGCTCTGCAAAGGCACCCAGGATTACTTTCGTGACGTCTACGACCACTTGCATCGCATTGAGGCTGCCGTCGACACCATCCGCGAGACAATCACCACCGCCATTCAGGTCAACCTGGCCATGATTGCCATCGACGAAGGAGAGGTGCAGAAACGCCTGGCGTCCTGGGCGGCCATTTTCGCCGTGGCGACCATTCTTGCGGGCGTCTGGGGAATGAACTTCACGCATATGCCAGAACTGGACTGGCGCATGGGCTATCCCATGGCACTGGGGGCCATGGGACTATGCTGCGGCGCGCTTTATCGTCACTTTCGACGAGCCGGCTGGCTATGACACCTTACTGCCAGTGAATGCTCAGCGTCTCCTTGCTGGCCATACGCTCCAGGTGGCTGGCCACCACACCCTGCAAGCGTGCCAGCTGCTCCGCGTCCTGCGCCTCAAGGTCCACCTTGAGCTGCGTCTCTGACGCGCTCATCAGGCACTCGCCACCAGGGAAGACCACTCGCCCCGACGCCGCATCCACCTCGAGCTTGTGCGCCCAGTGCTTGCACAACCGATTGATCAAGCGCTGCCCGGATGACGTCTCGACGATAGCCTGGGAATCCACCATACTGTTCACCGTTTTTACGAATACGAATACGTCGCAGTAGAATAGCGCCGACTCACGCGCCACGTCAGGCAACGCAGCGTTGCCTTTTCTGCGACGGAAGACACCTGGATCGCCCCAAGCCATGTATGCAGGGCACTCGGCCGTCCTTCACCACCTGAGAACCCAGTCTCGATGAAACCTTTCATGATGTTTGGCCTAGCGGCCCTGTCCCCGTTCGCGGCTGCGGCCGCCATGGCCGATACCACTACTGTCACGGATGTGGCCGGACGCCAGGTCACCCTCGAGACCCCGGTTGAGCGAGTCATTCTTGGCGAAGGCCGCCAGATCTATCTGCTGGGCGCACTTCAGCCCGACGCTCCCTTTGCAGGCGTGGTGGGATGGCGTGAAGACTTCTCCCAGGCCGACCCGGACAGCTACTCCCGCTACGCCGAGAAGTTTCCCGAGTTGCTGGAGCTGCCGACGTTCGGCGGCTTCAAGGACGGCACCTTTGACGTCGAGCAGGCCGCCTCGCTGTCTCCCGACGTGGTCCTGATGAACCTGGAAGCTCGCGCCGCTACGGAAGACGCAGGCTACGATGACAAGCTGGCAGAGCTCGACATTCCGATCGTCTACGTGGACTTCCGCGAGGATCCGCTGGCGCATACGATCCCCTCCATGCGCCTGATGGGCGAGCTGCTCGGCAAGCAGCAACAGGCCGAGGCCTTCATCGACTTCTCGGAAGAACAGCTGGCCAAAGTGACCGATGTGATCGCGGAAGCGGATCCCGAGCGGCCCAGCGTGTTCATCGATCGCGCCGGTGGCTACTCGGATGACTGCTGCATGAGCTTCGGGCCCGGCAACTTCGGTGAATACGTCGAACTGGCGGGGGGCAGCAACATCGCCGACGGCATCATCCCCACCACCTTCGGCACCCTCAACCCGGAGCAGATCATTGCCGCCAATCCTGACCACGTGGTGGTCACCGGTGGCAACTGGGATGCCTATGTGCCTGGCGGCAACTGGGTTGGCATGGGCCCTGGCGCTGACATGGACGCGGCTCGCACCAAGCTGGAACGGCTGACGCAGCGCACTGCAATGACCGGCATCACTGCCGTGGAGCAGGGTCAGTTCCACGCCATCTGGCACCAGTTCTACAACAGTCCCTACTACTTTGTGGCAGTACAGCAACTGGCCAAGTGGCTCCACCCCGAACTGTTCGAGGACCTGGACCCCGAGGCGACCTTCCAGGAGCTGCACGAGCGCTTCCTGCCCACCGACTACGAGCCCGGCTACTGGATCACTCTGGATGAGCAATGACAGTACGGCGGTCGTCGATCACAGCGGTCGCGACGCCTATCGTTCACTGGTCCTGCGCCGCCAGATCATTCTGGCGGCGCTGGTGGCAGCCCTGGCACTCAGCCTATGTATCGACCTGGCACTGGGGCCAGCCCGCTTCACGCTCGCCGAGGTGGTCGCGGCTCTGCTGACGCCTGACCAGGTCGAGGCACAGGCGCGGGTCATCGTCTGGGAAATACGCATGCCTGTCGCGCTGATGGCCCTGGTCGTCGGTGCCAGCCTGTCCATTGCCGGCGCCCAGATGCAGACCATCCTCAGCAATCCTCTGGCCAGCCCCTTCACCCTGGGTATCTCTGCCGGTGCCAGCTTTGGCGCGGCCCTGGCGCTGGCCTTCGGCGTTGCCATCATCCCGGCAGCACTGGACTACGTCATCCCCATCAACGCCTTTGTCATGGCCATGCTCACGGCGTTCCTCATTCATGCGCTTAGCCTCAAGCGTGGCGTCACTATCGAGACCATCGTGCTGCTAGGCATCGCCATGGTCTTCATCTTCAACTCCCTGATGGCGCTGATTCAGTTCTTTGCCAGCCAGCAAGCGGTATCTGCCGTCGTCTTCTGGACCATGGGCAGCCTGACCAAGGCCACCTGGCCCAAGCTATGGATCGCCCTCGGCGTCTTGCTGCTGGTGGTGCCGCTGCTGGCCCGTCACGGCTGGGCGCTGACGGCGATGCGTCTGGGCGACACCAAGGCGGAAAGCATGGGGCTGAAGCCTCGGCGGCTGCGCCTCGAAGTGCTGGTGCTGGTATCCCTGCTGGCAGCGGTCTCCGTCGCCTTTGTCGGTACCATCGGCTTTATCGGTCTGGTCGGGCCCCACATCGCCCGCCTGCTGGTCGGTGAGGATCAACGCTTCTTCCTGCCAGGATCCGCCTTGTGTGGCGCCCTGATCCTGTCCATTGGCTCAGTGCTGTCCAAGGTGATCCTGCCAGGCACGGTCATACCCATCGGTATCATCACCTCGTTGGTGGGAATCCCCTTCTTCCTGTTTCTCGTGCTCAACCATAAGAAGGCCTCATGGTAAGCCTACGTCTTGATCGTCTTTCGGCGCGCTACGGTCGGCGCCAGATTCTTGCCGAGATCACTACCCCGACCTTCCATGGCGGCCAGGTCGTGGCGCTGCTGGGCCCTAACGCCGCTGGCAAGTCGACCCTGTTTCGTCGCGTCTTCGGCGTACTTAAGGGATCCGGACAGGCCATTGTGGAAGGCGCGCGGCAAGATCGCCCGATGGCCTACATGACCCAGGACAACGGCGCCAGCGCAGTGCTGACCGTCTATGAAGCGGTGTTGCTGGCTCGCATGCAAGGGCGCGGCATGAAGGTGCAGCCACAGGACCTGACCCAGGTCGAACGAGCCCTGGCGGAGCTCGGCATCGCCGACCTGAGTGAGCGGGATATCGGGGATTTGAGCGGTGGCCAACGCCAGATGGTCAATGCGGCACAAGCCTTGGTGCAGGAACCCGAGGTGCTGCTGCTGGATGAACCCACCTCTGCGCTGGACCTGCATCGCCAGGTCGGGCTTCTGACCATCCTGCGGCGTCTGGCCAGTGAGCGCGAGATGCTCATTCTCGTGGCCATTCACGACCTGGGACAGGCACTACGCTTCACCGACCAGGCCATGCTGCTGGAACAGGGCCGTCTGGTCGCATGTGGTGCCACCAAAGACGTTGTCACCAGCGAGCTGGTGGAGCGGGTCTACCGCGTCAGAGCCAGGGTTGAACCCTGCTCCATGGGGGTACCGCAACTGATTGTCGAAGACGCTATCTAGGGAAGTGCTAGATTCGCCCGGCTAGCCTACTTCAACGTGTCAGGGCGCCTGCGGCGAAAGCCTAGGCGGCGCCCTTCCATCGCCGCCAGAGCCGCCCCGCCCAGCATCAGAGGCAGCGCCAGCAGAAAGCCCGACGATAGCGGCTGGCCAAATAGCCAGACGTCTGCCAACACGGGCCAGATCAGCGCAATGTATTCAAAGGGCGCCAGTCGCGACACTTCCGCGAAACGCAGCGCCAGGGTCATGCAGATATGGGCCGCGCCACCGAACAGTCCCGACAGGATCAATAGCGTCAACGTTTCCGTCGGCAGCGCCACCCAACCCAATGGCCACGTCGCCAGTCCCGCCAGGGTGCACGCCAGCACGAAATAGAACGCGATGGCACCAGCGCCTTCAGTGCGCGAGATACGTCGCACCGTCACCAGCGCAGCAGCCGTCAACGACGCCCCCAACACGCCTAACGCATAACCGGATAGCTGGCCGGCCTTGTGGCTGTCACCGATATCCGGGACAACCAGCACGGCGACCCCAGCGACAGCCAGCATCAGCGACAAGGCCCGCGGAAGGGTGAAGCGCTCCCCCAGCATCACGACACCGCCGATGGCCATCAGCACGGGGGCGAGCTGTGCCAACAAGGTTGCCTCTGCCACCGGTAATCTGGCCAAGGCAGCGAAGGTGGCAAACATCGACGCAGCGCCAAGACTGGAACGCAGCAGGTGTCCACCAGGGCGGCGAGTGGCCAGTCCTTTAGGAAATTCGTGACGCCAGGCCAGGAACACCACGATAGGCAGTAGCGCGAAGGCGGAGCGGAAGAACACCACCTGTCCCAGCGGCACGTCGTCACTCACCCATTTCACGCAAATCAGCATCGCCGCAAACAGCAGGCCGGAGCCAATCCGCAGCACAATGCCCGCAAGCGGCCGGTCCTGATTACCCATGGCTTATGCCTTGGTGAATGCGCAGGCTCATGCCCTGTTTTAAGCGCTGGTTTAAGCCCTGATTCAGGCCCTGGCTCATGTCCTGGTCCATGTGTCCCCACGTCCTTTTGTGCCTGTCTGACAAACGCCAACCCCCAGCGCATGGCGCCGGGGGTTGGCGGGTCACATCAGCCCGGGTAGTCCCGGGTCGCTGGCCAGCAGCGACTTACAGCTTCATATCTTCAAAGAACTTCTTCACACCGTCGAAGAAGCTCGACTTCTTCGGCGAATGCTGGGCATTGCTGCCACCGAGGCTGTCCTGGAAGCTGCGGAGCAGGTCTTTCTGCTCTTCGCTGAGATTAACCGGTGTTTCCACCACCACGCGGCACAACAGGTCACCCGCGGGGCCTCCGCGAACCGGCTTGACCCCCTTGCCACGCAACCGGAACAGCTTGCCTGTCTGGGTTTCTGCCGGAATCTTCAGCTTGACGCGCCCATCCAGAGTGGGCACTTCCAGCTCTCCACCAAGGGCCGCATCAACAAAGTTGATCGGCACTTCACACTGCAGGTGACGGCCATCCCGTTCGAAGATATGGTGCGGCTTGATCGCCACCTGCACGTACAGATCGCCAGGCGGGCCACCGTTGACCCCAGCCTCGCCCTCACCGTTGAGGCGAATGCGATCACCGGAATCGACGCCAGCCGGAATCTTGACCGACAGGGTGCGGGTCTCGCGCACGCGCCCTTCGCCATGGCACTTGTGGCACGGCACCTTGATGTGCTGGCCGCTGCCATGACAGGTCGGACACGTCTGCTGCACGGCAAAGAAGCCCTGCTGCATGCGTACCTGACCATGACCGTGACAGGTGGGGCAGGTCTCCTTGGTGGAGCCGGGCTCCGCACCATCACCGTCACAGCGCTCACACTCGACGTGGCGAGGCACGCGAATGTCCACACTGGTACCGGCCACGGCACTTTCGAGGTCGAGCTCCAGGTTGTAGCGCAGATCGCTGCCGCGCTGCGGGGCGTTGGGGTTGCGACGACCGCCGCCACCGCCAAAGATGTCACCGAAGACATCCCCGAAGATATCGCTGAAGCCGCCAGCCCCGGCGCCGCCGAAGCCACCACCGCCCTGACCGTCGACGCCGGCATGGCCGAACTGGTCATAGGCCGCGCGCTTCTCGCTGTCGGTCAGTACCTCGTAGGCCTCGGACACTTCACGGAATTTCTCCGCCGAGGTGTCATCGTCCGGGTTGCGGTCCGGGTGGTACTTCTGTGCCAGCCGCCGATAGGCCTTCTTGATGTCCTTCTGATCGGCACCGCGCTCGACACCCAGTACCTCGTAGTAGTCTCGCTTGGACATGGGTCTGTCCGCCTCCGTAGCGATCCTCAGCAACACCAACGCGGGAGGCAGGCTCCCGCGCTGGTGTCATCCGAGGTTCAGATGTCGTGGTTACTGCTTTTTCTGGTCGTCGTTGACTTCTTCATACTCGGCGTCGACCACGTCATCTTCCTTCTTGGCGCCAGCGCCTGCCTCGGCGTCGCCCGCCTGCTGGCCGGCATCTGCCTGCTCGGCGTACATCTTCTGCGCCAGGTTGCCGGAGGCCTCGGTCAAGGCATCAAGCTTGGCCTGGATGGCGTCCTTGTCATCGCCTTGCAGGGCTTCTTCGAGTTCCTTGATGGCGCTCTCGATAGCCTGCTTCTCTTCCTCGGACGCCTTGTCACCGGCTTCCTCGAGGGTCTTGCGCGAGGCGTGGATCATGCCATCGGCCTGGTTGCGCAGTGCGACCAGTTCTTCGAACTTCTTGTCCTCATCGGCATGGGCCTCCGCATCGCGGACCATCTGCTCGATCTCGTCATCGGACAGGCCGCTGGAGGCCTTGATGACGATGGACTGCTCCTTGCCGGTCGCCTTGTCCTTGGCGGACACATTGAGGATACCGTTGGCATCCAGGTCGAAGGCGACTTCGATCTGCGGTACGCCACGCGGTGCCGGCGGAATATCGGACAGGTCGAAGCGGCCGAGTGACTTGTTGCCGCTGGACTGCTTGCGCTCACCCTGCAGCACGTGAATGGTCACGGCTGTCTGGTTGTCATCGGCAGTCGAGAACACCTGGGTCTTCTTGGTCGGAATGGTGGTGTTCTTCTCGATCAGCGCCGTCATCACGCCACCCAGGGTCTCGATGCCCAGGGTCAGCGGCGTCACGTCGAGCAGCAGCACGTCCTTGACGTCACCGCCAAGCACGCCACCCTGAATCGCAGCACCCACGGCCACGGCCTCGTCCGGGTTGACGTCCTTGCGAGCGTCCTTGCCAAAGAACTCGGCCACCTTGGACTGCACCATCGGCATGCGGGTCTGGCCACCGACCAGGATCACGTCGTCGATCTCGGAGGCAGACAGGCCAGCGTCCGACAGAGCGGTCTTGCACGGTGCCAGCGAACGGCTGACCAGCTCTTCCACCAGTGACTCGAGCTTGGCGCGGGTCACCTTGACGTTGAGGTGCTTCGGGCCAGTGTTGTCAGCGGTGATGTAAGGCAGGTTGACGTCTGTCTGCTGCGCGCTGGACAGCTCGATCTTGGCCTTCTCGGCAGCTTCCTTCAGGCGCTGCATCGCCAGGTTGTCCCCGGACAGGTCGATACCGCTGTCGGCCTTGAACTGATCGACCAGGTAGTTGATCAGCTTGAGGTCAAAGTCCTCACCACCCAGGAAGGTATCGCCGTTGGTGGCGAGCACTTCGAACTGGGTTTCGCCGTCGACGTCAGCCACTTCGATGATGGAGATATCGAAGGTACCGCCACCCAGGTCATAGACCGCGATGGTCTTGTCACCGCGCGACTTGTCCATGCCGTAGGCCAGGGCAGCAGCGGTCGGCTCGTTGATGATGCGCTTCACTTCCAGACCGGCAATGCGGCCGGCGTCCTTGGTAGCCTGACGCTGGCTGTCATTGAAGTAGGCCGGCACGGTGATGACCGCCTCGGTCACGGCTTCGCCCAGATAGTCCTCGGCGGTCTTCTTCATCTTCTTCAGCACTTCAGCGCTGACCTGGGGCGGCGCAAGCTTCTTGCCCTTCACCTCGACCCAGGCGTCACCGTTGTCGGCTTCGGCGATGGTGTACGGCACCATCTTAATGTCCTTCTGGACAACGTCGTCCTTGAAACGACGGCCAATCAGACGCTTGATCGCGTACAGGGTGTTTTCCGGGTTGGTCACCGCCTGACGCTTGGCCGCCTGCCCCACCAGAGTCTCGCCATCATCGGTGTAGGCGATGATGGACGGAGTGGTGCGTGCGCCTTCTGCGTTTTCGATTACCTTGGCGCTGTCGCCGTCGAGCACGGCCACACAAGAGTTAGTGGTACCAAGGTCAATGCCGATGATGCGTCCCATAGGAAATCCTCGAATTCGTGTATTGCGTAACTAAAGTTCGTGTTGCGGCGTTAACCGCGGGGTTGCCGACTATCTGGGGGGCGTTATCGCCGTTTTCAAGTCCCCATCCGCTTTCCGGCGCGACAACCCTTAACGTTTTCGGGCGTCCGGCTTAGCCGGCGGCCTGGCTGACGACCACCATGGCCGGGCGCACCAGTCTGCCGTTGAGCACATACCCCTTTTGCATCACGTCCATGACGGTGTTGGGCTCAAGTTCGGGGTTGGGCACCATGGCCATGGCCTCGTGGAACTGCGGATCAAACGGCTCGCCATGGGGTTCGACAATGTCGACACCAAACTTGCCCAGCACGTCGAGCTGCATCTTGAGGGTCATGGAAACCCCTTCGCGATGCGCTTCAGAGGCATCTTCGCCCATGGCCTCAAGGGCTTTCTCGAGACTATCTACCACCGGCAGAAGGTCCTTGATGAACTTCTCCAGCGCGAACTTGCGGGCCTTTTCAGCCTCGGCTTCTGCACGGCGGCGAACGTTCTGCGCCTCTGCCGCTGCACGCAGCGCCTGATCCTTGGCATCGGCCACGCTCTGCTCGAGCTCTTCGACCCGTGCGGCCAGCACCTCAGCCTCAGGATTGTCACTGCCTTCCACGGCGTCGCCCTGGGCGTCATCCTCAGCCAAGTCGATGATGTCATCCAACTCGCCTTCGATCGCTTCGGCAGTCTCTGCAGACTGCTGCGGATCGCCTTCCTGTTCCTGGCGTGCGAGTTCGTCATCCAGCGGGGTCTGGGGATCTTTGGCCATGTGCAGCCTCCTGAAGCATTCCAACAATCGCGGTGGCACCGCCTGTAAAGTGATTGACCGCAAGGAAGCGTGACATCGCCTGCTTCCCTCGGCCGCAAACTGCAGGGATATATGGGGCTGGCCAGGACAATCTCAAGGGCCCCGAAGGCTGATCTGACTCACACGAACAGCCATTTGCCGATGACGGCGCCGACATCGGCACGTCGGCGTGCATTGTCGGCGTGCCTCAACTACTGTATAAAACACCAAGTCATGGATAGATAACCAGTACCCGTCTACCGCCCTCCCGGCACGGATGCGTCCATCCTTCCATCCTCACCGGGATCAAGCATTGAGCACCTACCGCTACCTGCTCCAGGTAGCGTCACCCGGAGGCCCGCATGCTGACCGAACTCTCGATCCAGGATTTTGCCATCGTCGACCACCTCGAGCTTGAGCTTGACGGTGGCATGACCGCTATTACCGGGGAAACCGGTGCAGGCAAGTCCATCCTGCTCGGCGCCCTCGGGCTCTGCCTGGGTGAGCGTGGCGACGCGGGCAGCGTCCGTCACGGGCAATCTCGCGCCGACCTGAGCGCACGCTTCGATATCAGCGGCCTACCCAATGCACGCACCTGGCTGGAGAGCCGAGAGCTGTCTGCCGATGACTGCCTGCTGCGTCGTGTCGTGACCAAGAGCGGTCGCTCCAAGGCCTGGATCAATGGTCAGCCGGCCACCATCGCCGACCTGAAGTCCCTGGGCGAGACCTTGATCGAGATCCATGGTCAGCATGCCCATCAGGCGCTGCTGGCAGAGGACACCCACCTCAGGCTGCTGGATGACCTGGCCGGCCACCGCGAGTCGGTGGCACGCCTGGCCGAGCTCTACCGTGAGTGGCAGGCCACCCGCCGCCAGCTCAAGCGCCTGGCCGACGACAGCGACGACATTCGTGCGCGTCGGCAGCTGTTGCGCTACCAGGTGGAAGAGCTCGACCAGCTGGGCCTGGGCGAGGAGGAGCTCGACAGCCTGGAACAGGAACAGGAACTGCTCGCCCACGCTGAAACGCGCTTGGCAGAGACCCAGTTTGCACTGGATTGCTGTGACAATGACGAGGGTGGCGCACTGCCGTTGCTGCACCAGGCCACCCAGCGCCTTGCGGCCTTGCCGGGCAGCAACCAGGGGGCACTGGCTAACGCTCTGGCGCTGCTGGGGGATGCCAGCATCCAACTGGAAGAGGCTGGAAGAGAGCTTCACCAGGTCATGGCAAGTGTCGAACTCGACCCTGAGCGCCTGGCATGGGTCGAGCAACGACTGGCTGAAACCCACCGAATCGCCCGCAAGCATCACGTGTTGCCAGAGGAGATCGTCACCCTGCATCAGCGCCTGTCCACCGAGCTGGAAGGCCTTGAGGGTGGCGACGAGGACCTGGAAGCACTGACCGAAAAGGCCGATGCCCTCAAGGCAGAGTGGCGACAGTTGGCGGAAAAGGTCAGCGGTGAACGCCACAAGGCGGCGAAGCGCTTTGGCAAGGAGGTTCAGCAGCAGCTGGCCTTCCTGGCCATGGGCAAGGCGCGCTTCGAGGTAGAAGTCAGCCAGCGAGATGCCGCCGCCCCCGAAGGCATGGACAGGGTGCGCTTCTTGATTGCAGCCAACCCCGGCCAGCCACCCAGGCCCCTGGCCAAGGTCGCCTCTGGGGGTGAGCTGTCACGCATCAGCCTGGCGATTCAGGTCATCGCGGCACAGCACTCGACCATTCCTTGCCTGGTGTTCGATGAAGTGGATGTCGGGGTATCAGGCGCCACGGCCGAGATCGTGGGGCAGCTACTCAAGCGTCTTGGCGAAGGTGGCCAGGTATTGACGGTCACACACCTGCCACAGGTCGCCGCACAGGCGCACCACCATCTGCATATCGAGAAGAAGGCCCGCAAGGACAGCACCTCGACGCATATGGCGCTACTGGACGAGGCCGGACGAGTTGGCGAGCTGGCTCGCATGCTGGGAGGGGTCAAGCTATCCGATCAGACGCTCGCCCATGCCCGCGAGATGCTCGACGCCAGCCAGCGCGCCCACCATTGACCGACGGACACACTGCACACATCCGTCGACAAAAAACAGGCAGACACAACAAAGCCTCCACCCTAGGGCGGAGGCTTGTACACCTAAGCTCAGGCAAGGAGCGCCAATCTTAACGCTTGGCGATACCTTCCTGACGAGTGGCCTTGGAGCCTTTCGGTCTGACGTAGAGGACCAGCGCATGGTCCACGAGCTCAAAACCGTGCTCTTCCGCAATTTCTTGCTGGCGACGCTCGATGGTTTCATCGAAGAACTCGATGATTTCGCCACTTTCCAGGCACACCATGTGGTCATGATGCTCTTCCTGAGAGAGCTCAAAGACCGCATGGCCACCGTCGAAATTGTGTCGTATCACCAGGCCCGCTGACTCGAACTGAGTCAGGACACGATATACCGTGGCCAGGCCTACATCTTCGCCAGCTTCGAGCAACGTCTTGTACACGTCCTCGGCACTCAGGTGGTGCTGATCGGTGGCAGATTCGAGGATCTGCAGGATCTTAACGCGCGGCAGGGTGACTTTCAGTCCGGCCTTGCGCAATTCATGGTTCTTGTCGGCCATGGTTGCTCTTCGCAGTATCAGGTAGGGTCGGGTATGATCGACCGACCCCACGATAGTGAAGAACAGGCGCAAATGCAAAAGCTGACCGGAATTGTCACCCTTTCACTGGCCCTGGCACTGACCAGTGGCTGCACCTATTTCAGCGTGTACAAGCGCGACCTGGCCCAGGGCAACCTGGTGACCAACAATATGGTCGAACAGCTGCGCCCAGGCATGTCACGCCAGGAGGTCATCAACCTGATGGGCTCTCCGCTGCTGGAGGCGCCGTTTAACGCCGAGCAGTGGGACTATGTCTATCGACTGGATGAAGCCTACGGAGATGTGATGCAACGACGCGTCACGCTGACCTTTGCTGGCAACAACTTGGTCAACATCGAGCGCGATGGCGACTTCAGCATGGACCCGGACGTCGCCGGCAAGCATAGCTACGGTGTCGGACCGACCAGCGGCGGGGCCGATGACAACCCCGACGGCGAGGCCAACATCGAACCTATCTACAACCGCACCGTCGATCCCGAGCGGGAGTAAGCCCTCGAAAGGATCGGCTGCAGCCCCGACGCACAGGCCCGCGACCGCTGATCATCTCAGCGGTCGCGGGCTGCGCGCTGCGCGCGGGCCTGTTTCGGATCAATCTTCAGCGGGCGATAGACTTCGACACGGTCTCCGTTACGCAGCACGTGCTGCGACGGGTCACGCAGCGTCTTGCCAAAGATGCCAAGGCTGGCATCGGTGAAGGTGTCTGCAGGCAATTCAGGAAACAGCGCCGGCAGATGTGCCGCCGCCACGGCTTGAGTGGCCGTCGTCCCAACCGGAAGTCGCAGCGCCACCAGCCTCTGCTTGTGCGGCAAGGCAAAGGCGACCTCGACCGTGATGCGCTCCTGTGCCGTCGCGGGAGCGTCAGCGTCCATACAGCTCATCAGCACGACGAGTGAAGGCATCTACCTGCTGGCCGGCAATCTGCTGAAAGACCTTGCCGAACGCCATGCCCAACAGCCGACTGGAAAACTCGAAGTCCATTTCCAGGCTCACCTTGCACACGTTGTCGCCCATAGCAGTGAACTTCCAGCGCCCGCTCATGCGCTTGAACGGCCCTTTTACCAACGACAGCTCAATCCGCTCCGGCTCGTGAAGGTCATTACGGGTCACAATGGTCTGCTCGATCCCGGCCCTGCCCAGGGTCATCTCCCCCACCAGGTGTGAAGGCTCTTCCTCCACCAGGCGGGCACGGCGACATCCCGGCAGGAACTCAGGATAGCTTTCGAAATCGTTCACCAGATCGAACATCTGCTTGGGAGTGTGCCGCACCATGGCGGATCGATTGACGGTTGGCATTGACCTCTCCGCTGACTTCCAGAAGCCCAGGGCGTATCATGAGCGGTTGTTTCGGCCTTGAATGGTATCACGCTTCCACCGCCGGACTGGACTCCCTCTTCGAGGAGCAATGCCGAGGAGTCATCCAGCCACCAGGCTCGACGGTGCCGTCGTCGCCTTGCTGCAGCGGCAGGAATGGACAGATGCATCAGAGGCCACCCCGATGACGATAACGTCCTCGGGACCGACTCAGAGATCAAAGAGGTTCCATGGCCAGCAAGAAGGGAAAGGACAAGGGTCCTGGCAACAACACCATCGCCCAGAACAAGAAGGCACGCTTCGAGTACCACATCGATGAGACCTTCGAGGCCGGCCTGGCGCTGGCGGGGTGGGAAGTCAAAAGCCTGCGCGCCGGCAAGGCCCAGCTCACCGACACTTACATCCTGGTCAAGAATGGTGAGGCATGGCTGTTGGGCAGCCATATCATGCCGCTGAACACGGCCAGCACCCACGAAGTGGCAGACCCCACACGAACACGGAAGCTACTGCTGCACCGCAAGGAGATCGCCAAGATCTTTTCGCGCACCCAGGACAAGGGCCACACCTGCGTCCCACTCAAGCTGTACTGGAAAGGCAGCCGGGTGAAATGCGAGCTTGCGCTGGTAACGGGCAAGAAGCTGCATGACAAGCGCGCTACCGAGAAAGACCGGGACTGGCAGCGGCAGAAAGGTCGCGTAATGAGGGAACAAAATCGCGCCTGAAGCGTCAGATCTGGCACTTCCCGCAGTATCTTTGGTACACTGGCGGGGCGTTACGGGGGCGACATGGTTTCGACGCCGATGACAACCCCTGAGGTGCATGCCGAGAGCGTGATGTATCTCGTAAATCCAACATCACGATTAAATAGTCGCAAACGACGAAAACTACGCTCAGGGCGCGCTGGCAGCTTAAAACCTGTTAGCTTCTTGTCCTACCCGGCGGCGACGCGCTCATCCGTTGCCAATGGGCTATGAGCCAAGATAGGTGAGATCGCGGTTGGCGCTGTCCTCTCGTCAATCGCTAAACTTACGAGGAATCGCGTTTCAGGATCCTGCCCGTCGGAGCCTGAGGCGTTAAACAAAATGACGGAACTAAGCATGTAGAGCCAATGGGCGAGTGTCGGCGGACGCGGGTTCGATTCCCGCCGCCTCCACCAACACCGACGAAAGAACCTCCCACCGGGAGGTTTTTTTGTATCTACGAGCATCAGAGACAGACCCCAGGGCGAGTGTCGGCGCTTTCTACACACCCCGGGCTCGATTCCCGCCGCTTCCACCAGCACCGACGAAAAAACCACCTCATCAGCAGGTGGCTTTTTTGTGTCTGTAGGTATCAAAGACCGCCCCCTGGGCGAGTGTCGGCGCTTTCTACACACCCCGGGTTCGATTCCCGCCGCCTCCACCAACACCGACGAAAAAACCACCTCATCAGCAGGTGGCTTTTTTGTGCCTGCAGGTACCAGAGGCAGACCCCAGGGCGAGTGTCGGCGCTTTCTACACACCCCGGGCTCGATTCCCGCCGCCTCCACCAACACCGACGAAAGAACCTCCCACCGGGAGGTTTTTTTTGTATCTGCAAGGCGAGTGTCGGCGCTTTCTACACACCCGGGCTCGATTCCCGCCGCCTCCACCAGCACCGACGAAAAAGCCACCTCATCAGCAGGTGGCTTTTTTGTGCCTACAGGTACCAGAGGCAGACCCCAGGGCGAGTGTCGGCGCTTTCTACACACCCCGGGTTCGATTCCCGCCGCCTCCGCCTCCACCAACACCGACGAAAGAACTTCCCCCAGGGGGGGGCTGCAGGCATCAGAGACAGGCCGAGGGAGAATGTCGGCACGTACACGCCCCTTCCTATGCCCTGAGTTCGTCTGTCAGCGCTTCTGCCAGGCATTACACAGGGCCCCGCTTGTGTGGCAATGCCAAGATCTGCAGAATCTCGCTTTATTTCCCATCATCAGGAGCCTACCGATGGACCGCCTTTTTATTTACGGCACGCTGGGCCCAGGGCGCCCCAACGAACATGTGATGCAGCGGATTGGCGGGCAATGGGTGGCTGGCACTACCCGCGGACGGCTGCTGGAAGCCGGCTGGGGAGCCGCCATGGGCTCTCCCGGCATGGTGCCGGACGCACAAGGTGAGCTGATCAGCGGTCATGTCTTCGAATCAGACAATTTGCAGCACCACTGGCAGGAGCTCGATGAGTTCGAGGGACCTGAGTACCAACGCGTACTGGTCACCGTCACTCAGCAAGACGGCAGCCAGGTTGACGCCTACATCTACGCACTTCGCGACCACGACTAAGTCATCCCGAAGCCTGCCTCTTTAGACCTCTACACCATTGACGGATAGCGAGCGCTCCCCAATGGAGCTCGCGTGGAAAGATTTGCAATGAGACACCTGTCCCCAGGTCAATAGATGGCCAAAACTTAAGACTGCCTTAAGGCCACCTCCGTCATACTGACGACGTTGGCGACGTGCCGGGCGAGGATCTGGGGTATGCGAGCATTATTGGTGGAAGACGACCCGTTGCTGGGTGACGGCATCAAGGTCGCGCTGGAGCGTGAGGGCTACGCCGTGGACTGGTTTACCCAGGGCTCTCAGGCGCTCCGGGCCATGGCGTGCGAACCCTTTTCGGTCATGGTTCTGGACCTGGGTCTACCGGACTGCGATGGGGTCGATCTACTGCGTCGCCTGCGCCTTACCAGCTCTCTGCCCGTTCTTATCTTGACCGCTCGAGATGCCATCGAGGACCGCATTCAAGGACTGGACGCCGGTGCCGATGACTACGTGCTCAAGCCATTTGACCTGCAGGAGCTGCTGGCCCGCCTGCGTGTCATCACGCGGCGCGCCGCCGGGCGCGCCAGCTCGACCGTCGACATTGGTTGCCTGTCCATCGATGAAGCTCGACACCTTGTGGACTGGCAGGGACACCAGGTCACCCTGAGCCGACGCGAATTTGCCCTGCTGTCTGAACTTGCCAGGCACCCTGGCCAGGTGCTGTCGCGGCCCCGGCTGGAAGGACTGCTGTATGGCTGGGGCGAGGAGCTCGAATCCAATGCACTTGAAGTGCATGTCCACCACCTTCGCAAGAAGCTTCACAAGGAAATGATCACCACAGTGCGCGGCATCGGATACCGCCTCAACACCGATTTCCTGGCGCCTTCCCCATGATGTCGATTCGTCGCTACCTGTTCAGAACCCTGGCGCTGACGCTGACCCTGGTGACCATTCTTTCGGTCATCGCCGCCTGGCTGATCTCGCAGAACGAGCTGGAAGAAATTCTTGATGCGCAGCTGGCCATCACCGGTCGCGGGTTGATGAGCATGCTCCCCGCCGAACCTGAAGCGGAAGATTACGAGCGCCTGGCACAGTGGATGGATCAACGTAAAGCAAGCACCAGGCTCTACGCCGAAAGCGGTGCGGTGCGCAGCCTCGACCAGGCTGACGGACAGATCTTTCACCATGAAGAACGCAAGGTCGGCTTTGGCCTGTGGAACGATGCCGGCAAGCCCCTGCTGATCGGCCCAGGCTGGCATGATGCCAAGGCTCAGATGACCGCGCCCGTCGAGCAAGGCTTCCGCTGGCGCTCGCTGGAGGAATCGCGTTGGCGAGTGTTCGCCCTGCACGATGACTCCCGTGGGCTATGGTTGCAGATCGGCATCGAGCGGGAGTTTTTCTCCGATATCATCGAGAGAATTGCCCTTAACCAGCTGTGGCCGATGGTCTTGCTGATGCCCCTTTGCCTATTGCTGGTGCTGCGCCATATTCGCCGCGGCCTGACGCCGATCCGTCGCTTGTCCGAGCAAGTCGAGCACCGTGATTCCGGCGACCTGGGCGAAATCCTGCTCGACGTACCCGATGAATTAAAAGGCTTGAGGGGCGCCCTGAATGACTTTCTGAAACGCCTGAAGGCCGCCCTGGAGAAGGAGCGACGGTTCACCGCCGATGCGGCGCACGAGCTACGCACCCCGTTGGCCGCCATGAAGATCCACCTGGACAATGCCATCGCTGGCGAGAGCAACGCCCTGCCCAAGGCACGTCAGGGCGTCGAGCGCCTGCAGCGCGTGGTCGAGCAGCTACTGGTGCTCGCCAGGGTCGATCGACACTCGAGTGCAGCACATGAGCAGGTGGATCTCCGCGCCCTGCTGCAGGACCTGGCCGCGGAGCTCTGGCCGCTGGCCCAGGCCCGGAATCAAATCATCGAGCTGGTCGATCTGCCCCACGTCTTCGTTGCCGGTAACGCCACAGAGATTGGCATCATGGTGCGCAACCTGATGGACAATGCGTTGCGCTATTCTCGCGACAACAGCACCGTTCATGTGACCCTGGAATCGGCGTCCTCCGGCCCGATACTGTGCATTCTCGATAGTGGTCCAGGCATCGCCGAGAGCCACCTCAATCGCGTGAGCGAACGCTTCCACCGTGCCAGCGACTCATCGGTGACCGGCAGTGGTCTTGGGCTCTCCATCGTCACCGCCATGGCACGTCAACAGGGCGTGAGCCTGTCACTCTCCAATCGGTCCCAGGGCGGCTTGTGCGCTCGCCTGGCGTGGTCTTAGGTCAGCACAGGGGCGCACCATGGCGCCCCCGTCCCAACGGATAACACCGCACTATTAGACGGTGAAGTATGTAAGGCATTCCTCCCTTCTTGAGCGGCACACAGCGCCCGTTTTCTACAAAAATGTGCACGATCCCCGCCTCTCCTGGCACGTCCTTCGCTCAACAAGTCTTTGCCCTACGCGCCAGGCCATGCTAATCAATGAGGGTGTGTTCGAAGGCTTTCCTACAAGAGACCGCCTCTACCTCATGCCTCCCCTTTTCATCAGCTACCCACAGGTAGCCCAGGCCATCCAGGGTGAACATATTCCCTGGCTTGTGGTGCTGTCTTGCCTGGTGGCGCTGGTGTCGGTCTACTCTGCCATGGCCGTGGCAGAAAGGGTCAATGCCTCCCGCTGGAAGCACCGCCGTCAGATCTGGTGGCTTGCCGGGGGCACCATGATGGGACTTGGCATCTGGAGCATGCACTTCACCGGCATGCTGGCCTATCGCCTGCCCTTTCCTGCCCATCATAGCCTGGGCCTGACCCTGGTCTCTCTGCTGCCCGCTATAGCAGCAGGGCTCATTGCGGTTGCTGCCATGGCACGCAAGGGACTTTCCACCGCTCACAAGGTGGTCGCAGGCTGCATTCTCAGCGCGGGAATTGCCACCATGCATTACACCGGCATGGCGGCCATGCAGCTACCTGCGAGCATGCGCTTTTCGCCGACTCCGCTGATCTTGTCTCTGCTGATTTCTCTGCCGTTCGGCATCGCCAGTATTCATTGCTTTCACGCCGCGAGAGACCTGCCCCGCTTTCATGGCATTCGTCTCGGCAGCCTCATCGCGGCAACCTTGGCATCGCTGGCCATTTGCAGCATGCACTACTCGGCCATGATGGCCGTGCACTTCTTGCCCGAACCAGGCTGGGAGGCGATTCCCCACAGTGCTGGCCATGACGCTATCGTGGCGATCGCCGTTATCGTGCTTGCCTCATTGTTCGCATTGACGGCGCTGGCGTCGGTGCTGGTCGATCGCAAACTCCAGGACAGCGCCGCCCGCATGCAGGTGTCCCGGCGTCAGCTGGTGGATGTCATCGAGTCGATGCACGATGGCGTCGTGCTGCTCGACCAGCGCGCACGTATGGTGATGTGCAACCACGCCTTCGAGACGTTGACCGGGGTGCCGCACACCGATCTCCAGGGCCACTCGCTGCTGCGCCTCAATACCCTGCTGCGCTTCGATCACTATCGCGGCAACATTCTGCGTTCGCTGAAAGAGAACGGCGCCTGGATCGGCGATGTGGAGGTTCGTCATCGTGCCGGCCATCGCTTTCCCGCACGCCTGAGCATCAACCGCGTGCGCGCCGAAGAAGACAGCGCAGGCCACTTCGTGGCGACGCTAAGTGATACCACGGCGCACCACAATGCCCAGCAGCGCATCCGCTATCAGGCCTATCACGATGCCCTGACGACACTGCCCAACCGCAGTTCGCTGCAAGAACGCATCCATGCGCTGCAGCTGGCCAGTGATGTCAGCGGGCGCCATATCATGCTGCTGCTTGTCGATATCGATAACTTCAAGGGCATCAACGACGCCCTGGGGCAGGCCACCGGCGATCGCCTGCTCAAGGCCCTGGCCGCCAGGCTGAAGCCCTGGGCCAGACAGCCGAGCGATCTGGCACGCCTTTCCAGCAACGAATTCGCCCTGCTCTATGACGGACTGTCGGTGACGCCAGAGAGTGCCATGGACCAAGCCCGCAGCAAGGCCCGGCAGGTGCTGGAAAGCCTCAACGGCGACTACTCCCTCGCCGGAGAGCGTCACAGTTGCCACGTCAGCGGGGGCTTCCTGCTGTTTCGCGGGGGAGAGCTTGGCGTCGGCGAGCTGCTCAAGCGGGCAGGACTGGCGCTTCTTGAAAGCAAGTGCGAAGGGGTACAGCGCCCCTGTGCCTTTGAAGCCTGCATGGTTGAACGACTGGACGCCCGCCTCAGGCTGGAGCGACAGCTCAAGACCGCCGTCGAGGAAGATCAGCTACGACTTCACATGCAGCCACAGGTGGATGATCTGGGCAACATCCTCGGCGCCGAGATGCTGCTGCGCTGGGAACACCCCGAACGCGGCCTGATCTCCCCCAGCACCTTCATCAGCCTGGCGGAGGAAACCGGCCAGATTGTCGAGCTGGGCAACTGGGTGCTGCACCAGACCTGCCAGCTGCTGGCCGAGTGGCAGCAGCATGAGCGCCGACGACATTGGACCCTGTCGGTCAATGTCAGCGCGAGAGAGTTTCAACGCGCTGATTTTGTCTCCGGGGTCAAGGCAGCCTTGGCCAAGACCGGTGCCCCCGCCCGCCAGCTCACCCTGGAGCTCACCGAATCGCTGATGCTGGGAGAGGCCTATCCGGTGATCGATACTCTGGGCCAGCTGCGTGATCTCGGAGTGCGCTTCGCCATCGATGACTTCGGCACCGGATACTCTTCTCTGGCGTATCTCAAGCGGCTTCCCCTGGATACGCTCAAGATCGACGTTGCGTTTGTTCGCGACCTGACCGAAGACCCTACCGCAGCCCCCATCGCCCAGACCATTATCGCCCTCGCCCAGACCCTCAAGCTGGGCGTCATTGCGGAAGGCGTCGAGACCATTGCACAACAGGAGCGACTGCTGGAGCTTGGCTGTCGCTCCTTTCAGGGCTACCTTTACTCGGTCCCGCTTCCGCTCAAGCAGTTCCTGGCACTCGCGACACGCCCCTGCTTGCCGATGACCGAACCCGCGCCAAGTCAACAATAGGGCAGCCTAACTGGCATCACGGCAGCGCCAAACTTGCAATACTGTCACCAATTGGCAAGATGGACACCTTGACCCGAGGCGATACCATCCCCCATGAACGACCCCCTCAACCACGACGAACGCGCATCGCTGATCTCTCCTGAAAGCCACGTCGAGGGGTTTCGCAAGGCAAGGGATGCTCGCCGCACCGAGCTCATCGAAGACTATGTCGAGTTGATCTCAGATCTGATCACCGACGGCGGTGAAGCGCGTCAGACGGATATCGCCCGTCGCCTGGGCGTGGCCCAGCCCACGGTGGCCAAGATGCTCAAGCGCCTCGACGAGGAAGGCCTGATCATCAAGCGGCCCTATCGCGGCATCTTCCTCACCGAGAAGGGGCAGGCCCTGGCGGATGCCAGTCGCGAACGCCACCAGATCGTCGAAGCGGTGCTGATCAAACTCGGCATCACTCCCGAAACCGCCAGGGTCGACGCCGAAGGCATTGAACATCACGTCAGCGCAGAAACGCTGGCGGCCTTCGAGCGCTTCCTCGAGCCCTGACAGTCTTCAACGCTGCCAAACCCTGCGCCCACGCCTGGCGTCGGCCCAAATATAGTCAACGTCCATTGATGCGATTGAGGCGCGCCTCTTGACGATTGCCCTGTATCTCGCCAAAACTTAGCCTTGTCTATAAATGATAGCCAAATGGCACGTTGGCGCGATACTCGCGCTTGCCCATCATCAAGGGAGTCCTGTTCATGCATCGTTCGGCCCTTCTGCTTCCGCTGCTGACGGCTACCAGCCTGTCGAGTATCGGCCTTGCCCATGCTCAGGATGACACCGCTGGGGAGGTATCGCCCCTCGCCACCGTCGTGACCATCGGGATGCTCAGTGATCTGGTCGAGCAGGTGGGCGGAGACTGTGTTGCGGTCAATACCATGATGGGTCCGGGCATCGATCCACATCTCTACCAGGCGAGCGCCCGGGACGTGCACGATCTCGATGAGGCTGAGCTGATTCTTTACAGCGGCTTTTCGCTGGAGGGTCAGCTGGGCAAGGTCTTCGAGCGATTCTCGCGCATCAAGCCCACCGCTGCCGTCAGTGAGCAGGCGATTACCGACGATCAGGTTATCCACACCCAGGACGCCTACGGCGTGGACCCCCACCTGTGGATGGATGCAGCGCTCTGGGCCCAGAACATCCCGACCATTGCCGCCCTGCTCAGCGAGCAGCGCCCTGACTGCGCTGCGGCGATCGATGCGCGTGCAGAGGCCTACCAGGCATCGCTGCTCGCGCTCGATGAGTGGATCCAGGCCAGTATCGACAGTATCCCAGCCGATCAACGCATCCTGCTGACCGCCCACGATGCGTTTGGCTATTACGGCCGCGCCTATGGCATCGAGGTTGCCGGCATTCAGGGGCTTTCCACCGCCACCGAGACCGGTGTCGCCGATATTCGGCGCATGGCAGACAAGGTCGTGGCCCAGGGGGTACCCGCCATGTTTGTGGAGAGCACCATCAACCCACGTACGGTGCAGGCGGTCATCGATGCGGCTGCCGACCAGGGTCACCGTATCGCTATCGGCGGGCAGCTTTACTCTGATGCCATGGGCGACGAGAACACCCCGGAAGGGACCTATATCGGCATGCTGAAGAGTAATACCGAGCAGATTGTCGCGGCACTCGGTGGCCACACCGTTGCCTGGCCAGACAGCCTCGCCGACTGGACCGAGCGAGTGGCACAAGCCACCCAGATGCCCAGCGAACCTTAAGTATGTAGCGCGCGTCGCCCTGCCAGACGGGGCGACGGCGACAGGAGCGACCCCATGAGCCAGCAGCTGCACGAACCGAACCTTGCCCTGCACGTAGAGGACCTGACCGTCAGCTACCACGGCAAGCCCGTATTGTGGGACATCGACTTTGACGTGCCGCCCGGCGTGATGGCCGCCATTGTCGGGCCCAACGGCGCCGGCAAGAGCACGCTGATCAAGAGCATCCTCGGCCTGGTCCCGAGCATCGCTGGCCACGTCACCCTGCACGGCCATCCCTACCGCCAGGCCCGGCGCCGCGTCGGGTATGTGCCGCAGCGCTCGACGGTGGACTGGGACTTTCCCACCACGGCGCTGGACGTCGTCACCATGGGACTTTACGGACGCCTGGGATGGCTCAGGCGTCCGGGGCGACGCGAGCGACGTGAGGCCATGGCGGCGCTCGAGATGGTGGGCATGGAACGCTTTGCCGAGCGCCAGATCAGCCAGCTCTCCGGCGGCCAGCAGCAGCGGGTGTTCCTTGCCCGTGCTCTGGTGCAGAACGCCGATGTCTATTTCCTTGATGAGCCCATGGCCGGCGTCGACGCGACCACGGAGCGCGCCATCGTCGATATCCTCAGGCGCCTGCGCGATCAGGGGAAGACGGTCATCGTGGTGCATCACGATCTGCAGACGGTTCGCAGCTACTTCGACTGGATGCTGATGCTCAATGTCAGAGTGATCGCCCAAGGTCCGGTGGACGAGGTCTACACCGCCGACAACCTGCGGCGTGCCTATGGGGGCCAGATTGCCCTGCTTGACGATGTCACCAGTGCCATCCCCGGCCCACGCGCCCCGGCCAATTCTGAGGAGGTGCCGGGATGAGCCTGGCCAGCCTCCTCGGTGACTACACCCTGCAGAATGTGGTGCTCGGTGCTGCCATGCTGGGACTGGTGAGCGGCGTGCTGGGCTCTTTTGCGGTGCTGCGCAAGCAGAGCCTGCTCGGCGATACCCTGTCCCATGCAGCGCTGCCAGGGGTCTGCCTGGGCTTCATCATCGCCGGGGGTCGTGAAATGGGCAGCATTCTTGCTGGCGCGCTATTTACTGGCTCCCTGGCTGCCCTGGTGATGCTGCTGCTGACCCGCATGAGTCGGCTCAAGACCGACGCCGCCCTGGGCATCTCGCTGAGCGTCTTCTTCGCTATCGGCGTAGTGCTGCTGACGTACATTCAAGGCACGGGCAACGCCTCCCAGGGCGGCCTGGATGCCTTTCTGTTCGGCCAGGCGGCGGCCACGCTGAGAAGCGACCTGTGGATCATGGCTGCCGTGGGCGGCGTGGCCCTGGCCTTGGTCGCCGGCCTGTGGAAAGAGTTCAAGCTGGTGTCCTTCGATGCCCAGTTTGCCGCGACCCAAGGCATGCCAGTGTCGCTGCTGGATGGGTTGATGACGATCATGATCGCCCTGGCGGTGGTCATTGGCCTGCAGATGGTCGGCGTGGTGCTGATGGCTGCCATGGTCATCGCCCCTGCCGTTGCCGCCCGTCAGTGGGCCAACCGGCTCGAGTCGATGGTGGCATTGTCGGCGCTGTTCGGCATTCTCGGCGGTGTCGTGGGCGCCGTCATCAGCGCCACGGGCCCCGGCCTTGCGACGGGTCCGCTGATCATCCTGAGCCTTTCCAGCGTGGTCCTGGTGTCCCTGCTATTCGCCCCCAGACGTGGCTTCTTGTGGGAGATCCTCAAGCTGCGACGTGACCGACGCCAGCTCCGCTACCAGCGCGTGCTGACCACGCTTTACCAGCTGGCAAGCCACCACGCAGACCGCCACTATCGCTCAGAAAAACGCATGCTGGACACCTATCTGGGCGCAGATAGCCGCAGGGCTCTTGCCCGCCTGATGGCTCGCGGACTGATCATCGAGCAGGATCCTCCCCCCCATGAGCCCGGCAACAACAAACGCTGGGTACTGACGCCAGCAGGCTGCCAGGAGGCAGAACGCATTCTGGCGACGCTCGGGCAGGAGCAAGCACACTAATGGCCACCCTATTCGACAACATCCCACTGATGATCATGCTGGTCGGGGCGCTGGTGGGCATCGCCTCTAGTCTGGTCGGCACCTTTCTGGTGCTGCGCGGGACCAGCATGCTGTCAGACGCCATCGGTCACTCTATCGTGCTTGGCATCGTGGTCGTCTGGCTGGCGACCCATCAGGCCAACGGCCCGGTGCAGATCATCGGCGCAGCGCTGACCGGCATCCTTACCGTCTTCTTGACCGAACTGCTGGTCTCGACGCAAAGGGTCAAGAAGGATGCCGCCATTGGTCTGGTGTTTCCCGTGCTGTTTTCGCTGGGCGTGCTGCTGATCAACCTTTACGCCAGCGACGTGCATATTGACGCCCATACGGTGCTGCTGGGGGAAATCGGCTTCGTCTGGCTCGATACCCTGACCATCGGAGGCGCGGAGGTGCCCCGCGCGCTGATCTCCATGGGCGCCATGACCTTGCTCAACCTGCTGTTTGTGGCGGCCTTTTACAAGGAGCTGAAGCTCGCCACCTTCGATGAGGCCCTGGCCAAGGCATTAGGCTTCGCCCCCACGGCACTGTTCTATGCCTTGCTGATGTTGACCAGCGGTACCGCCGTCGCAGCCTTCGATGCTGTGGGTGCGGTGCTGTTCGTGGCATTCGTCATTGTTCCGCCATCCGCGGCGTATCTGCTCACCGACCGGCTATGGAAGATCTTTGTCTATGCCTCGCTGATCGCGGCCGCCTCCAGCGTCTCCGGCTATATGCTGGCGGTGGCATGGGACGTGTCGATTGGCGGCATGATGGCCGTCATGACCGGCGTCTTCCTGGCTCTGGCCTTTCTGCTCGGTCCGCGCTATGGCCTGTGCGCCCAGTGGCTGAGCCGTCGCCGCCAGCGAGACCTCAACGAAAGCCGTACCCTGATGGTGCACCTCTATCACCACGAAGATGGCCCCGAAAAGGCGGTGGAAAACGTAACCCAGGCGCTGCGCGAGCATCTGATGTGGACACCTGCCAGGGCGCGTCGCGCGGTTGAGTTATCCCGCCAGCGCCAGCTTGTCGTGCAGGAGGGTGAGCGCTTGCACCTCACCCAGGCGGGCCGGCACATGGCGCGAGAGATTCTGGAGCCAGGCGCCAAGGACGGCAGCTGATACCAGGCAACGACGTCAACGGGGCAGCCAGAGGCTGCCCCGTTGACGTTAAACTGGCAGAAGCACAGCTCTTGCCTCAGATCTTGATATCGTAGTCCACGTACTTGTGCATCAGCTCGTCGTAGGTGCCGTCTTCCTTGATCTCGGCCAGGGCCTGATTGAACTGTGCGGCCAGGTCTTCGTCGCGAGGACGAAACGCCACCGCCACACCGTGGCCAAAGTAGGACTTGGGCTCACGGATCAGCTCGGAGCTGACCACTACCTCGCTGTCGGCCTCGTCCACCTGCAGGTTGGCCAGCGCCAGCGGGTAGTACATGAAGGCACTGTCCAGGCGTCCGGTCTTGACGTCCAGCGCCAGGTCCTCGGCGGTGGCATAGCGACGCACTTCCATGATGTCGCCGTAGGTATCGGTGATGAAGCGATCACGAATGGTGCCGCGCTGCACGCCAACGGTCAGGCCCTCCAGGCTCGCACGGTTGTCGGGATCCACTTCACTGCCGCGCAGCGTCACCCAGACGCTGGGGTTGGAATAGTAGGGCTCGGAGAACAACACCTGCTGGCGACGCTCTTCAGTGATCGCCATGGACGACATGATGGCGTCGTACTTGCGGGCCATCAGCCCCGGGATGATGCCATCCCAGCTTTGCTCGACCCATTCACATTGACGCTGGATGCGCCGACACACTTCTTCCCCAAGCTCTACCTCGAAGCCCGTCAGGGTGCCATCAGGCAAGCGGTACTCGAAGGGCTCGAACGGGATATCCACCCCCAGCTTGAGCGGCTCGTCGGCCTGGGCCGTTGTCACCAGGGTCGAAGCCGACAAAGCGGTGAGCCCCAGCAGGGCACTCAATAGCACAGGACGAGAAAACGATCGCATCCGTAAGTTCCTTTTTGCGTTATGGTTATTGGTCTATGCCTTGTGGGCACAAAGAGTCTGCCACTCTCTGTCACCCTCGCCAAGTTGCCTGCGACATGCTGACAACCACCGGTCATCATCGATAAGGAACGACAATGCTCAACGGCCGCGCTCTGGCGTATCTGTGCGAAGTACAGCGACGTGGTTCCCTGCGGGGCGCAGCCATCCACCTGAATGTGGACGTCTCCGCCATCAGTCGCTTGATCCGTCGCCAGGAAGAAGAGCTTTCGATCCCATTGCTGACCCGCCACCCAGATGGCGTCACCCTGACCGAAGCCGGCCGCCTGCTGGTGGAACACCATCGCGCTCGATGCGATGCCGAAACGGCAACGCTGTCGCGTCTGAGCGCGCTTCAGAGCCTGGATAGCGGTGAGGTCAGAGTGGCCGTCGGCGAGGGCTTTATCGCTGATCTGGTCAATGCCCCCTTGCAGACCTTCATGACGGCGCATGCTGGCATCGACATTGTGGTGGTCATGGCCGGCGTCAACGAGGCCATGGCGTTGGTCCGTGACCGCGAGGTGGATCTGGCCCTGCTGTACGCGCCACCCATGGACCCGCTGCTGCGTTGTCATGTGGAGCGCCGCCACCCTCTGGATCTGATCGTGCCTGCCGACCATCCACTGACTCGGCGCCAGGCACCATTGACCCTGGCCGAAATCAGCGATTGGCCACTGGGGCTGATGGACAGCCCCTTTGGCATGCGCCAGATGGTCGACCAGGTCGCCCATCAGGAGCGCCTCCATCTGCGTTCACGGCTGCATACCAACTCGGTCACCGTCCTGAGGAATTTCGTCAGGTCCGGTAGCGGCGTCACCTTTATGCCCGAGTTGACCGTCGCCGATGACATCGCCCAGGGGTTGATTCAGGTGCTGCCGCTGGCACATCCGGTGCTCAACGGGGCCCGCGCTCAGATCGTCAGTCGTCAAGGCCGGCCATTGCCGGTGGCGGCAGAGGCCTGCCTGGCGCATCTGCGTCGCGGCATGCGCTTCTTTGCCGATGATGCGCCACGCCTGCTGGCCCCACATCGCCAGAGCGGCGTTGCCTGAGGGCCCGTCCGACGTGCTGCCAAACGCCAGACCATGCTGGCGTTGCGAAAAGATCAACGCCTTGGGGTTTGATTAGTCAACGCGACAACGCCTAGTCTCGTTATCGATAGACAGCGTTGCCGCACAATAACACCACAACACCGGAGTCCTTCATGAGCCTGTTTCGTCCACTGCCCCTGCTTGCTGCCCTGACCACCGCCACGACAATGGGGTTGACCGCCGCCTCAGCGCTGGCTGCAACCACCGTCAACCTGAGCTATAACGGCGCTCCCGACCCGGACAAGAACGCGGTGCACGTGTTCGCCACCAACTTGAAGGAACTGGTCGAGGAGAAGACCGGAGGCGAGCTTGAGCTCAAGCTGTACCCCAACAGCATGCTGGGTGAAGAGCAGGAACGCATGGAGCAGACCATGGCGTCGCCGAGCCTGAACATTGCGTCCTTCGCCGGCATGTCGCCCATCGTCCCCGAAGTGTTCGTCAGCGCGATCCCCTTCCTGTTCCAGGATTTCGATGACGCTCGCCAGTTCTTCGACGAAGGCAGCTACTGGAAAGCGGTTCAGGAAGACCTGGAGGGCCGCGCCGGACTGGAACTGCTGGCGGTAGTCGAGGAAGGCGGCTTCCTGGCCTTCACCAACGACAAGACGCCAATCGCCGAACCGGCGGACTTCGAAGGGCTGCGCTTCCGCGCCATGGACCCCAGCCAGGTCGCACTTTATGAGGCCTTCGGCGCGTCCGGCACGCCCATTCCCTGGACCGAAGTCTACATGGCGCTGAAAACCGGCGTCGCTGACGGCCAGATGAACCCGCCGATGTATATCATCCTCGGCAGCCTCTATGAGGTTCAGGACTACCTGACGCTAGCCAACATCCAGTACTCCGACCAGTTCCTGGTGGGCAACACCAGCATGATCAATGGCTGGGACGAGGCGACCCAGACTGCCTTCCGTGAGGCGGTCGCCGAAGCCAACCAGCTTGCTCGCGAACAGAACCAGGCCAAGGTCGATGAGCGCATTGCCTACCTGGAAGAGCAAGGCATGGAGGTCATTCGTCCTAACCCAGAGCAGCTGGAAGCCTTCCGCCAGCAGGGCCAGCCGGCTTATCTTGAGTGGCTGAAGGACCAGAACATCGAACAGCGCTATATCGACATGGCGCTCGACGACGCCGGACTTCAACTCAGCGCCCAGTAGCCCTGAGCACTTAGTACTGAACACCGGGCAGCGTCGACGACCGTCTGGCTGCCCGGCACACAGTGCACTGACCCAGACTCTCTTAACACGTGCTCTGAACAAGTGCTCTGAATAGGTGCTCTGAACAAGCGCTCTGATATTAGCGGCTCAACGTTAAGCGCTCTGATATCGGTATGGCGACATGAGTGCTCTGACGTGAGTGCGCAGGCCTGAGCGCAAGACGAAGAATGCTCCAGCACGTACAACGGCCTCCGCTCCAGGAGGCCGGTTCATCCTGTTTCACCAACCTGTGGGAGAGCCTCCCCATGTCCTGGTCCCTTGCCCAAAGCCGGCCCGTCATGGCGCTGCGGCGACTATCGCTATGGAGCGCGAGTGCACTGCTGCTCATTGATCTGCTGGCCATGCTGTATGGTGTGGCCGCGCGTTATCTAGCCGGCGGGGCCCCCATCTGGACCGATGAGCTGGCCCGCTACCTGATCATCGGCGCGGTCATGCTGGCCCTTGGCAGCGTCTGGATCGAAGGCGGTCATATGCGGGTCGCGCTGATCGAGCGGCTGATTCCACGCACCCTGGGGCGCATCCTCTCTGTCTACCAGTGGCTATTGACCCTGGCACTTGCCGCTGGCGGAGCCTGGTTCAGCTTTCACTACGCGCAATCAGTGGCGATGTTCCAGAGCCAAGGCCTGGGCATTAGTCGGGCCGTGCCGGTTATGTCCGTGCCGCTCGGCTTTGCGCTGCTGACGCTGATGGCGCTGTGCCATGGTCCATTCCCGCTACCGACCCAGGACGGCGACGCCGACGCCGCTCAGCACGACCGGGGGGCCACATCATGACGCTTGCCATGCTGGCGGTCTTTGTCGTCCATGTGCTGCTGGGCCTGCCTCTGTTCATCTCGCTGCTGGCCACCGCCGTGGTCGGTTTCGCCTTCGTCGACCTGTCGATGATTCCCCGCATGATGCCCCAGCAGTTCTTTGGCGGCATCGATGCCTTCTCATTGATGGCCATCCCACTGTTCATCCTCGCCGGCAACCTGATGAACGCCTCGAAGCTGACCGACCGGCTGATGGCGCTGGCGCGTCTGTTGGTCGGCCATCTGCGCGGCGGCATGGGCCACGTCAATGTGGTGTCCAGCGTGTTCTTTGCGGGGGTCAATGGATCGGCGGTCGCCGATACCTCGGCACTGGGCTCTCTGCTGGTCCCTGCGATGCGCAAGGAAGGCTATTCGACGGCCTTCGCCGCTGGCCTGACGGCGGGCAGCTCACTGATCGGGCCGATCATCCCGCCCAGCATCTTCATGATCCTCTATGCCTCGCTGACCAACACCTCGGTGGGCGATCTGTTCCTTGCCGGCGTGATTCCCGGGCTGTTGCTGGGTGCCGCCTTCATGGCCATGAATGCTGTCTACGCGCGTCGCAAGGGGCTGCCCAAGGGTGATGGCTGGCCCGGTGCGCGCCAGCTGGGGGTGGCTGCCCTTGGCGCCTTGCCTGCCCTGATGGCCCCCTTCCTGATTGTCGCCGGCATCGTCATGGGATTGGTCACACCCACGGAATCAGGAGCGCTGACCGTGGCCTACGTGGCCCTCTATGGGGTGCTGGCTGGCAACCTGAATCTATTGGCGCTGTGGCGTGCGTTTGTCGACACGACCCGCCTTACCGCCGCCATCTTCGTCATCATGGCCGCCTCCAGCACGGTCAGCTGGCTGCTGTCCTACGCCCAGGTGCCCTACCAGTTCGTCGAGCTGTTGACCCCCTACGTCGATAGTCCGGTGATCATTCTGCTGTTGCTCAGCCTGATCACCTTCATCACCGGCATGTTCATGGAAGAGGTCTCGGCGCTGATGCTGCTGACACCGATCTTTGCGCCGGTGGCCATGATGGCAGGCATCGACCCGGTCCACCTGGGTATCATCATCACCCTCAACATCACCATCGCGCTGATCACGCCGCCGATGGGCGCCTGCGTATTCGTCGCCGCTGCCGTCAGCCGGCTGGAGATCACCGCGCTGTTTCGTACCATCTGGCCCTTCGTGGTCATCGCCCTGCTGGTCCTGGTGGCACTGATCCTGGTGCCCTCCCTGACCCTATGGCTTCCGACCGCTCTGGGATGAGAACCTCCATGACCTCCAACGAAGGCTGCAACGAGAGCTGCAACAACGGCATCAATAACAGCGGTGACGACCGTCATCCCTGTGCACATCCCGAGACCCCAGCCATGGCGATTCCTCTATCCGCTGAGCCTTCCTGGGCCCAACTGCGCCAGATTCCCATTCAGGGGCTGGATGAGCCCCTGGTGCCCATGAGCCTGGCCCCATCACCGGTCAAGGTATTTCCCGCCTACGCCCGCCTGGGAATTCCTGGCGCCATCAACGAGTGCTATCTGCGTGAAGGCGTCTATCGCCGCGTGCTGGCGGCGGCGCGCTCGCTGCCTGACGGCGTAGGTCTGATCGTGCTGGACGGCTGGCGTCCGTGGCGAGTTCAGCAGTACCTGTTCGACACCTTGATGGAAGCCATTCGCGGCAACCATCCAGACATTGATGAGGCTGAGCTGCTAAACCGTACCCGTGAGTTTGTGGCCGAACCCAGCACCCGTGCCGATGCGCCGAGCCCGCACCTGAGCGGCGGCGCCGTCGACGTGACCCTGTGCGATGCCGATGGCCTGCCGCTGCCCATGGGCACCTTGTTCGACGAAGCGTTGCCGGCCTCCCACACCGCCTTTCTGGAACACAAGGCCACACTGACCGATGACGAGCGCGCGGCGCGGGACAACCGTCGCCTGCTGTACCACGCCATGACCGCTCAGGGATTCACCAACCTGCCGAGCGAATGGTGGCACTTCGACTTCGGCGACCAGCTGTGGGCCCACTACGGCGGCCACGACCAGGCGCTGTACGGACCCGCCGAACTGGACACCATCGAGAATCGCTGGCGGCGGCAGTTGTAGCGAAAAGCGGTAAGGGAAAGGGAGAGTGGGCAGGAGAAAGGAAAACGTTGAGGGGCAACACGGGATAACTGGCTGCGCTGGACATCTCGAACTGTGGCGCTGACGATGCGCTACTTCAGCGGCTCAGCCGCCCCTCATCATCGATCACCCTGACCTTGGTCGGACGAGAGCGAGACCATTTCCAGAACACCAGGTTGACGTCACGGGCACCGGCCCCCGTCGCCTGCGACGGTACTCGTATGCCGACAATGCCTTGCCGAATCAGCTCGTCGGCAATCTCCCAGGCGAGCACGCTTTGACGTGCGAGCCTCTGCGCCAGCCAGGCCTCGTGCACCCAGCTGTCCACGTCGGGATGGACGAGGGCACAGACATCCCGATCACATAGGTCAAGCAGCGGACCACAGTCGACCTCATAGGTACACAGCGTCAGCGGCTGTGTCTTGAAGGGCATTCCCTGTTGCGCTTCCAGCCAGGCGGTCTCGAACCGCGCTGAGGTGTAGAGTGCGGGCTGGCCAACACGGTTCCAGCGCCCGCCATTCAGCGCCGCCCCATCTCCGGATTCAGGTGCGTGCTGCCAGAGAGGGTTGTGCCCTCGATACACCAGCCCGTTGAAGTGAAAGCCGTGACTCCGCAGGCTCACGCATAGCCCCCCTCGGCGATATGCGACAGATACGCGCGTACATCATCGGCTCGACCTCGCCTGACCAGTTCTTCCGCCGTCATATCGCCCAGGGCCGCAATCGGGTAGCTGCGAAACCACGACCAGGCTGCGCTGATCGAGCCAGCCCAGGGCTCGATGCGTTTGAGTATTTCATAGGCCTGGCGCAACCGCTGTTGCGTCGAGACGGCCTGCAGTCGCTCCTTGCGAACGATGGCGCTCTGGCTGAGCCCGATGGCGCGAGCAAATTCGCTTTTCGTTATATGAAGCGCCTTGGGCAAGGCATCGGCGCTGATATAGCCCTCGGCATTCACCGCTTCACGAATCTCAAAGGACATATCTGACACCCATTACGACATAGATATATGTCAATTTAGGTGACAAACAGGGAAGCGTCAAAACCCGCCTGCGTTCTCCCCGGCCACCCGCATTGAGCTCGCGTCTCGCCGACGCCATCGCCCGCTACACCGCCAGCACCAGGCTGACGTCGTGAATCAGCTGGACGTCATTGAAGGGACCTGCCGGGCTTTCCTCGGGGATCAGCCGAAACGCGCGCTGCTCCTCCCGCGGCAGCCCCTGGTACTCGGCGATAACCTGAAACAGCCAGATTTCCTGATCCCATTCGAGCTCGCTATCGGCCAGGTACTCAAGGGCACTGACATCTCCTGGCCTCCCGTCTGGCGCGGCACCGCGGTCCACCACGTCCAGGTAGAAGCGCTCTACATCCTGCTTCAGCGCCTGCTGGCGGGCCTCTACCAGACTTGGTTCCTCCACCTGGGCGGGGCCGGCGGCCTCGACGATCTCGGGGCGGTGAACCGCAACCGGCAAGGCGTGCAGCAGGCTGGCGATCGTGTCGCTGTCGTGATGGTGGTCCAGGGCCACCGAACCCGCTGCCTGCAAGGGGCTTGCCCGATTGAACAGCTCTGGCACCTCGCTTCTGCGGGTGTAGTTGCCGGGAATAAACCCCGGATGCTCGCGCAGGAAGGCGGCCATACCGGCCACCAGTCGGCTCTGCTGCTGCTGCTGGCGAAAGCGCGCCATCAGCTCGATCAGCCGCCCCTGCACCTCACGCAGGTTGGTGTAATGCAGACTCAGCTGCTGTTGCAGCTGGCTGATCAGCAGCTTGCGCAACGACCCATCACTGCCCACCAGTTCGATCAGCTCTTCGAAGTCGATCAACGCCATGCCGTCGAGCAGACGCACGATCTGCTTCTGGGCACGGTCGTTCTCGCGGATCTTGTCGTTAAGGCGGCTGACAAAGCCAAAGTCGCTGTTGAGGCGCTGCCATAGACTGTCGATGGCGTCGGCGAAGCGACCGTTGAGGTCGTCCACCTCCTGGCGCAAGCGCAGCATCAGGGGCCCTTGCTGGTAGTGCTCACCGCGATTGACCGCTTCACGATAGCTCTGCACCAGGTTGCGAATCTGCTCAAGGGTCTCACCGACGTCGGCGTTGACGTGGCGGCGGGTCTCATCGGCCAGCATCTCGGCGATCAGCTCGCGCACCTTGGGGGTCAGCTTGACCGCTCCGTGTTCGTCTGGGCGCCACAGGATGCGCGCCGCCAGCAGCTTGCGCAGGGCGCCGTCAGTCAGCGGCTCCAGCGGCACCTCGTCACGGGAGTAGCCCTGCATCAGGACGTCGGCGTAGCGTCCCAGCAAGGAGAGACGCTCGGTGCCGGTGGCCATCAACCGGCTTTCGAGCGTGTGTTCCTCGCTCATAGCAGGGACTCCTGACGGGCCGGTGCCTCATCATCCACCGGCAGGCTTTCTTCGTCGCGAATGAAGCGTACCAGCTCGACCAGATAATCGATCTTGCCGGTGACCAGATAGACCTGACGATCGGCGTGGGGCTGCAGCAGGTAGCCGTGTTCCTTGAGTCGCTTGAACACCTGCTTCATCTGGGCGTCGAGCTGCTCGCTCTGGGAACCGAAAAAAGGATCGGTGGCAAGGCGCTCCAGGCGTTCGCGCAGGCTCTGGTTGTCCTCGCAGCGAGCGCTGAACTCCGCCGGCTTGAGCACATCGCCAGGCGCCGCCAGGGCATCCTGGCCCAGCGCTTCCTGTACCAGTTGCAGCCACTCCAGCAGCGGCAGCAGGCTGTTGACGGTATCGCCCAGCTGGCGCGACAGCTGCTCACGGGCGTCTTCGTTAAGCTGCCGCCAGGCCAGGAAGTGGACGCTGCGGTCCTCGTTGCTGGCCAGACGACGATTGAGCGGACGCAGGTAGGTGTCGATCTGCTCGCGAACGTCGTCGTCTTCAAGTTTGCGAAAGGCGCTCTCGTCGCTGATCGCGCAGATGAATTCGCCGGCCAAGAGGCGCTCCAGCAGGGGGCCGTGTTCGATCATAGGGTGAGCTCCTCTTCACTGCGCTGCTTGAGTCGCTGGGCCAGCTTGCTGAGCCGGGGTTCGATGCGCTTGAGTCGACGGCGGCGAGGATCACTGGCGTCACGGTCGATGAGGTAGCGGTTGTGGAACAGCAGCAGCACATCGGACTCCGGGTTGGGGAAGGCGCCGACGATGTGAATGTGATTGCTGTCACAGGCCTCGAACAGTTTTTCGACGTTGTGATAGGCCAGGGTGCCGATCTCGTCGATGGGCCAGTGCACGCTGATCTCGGCCTGGCCGCGCAGCAGGCGGGTGAAGGCCAGCAGGAACTTGCACAAGATCAGGTAGGCCATGCCGTGGCTCGACGACTCGAGCAGCTGGCGGTCGTTCTTGATCACCAGGTCGGTGCCGCCTTCATTAAGGTGCAGCTCTAGGCGCAGCAGACTCTCGAAGCTGTACTGCTGGTCGCTGCGCAGCAGGTCGACCACATCGGCCAGGGCATTGAGGTAGTCGTCTCCGGGCAGGCCACCGGCGTCCTGCCAGTCACGATAGTCTTGGGCGAAGCGCTTGAGCGGCTCCCAGAAACCCAGCTCGTCGATGGTGGACTGGATCTTGACCTCGGCCTTGGTGATGCCTTCCAGGCGCAGGTCGTCGGCCACCTCCTCGGATAGCCGCCGGCTCTGTGCGCTGATGCGTCGGTTGAGGTCACGAAAGACGGTGAAGAACTTGTCGAGGTCCGCCCCCAGGTTGCGTCCCTGCTGCACCAGCTGCTGTTGCTGGTCTTCGAGCAGGGTAAGCATCCCGCGCAGCAGCGGCAACAGCTGCCGAGGACCGACGTCGGCGCTACCCTGGAGCTCATCGCGGAGCTTGTCGCGCTCGGCGCTCAGGGTATCGATAAAGCCAGCGCTGGCGCCCTTGATCAGCTCCCCCTCGACCTGCTCGCACCCCTTGCGCAGGGCATCCATTTCGGTGGCACGCTCGCTTAGCGCTCGGTGGGCTCGCTCGATACGCTCGTGCACATCCCCGGGTGCCTGACTCTGGGGCGCCGGAGCGGGGTCCAGCGGCAGCTGCTCGACCTGCACCAGCAGCGGCTTGAGGGCGTCGATGATGCCGCTCTCGGTGCTGCGCCGGGTGGACAACTCCGCCAGCGCCTGCTGGTGGGCGCTGCGGGCAGACTGGAACTCGGCCTTGCGCTGCTCGCGCTCGCGCTCGGCGGTCTCCTTGTCACGAATCAGACGGGTTTCCTTCTCCACCAGTTGCGGCTTGCGCTGCCCCCAGTCCAGGCGCATGAAGCGGCGATAGTCCTCCAGCTGCTCCTGACGGCCGGCGGTGTCGCGGATGCGCTGATCCAAGGCGGCAAGCCGCGCCTTGGTATCCCTGAGTGAGTCCAGGTCCACGCCCTGCTCCTGCAGCTCACGATCGAAGGCGGCCTCGAGCTCCTGGCGCTGGCGCTGGTGCTCCTGCTTCTGGTCGCTCAGGTACTGCTTGTGCTGGCGGATCTGGTCGTCGATGCCATCCAGGCGGCTCTGGGCATCGGCCTTCACCTCCAGTAGCTGCGCCTGATGGGTCTTGGCCAGAGTGTCGAGGGCATCACCTTTTTCCTGCTTGAGGTCATCATGACTCGCCTGCTGAGCGGCCAGTGACTCCTCCAGCGCCTGACGCCGAGTCTTCTGCTGGCGCGCATGGCGCTCCTGCAGCTGGCTGCGCGCATCCCGGGCGTAGTCCACCTCCGACTCGGCACGCTTGACCTCCATACGCGCTCGCCGCACGGCATCCTCGGCAGACTGTACCCGCTCGTTGCAGGCCTTCATCTGACGCTCGGCGGCCTGTTCGGCGTTCTCGGCGCGCACCAGCGCGGCCTCGGCCTGCTCGATGGCGACGACCAGGCTCGCCTCATCCTGGGCGTACTCCGGCACGTCCACCGCGGCCAGGTCGAGCCCGACGCCGAACAGCTCATCGTGGTCGTGTTCGCCGACCTTGGGTGACAGGTCGCGACGCTCCAGCAGCTCAGGCGCGATCACCTTGCCCAGACGTTGTTCCCAGCCCGGTCGGTGGTAGCGCAGGAAGTGGCGCAGCGTGCCTTGCGCGGGATCACGCTGCTGGTGCAACGCGTGGCAGTGTGCCTCGGCCTTGGCCAGCTGGTGACGGGCGTCGTTGAGCTCCTGCTCCGCCTGGTCTCGACTGCGCTTGAGCGTGTCGTACTCTTCGCGCAAGGCACTCAGGGTTTCCCCGCTGGCGTCACGATCGCTCTGGGCCTGGTCGAGGCGCGCCTGGGCGAGCTCCGCTTCCTGCATCTCTTCTGCTGTGGCGGCACTGGCCGACAGCTGCGCCTTCAGTTCGGCTACCCGCTGAAGCCCTGCGTCGAGGCGTTCACGGTAGCTGTCATCGAGCTCCTGGCGCTGGGACTGGTAGCGTTGCTCCAGCTCGCTTTGCTGCTGCCACTGCTGATTGCGCAGCTCTTCCCTGGTCTCGCCCAACTCGTCGATGCGGGCCTGGGCCTCCTCCTGCTGGCGGGCCAGCTCATCGGCCAGCTCGCGCAGCCGGCCCTCAAGCCGTGACTGGTGCTCCTGAAAGGCGGACTGCATCACCGCCAGGTGCTCGCGCAATTGCTGACTCTGGTCGCGCCACTGGGGCAGCGACTGGACGTCTCGCTCAAGCGCCGGCATGTCGGCTTCTTCGAAGGCCTCGAAGGTATCCTGCAGATCCGACAGCTCCCGCTGAGTCTGCTCGAGCTCGCTGGTCATCTCGCTAAGGCGGTCATTCAAGGCGTCGCGCAGGTGGCCATATTCCGCTTCACGCTCCTGAAACTCCTGCTTGCGGCGAGCGATCTCCGCCTCGGTGTCGGCCAAGGTGCGCTCGGAGCGGTGGCGGTCAGCCTCAAGCTGAGGCTTCAACTGCCACAAGATGGTCTCGCGCTCGGCAACCTCATGGTCCAGCTCATCCAGCTTCGCCAATGCCCGCTCCAGCGGCTCCAGGCGTTTGGACTGACGCATCTGAGCGATCCACTCCCGCGCCTTGGTGCTGCGGATGCGCGTCACCGGCAGTTCGACGCCGTCCTCCTCGAAAATCGCCGCCAGCATGGTCTTGAGGGTGTCCATCTTGCCCTCTTTGGCGTGCACCGCACTGATCAACTTCTCCATATGGCGGATACGACGCTCAGGCTTGACCAGGCTGAACTGGGCGGCCATCTGGCGCAGTCGCAGACTGTCCTTGCGGTTGCCCTGCTGATGGGTGAAGTCGTTCTGGATGACGGCGCGGTACTCCGAGGTGGCCGTCAACTTGGCGGACATCGGCACGTTATCTCGCCTCAACTGGCTGGCCCAATCGCTGTAGCCGAGTGCTGTCACGCCACCGTTGGCTTCCACCAGATAATGACCGGGCTGATACGGCGCGCCGATAAAGCGGTACTCGATGCCGCCATCGGACTTGCGCGTCAGCACCGCCTGACAGACATTGCCGGCCTCGCGACGATACTCGTAGATCAGGTAGCTGTTGCCGTGGGGTAGATAGAAGGCGTCGAACTTCTTGCGGGTCTTGGGTACCACCTTATTGGGCAGCTCACCGTAGAACACCGGCACCAGACGCTGGAGCGTGGTCTTGCCCGAGGCATTGGTGCCACAGATATTGGTGTGACCATCGACATCCAGTTCGACCACCCCTTCCAGGTGGCCGTGGATCATCACGATGCGCAGCAGGTGAGCCATGGAGTTTCCTTGTTCGCTTGTCCGTCAGGGGGAGTATTCTGCCAGAGACCGCCCGCCCTGACAGTTCGACCAGAGTTGCCCCGGAGCAAGCTTTCGCCTAAAAGAAGTACCCCCACTATCGTCTGCCCACTACCGGAGCCCCCATGAACTTCGCCACCCTCGGCCCTGAAGACAGCAACCACGCCTTGATCCTGGCCCGCTATCTTGAGCTCCGGCGTCAGGATCTTGGCGGTAAAGACAGCCCACTCTCGCCGACCGTCCAGCTGGTAAACGACTTCCCCCAGGCCTTTCAGGACCTGGTGGACGGGCATCACGACTATGTGTTGCAGGTCAGCGCCCATTTCAGTCACGCCGACTGCGTCGGACGCTTCATGCACCGCGCCTTTCCCGTGGATAGCTTCATTGCCCCAAGCCGGCCCTTGGCACTGGTCGCGCGCAAGGACGTCGCCAACCCTACAAGCGTCCTGCGTCAACCGGCGACCCGTCACTACACCGACCTAACGGGACTGGAGCAACGCGACGCCCCCACCATCGTCGCCGCCCTGGAAGGCCTGCTCGACGGCCAAGCCGACGCCGCCATCGTCGCCGAACAGGCCCTGGCCCTCTACCCAGATCAACTGCGACTGTTGCGCCCTCTGGGACCAGCACTGGACACCTGGATTCTGTACGCCAACCGACCGCTCATGGATGAGGTGCAGCAAGAGCCGGCATTGGGAAACAGTGGCGCCCTACGGGAGCATTTCAGAACGACGTTTGCGCGAAAAAAACCGGCATGATGCATCAACCTCGATAACGTAAGCGGTGTGGCAGGTACTTGCTGCCGCTTTCCCGATGGAAGCGCTGACGTCATCAGCCGAGCGGAGCCAGACGCCCACAGCGCAGAACCCGGAGCCTATGCGGTATAGGTGAGGAGTTCGAGCAGCGCGCAACGCAGCGAATCGGCGGCGCAAGCATTTATTCAGTGTTTCCTTATGGTGGAGAGTCACACAGGGGAAGGGCCCGCTTCACCACTACCATCCTCCGAACTCCCAAGCCCCGTCGTTGAGTTAGAACTCCTTCAGGCCACCGATACGTGTCGACGCTTAGTCCCCACTTGTCCCCACCTGACCAGCCATGACGCCCCCCTAGGAGATAGGGGAACCCACAGATCGGAATAATTTGTGGGAAATCGCTCACAAGGCACTGTCAGGCCGAATGGTAAGCTTACTTTGCGCACACCTTTGTCGCACAAGTATCGTAATGGAGCCAAACCATGGAAAGGTTTTATCGACTCAGCATACCCATTATTGCTTGCGTCGTGATGACCGGGTGTGACGGAAGTGCTTCAAAGGAAGAAGCCGCAGGCCTCAAGGATGCCGACTCACCGGTCAACCAAGAGGCCGTTATGGCGCTCATCCAGAAAACCATGGACAACATGATCTTTGTTGAAGGCGGCAACTTCCAGATGGGAGATTTTGGGCCGATTGACCCCAAGGCCGAAGGCCTGTTTTACACAGCGGACACTGACGATGAGCCAGTACACGAAGTGACGCTAGACAGTTACTCCATCTCTGCAGTCCAGGTGTCCTACGCCGACTACGATATCTATACAGAGGCGACAGGGCTGCCAAAGATCAACGTCGAAGGTAGAAACGTCGAATATCGGGCGCCCGATGTTCCTGCCGGTGTGGACTGGTTCCAGGCAAGAGACTACTGCGAATGGCTCGGCGAACAGACAGGGCTTCCCTTTTCACTTCCTACCGAGGCGCAGTGGGAATACGCCGCACGATCCCGGGGGCAATTTCTTCCTTTTGCGACCAATAATGGTTATATAACAATAGGTGAAAACTTTCCTACCCGGGAAGAAATTATTGCAAGTACTCCTTCCCCCCTATTAGGGCCGCAGAAAATTGGACTTATTCCGCCAAACCCTTTAGGAATATATCAAATGGGACTGAATGGCTTCGAATGGGTTAGTGATTGGTATGATGGAAGATATTATATAAAATCCGCTAATATCAACCCAGAGGGGCCAGCATCCGGAGAAGAAAAGGTGATTCGAGGTAGTGAATTTGGAGAGGGAAATCGGTCGAACCTGGTCATAAATCGCAGTAAAACCCCACCTGATTTGGCGTACGAAAAACCTAGAGGGAGTCTGACACACAGATCTCCGACTATTTATACATTCCGTTGCACCCACGACCAAAAATAAGACCATAGAACTTAATAAAACATCTAGAGCGCGCTGCCCAAGGCGTTTTCCTCCAACCATGCTCCATCAATAAACTACGCAATCGGACATGTTTTCGCACGGCTTTCGAAAATTACTTGAAACACTTGCTTGAGTAAAATAATCCCGACTATCATTTCTATAAACTTCAGTACCGATAGAAGCATTCTCGCGCAATCTGGCTCGAAGATATAAAAAATCACTTTCGTAATGACTAGATAGAGGTGGAGGTAAATTTTTCTCACCCTTTGCAAGAAACGCTTCGACAATACGCTGACCTTCCCGCAAATCAATCACTTCTCCTACTCTTGGCACTACCCTCTTCATTACGCTCCTTAATTCGCTTTTCGACTGTATCAAGCGAAGAACATTCATCACAGCTTCCTTTCGGTCATTCATGAATCCAAAAAGACTTGGGCTTTCCCACCATCCCTCTAGATCACGATTACCAGGATACATTCTATCAAATGCATTAGTTTGCATTAGCCAGTAAATAATCATCCCTTTGGCATCGGGCGTTGTATGTTTCAATATCATCAAATCTTCATTAATTTTTTCCGAGAAATCTCCCCTTCGTGCGGCTAAATTTGCACCATCAACTATTCCATAGAAATATTCCTGAACAACATCTGATACTTCCTTAACTCTGTCTTCAAGGTAGTTCCAAACTGCCTCACCACTAACAGATGAAGCCGCTACTATATTTGATAAAGCGTAGTACGCGCCATCGTCTATAAAAATCAATTTGCCATAATCAATGTTCTTTAGTTGGTACACCACCCACTTAACAAACTCCATCAACAAATCTGTATCGACCTCGAAGTCGATCTTCCCCTTACTGCCAAAACCTAAGCACGCCCCTGCCCTAGCGGAGATGCGAAATTTCCCCTCTTCATAGCGAACGTGGAAGTCTACGGTAAAACCAGCCCCGGCCAAGACCCCTCGACCAGCCACAGCCTTGGCGAACGGTTGGAAGGTATTGCCTTCTTCGGGGCTCTTCCACTCGAGCTGAACGCCCATTGAGGCATCCATTTTTCCTCCGGCAAAGGCTTCCATGCCAACAGATACCTCGTTATTAGCGGCATGATTGCTGTCATTTTCTCGGAGTATTACGCGCTGCTCCCCAGGAAGGCCGAAGCTTACCAATTCACCAGGCACGCCATTGGCCTGCAGCCGTTCCTCGCTCACTTCAATGTTAAGATTAAGTTCAGCGGCGATACTCGCTCCGACACCGCCTGCACCGGCGATTAAGGTTCGACATCTGATCATGCCCAGGTCCATGACCTGCCCACCCGGCAGTTCGCAGGCCAACATCAGGCCGCCAACGGGTGTATAGAAATCCACCGTTGCCTTGGCCTGTGCCAGTACCAGTTCGGCCTTAGCATCGGCTTTAAGAAATGCCGTGCCTTCAAAGGGATTGATCTCGCCAGACAGCCCGCTAGCCCCCGATGTCCAGCGCATCAACTGGGCTTCGGCAGATAGCTCAACACGATAGCTATCACGATCATGTTCCTCGCCACTGACAATGCTATGGCTGTACTTCAAGTTTTCGTTTAGCGCCTTGGACCATTTGAACAGGTCAATGGTCGTCTCTTCCTTTTTCAGCCAGTCATCGAACCAGGGAAAATCGATCTGTATCTTGCCGGTCGTAGCAAATTCTTCCAGCTGAGATCTCAGCTTTTCCCAGTCAACAAGACCATCTGTCATAACGCTTTCACTGGCGTCGACGTTCCCCCTTGGGAGAAGGATCTCTTCGGCAAAGGCCATGATGATGTGCGAGCGTACATAGGCCAGGCGAAAATATTCGGCGCTTGACTCCCCTCGACGAATGGGTATCAGCTCCATGACCTTGTTGGTATCGCTACTGAGGTTGGTCAAAGGCTCAATTACGCTCTTGAGTACTCGGTTCTTGTCCTCCACCTTGTGCTGCGCCTGTACTATTGCAGTCTGAAGAAGTTGTTTGTCCATCAGAAAACGATGATCACGGCGGGCCGACATCATCAGCGCCACATAGTTGCTGTTGGCCGCTGAAAGTTCGGCAAGGGCACTCTGGTGGTCCTCTACGACCATCTCCATTAACCGGCACTCCTCAATAAAGTGCGCAGCTCCCTCGGGTGACACGCTCACCAACTTATCTCGCCCCACCGCATAGAACAGCAGCGGCGAGCCTCCAATCGCAACATCACGTCCTTGCGGCATCAGGCGGGTTTGGGCATTACCATCTTCCGTATCAGCGGGTAGTGTCGAAGCCTCTGTCATGTCACACGCCTCCCTGCGCATCAAAAATGTCATCCAGGTCATCAAGCCGGTCTAGAACCGTGATGCTCAGGCGCTCTGGTTGACGGGTAACTACCTTCTGCGTCCGCCCCTCTTCGTCACTACGACCCTCGATAGCCCTGCCCTCTGCAGTCACGATCCGGTACTTTGCGAAACGCAGGGGCAAATTCGTCTTCTTGTCACGCAGAACGAAAAACTCGGAAAATATTCCTTGAGGCTCGGGCAATGAAGCCAGCAACTGCTGCAAGCTTGTCGGCCCCGCAAAGCTATGCTGCGCGCCCTTCAGGTCCACCAGTCCCGGCCCGTGGATCTGAATATCCCCATCCTTGAGGCGGATATAGCCTCCGCCGCTGGTCAGCAGGATTTCCTCTTCGGCAGCGATGTGTACGCTGTCCTCGGTGGAGGTGATGGTCAGCTGCTTCTCGGCGGTCAGGGCCATCTCATCTGACTGGGCCTGGATATCGACCTTGCCTTGGGCGGCGAACAGCTTGATGCCGGCGCGCTGCACGAACAGCGAGAGCGCCTCCGATATCGCACCCAGCAGGCTCCTGCCCGTGGCCAGGTTGATGTCCTCACCGCTAGTGACACTCAGCGACTTACCCTGGACAAAATGGGTCGACTGCGGGGTGCTCGCGGCGATGCCCGCAGGAGACGCCAGGTGCAACCAGGACTGCTTCAAACTCCCGGCCTGGCCGCGTCCGCCAAGGCTTGCCGTGCGTGCGCTGCCGCCGTCGAACGCGTTGGCCTGGGAGGCCTCCCCCGCCACGCCCTGGGTGTCGTCGGCGGCTTGCTTCAGGTTGGCGCGGGCGGCCAAGGCGTCGGCATGGTGCTCCTCCGCACTCTGGCTAAGGCTGTCGGTGAGTTGCCAGGCGCTGGCGAGCTCTTGATACGCCGGGGCCAGGGCGAGCTGTTCACCGCTCGCGCCCAGTTGCCCCCAGGTCGTCAGCAGCAGTCCCTGATGGGCGCGTACAGCGCCAAAGGCGTCGCTTCTCAGCTCGAAGCCGGTACCGCGAAAGTCGCCGCGGGTGTTGCCCTGCTGGTGGATCAGGTAGCCCAGGTTCAGCTGAGTCTTGGCGTGCTCGGAATTAAGACGAACCCGCTCCTGGTCGGTGGCGTCATCGAATACCAGCTCGTTGTACGTGTTACCCCGGTAGGTCTTGGACTTGAAGCCGGATAGCAGACCGTTGGAATGCCACTCGGGCTGTTCATCACCGTTATAGACGCGCCCGGTGATCAGCGGGCGGTCCGGGTCTCCTTCGAGGAAGTTGACGATCACTTCCTGGCCGATACGCGGGACAAAGACACCGCCCCAACCGGCGCTGGCGTTGGCCTCGCTGACTCGCAGCCAGCAGCTCGACTGGGAATCCCGCTGCCCCAGCCGATCCCAATGGAACTGCACTTTCACCCGGTTGAGCCAGTCGGTGTGGATTTCCTCACCCTCGGGTCCCACCACGATGGCGGTGTGGGGCCCCCCCATGACAGGTCGAGGATGATCCAGCGCCGAGCGGTAGGGCTGGGTCAGGCGCTGGGCCTCCAGGTCCATCAGGTAGTGGCCGATACCGGCACGCTGGTAGTCGTCACGATGAAGACTGTCGTCATCAAGTCCGTGGGCCCGGCGGGCATCCAGCAATTCCTGTTGCAGGCTGCCGGGCAAGGTGTGGAGGTGGGCCGAGACCGGCAGGGCATTCTCGGCGAACAGGCTGAGGCCCAACACCAGGAATTCGCGTTCGGTAGTCTCGCCGCGGTCATGTTGAGCGTGCTGGGTCAGTTCGAAGAAGCGACCGACCTGAAGCTGGCGGGCGCCGCCACTGCCAAAGAAGCGCTTGGCGCGAGATTCCAGGGCCGCGAGCCGATGCTCGGTCAGCCGCTCGCCGTGATAGTGGTCATGGTAGTAGTACTCGCCGGGGGCGTCGTAAACCTCCTCGTCCGAGAGGTTACCCTGCTTGTCGCGGGACAGCAGGTCAGTGCGCTTGACCAGGCGAGGCTGCTTGTAGTCGTAGGTGGCAAGGCTGACCCTTGTCGCCTGCTGCTGGCGACGTCCGCCCCATTGGGTAAGCGCGTCTTCGGTCTCGGTGGCGGCCTGGCGATGAAAGCGAATCTGGCGCGGCGCGACCGCCTGGCAGGTGGCCACATCGTCGGTGATCACCAGACGGTGAAGAGCGGTCTCACCGCTTGGGCTACCGGCGTTCTGGCTGTTGTTGAGGCTGCTGTTGTGGCTATCGTTGTGGCCAATGTGCTGGCCATCGCCCTGAGAATGCTCGAAGTAGTAGAACAGGCCTTCCTGTTCCATCAGGCGGTTGACGAAATGGTAGTCGCTCTCGCGGTATTGCACGCAGTAGCTGCGCGCCAGGTAGTCGCGACGTACGTCGATGCGCCAGCCGCCCCGGGCGATATCATGGCCAGAAAAGACGTCTTCGATGATCTCAAGGATGCTCTTGTCCTGAAAGATGCGGCTGTCGCGTCCCAGGTTCAGCATCGCAAGCCAAGGCACCAGGGTCAGCTGGTAGTAGAAGACGCCGCCATCCTCGCCCAATAGCGCCGCGGTCTCGACCAGACCGGACAGCGACCGGTAGCGCCCGTCGGCCTGACGAATCGCGATGGTGGCGGGCTGGGCCATCAAGGACTTGAGCTCGATATCGCCTCGCTGGGCGATCACATCGAGGCGATAGCAGAACGGGCGTGACATCTGCTCCTGCCCGACCAGACGGTGGGGGATCAGGGCTGGGCCCGCTAACGTGGCACCGTGCAGTTCAAGCTGGAGCAGCCGCTCGTTCTGTAACAGCGGAATATCGAAAGAGGCGCGTAGCGCCTTCCACCAGGAGGGATCGCTCATAAATGCCAGCCTTGCTGGCATCGGCACAGCGTTCGATGGCAGGCCATCGACAAGGGATCAATATCCAATCTAGCGCACGTAATGGGCATGAAAGATCCTCTCCTGGCAACATCCATGTAGTCACAGGAGAATCCTACCCAAGCCCTCGACGTGAGCCATCACATCGCAATGACTTTCCGATAAAGCGACAATTTTTTATTAGAAGAACCTACAAACTTAACAATAAAACGCACGGAATAGCCGCTCATGAAAAGCAGCTATTTATCCTTTTTTGCGCTCCCGTCGCTCACTCATCATCACATCATCGATGCAGGAATTATCGTCTAACGACCACCGTTTTTTCGATGGCCTTGCCCCCGTCGTAACAGCCAGAGAACGGCTCAGAGTACAGACCAGAGCACCGGACAGAGTACAGACCAGAGCTCCGGTAAGAACACCGGTCAGAGCACAGGCCAGGGCACGAAGATCACGCCAAGCCCCAACGCCACCAGCACCAGCCTGACCCACCAGCGGAAGCGTCCGATCAGTCCGTAGGACGTCATCCCAAGGCCAAGCAGCACGCCAAGGGTCGTGCCCAGGGCAAGGACAATCCCACCGCCAAGATCCAAAAGCGCCGGATGCGCCACCATGGCCAACGGGATCAGGTACAGACCGACCCCCAGCGCCATGGCCTTGGCCGCGACCTTGAGCCAGTTTTCATCGGCCATGCCAGCAGCGATGAACACCGCCCCGCACACCGGCGGGGTGATGGTGGAGAGCAGCGCGAACCAGAACACGAACAGGTGAGCCGTCAGCAATGGCAACCCCAGCTCGGTCAGCGCGGGGCCAGCCACCGACACACAGATGACATAGGCCGCAGTGGTCGGCACTTCCATACCCAGTACCAGGCAGGCAAGCGCGGTCAGCAGCAGCGCCGGCCATAGCTGCCCACCGGACAGCGACAGAATGGCAGAGGTCACCTTGACCCCCAGCCCGGTGAGCGCCAGCACACCAATGACCAGGGAGGCGCACAGAATTATGGCGCCGATGACCGCAATCTGGCGACCAGCCGTCAGCGCAGCCTGGGCCAGGCGAGCGCGGAATTCTCTCCCGGACACCTTGAGCTCGGCATTCATGGCCAACAGGGCAAGCCCTGCGAAGATCGCCACGCTGGCAGCATACTGGGGCGTGTTGCCGCCGTGAAAGATACGTTCCAGCAGGATCGCGAAGGGCACCGCAAAGAACAGTGCCGTCGTGACCACCTCACGCAGCGCCGGGCGATCTTCCGCAGCCACAGGTTTCAAGTCATGGCGAGTCGCGAAGGCATTGATACCGATCCACACGGTGGCGAAGTAGAGAAACGCCGGCAGCAGCGCCGCGCCCATGATCTCGGTGTAGGGAGTCCCGGTCAGCTCGACCATGACGAAGGCGCCAGCCCCCATCAACGGCGGCATGATCTGGCCACCGGACGAAGCTACCGCTTCGACCGCACCGGCCAGCGAGCGCGGGTAGCCAAGCCGGGCCATGGAAGGAATCGTGATGGCGCCGGTGGAGGCCACATTGGCCGAGGCCGAGCCCGAGATCGACCCCATCAAGGCGCTCGAGATCACCGATACCTTGGCGCCACCTCCGGTCAGACGACCCGCCGCGGCACCTGCGAGGTTCATGAATCCTCGACCCGCGTCACCGGCATTCAGCACCGCGCCGAAGATCACGAAGATGGCGACCACCGACACGCTGACCCCGGTCAGCTTGCCCCACAGGCCACCCTCAGCAATGGTCAGCGAGCCCACTAGGCTTGCCATGGGCAGCCCCGGATGACCGAACTCACCGGGTAGATACTGGCCCAGGGCCGCGTAGCCCAGCGCCAACGCCGTCACCAGTGGCAATGGCCAGCCGATCGCACGCCGCGCGGCTTCCAGCGCGACGACGATCAACAGCACGCCCACCGCCATCTGCAACGGGGTATCGATAAAGCCATACTGGCCGCTCAGGGCATCCTCGTTGATGACGATGAACAGACAGGCAGCGACACCCAGCGCCGTCAGTGCTAGGCCGCTGGCATGCTGCCAGCGAGTGCGGGCGGAAAACACCAGTACCCATGGCAGCACCAGCGCCATGTGCAGAGGGCGACTGATCAGCGCCGGAGTCAGGCCATGGAAGATCAGGCCAAGGTGGAACACCACCGACAGGGTACCCAGGCCCACCCACACAGGCGTGAGGGTGCGTCGGGCGTCGTTGTCGGTGGCCGAGCGGGCGGCATCGCTTGAACTCATGACATCACTATTTCAGCAGGGACGGTGCCATTACCCGAAGTGATCTTCGCGGCAGTGGCCAGGCCAGTTTTACGGAAAGACGATAAAGAGGAGCCAGGAAAACGCGTATTCGCCACGCAGCCGGGAATGGCATTCATGGCGAATACTCTGTCAGCTCAAGGAATGATCAGCGCTGAGCGTCAGGAATCTGAACGCCGGATTCCTCGTAGTAGCGAAGCGCTCCGGGATGCAGAGGTCCCTCGAGGTTAGCCAGCATCTGAGGAGAAATGGCCTGCCACCAGGGGGACGTCTTGGCCATAGCCTCTCGCCGTTCCCAGAAGGTCTTGGTGAGGGTGTAGGCGGTCTCTTCATCCATCGCGCTGGTGGTATAGGCCACCACCGGTAGTGACGTGGTCAGCACGTCTTCATCCACACCCGCATAGGTACCGGCGGGAATGATCTGAGGCGCAGCTCCGGTTGCCTCCACCTCGGCCTCGCTGAAGGACACCAGTCCGACATCGTGGCTCGCCGCTGTCTCGATCACATTGGGCGCGGGGAAAGAACTCGCGGTGGCAAAGGCGTCGATCTGGCCATTCTTGAGCGCGTCGGGAGCGCTGCCCACGTCGGCGTCGTCGACCTCGACCTGGTCGGCAAGCTCGAACAGGTCCAGATAGCGCGCAGCCTCTCTGGCGCCGAAGGAGCCCTGGCCGATCAACAGGTGCTTGCCAGCCAGTTCATCCAGCGACAGGGTGTCCTGCTCGCCGGCCACCACAAAATGCATGGTCAGTGATGGAATCGGGAACAGCGCGCGAATCTCCTGGAAGCGCGGATGGTTGCGGTTCTCGAACGGGCCGCTGGATTCGCGTGCCTTGCTGACCAGGCCCGGGGGCGAGGTGAAGACATAATTACCGGGCCGCGCCATCACTTCCATGACGTTCTGCACCGATCCCTGGCTTTCTTCCAAGGTGAGGGTGACCTCACCCTCGGTACCGGCCTTGATGGCTTCGGATAGCTCGACCCCCATCTGGTAATAGGCGGTGCCGGCAGACGCCGACTTGTAGGTCAGGCGAGTCTGCGCACTGGCGGTGCCAGCCGCTAGACCGCTCAGCAGAAAGGTACCGGCCAGCACGGCCGTCAAGGCCCTGGAGCCTCGGCTACGAAGATGACGCATGGGGTGGTGTCTCCAGTCGACAATGGGCGGGGCCAGCACCTCTTCTTTCCTTTATAGTGCCGCGCCAGGTACACACCTGCCGGGCTTGGCCGGCCAACAGCATATTCGACTGACGCCCTTCTCGCCATGGCAGGGCCAAAATGCCGACCACGCCTGACTAAGAGACACCTCTGAATCACGAATGAGCGAGACACCCTACGGAAACGCGCATCAGAGCTTTTTGCAGAATCAGGCATGTCGAGTAAGCCTGCTATCGCTCACCAGACTTAAGCAGGTCTCTCTCTTTCCCCCACCTCGGTGGGGTTTTTTTTGCATGTCATCGATGAGCCTAGCCGGATTTCCTGGAAGTCCTCGCGCAGCGCCAGCCCACCACCTGCCTCGCCCATAAGGCGCCGCTGGTGGCCAACGCTGCCGCTACGGCAAGGCTGAAGGCGGTCGTGGGGGGAAGAGTATCGGCACTGAGTGCGAGGACGGCGCTGAAGGCCACCAGGCTCAACATGCCCAGCTGGGTGCTGGCCAGGGTGGCACGCGCTGCCGCTGCTCCGTAGCGCTGGTGCAGGGTCAGGGCGATGGTAAGCATACCGATCGGGAAGCTCAGGACCATGCCCGATACCGCGGGTGCCCAGGTGCCGACCAACAGCGTGGCGAGACACACGATGGCGCCCGCCAGAGAACCCCGAAGCAGTAGATCGACCCAGCGTACCGGCGCCGATACCGACACCGATGCCAGGTGAAGCGAGCGCAGCCGTCGCATGGCCATGGCCAGACAGGCAAGAAACACGATCAGTGCCAGTCCCACACCACCGGGTAGCGCATTGGCGACCGCTGCTGCCACCCACCACAGGCCCGCGGAAATACCGGCGCTGGCCCAGGCTCCAAAGCGACCCGACGCCAGCACAAAAGCCAGACAGAAGGCCAGGGTGGCCAGCATGGCGTGCAATGACCCCAGCGCGGCATCTGCGACCAAGCCACCTGGCTGCTCACGCAGCATGAAGAAGTAACCTGGTCCCAGCACGATCGGGGTGCCGGCCAGTACCCCGCCAATCCCGGGGCCCAGGCGGACGGCGGCCAACGAGACACCGATCACCACTGACGCGGTCGCCAGCCACTTGATCAGCAGCAGAGTCACCATGAAGGGGCTCCCGTGGACGATGGCTACATCACGTCGCCACTGTTGGGCCCAAGCGTCTGGCCAAGATACAGATCACCGTCCGGCGACGCCGCCAGCATCAGCGCCGAAGGCGCCACCTCCTCGGCTCTGCCGAAACGCCCGAGGGGCAATTCGGCTTCCTTGTCGGCGATCCATTCCGGGCTCAGCCCTTCCAGCATCGGGGTCAGGATAGGGCCAGGGGCAATCGCATTGGTCAGCACGTTGTAGGGAGCAAGGTCCCGGGCCATGGACTTGGTCAGCCCCAGCACCCCGGCCTTGGCCGCGCAGTAGTGGGACAGCCCCGTGCCGCCCTTGAGCGCCAGCTGTGAAGCCACATTGATGATGCGTCCGTTCCTGCGCTCCACCATGTGTGGCGCCACGGCTCGGCTGACCAGAAAGACCCCGCGCAGGTTGATGCCAATCATGCGGTCAAAGGTGTCCGCACTCATCTCCAGAAACGGCGTTTCGTCGAGTATTCCGGCGCTGTTGACCAGCACGTCGATGCGTTGATGGCGGCCGATCACCTCATCGACCATGGCCGCCACCGAGGCCTCGTCGGAGACATCCACGCGGTGGACGCTGGCCCGCGCATCGAGCTCATCGGCCAGCTGAGCGCAGGCATCGGCGTTACGATCCGCCAGCGCAACGACGGCGCCCTCGGCGTGAAACAGCGAGGCAATGGCGCGACCGATACCGCTGCCACCTCCCACCACCAGAGCCACCTTGCCTTCAAGCTTGAGTGTCATGCAACGATCCTCCTCTGGGGAAAGTCGGGGGTGAGCTGGCCCACCCCCGCAAGGGTGTCAGCTGGGCCAGCGCACGGTCAGGCCGCCGTCGACAATCAGCTGCTGTCCGGTGACGTAAGAGGCGTCATCGCTGGTCAGAAAGCGCACCGTGCGGGCGACCTCATCGGCGTGCCCAACACGTCCAGCGGGAATCACCTTGCCTGCCGCCGCCAGGCCTTCCGGCCCCAGGGAGTTGACCGGGTCCAATGACTGCGGGGTCTCGATCAATCCGGGAATCAGGGTGTTGACGCGAATACCTCGTGGGGCGAGCTCCACCGCCAGAGACTTCACCAGCCCCACCAGGCCACTCTTGGCGGCGGCATAGTGGGCATGGTCATCCCAGCCATACACGCCCCCGGCGATGGAGGACACCGCGACCATGGCGCCAGGCCCGGTCATCACCCTGGCGGCGGAGCGGAAGATCCGCATGACCCCGGTCAGGTCCACCGACAGCATGTCATTCCAGGCATCGTCGGTGAGGTCTTCCAGCGCGGCCTGGCGCAGGATTCCCGCGCCTGCAACCGCAATATCCAGTCGCCCAAAGTGCTCGACGGCGGCCTGGGCGAGCGCATCACACTGCTCGCCATCACGTACGTCCACCGCCACCGCCAGGCACTCGCCGCCGGCTTCTCGCACCGCGGCAACGGTGGTCTCGACATCATGGGGGTCGCCCGGATAATAGCCAGCAACCACCTTGACCCCCGCCTTGGCATAACTGACCGCCAGGGCTTGCCCGATGCCACTGGCCGCACCAGAGATCATGGCGACCTTGCCTTCCAGTCCATCGTCACGAATCAAGCGACTCATGCTGCCACCTCCTTGAGAACATCCTCTTCGCGGTGATCGACCTGACGCGTACCGAACATCAATAGACCACTAAGCAGCAGCGGCAGTGAGCCGGCCAGAATCGCCGCCCAGGTCATGCTGACACCAGCGGTCAGCAGCAGTGACACCAGCCCGGAACCGATGATCGCTCCCACCGGCGCCATGACGTGGGCGACGTTGGCGCCGGTGCCACGCACGTGAGCCGGAAAGGACTCCCCCATGTAGAACAGGATGGCGGCGAACGGGCCGAGCAGGAAGAACAGGGTGACCGCGTACATGGCATAGACGAAGCCATCGGTCGCCGGCCCCAGCAGCATCAGCATGCTGGCGATGCCCCCGAGCAGAAAGCCCAGCAACACGGTATTGCGACGCCCGATACGATCACCTACCCAGCCATGACTGAGGTAGCCGACAAAGCCCACCGCGTTCGCCAGGATCAGGACATACAGGGAACTCTCGAAGCTGACACCCTTGGCCTCGACCAGCACTGTGGTACCCAACACCGCAAACACCTGGATCGCCATCCAGCTGAACAGCCAGACCAGCGAAAGGGAGATGGTGTGGCGACGCAGCTCTGGCGAGAACACGCCCTTGAGTCCCAGGTTCTCGCCATTGTTGACCTCGATGTCGTGTTCGGCCGCAAGGCTCGCCGCCCCGCTGTCGTCACCCGCCTTGCGCCGGCGCTCGACTTCCTTGATGGCGGCAAAGACAGGGGATTCCGGCAGCTTGATCGCCATCACGATGACAATGATCGAGGCACAGGCGGCCACGAAGAAGCTGCCGCGCCAGCCGACGATCGGCAGCAGTAGCGAGGTCATGCCGGCGGCCAGCAGGGCACCGACCGGCCAGCCACTCTGCACCAGGCTGTACATGAAGCCACGGCCCTTGGCCTTCTTGTAGATCTCGTTCAGGTAGACGGCATTGACCACCTCTTCAGAGACCGCAAAGCCAGAGAAGGCGCGGATGATCACCATGGACGCTGCACCGATGGCGATCCCCGACAGACCCGAGCTCACCGCGCCCCCGATCACCAGAAAGATCAGGGTCTTCTTGCGACCGAAGCGATCGAGCATCGTGCCGACCACCAGCGAGACCAGAAAGACCCCGATGGTGGCCCAAGTATTGACGGCAGTGGCCTTGGCGGTGGTCCAACCGAAGTCCTCGGCGATCACCGGCAGCAAGGTGCCAAACAGGGTGTAGTCGTAGACCGACGCCACCCAGGCGATAAAGCAGACCAGAGAGGCATAGCCAATCTGTTTCTTGGTTATGACCGCGTTCCAGGGGGCTTCTGCGTCGGCGGGAGCCGTGCCAGGGGCACTGGAGGACACAGTGGAGGTTGGTTCAGTCATCGACGTCACCCTTTGTTCGTTATCGTTGTGGTGTGAAGGTCAGGCGGGGCGAAACGTGAAGGCTTGGTGGCTCGCCCGGCAACGGCGCCGAGCGAGAGCATCCCTTCGGTTCGTTCAGGTTCTGGGGTGGCGCTTGGCGAAGTCGTCGGCGATTTCGTCGAAGGTGCAGAAGCGCACGCCCTCGTGGCTCTGCATGTGCTCGATCAGTCGCTCGAGCATCATCAGCACCTGAGGACGGCCGGAGACGTCGGGGTGAATGGTCATGGTGAATACTGCGTAGTCATTCTCGCGGTAGACCCAGTCAAACTGGTCCTGCCACATCTCGCCCAGCTGCCGCGGGCTGACAAAGCCGTGGCTGTTGGGAGACTTCTTGATGAACATCATCGGCGGCAGGTCATCGAGGTACCAATTGGCGGGAATCTCGATCAGATCCGTTTCCTCACCCCGCTCAAGGGGCTTCATCCACTCCTTGGCGGACTTGGAGTAATCGATCTTGGTCCAGGAGTCGCCTACACGCACGTAGTACGGATGAAAGTCATTGTGCATCAGGCTGTGGTCGTACTTGATGCCCCGCTCGAGCAACAGCTCGTTGGTCACCGGACTGAACTCCCACCATGGAGCGACATAGCCAGTGGGGCGCTTGCCGGACAGCTTGGTCACCAGCTCGATGCTGTGATCAAGGACATCGCGCTCCTGCTCGCGGGTCATGGCGATGGGGTTCTCGTGGCTGTAGCCGTGCACGCCGACTTCATGACCCGCGTCGACCACTGCCTTCATCTGCTCGGGGAAGGTCTCGATGCTGTGGCCGGGAATGAACCAGGTGGTCTTGAGGTTGTAGCGTTCGAACAGCTTGAGCAGTCGGGGGGCGCCGACCTCGCCAGCGAACAGCCCGCGGGAGATATCGTCCGGTGAATCTTCGCCGCCATAGGAGCCGAGCCAGCCGGCCACGGCATCCACGTCGACACCAAACGCACAGAGAATTTCTTTCTTGGCCATCGTGTAAACCTCGTCTTGTCACTTGGAGTTATTGAGATCTGTTGGCGAAACCGGCCACGCCATGGGCATCTGGACACGGGATAGAGCGCAGCTCACCTCTCCAGAACATCGCCTTTCAATTGAAGACTGGATACAAAGGTCATTTTTGTCAAGACAGTGGCTTTCCGCTTGAGAGGCTTAAGGGATCCATCGAAAGACGCTCTCATCCACCGCAAAGAACGCACTAACGCCTTTTTTCTCAACAAAATAGAAACAACAGGAAAGAAGCACCGGGAATCTTGGGACTCGCAAGAAATACAACTAAAGTCGAAAAAAGAGAAAGCGCAGGAACGGATAAAAACGCAGAACGTCATTTTTTTGATCATCGCATTCCGATGACATTTTTCAGTGCCCCAGCATGACGCAGCCGCGGCAAGCATCAGTGGAAGCAGAAGGGGGATAGAGGGAGAGGGAAAAGAGAGAGGGAAAGCCACAGGGGCTGAGCCACAGCCCCAGAAGCGCCAGCGCCAGCGACAGCGACAGCGACAGCGACAGCAGAACGAGAGGTCAGCGGCTGCCGGTCATGCTAGAGAGATAGCGACGCCGGAGACCCGACGTCAGCAGCAACAGGGGAGATCGCCACCGCCAGGGATCATACGATGCGCTGCAGGTAAGGCGGCAGTTCAGGTTCAGGAAACACTGACAGCACCTTGAGGCGACGCCGGGTACGCTCAGCGGCGGCCTGGAGGTGTGATTGCAGGCTGGAGGCGGCAGCATCGAAGGCGCCATATAGCAGGTGATCGATGACAAGCTTGTGCTCTACCAGCAGCGGCTCATCGCTTGGCACCCCCAACACCTGGAAGAACATGCGATTGACCATCACCGGCAGCTGGCTCTGGGCAATCATCTCGCCGGCCTTGCGATTGCGGTAGTGACGCAGGCAGTGCTGATGCAGATCCTGCTCCAGCCGCGCAAGGGTCGCAGCGCTCTGTTGTTCAGGCGCATCGATCAGCTGCTGCACCCGTGCCTGCATGGCCTCGAGCTCGTCACGCGCCAGATGCGGCCCCGAAGCCTTCAGTGCCGCCGGCTCAAGCAGGATCCTGATCTCGTAGTCCTCGGCCACGGCCTGTGCCGTCAGCGGGCCTGCCAACCAGTGCGAGTGGCGATCCTTCTCGATCAGTCGCTGGCTACGCAGCCGCCCCAGCACCTCGCGTGCCACCGTCCTGCTGACCCCATAGTGCTCGCTGAGGGTGGTTTCCACGATGCGAAAATGGCCAAAGGCGAGGCACGTCGCCACCGCCTCTTCCACTGCAGCGTAAATCCGCTCAGCCGCGGGCCTTGTGTCTACCACCGGCGCCTGGTCGTCACACAGCCCCAAGCGCTCAGCCGTCAACGGCTCCCGGGCGGGGGACACGGCCCCAGGGTGCGGCGTTGCCACAAAGCCACGCCCTTCAAAGCGGCTGATCACCCCTTGTTCGTGCAGCAGCTCCAGCGCCTTGCGTACCGGCCCGCGACTGGTCCCGAACAACCGTGCCAGCGGTCCTTCCAACAACACCTGATTGGGCGCGACACGGCCTGAACGTATGGCGTCCCGCAGCGAATCCTGAATCATTGCATAGCGCGGCGGGCGCCCCCCACCGTGCGTGCTGGTCTTTTCTGCCGTATTCAGACGTCGCCCTCCCTGTCATTGGCGATCCACCCTGCCGCAAGGCAGCCCCATAGTCTGGCAGCTCATGCCACCCCTTTCGACCCGCTCAAAATGACACCTGTCGACGAAAGCAGCCCGGCCATCCACGCCCGATCCCATCTGGAGCGCTCGCGCCGGGGCTCTACTATGCCGAAAAAACAGCCTATTGCATTTACTTTCCGTACCAAATGCGGCTTAAGGCTAGAGGCAAAGCTTGTCAAAAAATGGTTTTTGTATCCATACTGCATTTACGCGACCTTGAGAGATCTCCTCCCCTCTCCGGCGCTATCGCTCCCAACAACAACCTTTCACACCCAGGTGCGATACCATGACAAGCACTCAACACACATCGCCGCCCCCTGCCCCTTCGACGCGCTCCGGTACGTCATCTCAAGCGACGACGCCCTCCTCGGCCAACGCCAGCGATCATCTGCTGGAGGCGGCGATCCTGCCGGTATGGCTCAATCAGCGCACCATCGGCTTTCTGGGCTTCATCTGGCTCTGGATCGGCATGGCCGTCATCATCGCCACCTTCCAGCTAGGCGCTGGCGGTGTCGCTGGCCTGCCACTGGTCCAGGTGGTCGCCATCATCTTCCTGGCCAACCTGGTCCTGGGCGTGGTGATGAGCCTGACGGCCGATATCGGGACCGAGCACGGCCTGTCGTTCGCGGTCTATCTGCGCGCTCCCTTCGGCCTCAAGGGCACCCACCTGCCCGCCGTATCACGCGGCATCGTCGCGGCTATCTGGTTCGGCGTCCAAACGTACCTGGGGGCGCTGGCCCTCAACGGCATCGTCGAATACCTGTGGGGCCTCGACAACTGGGTGCTCTGGTACCTGCTGTTCGCCGTCGTGCAGATCGTCAATACCGCCCTCGGTATCCGCGCGGTAGAGCTGCTGGCGTCGATCGCCGCGCCCTGCATCGTGGCCATCTCGGTATGGATGTACTTCACCCTGGACGTACTGGCCGAGACCCAAGGCATCAACATCTGGACCTTTGCCGGCGATCAGGACGTGGCGGCGCTGGGACTGTTCTTCGCCAACATGGCTTTCTGGTCGGCGCTCGCCGTCGATATCCCCAACCTCACCCGCTTTCTGAAGACCGAGGCGGGTGCCAGAAGCTTCTTCCAGCGCAACCGCAACGTCTTCGTGGCGCAGTTCCTGGCGCTGCCCGCCACACAAGCCTGGATTGCACTGATCGGCGGCGTCTCCTTTATTGCGGCGGGCGACTGGAACCCGGTCACCGTCATCCAGGGCCAAGGCGGCGGCTTCACCCTGATTGCGCTGCTGGCCATGGTGATCCTGGCCCAATGGTCGACCAACAATGCTGCCAACCTGATTCCGGCGGCCCTGACCTTCGTCAATGCCGGGGCGCCAAGGGTCAGCTATCCGGTCGCGCTGGTCATCGCGGGGGTGGTCGGCACCGCGTCAATGCCATGGCTGATTCTCGATAACCTGTTCACCTTTCTGAGCTACTACGGCGCCGTGCTGTCTGCCGTCGGGGGCATCATGGTGGCTGACTACTATCTGCTGCGCCGGCGTCGCCTCAATGTACCCGCGCTGTTTGATCCTGCAGGGCAGTTCCGTTTCTGTGGTGGCTTCAATCCCGCAGGGCTGATTGCCTGGCTCGCCGGTGGCACTCTCGCGCTGATCTTTCTCGAGTATGCCTACGCCGTGGGTTTCGTCACCGCCCTGGTGGTCTATGTGGTACTGATGAAGGCCTGGATCCTGCGCCGGTACCCTCAGGAGGAGATCCGCTCAGGCTTTGATGACCGCTTCCTGGCCACCTCGGTGGGACGCAACTGGGTCTATACCGAGCAGGGACGCTTCGAACGCCTGGAAACCGGTGACATCCCCGACTCCGCGCTCAAGCGCGAGGATCGCTGAGTCGTCGTCTGGTGCCGCCCGCGGCGGCGCCCACCAACCGCAACAGGAGACGTGCATGCCTGCCTCCCCCTTCACCGCCCTGGCCATCGGCGAGGCCATCCGACGCGGCGAACTCGATCCGGTCGCGCTGACCCGCCAATGCCTGACCCGGGCCGCCGACAGTGACGCCGTCTTTATCTCGCTGACCGAGCAACGCGCTCTGGTGGAGGCCGAGGCCTGTGCCCAGCGTCAGCGCTCGGGCACCCTGCGCGGACCGCTCGACGGTGTGCCGCTGGCCTGGAAGGATCTGTTCGATATCGTCGGCACCGCCACCACCGCCGGCGGCAAGGTGCTGGGCAAGACGCCGGCCGCGCGCGACGCCGAGGCGGTACGCCACACAGCCGGCGCGGGCATGGTCGGCATCGGCAAGACCAACCTCACCGAGATCGCCTACTCGGGGCTGGGCCTGAACCCGCACTTTGGCACACCGCACCATACGCCAGCCGGCGCCGAGCCACGGGCGCCCGGCGGCTCGAGCTCAGGCTCTGCGGTGGCGGTCGCGGCAGGCATCGTGCCCGCCGCCATCGGCACCGACACCGCGGGCTCATTGCGCGTCCCGGCGGCCTTCAATGGGCTGGTGTCCTATCGCCCCTCCCAGGCCCGCCACTCGCGCCAGGGCGTGACACCGCTGGCCGACAGCCTGGACACCATCGGCGTCATCGCCACCACCCTCGAGGACTGCCTGGCCATCGACGACACGATGCGCGGAAGCGCGCCGCTGGCCCGCGCCGCCGCCGCGCCCGAACAGTCGGTGATCGTGCTCGATACAGGCTGCCTCGACGACCCGAGGGTATCCCGCGCCGTGGGCGACAATCTGGAGGCCTGCGCCAGCCGCCTTGAGGACGCCGGCTTCCACATCATCCGTCGCCGCGTGGCCAGCGTCGCCGGCACCCTGGAGGCCATCGCCCGCCACGGCTGGCTGGGGGCGGCGGAGGCCTACACCGAGTATCGCGCCTTGCTGGAAGGCCCCGATGCCGAGGCCATGGACCCTCGGGTACGCAAGCGCCTGGCGGCCGCCCGCCAGATGCCCCCGGACAGCGTGGTCAGCCTGTACCGCCTGCGCCAGGCGCTCAAGACTCGGCTGCGCGAGGAGCTTGCCGGCGCGACCCTGCTGACGCCCACGGTGGCGCATGTGGCGCCCTTGCTCGCGCCGCTGGAAGCCGACCCCGAGCACTTCGCCGAGGTCAATCTGGCGACGCTGCGCCTGAGCATGGTGGCAAGCCTGCTCGACTCGCCAGCGGTGGCGCTGCCCAGCGGACGTGACGACGACCGCCAGCACACCAGTCTGCAGCTGAGCGGACCCTGCGGCGAGGACGAAGCACTGCTGCGGGTGGCCCTTGCCGCCAGCTCGGCGCTGACGGCCTAAATCACATTCATTCGGCGCCGACGGCGCCATCGGAGGTTGGCATGTGCGGACTGTGCGGACTGTGCGGTGCATTCGGCGGCGAAAGCCACTGGAGCACCACCATCGAGGACCCCGAGCAGGCCCACTTCGCGCGCAGGCGCGCCCGTGCCTACCGGGTCACCCTGATCAATCGGGTACTTGCGCCGAGTCGTATTACCATCGAGGACTTCCAGGCGGCCAGCTTCGTGTTGGCAAGCGCCACCGGCAAGCGCGATATCGTGCAGGACCTGGGTGGCGTCTGGCAGCAGGCCGAGCAGATGTGCGGTCGCCAGCTGGACCCGTTGGATGCCGATTTTCTGGCGTCTCTTGCCTGACACCATCGCGCGACACGAGACTCCCTTATGAGCGAGAACACTCCCCTGCTCCCCGTCCATGTGATCTCCGGATTTCTCGGTGCAGGCAAGACCACCCTGCTGAAGTCGGTCCTGGCCAGTGAGGCATTTGGCGATAGCGCAGTGCTGATCAACGAATTCGGAGACGTGGGGCTCGACGACCGGCTGATCGGTGATATTGCCGAAGATGCCGTACTGCTCTCCAGTGGCTGCGTCTGCTGCACCATCCGCGGCGAGCTGTCCGAGGCGCTCAGGCGCTTGCTGACTCGACGCCAGGACGGCGACATACCACCGTTCAAACGAATCATCCTGGAGACCACGGGCCTGGCCGATCCTGGTCCGATCGCCTCCACCATTACCGCCGATCCGGTCTTGCGACACCACCTGCGTCCCGGCACCAACCTGACGCTGGTGGATGCCGTCAATGCCGTCGACAGCCGCGCCGCTCACCCGGTCTGGGAGGCTCAGGTCGCCGTGGCCGACAAGCTGGTGATCAGCAAGACCGACCTGGTGGAGCACCATGCGCTGACACAGCTCGAATCACTGCTGGAGGCGCTCAACCCCGCTGCTCAACGGATGGGCAGGGAAGCCCTCGATCAGCCTAGTGATAGCCTGTTTGCCAGCGGCCCACACCTTCAGCGGTTCACCCCTGGGCAGGTCAAGGACTGGCTGGGGCCATGGCGCAACCCCGTCCGGCATGACCCCGACCACCTTGGCAACATCCGCTCCTTTCGACTGGGCCTGGAAGGCGACGTGGACTGGACGTGCCTCGGTATCTGGCTGTCCATGCTGCTTAATCGCCATGGCAGTGACATCCTCAGAGTCAAGGGGGTGCTTCACGTGCACGGCGATGACCGCCCGGTCGTGCTGCATGGCGTCCAACACACGATTCATCCGCCTGAGCATGTCGAGACGTGGCCGGCGCACGACCGTCACTCGGAGCTGATCTTCATTACCCGCGACATCGATGCCGAGCGCGTGACACAATCGCTGACGACCTTCATGGAGCGCATCAGCGATCACCCCAGCCCAAGGATTCAGCATGCCTGACACCCAGCACGACGCCCCCTATGTGCAACGTGGCCCCGTGACCCTGCGTGTGCTTGGCACCTCAGTGACGCTGCTCGAGAGTATTCGCGAGCGCGCCCGAGAAGATCTCGGTCTGCGCCTGGAGTTCACGGTGATGGACGGCGTAGCCGCCCAGAGAGCCGGCGTGCTGGCCCCCGACAGCTTTGATATCTACGATCAGTGGTTCCACAACGTCGACTTCGTATGGCCCGCGGGCGCCATTCAACCGATCGAGCTGAGCCGTCTGGAACACTGGGAGTCCATCAACGACCTGCCCAAGACCGGCCGCCTGACGCCCCATGCCCCAAGAGGTGCCGGTGGCAATCCGGTGGACCGCCTCTACGTCCAGCCCGACGGCAGCTGTGGCCCACGGCCGACGGAACACATCACCATGTTGCCCGTCAGTCACAACGTCGACAGCTTTGGCTACCGTCTAGACATGCTGCCGGAGGGGCTCTCCGACGCAGAAGAGAGCTGGGCCTGGCTGCTGGACCCGCGCTGGCGCGGCATGGTCAGCCTGCAGAACGATAGCGCCATCGGCGCCATTGACGCGGCTCTGGCCGCCCAGGCAGCGGGCTTGGTGACCTTCGAGGATCTGGGCAACCTGAGCGTCAATGACATCGATACGCTGATTGACTGCCTGATCACCCTCAAGGGAAAGCAGCACTTTCGCACCTTCTGGAGCAACCAGGATCAGGCCTCCTCGGATATGGTGCGCGGCCGCGTCGGCATCGAGAGCCTGTGGTCGCCAGCGATGACGGCGCTAAAACAGCGCCAGATCAAGGTGCGCATGGCAGCGCCACGGGAGGGGTACCGCGCCTGGTACGGCGGTATGTCGCTATCTCGAGGTGTCACGGGCAGAACCCTGGACGCCGCCTACGACTACATGAACTGGTGGCTCTCTGGCTGGCCCGGCGCGGTGATGGCCCGTCAGGGCTACTATATTTCCACGCCGGAGCTGACACGTCCTCACCTGACCACCGCCGAGTGGGACTTCTGGTATGCGGGCAAGCCGGCGGCAGAGGAGCTCGCGGGCCCTTCAGGGCCGTGCGGCATGATTCACAAGGGCGAGGTCCGCGACGGCGGAGATTATCTGACCCGCATGAGCCGTATCGCCGTCTGGAACACGGTCATGGACGAACACAACTACCTGGTCAGACGCTGGAACGACTTTATGTCGGCGTGAGCCCACAACAGCCCGTCGCCAGGCGCTGCCCGAAAAGTCGACGAGCGAAGGTTAGACAAGGCAAAAATCGGTGAGAAAGCGCAGTTTACGGGGTGTAAATGAGCATTTCGGTCCGGTTTTTAACGCCGTATTACCGAGCGCAGGCACTTTTCAAACAAGCCCTAGCCCAGCGCCTTGACGATCAACTGAACCCCCACCACCGCCATGGCTAGCACCACCAGGCGATAGAACAGCCGCTCGTTGACCCGATGCTGCAACCACAGACCGCTCTTGATGCCGAACCAGGCCACGGGCACCAGCGCCAGCGACGCCCAGATGCTGGTGAGGTTGATCTCGCCCAGCCACAGGTAGGGTGGCAGTTTCATGGTGTTGACGGCGGCGAACACCAGAGTGGTGGTGGCGATGAAGGTGGTCTTGGGCAGTCGCCTGGGCACCAGGTAGAGGTTCATCGGCGGCGCCCCGGCATGGGCAATAAAGCTGGTGATGCCGGTGGCAATGCCCGCAGGCCAGGCCCAAAGGGGGGCGATCGGCTTGGAAGCCGCCGGCTTGAGCACCATGTAGACCACGAACAGCAAGGAAATCACCCCGAGCAGCAGCCTGACGTGATCCTCATCGAGACGGCCCGCCACCAGGGTCGCCACTACCACGCCGATCGCCATGCCGGGTATCAGCCGCTTCACCTCGGCCATATCCTGGTGTCCCCACCAGGCCTTGACCGCCAGCCCATCCATCACCAGCAGCAGGGGCAACAACAGGCCGGCAGCAGCGATGGGGTCGATGGCCAAGGCCATCAGCGGTACCGACAGGGTGCCGAACCCTCCGGCAAAGCCGCCCTTGGAAATACCGGTCAAATAGGTGGACAGGATGATCAGGCCCCAGGCGAGCCAGGAGTAATCGGGAAGCATAGCGATCCTTGCGCACGACGACGCCGAAGCAAGCCTGCTTCGGCGTCTTTATCAGGGGTCGGGGTAACCATGCACCCCAGGCCCCAGCATGCCACACCATGCTCACCTATGGCAGCGGGCAGCGGCGTTTCGCTTGCTGGCTGAGCTGCGAGGCGCTTGCCTGCTGGCGTTACTTGGCGGCCTGCATCGCCAGGGCGGTATCCAGCATGCGGTTGGAGAAGCCCCACTCGTTGTCGTACCAGGCCATGACCTTGACCAGGCGGCCGTTGACGCGGGTGTGGTTGGCGTCAAAGGTCGAGGAGGCTGGATCGTGGTTGAAGTCGATCGACACCAGCGGCTGGGCGTTGACGTTAAGTACCGGAGAATTGGCCGCCGCCTTGGCGACGATCTCGTTGATCTCTTCCTTGGTGGTGTCGCGTGAGGCAGTGAACACCAGGTCGACCAGCGACACATTGATGACCGGCACCCGCACCGCCAGGCCATCCAGCTTGCCATTCAGCTCCGGCAGCACCTTGCCCACCGCCGCCGCGGCGCCGGTCTTGGTCGGGATCATGGAGTGGGTAGCACTGCGCGCGCGGTAGGGGTCCGTGTGGTACACGTCGGACAGGTTCTGATCGTTGGTGTAGGCGTGAACGGTGGTCATCAGACCGTTCTCGATGCCCACGGCATCATTCAACGCCTTGGCCACCGGCGCCAGGCAGTTGGTGGTGCACGAGCCATTGGAGACGATGATGTCGCTGGCCTTGAGCACGCTGTCATTCACGCCGAAGACAATGGTGGCGTCGCCATCGGGGCTAGGCGCCGACACCAGCACCTTGGCGGCACCAGCGTCAATGTGCTTGCCGGCATCGGCACGCTTGGTGAACAGCCCCGTGCACTCCATCACGATGTCCACGCCAAGGGTTGACCAGGGAAGGCTGGCGGGATCACGTTCGGACAGGATAGCGATACGATCGCCGTCGACGCTCAAGCTTTCCTCGTCATGTTCTACCTTGAAAGGAAAGTGTCCATGGGCCGTATCATGACGCAGCAAGTGGGCGTTGAGGGACGGATCGCCCAGGTCGTTGATGGCCACGACCTCGATACGATCCCGGTAGCCGTTCTCGTAGAGCGCGCGAAGCACATTGCGGCCGATGCGACCAAATCCGTTGATGGCAACCTTGAGAGTCATAGCGAAAATCCCCCTGAGCGGCGAAAAACAATCTTGCGTGAAGGCCATAGAGCTCGACGGTAGGCGGGATTGATGAAGTTGCACATCCCCCGCAAGGACGTCGTCAGTGGGCACCAATGTGGTACAGACAGCGCCGGGACTCAAGCACTATTTTGCTAAACTTACAACATTTTCAGCAGAACATTGATAGAGGACACTCTAATAGTTCCCGTAATTCGCCAACTTGCTTGCGATTCAGCTCTGGAGCCTTAGCGGTTCATACCTTAGTCGCACGGCATCTTCGTAGTAATATTACCTTCAACACTCTATGGTATCCCTGAACATGGTGACACCATTCACCCCGCCTTTCATCGGAGGCCTCGCATGTCTCAGCCCGTCAAGGAAGTCAGCCGTGTACTCCCGGCTCGTAAACGCATCGCTCTGGTCGCCCACGATGGCAAGAAGCAGGAGCTGATGGACTGGGCCTCACGCTGGAAGGACACCTTGACGGCGCACCAGCTGGTCGGCACCGGGACCACGGCCGCCCGTCTCAGCCACACCCTGGGACTGGACGTGGAAGGGTTGATGAGCGGTCCGCTGGGCGGTGACCAGCAGATTGGCGCCAGGATCACCGAACAGGCGTTAGACCTGCTGATCTTTTTCTGGGATCCGTTCTCGCCGCAGCCCCACGACCCTGACGTCAAGGCGCTGCTGCGCCTTGCTGCCCTGTGGAACGTGCCGGTGGCCTGCAATCCCTCCAGCGCCGACTTCATGATGAGCTCCCCCTGGCTCGGCCAGGACTACGAGATGAGGATACCCGACGCCCAGGCGTGGATTTCTTCTCGTAGTGACAACAACTAATTCGTATCGAGGATTCATCCGTGTTCCAACTGACCCGAAGCGTGACCTGGCAATCGCTGCTGAAGCTGCGTGAAGAAACCGCCAACGACCGCATCCGTGACTACTTTGCCGCTGATCCCAAGCGATTCGACAAGATGAGCCTGCGCGTGGGTGGGCTCTTTCTCGACTACTCCAAGCATCAGATCTCCGACAAGGTGCTCGACAAGCTGATGGAGCTGGCAGAACACTCTGCCCTGGTGCAGCGGCGCGCGCAGATGTTCTCCGGCGATATCATCAACGTCACCGAGGACCGGCCGGTCCTGCATACCGCATTACGCAACCTGGGCGACACGCCGGTCATTGCCGACGGCAAGGATGTGATGCCCGAAATCCACGCCACTCGCGAGCAGATCAAGCGCTTCTCCGAGGAAGTGCGCAGTGGCGCCTGGAAGGGCTACAGCGGCGAGCGTATCCGCGACATCGTCAACATCGGCATCGGCGGCTCGGACCTGGGGCCCAACATGGCCAGCCGCGCGCTGCTCAAGTACCGACAGGCGGACCTGAACTTCCATTTCGTCTCCAACGTCGATGGCGCTCATATTCAGAAGGTACTGAGAAGCCTTGATCCGGCGACCACCTTGTTCATCGTCTCCACCAAGACCTTCTCGACCCAGGAAACCCTGCTCAACGCGCGTACTGCCCGTCGCTGGTTCATCGAGAATGCGGGTGATGATGCCGACATCGGCGCTCACTTCATCGCTGCCTCGACCAACCGTAAAGCGGCCATGGAATTCGGCATCCGCGAAGAGAATGTCTTTGAGTTCTGGGCCTGGGTCGGCGGACGCTACTCGATGTGGTCGTCGATCGGCCTGCCTATCGCGCTGGCTATCGGCTACGACGGCTTCATCGAGATGCTCGAAGGCGCCTACGAGATGGACCAGCATTTCCTGTCCGCGCCGCTGTCCGACAACATGCCGGTGCTGATGGCGCTGATCGGCATCTGGTACATCAACTTTGTCGGCGCCGAAACCCAGGCCATCGTGCCCTACGACCAGGCGTTGCATCAGCTGCCCGCCTTCCTGCAGCAGCTCGACATGGAATCCAACGGCAAGTCGGTGGATATCTTCGGGCGTCCCGTGGACTACAAGACCGGGCCCATTGTCTGGGGTCAGACCGGCTCCAACGGCCAGCATGCCTTCTTCCAGCTGCTGCACCAGGGCACTCGCTATGTGCCCATCGACTTTATCGCGTCGCTCAAGCCGGAACCCGGCGTCGAGGACCACCACTTCGCCCTGCTGACCAACATGCTGGCTCAGGCCAACGCCTTCATGGAAGGCAGTAGCCAGGGCGGCGACCTGGATCCTTACAGCTGTCCAGGTAACCGACCCTCCAGTGTGCTGCTGCTCGATGAATTGACGCCGCGCAACCTGGGCGCCTTGATCGCTCTTTACGAGCACAAGGTGTTCGTCCAGGGAGTGATCTGGAACATCAATTCCTTTGACCAGTGGGGCGTCCAGCTCGGCAAGCGGATTGCCGGTGAGATCAGCGAGAAGATCGACGAGCGCAGCCAGGACTTCGACGCCTCGACCCAGGGACTGCTGGGTCTGGTAAGAGAACACTTCAGCGCGGCAGAAACACCCAGGAACAAGCACGCTGACAAAGCGACCAAGACGTCCCGCAAGGGCGCATCGTCCAAGCACGACGCAGCAACAAAACCCTGACGACAGCTGACCTTCAAGCTCGCTCCAGACCCCCTGTGGGGCGAGCTTGGCTGCGTTCAGTCTTCGCCGCGCTTCGCGCCAACCGCCGCCGTGCGTCGGGCCAATACGCTGCGTGCACGGGCATCTCCTGCCCAGGCCGCCCCAAGCCACAGTGGAACACTCACCGTCAGGTAGGCCAAGGCCAGGCCGGGGCGCCCTGCGATGACCAGTTCAGCCACTTCCAGGCTGAACAGGGAAAAGGTAGTAAAGCCACCACAGAAGCCTGCCACCGCCCAAGGGTGCAGACGCGCCAGACGCCGGCTGCCACTCAGACCCGCGTGGGTGGCAAAGCGGGCGATCAGCCAAGATCCCAGCACATTGACCAGCAGGGTCGCCCAGGGAAACGGAGAAGCGACAAGCCCTGCCACCATCATGCCGACGCTGAGGCGACACACCGCGCCCAGGGCGCTCCCCATCCCGACGGCCAGATACAGCCATGCCACTTCGCGTCGGATCCTCATGGGAGCGCCTCCCGGCCCAACAGCAGGCCATCGATGAGGCTACCCAGCATCCATCCGGCGGCCACCGCCGACAAGCCGACGATCAAGGTCACGCCCACGTTTGCGATGGCCGCCATCAAGCGCCCTTCTCGCAACAAGTCGAGGGTTTGCAGGCTGAACGAAGAGACCGTGGTGAAGCCACCCATGACCCCAGTGAGCAGCATCAGCGCCAGCGTTGAACCGGCCTCCAGCAGGCTTGCCAGCAGACCTATCACCAGGGCACCGAGCAGATTGACCAGCATGGTGCCCCAGGGAAACCGGCTGCCCCAGGCCGAGGCTGCCCAGCGGCTGACGAACAGCCGCCCCATGCCACCCAAGGCTCCTCCCAGCGCCACACTGGTCAGCGTCCACCCATCCATCGCCTTGCGCTCCGACAAAAGCGTCATGGTAAGCCAGTGGCTGCCCTTTGTCGTGGCGACACACCAGCAGATCCGGGGAGCGATTTGCTACGCAAAACCGGCACGGCACAGAACGTTTCTGTCAAAGCAGGCTCTCAATGCAGGTGCCCGCCTGGCAGGGACGCGAAAAAAAACGCCGCCCGGGAGGGCGGCGAACTTGTGCTTGCCTAGCAGGGATGAAGCGCATGGGATGCGTTCACCGTCAATATGGCACAGAATTGGCAATACGTACAAGTTTTGTACATCATTGATGACGTACAAGCGCTGATCGAACATGTTAGCCTGCGCCAGAATCGCTCGATCATGCCCTCGCCTGTCCTCAGGCTCCATCAATTACAGGAGAAGGTTTGCGTGATGCCCTCACGACTCTGCTCTCGACTCTCACGCGTGCTGCTGCTCGCCCTGATATTGTTCGCTGGCCCAGCCTTTGCTCAGCAAGCGGATGGAGATGGCACCGCAAACGCTTCTGGCGACGGCCCAGCCTATTCGACCCTGGCTGACCTGCTGGAAAACGAGCAGTCTCGTAGCCAACTGATCCAACAGCTGCGCCAGATGGCGGAGAACGCCCCGGAACAGGCTCAAGCTGCCGGCGGCGCGGCCATCGATACCGCGGCCGATGCGACCTTGCCAAAACAGCTGGCCGATATGACCAGCCGCGTCGTCACCGAATTTGGCTTTCAGTTCGAGAACCTGGTCAATATCTTCGGAGCCATGGTGAATGGCGCCTTCTCGGAAGGTGAGCTCAACTACGAGCTCTTCACCGAAGCGGCCATCAATCTCGGACTGGTGATTCTGGCCACCTTCGTCATGTTCGTGGTCATCCGACGACTGGTCAGGCCGCTGTTCACCCGCCTGAGCCAGTATTCACAGAATGGTCAGACGCTGAATCCGACCATTCGGCTGGTGCTGTGTGTGGTCCTGGCCGTGATCGTCGACGCCGCTGTGGTCGGGCTTGCCTACGTGGGCGGCAACCTGGCCGCCACCTTCGCGATTGGTGAAACCGGAAGCCTGTCGACAAGGGCATCGCTGTTCCTGAACGCCTTCCTGGTCATTGAGCTGCTGAAGGCGGCTGTCCGGATGTTGTTCGCCTCCCGCTACGAGGGGCTACGCCTGCTGCCGATTTCCGCCGATAATGCGTCCTACTGGAACCGCTGGATCGCGCGCCTGATCGGGCTGACCGGCTACGGCCTGATGGTCGTGGTGCCGCTGATCAACACCTATCTTTCCTACAGTGTCGGCGAGGGCATTGGCGCCCTGATCATGATCGGTGCCTACCTGTATGCCATCACCGTGGTACTGATCAACCGCACCAAGCTGCGGGATGCGCTGTTCGATTCTGCGGTGCGTTCCAGCCTGGCCGCCTCCGGCGTGGCACTGCGTATGCTGGGTCGTACCTGGCACCTGTGGGCCATCATCTACTTCTCGGTGGTGCTGGTACTGACCCTGACACGTCCCGAGGACGCTCTGCCATTTGTCTTGATGGCCACGCTGAAGACCCTCGGCATCGTGCTGGCGGCCATGCTGATCTCGCGGCTGCTGGTACAGGCAGTAGGACGCCGCATTACCCTGTCCAGCGAGCTCAACAAGAAGCTGCCGCTGCTGGAAACCCGGCTTAACTCTTACGTGCCCACCCTGCTGCGCATCGTCAACGTATTGATCCTGATCGTTGCCGCCATGGCGCTGCTCAATGCCTGGGGCGTGTTCGACATGGCCACCTGGTACGCGTCAGAAGCCGGGCGCCTGCTGGTCAGCCAGGTCATCAATGTGGTCATTATCCTGGTGGTGGCTGCCGGCACCTGGATCGCTCTGGCCAGCTTCATCGAGCACAAGCTCAACCCCTCCACTGGCCGTGGCATGCCATCTGCCCGGGCCCAGACCTTGCTGTCGCTGTTCCGCAATGCCCTGGCGATTGCCATCGTCACCATGACGGCAATGATCGTGCTGTCGGAGATCGGCATCAATATCGGGCCATTGATCGCCGGTGCCGGTGTGCTGGGTCTGGCTATCGGTTTCGGTGCGCAGAAACTGGTTCAGGACATCATTACCGGTATCTTCATCCAGGTAGAGAACGCCATGAATACGGGTGACGTGGTGACCCTGGGCGGTATTACCGGTACCGCAGAAAAGCTCAGCATCCGTTCGGTGGGTATTCGTGACCTGCACGGCACCTATCACCTGGTTCCCTTCTCCAGTGTGGATGTGGTGTCCAACTACATGCGTGGCTTTGCCTACCATGTCGGCGAATACGGTGTGGCATACCGCGAAAACGTGGATGAAGCGATCGTTGCCCTGCGCAATGCCTTCGACGAGCTGTCGTCGGACGACCAGTGGAAGACGGAAATTCTCGAGCCTCTCGAGGTGGCGGGTGTCATCGCCCTGGCCGATAGCTCGGTCAACATTCGTGTCCGCATCAAGACCACACCAGGCAACCAGTGGGCCATCGGGCGCGCCTACAATCGCCTGGTCAAGATGCACCTGGACGAGGCGGGTATCGAGATTCCCTTCCCTCATACCACCGTCTATTTCGGCGAAGACAAGCAAGGCAAGGCACCTGCCGCCAACCTGCGTCTGGTCGAAAAGGACGTGGTATCCACCGGCAAGGAGAAAGATACCGCGCCACTACCTGGAGAAGAAGGCAGCGTCGACGCCCCTCGCGAGCACGAGACCCGCGAGTACGCTGAAACCAATGCCAAGTTCCGCGGTGACTATGACCCGGAAGGCAATTGACCTGATCTTCAGTAACAGCGAGGGCGGCCCATGGGCCGCCCTCTTTTATTCGCTGCTGGTAACGCCTACCCCACACACACCTCCCGGCATCTCCCACCCGGCGCCAGGCGGCTCGCCTGCCCCATACGGTTCCTGGCAGCACCTGGCTGCTCGCCTATCGCTGGAACCACTCCCATGCCGCTTCTGGCAGCGCTCATCCGGCACCTGAAGATGGCAGGCCTCCTGCCACGAGCTCGGGCGCCTTGTGTGACGCTCGGCCACGTTCAGCGCGACCGCCAAGGACCCACAAACGCCAGGGGCGGGGCCTATTGGCCCCGCCCCTGGCGGTCGTTCTGCGGCGTCGGTCGCAGTCCTGGGATCAGGCCTGCTGGGCGTCGCTAGGTTGCGGTAGTGACGGCAACGACTTGTCGAGAAGCTCGACGCTCTGACGATAGTAGAGCTGGCTCTTGTTGTGTTCACCCAGGTTGGCATAGAGCCGTGCGAGTTCTGCACAGACCACGCCGCTCGGCCGCTGACGCTGGCTCGCCTCGAAGTACTCCTGGGCCTTCCCCCAGTACGCATTGCGCAGGGCCAGTCGACCAAGGGTCAACAGCAGGTCCGGATCATTGGGGCGTTCCTGCAGCCATTTCTCGGCGGTGACCAGTTGGCGCGAGGCATCCACACCCAGCAAGCCGTAGCGCAGCACCAGACGGCTATCCCAGTTGGATTTGAGCGAATGACGCAGCAGTTTCTCGGCAATCACCTGCTCGTTGCAACGCACCAGCGTCTCGGTGTACAGCACCAGCAAGTCGACGTTGCTGCGCAGGTACTCCGGCATGTCGGACCACAGGTTGCGCACTCGCTCGATATCTTCGGGGTTGCGCGTTTCCTGGAGAATCAGCTCACGATAGGCCTGCAGCTCCAGTGCCTCACGCTCTTCCCGAGAGATCAGCTGCTGGTCAGCCAGGCGCGGCAGCAGGCGACGCAGGCCATCCCAGTCGCTGACGCTGATGTACGCGGCTTTCAGCTGCTTGAGTACCTGCGGGTGACGCGGCAGGTGCCGGTCGAGACGCGTCAGAATCGCCAGCGCCTCTTCGTACTGCTGACGGTCCAGCATCAGCTGAGCCTGCATCATACCTACCGCAGGATCGGCCCCATCGGTCGAAATATGTGCACGCTTGAGCAGCGTATCGGCCTGGTCGTAGCGTCCCTGGTAGTGAGCCGCCAGCGCCGCGGACAAATAGTTGACCAACGGCGTGCTGGAGTCGTCCGCCGCCTTGACCAGGGCCTTCTCGGCTCGCTTCCAGCGACCTTCCGCCAGCGCGACCAGCCCGCGCACGGTACGCTTCATGGCGGTGCGATTACGGGCCCGAGAATTCCACACCTTGAAACGGCTGACCGGGCGACTCATGCGCACCAGAACGCGCAAGGCAAAGTGCACAATGATGAACAGCGCCAACAGGATGACCAGGCCGAACCAGAAGGAGGTCTGGAAGGAGGTGTCCCCCACCCTGACCAACCAATAGCCAGGAACGGACATCATCAGCTGGCCGAACAGCGCCCCGACCGCAAGGCCAACGACGATGAGCAGGATCAGCTTTCTCATGCGTTACCTCCCTGGCCGGATGCACCCGCCTCGAAGCGCTGCTCGATAAACCTGGCCAGCGCTTGCTGGGAGGCACTGATGTCGGGAAGCTCGGGGCGAATGGCCTGGCTCTTCAGCTCACCCAGGCGTGCAATCACCGCCTGCACCGCCTCGTTGTCGCCATCGTAGTAGCCTTGAAGCAAGGTGATGGCCTTGTCGAGGCTCGCTTCGTACAGCCCGGTTTCTTCCTTCAGCAGCGCCAGCTGCGACTGCTCCAGGACCAGACGCAGGCTTTGACGCAGGTAGGATTCCTGCTCGGGGGTGATCAGCGCCTCGAGAGCCTGGTCATGATGACGGACCGTCACCAGCTCCTTGAGTTCTTCCCCGACCCGAGCGAGCTGCTCCTGCCAGGCCCCTGCCGGCGCCTCCTCGATGGTGGTATCCGCCGTGAATTCCTCGATGTCCTGGGCCAGCGGCAATCCGGCGATCTGCTCCTGCTGGGCGTTCAGGGCCAGGTAGAGCCCTGTGCGGTCCACCTTGGGCACCGACTGCAGCGCGGCAAGCTCTTCGGCAATGGCACGACGCACCGGCACCAGCGCCGGGTTATCAGCCTCTTCCAGGCGCGCGTCTGCGGTCCGCAGCAGGGCAGCGGCACCTTCCACGTCGCGCTCCAGCTGCAGGCGCTGGTTGGCCAGCCTCAGCAGATAGGCAGCCTCGGCATGAAGCCAGTCGCGCTCATCGGCATTCTGTTCCTTGGAGAGTTCCGCCAGCACACGGTCCAGCGTCTGATTGACGTCGGACTTGTAGTCCGCGAAATCACTCTTGATCCCGTCGACCGCCTGCCCCATGGTCTCGCGGCGCTCGTTGAGCCCGCTTTCCAGCTGTGATGACAGCTCCTGGACATCGCTCAGGCTCGGCGTGTTCTGCTTGAGCTGATCGATCCGGGCCGACATGGCCTGCTGAAGCTGCCACCCTTTGAAACCGACAAAGGCCACACCAGCGATCAACAGCAGCACCAACACCAGCGCAACGACACCGGCCTTGCCTCCACCGGAACCGCCCGAAGAGGTCGATGTGGCGCTGGTCGATGCCGCGCCTCCACCGCTATCGGCGGAGCCACCCTTGGCGCGGCCGCCGGACGAGCCAGTGGACGCAGAGGAAGTCGCACCCGTCGCGGCAGCCTTCGTCTTGGCTGAGTCCGATGCGCTTGAACTCGATGCACTAGAGCTAGAAGCAGACGTCTTGGAGCGGGAGTCGCTCGACTGGGTGGAGGCAGACGCGTCCGCGCTTTGCGGCTTGGCATCAGCGGCTGGCTTGGCTGCCGACGTGGTAGCACTGGAGGCCGCATCTTTCGACGCTGAGGTCGCCTTGTCGCCAGCGCTCGACGCGGCCGCATTGTCAGAAGAGCCACTCTTGCTGCTGGCCGACGCGGCGGTGGAAGACGGCGAGGCGGACCCGGTCGAGCTGCTGTTGTTCTTGTCGCGACGCCTCGAGCGCCGCTGGGCGCCTCCCCTGCCGGCACCACCCTTGGCGGGCTCCGTGCCTGAGGTCGCGGCCTGTGCTCCTTGCTTGCCGGAGGCGGACGCCGTCTGCTGCTCGTCCTGATCGTGCTGTTGGTTGCTCATCTGTCGCTAGCCCTTTTCGAGATCTTCATTCGCCATCCTCTGGGTCGCAGGTCCTTGCTACCGCAGCTGCCAGCGCCGCAGGAGACGCGCCAGACGCCACGACCGGGACGCGAAACCCCAGCGTTTTCGCCAGTGTAGCCAACCGCTGGCTGGAAACGACCAGCGGTCGTTGAAAGGCGGCCTCTGAACACCATCTTGCCAGATGTTCCAGGATTTCTCCGCTACTGACCACCAACGCCCCGTAGTCCCCTGCAGCCAGCCGCTGCGCGGCATCCTCTGCCAGCGGCAACAGACGGCGCCGATACACTTCTACCCGCGTCAACCGCGCCCCTCGCTGAGCAAGCGTCTCACCCAGCAACGACCGCCCTCCTTCACCTGCCACCAGCAACACTCGCTGCTGATCAAGCCGCTTGAGCGACGGAAGTGCCAGCAAGGCCTCACTGGTTTCTTCCCCGGCGGCCGCAGTGGGCAGACGCACCCTCACGCCCAAGGCCTGATACAGCAGCTCGGCCGTCGCCTGCCCCACGGCATACAGCTCGAGCCCTTGCGGCAGCTGCGGCCAATATCGGTCGAGCGCCTCGACCAAATGCTCGGCGGCGGCGGGGCTGATAACTATCACCTTATGAAAGTGATCGATGTCGAGCCAGGCCGACCTTGCATCCGCCGTCTCTGGCACAGTTTCCTGCCGCATCACCTCGAGCCGAAGCGTTGACAGCCCGAACGCAGCGACGGCTTCTGCCAACACCTGGCCGCGAGCGCCCGGTCGAGTCAGCAACACCGGTGCAGACATCAGCGCGGCCCGTACACCTCAGCCAGAATATCGCTGGCTCCCTGCTCGAGCAGCTGCTCGGCCACCCGAATACCCAACGCCTCCGGTTCGTCTACCGAGCCGCGACCCTCGGCCCGCAGCACTCGCGTGCCGTCCGGGGTACCCACCAAGGCACGCAGCCACAGCGTCCGGCCATCATCTTCGTAGATAGCGTGGCCGCCGATGGGGACCTGACAGCCCCCTTCAAGCCGCGTGTTCATAGCACGTTCGGCACGCACTCGCGTCGCCGTCTCGATATCATCAAGCGGCGCCAGCAATGACACCAGCTCGGTATCATGCATACGGCACTCGATCCCCAGGGCGCCTTGCCCACAGGCAGGCAAACACACCTCGGGGGGCAGCTCCTGGGCGATACGGTCTTCAAGGCCCAGGCGCTTTAGTCCGGATGTCGCCAGCAGAATGGCGTCAAACTCACCGCCGTCAAGCTTGGCCAGGCGGGTCTGCACATTGCCACGCAGGCTGATCACCTCCAGATCGGGGCGCGCTTCGCGCATCTGCAGCCCGCGCCTCAGGCTGGATGTGCCCAGTCGAGCCCCCTCGGGAAGGTCCTCGAGGCAACCGTAGTCGTTGGACACAAAGGCGTCGGTGGGCTCGGCCCCTTCGAGAATCACCGACAGACCCAGGCTTTCGGGGAACTGCATCGGGACATCCTTCATGGAGTGCACGGCAATGTCCGCTCGTCCGTCGAGCATCGCCTCTTCCAGCTCCTTGACGAACAGTCCCTTGCCGCCGACCTTGGCCAGCGGGGTATCGAGGATCTTGTCCCCACGCGTCGACATGGGTACCAGCTCGACTTCAAGGTCAGGATGAATCGCCATCAGGCGATCGCGGACATGTTCGGCCTGCCACATGGCCAATTGGCTCTTACGCGTCGCGATACGCAGCCTGGACATCTGTTGCACGTTGCTACTCCCTGGTCGGGCTCGCGACCACATCGCCGCGTCCGCCATATTAAGTGAATGGCGTCATCATAAAGCACGGCCCCCGTCAGTAAAATCGACCTGAGCCAGCCTTGCCGTCCTTTTTGCCGCCATCTTCGCCTTCGCCCCGGTCTCAGCCCCCTGGGTCCGAGACTTTTGTTGTCGGGCTCGATATCGCCCTCGCTCGTTGGCCGACTTTCGTTACCGGGCCCGATACCGCCCTCGCCTCGTTGGCCGACTCTGGTACACTCTGGCCCATACCTCGACAGCGGCTCCCGACACTGTCCTCGCCTGCAGGCCCGACGTCGCGCCCGTCGCCATCGCATCGTCATTCAGGAAGTCCTTCAATGAGCCAGACCACCAATCAGTCCTGGGGCGGACGCTTCAGTGAACCCACCGATGCCTTTGTCGCCCGTTTCACCGCCTCGGTCGACTTCGATCAGCGCCTGGCACGCCACGACATTCAGGGCTCCATCGCTCATGCCACCATGCTGGCCCAGGTAGGGGTGCTGAGCGAACAAGAGCGTGACGCCATCGTGACCGGCCTCAAGGAGATCGAGACCGAGATTGCCGAAGGCAGTTTCGAGTGGTCGGTGGCACTGGAAGACGTGCACATGAATATCGAGGCGCGCCTGACGCAGAAGATCGGCATCACCGGCAAGAAGCTGCATACCGGCCGTTCGCGTAACGACCAGGTGGCGACAGATATTCGCCTCTACCTGCGCGAAGAAATCGATCTGGTCGCCAGCGAACTGGCACGGCTGCGTGCCGGGCTGATCGAGCTGGCCGACGGCGAAGCAGATACCATCATGCCGGGCTTCACGCACCTGCAGACGGCCCAGCCGGTCACCTTTGGTCATCACCTGCTGGCCTGGCAGGAAATGCTGGCGAGGGATCATGAGCGCCTGCTGGATTGCCGCAAGCGGGTCAATATACTGCCCCTGGGCGCCGCCGCGCTGGCGGGTACCACCTACCCCATCGATCGCCACCTGACCGCTCAGCTGCTGGGCTTCGAGCGCCCCGCCGAGAACAGCCTGGACGCCGTCAGCGATCGTGACTTCGCCATTGAATTCACCGCCTTCGCCAGCTTGCTGCTGATGCACCTGTCGCGCATGAGTGAAGAGCTGGTGCTGTGGACCAGCGCCCAGTTCGACTTCATCGACCTGCCGGACCGTTTCTGCACCGGCTCGTCGATCATGCCGCAGAAAAAGAACCCCGACGTGCCTGAGCTGGTGCGCGGCAAGACCGGCCGTGTCTATGGTCATCTGATGGGCCTGCTGACGCTGATGAAGTCTCAGCCGCTGGCCTACAACAAGGACAATCAGGAAGACAAGGAGCCGCTGCTCGACACCCTGGACACCGTCAAGGGCTGCTTGCGCGCCTTTGCCGACATGGTGCCGGCCATCGAGTCCAAGGGCGATTCCATGCGCGAGGCTGCACGCAAGGGCTTCTCGACCGCCACCGACCTGGCCGACTACCTGGTACGCAAGGGCGTCGCCTTCCGCGACGCCCACGAAATCGTGGGTCAATCGGTCGCCTATGGCATCGAGAGCGGCAAGGACCTGTCGGACATGAGCCTCGACGAACTGCGCCAGTTCTCCGATACCATCGGCGACGATGTCTTTGATGTGCTGACGCTGGAAGGCTCGGTAGCAGCCCGCAACCATATCGGAGGCACCGCCCCCGACCAGGTCCGCGCCGCTGCCCAGCGGGCTCGCGATGCGCTGAAGGCCATCGCCACTGACCAAGGAGCCCGCCAATGAGCCGCGCTACCTCTGCACTGCTGCTGATACTGCTGCTGGCGATGACCAGCTTGGCCGGCTGCGGACAAAAGGGCCCGCTGTACCTGCCAGGCGACGAGGAGGCCGCAGAGCGCTACGGCCCTCGCGACAGCGTGGACCAGGACGACCAGGGTGAAGATGGCAACGCCCAGGGCCAAGGTCAGGATCAAGACGGCAACACTGAAGGGAGCGACGGCTGAGCATGGATCACTTCAACTATCGCGAGGGCGAGCTCCACGCGGAAGCGGTCCCCCTTGCGCGCATCGCTGACCAGGTGGGCACCCCCTGCTACGTCTATTCACGGGCCACCCTGGAGCGCCACTTCAAGGCCTATCAGGAAGCCCTTGGTGATCATCCACACCTGATCTGCTATGCCGTGAAGGCCAACAGCAACCTGGCCGTACTCAACGTTCTGGCACGCCAGGGAGCCGGTTTCGACATCGTCTCCGAGGGCGAGCTAGAGCGCGTCCTGGCGGCGGGCGGGAACCCCGCCAAGATCGTGTTTTCCGGGGTTGCCAAGCAACCTGGCGAAATGGCTCGCGCCCTTGAGGTCGGCATCAAGTGCTTCAATGTCGAGTCCCGTCCGGAACTCGAGGTCCTCAACCAGGTGGCCGGTCGTCTCGGCAAGGTCGCCCCGGTCTCGCTGCGGGTGAACCCGGACGTGGACGCCGGAACCCATCCCTACATTTCTACCGGCCTCAAGGACAACAAGTTCGGCATCGCCGTCGACGACGCCCTTGAGGTCTATCGTCTGGCGGCGACGCTGCCTAACCTGCGCATCGAAGGCCTCGACTGCCATATCGGTTCACAGTTGACCGAGATCGCCCCCTTCCTGGACGCCCTGGAACGCCTGCTGGTGCTGCTCGACCGTCTGCGCGAAGAAGGCATCGAGGTGTCCCACCTGGACCTGGGCGGTGGCCTTGGCGTGCCCTACCGTGACGAGACGCCCCCGGCGCCCTTCGACTATGCCTCGAAGTTGCTGGAGCGCCTGTCTCGCTGGGAAGGTGGTGAACGCCTGACGCTGCTGTTCGAGCCTGGTCGCTCGATCGCCGCCAATGCCGGCGTGATGCTGACCCGCCTGACCTATCTCAAGCCAGGTGAAACCAAGAACTTCGCCATTGTCGATGCGGCAATGAACGACCTCATTCGACCGTCGCTGTATCAGGCATGGCAGGCCATCATTGAGGTCGATACGCGCCAGCAGCGCGACAGCGATATCTATGATGTGGTCGGCCCGGTATGTGAAACCGGCGACTTCCTGGGCAAGGAACGTCGTCTCGCCGTGGCGCCGGGAGACCTGCTGGCGGTGCGTTCGGCCGGTGCCTACGGCTTCGTCATGGCCTCCAACTACAACAGCCGGCCGCGCCCCGCGGAAGTGCTGGTGGATGGAGACAGCTGGCAGGTCGTGCGGCAGCGAGAACGCATTGAAGACCTGTGGGCAGGTGAATCACTGCCCGACGCCGCCGGAGAGTCGCGCTGATGCTGCTGCACTTCACCAAGATGCATGGCCTGGGCAATGACTTCATGGTCATCGACCTGGTCACCCAGCGCGCGCGTATCGAGACGGAAGACATTCGCCGCCTCGCCGATCGCCGCTTCGGCATTGGCTTTGATCAACTGCTGGTGGTGGAACCGCCGCGAGATCCCGACATGGACTTTCGCTATCGGATCTACAACGCCGACGGTAGCGAAGTGGAAAACTGTGGCAACGGAGCGCGCTGTTTCGCCCGCTTTGTGCGCGACAAGCGCCTGACCCATAAACGCCAGATCCATGTCGAGACCGCCGGAGGGCCACTGGTCCTTGACGTGCACGACGATGAACAGGTCAGCGTGGACATGGGCGCACCGCGCTTTGCTCCTGCCGCGCTGCCCTTTGACGCCGACGCTGACCAGTTGCTGCATACGCTGGAGGTGGACGGAGAGACCCTGAACATCGCCGTCGCCTCCATGGGCAACCCTCATGCCGTCATCCGCGTCGATGATGTGGCCAGCGCCCCGGTGGAGCGCCTGGGCCCGCTGATTGAGCATCATCCGCGCTTTCCGCGCCGGGTGAATGTCGGCTTCATGCAGATTCTGTCGCGCCAGAGCATCCGTCTGCGGGTGTTCGAACGCGGCAGTGGCGAGACGCTGGCCTGCGGCACCGGCGCCTGCGCCGCAGTCGCCTGCGGTATTCGCCAGGGTCTGCTGGATAGCCCGGTATCGGTGGCGTTGCCTGGCGGCAACCTGAGCATACGCTGGGCCGGAGAAGACCAGCCGCTGATCATGACCGGGCCTGCCGAGCGAGTGTTTGATGGTCGCATCCCGCTACGTTGATCTCTTACGTATTGGACGCTCCCCGACTACGCTAAGCTGCCAGCATGGCTGACACTTTGACACCGACCGTTACACAGGGAGACGCGCATGCCCCAAGCCGCCCCAGAGCCTCGCAAGACGCTGGATCCGGACCGGGTCGCCGAATGGCTGGCGCGCCATCCGGACTTTTTCGTTGGCCGTGAAGGCTTGCTGCAAAGCCTGAAGGTGCCTCATCCGGAAACTCAGGGTGCGACCTCTCTGCTCGAGCGTCTGGTCTACGATCTGCGCAAACGCGCAGAGGGTGCTGAACTGCGCCTGGAACAATTGCTCGACTCGGCCCGACACAATGAAGCCCAGTACCGTCGAACCCGAGAACTGGTGCTGGCGCTGCTCGAGGCCCAGGACAACGATGCCCTGGGGCAGGCGCTGGCGACCCAGCTGAGCGAGCGTTTCCAGACTCCGGCAGTAGCAGTCTGGTGCCCCGCCAGCTTGACCGATCGCGACCCGCGCCCACCTCAGGCGCCGCGCCACGTCCTCGACGAGCACACGGGTCAGCGCTTGACCGCTTTGCTCGATGGCCGCGCTAGTCGTTGCACACGCCTGACGCCCACCGACTGGAAGCGACTGGTGCCCCATGCCAAGGCACCGACCAAGTCCGGTTCCTGCGCGATCGCCCGCATGACCCTCGGCGAACCCCAAGGCTTCGTGGTGTTGGCCAGCGCCGACCCGGACCACTTCCGCGCCAGCATGGACACTCTGTTCACCGAGTATCTGGCCGATGTGCTGGTACGGTTGAGCGTCCGACTGAGCGAGCATGATGGCGGCTGAGCCTCCGCTTGATCGTGCGGTGGCGGACTTCTTGAGCGAGCTTGCCCGCACGGCCAGCGGCGCCACGGTCGACGCCTACCGACGAGACCTGGCCGCCTATCTGGATTGGCGGGCACAGCAGAGCCTGTCAGCGCCTGAGGATGACCTCATCACGGCCAAGGAACTGCGTCGATTCCTGGCCTCCGAGCGCAGCCGAGGGCTGGCTGCACGCAGCCTCAAGCGCCGCCGTGCCGCACTGTCGCGGTTCTGTGGTCATCTGGTGGACAGCGGACAGCTGGCGTACAACCCGGTGGGCCTGAGTCAGGGCCCCAAGGCGCCCAACGACCTTCCTCGCCCCGTCGATGTGGACCTTCTTGCCCGCTTTCTCGACACCCCCCATGACGGCTCGGTGCTGTCGGTGCGCGATCAGGCCATGCTGGAGCTGCTTTACTCCAGTGGGTTGCGCTTGGCGGAGCTATCGGCGCTGGATCTGGGGGATGTGCATGGCGCCAGCGTCAGGGTCGTCGGCAAGGGCAACAAGCCGCGCAAGGTACCCGTGGGCTCCCGCGCCAGAGCCGCCATCGAGCAATGGCTGACATTGCGAGGATCGCTGGCTGCTGATGGCGAGCTGGCCATGTTCGTCGGACAGCACGGGAGACGCCTGGGTCATCGCGCCATTCAGGCGCGCCTGGTCACTCAAGCGCGCCGTCGCGGCCTCCCCGAGCACCTCCACCCCCATCGACTGCGTCACTCCTTTGCCAGCCATCTTCTCGAGTCCAGCCAGGACCTGCGTGCGGTCCAGGAACTGCTCGGCCACGCCAACCTGTCGACCACCCAGGTCTATACCCGCCTGGACTGGCAGCACCTGTCGGAGAGCTACGATCGCGCCCACCCCAGGGCTCGGCGCAGGCCGGCCAGCACCGCACCAGACCCTGATGACCCTGACCTTGTTGGAGAGACGCCGTGCTAGCGCCCGCAAACCTGTCTCGGCTGGAAGCCATCACCTTTGATCTGGACGATACGCTGTGGGACAACGCCGGCGTCATGCAGCGCACCGAGCACGGCCACGTCGACTGGCTGAATACCCAGCTTACGGCGTGGCAGGCCCGCCGAGGCGAGCCTGCCACCGACCCCATCGATCTTGAGCGCTATCTCGCGGCACGCCAGGCCATGGCTCGGCAGCACTGGTCCCGACGCGGCGACTTCAGTTGGCTGCGCGAGCACAGCCTGGTTCAGCTGCTGGTCGAAAACGGCCTGGATCAGGACAGCGCCGGCGAGTGGGCGGCACGGGCCATGCAGCAGTTCCATCAGCTGCGCATCGACGTCACGCCTTTCCCCGGGGCCGACGCCATGCTGGAACGTCTCGCCTCACGCTACCGGCTCGGCAGCATCACCAATGGCAATGTGGCCTTTGAGCGCCTGGCCATTGCACGGCATTTCCATGAACGCATCGCCGCTGGTGAAATGCTGGCCCCAAAGCCCGACCCACGCCCTTTCCTGGCCATGCTGGCGAGGTTGAACGTGCGCCCTGAACGAGCACTGCACGTGGGAGACTCATGGGAGGAGGACATCCTGCCTGCCAGACGGCTAGGCATGCAGGCCGCCTGGATCGCGCCGACACAGACGCAGGTAACGGACCTGCCTGCCGGCGTCATTCACCTGGCCTGTGTCACCGAGCTAGAGGCCCTGCTGTCCTGAGGGGGCGTGTTCTCACACCGAGAGCTCTCGAACCGTGGCTGCTGAACCACCCCCCCCCGCAGGCTCAGTCCTGGTCGAGCCACCCATCCAGACGTCGATGGGCGTCTTCAACCCCCTGACGCTTGAGTGCCGAGAATAACTGGACGCTGACCAGGTCTTCCCACTCGCGCAGACGAGACCGCACCTGCTGCAACGCATTCTTGGCCGCGCCCTGCTTCAACTTGTCTGCCTTGGTCAGCAGGATATGGACCGGGAGATCTCGCTCGTCCGCCACATCCAGCAGCGCAAGGTCAAATTCGGTCAGCGGATGCCGCACATCCATCACCAGCACAAGGCCGCGCAGTGATTGGCGCTTCTGCAGGTACTCCGCCAGGTGACGCTGCCACTCCAACTTTACCTTTTCAGGCACCTTGGCGTAGCCGTATCCCGGCAGGTCCACCAGACGCCGGTCCACGTTGTCGCCCAGCGAAAAGACATTGATCAGCTGTGTGCGTCCCGGCGTCTTGGACGTCCTGGCGAGCGCTTTCTGCTGGGTTATCGCATTGATGGCACTAGATTTTCCCGCATTGGAACGACCCGCAAAGGCCACTTCCACGCCGCTGTCTTCAGGGCAGCGGGCAAGGGTAGGGGCGCTGGTAAGAAATCGGGCCAAGGAGTAATTGAAAGCCATGAGATGGAAGAAATCCTGACGGTGGTCAAAAGTAGGGGCGAGGGCCCTGGCATTCCCGCCCTCAGGGTGTTTGGTTATAGTAAGCTTTGAGGCGGCTGCGACCCGGAGACCCATCTTACCATTGTGCTGCTGTTGCCAGCGACCGGCCTCAGCGCGGGCGCTTCCTCCTGCAACTCGGGCATGCCTCAAGGCCACGCCCCGCAGGACCGTGAAAACATCATAACGGCATAAGTGAACTAGCGATGAGACAGTTACTGGCAAGCCTGGCAATCTCCATCGGCGTCGTTGGCGCCGCCCATGCCGATCTTCAGAGTGACGCAGACGCCGCCGCTGGACGCGACAAGGCAACCGCCTGTGCCGCGTGTCACGGCCAGACCGGCGCCAGCATCGCGCCAACCTTCCCCAATCTGGCAGGACAGCAGGCCTCCTATCTGGCCAAGCAGATCCTCGATATTCGTGATGGCCATCGTCTGGTACCCCAGATGGCGGGTCAGGTGGACAACTTCAGCGACCAGGACGCCTGGGACGTGGCCGCCTTCTTCGCCGGCCAGGAGCCGGTGGTGGGCCAGGCCAAGGACGACGAGGCCTTGCTGGAACGCGGAGAAGCCCTCTATCGCGCGGGCGATCTCGCCAAGGGCATACCCGCCTGCAGTGCCTGCCATAGCCCCACCGGCAGTGGCATAGGCTCCGCGGTCTATCCGGCACTGTCCGGACAGCACGCGGGGTATGTGGTCACTACGTTGAAGGCCTTCGCCTCCGGTGATCGTGCCAACAGTCCTGGCGGCATGATGTCGGATATCGCCGCCAAGATGAGCGACGCCGACATGGAAGCCGTGGCCAACTACGTGCAAGGACTGCACTGACCGTCTTTATGGCGGATCAGCGGGGCGGCTCTTGAGCCGCCCCGCTTGCGTTTGGCGACACTCAGCGGCAACCCCATGGCCATTCGGGATATTCGGGAACCCTTCTAACGTTGTAGACTCAAAACAGCGTTCGCTTTGTGGCTTCAGCCTCAGGGGAGCAGAACTGCTGCTCGCCGGTCGCGGAAGTACACCGTCTATTTCAAGGAGACATACTGACATGCTGAAGTCACTGATGATGGGCCTGGTAGGCCTGGGCCTGTCCACCATGGCTGCTGCTGCCCCGGTCACTGAAGGCAAGGACTACACCGTTGCACCCAACACCGTTCAGCTGGGCAGCGATGACAGCAAGATCAACGTGACCGAGGTGTTCTGGTATGGCTGCCCTCACTGCTACGCGCTGGAAGATCCGCTGAACGCCTGGGTGGCAGACCTGCCCGAAGACGTGGAATTCGAACGCATGCCGGCCACCCTGGGGGAAACCTGGGTCAAGCACGCTCGTGCCTTCTATGCTGCCCAACAGCTGGAGATTCTCGACGAGGTCCACGAGGATTTCTTTGACGCCATCCACCAGGAAGGCGAGCAGCTGACCGACCCGGACGATATTGCGGCCTTCTTCAGCGACTACGGCGTCAGCGAAGAGGATGCCCTCAAGGCCCTGGATGGATTCGGCGTCAAATCGCAGATCAACCGCGCCAGCGCGACCATGCGTAACCTGCAGCTGATGGGAGTTCCGGCACTGATCGTCGATGGCCGCTACATCGTATCGCCCAGCAACGCTGGCAGCCTCGACAATATGCCGCGCATCGCCGAAGCGCTGGTGGAGCAGGTTCGCGAAGAACGCGAGGCCGCGCAGTAATGAGCTCCCTGGCCGAGGAACATCACCCTACCCTCGAAGGAGGTCACCTGAGACTGGTGACCTTCAACCTTCAGGTGGGCATTCAAACCTCGGCCTACCACCATTATCTGACACGCAGCTGGCAGCACCTGTTGCCACATCCCCAGCGGCAACGTCGCCTGGACATGATGGCTGAGGTGCTGTCGCACTTTGACATGGTGGGACTGCAGGAGGTGGATGGGGGCAGCTTTCGCTCGAGCCAGGTGAATCAGCTGACCTACCTGGCACGGCAAGGAGGCTTCCCTCACCACTACCAGCAGCTGAACCGCAATCTCGGCCGTATCGCGCAACATAGCAACGGCCTGCTGTCGCGCCTGACACCTAGCCGTATCGAGGAACACCGACTACCGGGAACGCTTCCCGGCCGCGGTGCCATCCACGCTCGCTTCGGTGAGGGCCCCGAGGCGCTACACCTCTTTGTGGCACACCTGGCCCTAGGCCAGCGCACCCAGAACCTGCAGCTCGACTACTTGAGTGAATTGATCCAGCCCCTCAAGCATGTGGTGGTGATGGGCGATCTGAACTGCACACCAGAGCGCTTGCATGCCCATGATCGATTCTGCGCATCGTTGCCGCTGCATCCGGTGCATCCGCCGCTGAGCTACCCGTCCTGGCGCCCCAGTCGTGCGCTGGACCATATTCTGCTGTCGTCCTCTCTCGAGGCCGACGAGGTCGAGGTCCTCGACCGGCTGTTTTCCGACCATCTGCCCGTCGCGGTGGATATTCGCCTGCCAGATCCCTGCCTGAAGGCCATTCGCGCCTGCCATTCCCAACAACTCGCCTGAACCGAGCATCACACGACCGATACCGCGGCAAGGCTCGACTTTCGATGCCATGACAGTGCTACCTTGCCTGCCGTATAGTCAGCGTTGATGCGCGCCACCCTGTGCAACGGGTCCCGCGTGCAACACTATCCAAGACGCCAGGCCGCTCCGCGCTTCCCCGCGCGCGGATGCGCTGCCTGAAACAAGATCGCCCTGACACTATCTTGCGAGCTCACATGTCCACAACCTCCGGCTTGCCGGGGCCACTGGCGGCCCTCGACGCCTTGATCGAACGCCTGGGTAGAGGCCTCTCCTGGCTCATTCTGGCGATGATGATCATTCAGTTCCTGATCGTCATTCTGCGCTATGCCTTCAGCGTCAACAGCATTCCCATGCAGGAATCGGTGATGTACATGCATGCCACCGTCTTCATGCTGGCGGCGGCCTACACCCTGCGGCATGGCGGACATGTGCGCGTCGATATCTTTTACCGGGCCATGTCGGCACGTAAAAAAGCCCTGGTCGATCTGCTGGGCACGCTGTTCCTGTTACTTCCGGTGATGGTGTTCGTCATCGCCACCAGCCTTGGCTACGTCGGCAAATCCTGGGCCATTTTCGAGGGTTCCCCCGATGCCGGCGGCATCCCCGGCGTGTTCCTGCTGAAGACCCTGATACCGGCCTTTGCGCTACTGATGATCCTGCAGGGGATCGTTGAAATCTGCCGCAATTCTCTCATCCTTAGCGGGCGCCTGACCCCGGACGAAGCCCCCCACGATGCCAACGAGGAGCACCTGTAAATGCTGGAGTTCATGCCACTGGTGCTGTTCGCGGTCATCTGTACGGTCCTGATGTTCGGCTATCCGGTCGCGCTGTCGCTGGCCGGCACCGCGCTGGCCTTCGCCGGTCTTGGCTTCGGCCTCGAGTCCATCGGTATCGACGCCAATTTTGATGGCAGCTATCTCAACGCCTTCCCCAACCGACTCTACGGCATCATGACCAACACGACGCTGTTGGCGGTGCCGCTGTTTGTCTTGATGGGCGTGCTGCTGGAAAAGTCCCGGGTCGCCGAGACCCTGCTTGACGCCATGGCACTGCTGTTCGGCTCGCTGCGCGGGGGACTGGGCATCTCGGTGACCATCGTCGGCATGATGCTGGCGGCCTCCACCGGGATCGTCGGTGCCACCGTCGTCACCATGGGGTTGATGTCGCTTCCCACCATGCTGAAGCGTGGCTACAGCCAGTCCCTGGCCACCGGCACTATCTGCGCTACCGGCACGCTAGGACAGATCATTCCCCCTTCCATCGCCCTGGTCCTGCTGGGTGACGTGCTCTCCAGCGCCTATCAGCAGGCCCAGCTATCCATGGGTATCTTCAGTCCCAAGACGGTGTCCGTCGGCGACCTGTTCATGGGTGCGCTGGTGCCAGGCCTGATTCTGGTGCTGGTCTACATCGTTTACGTGAGCCTGGTGGCGATGTTCAAGCCCAGCGCAGCACCCGCGGCTGATCGCCAGGAGCTGATGGCGGAAATGGGCCATACCTCGGGCCTGGGTCTACTGTTGCTCAAGGGGCTCGTACCACCCATCGTGCTGATTGTCGCGGTACTGGGCTCTATCCTGACCGGCCTGGCGACCCCCACAGAAGCGTCCGCCGTTGGTGCCTTTGGTGCTTTCGTGCTGGCCCTGGCCTATCGTCGCCTCGACATGGCCACCCTCAAGGAAGTGCTGCGCTCCACCACCCATGTCACCACCATGGTCTTCCTCATTCTGATTGGGGCGGCCCTGTTCTCGCTGGTATTTCGTGCCTACGGGGGTGAGGAACTGGTGACTCACCTGTTCGAGAACATGCCTGGCGGCGTCGTCGGTGCCACCATCATCGTGATGCTGGTCATCTTCCTGCTCGGCTTCATTCTCGACTTCATCGAGATCACCTTTGTGGTCGTGCCGATCGTCGGCCCCATTCTGCTGGCCATGGGCCTCGACCCGATCTGGCTCGGTATCATGATCGCGATCAACCTGCAGACCTCGTTTCTGACCCCACCGTTTGGTTTCGCGCTGTTCTACCTGCGCGGGGTCGCTCCGGAATCCGTTCCGACGTCTGCCATCTATCGTGGTGTGATTCCGTTCATCGTACTGCAGCTGGGAATGCTGCTGGCGCTGGCGTTCTTCCCGGGCCTTGCCACCTGGCTGCCGGAGCAGTTCTAACTCGGGATATGCTGTTCAAGGAGGCCGGGAGAGCGCGGTCACAAGCGGCTCCCGGCTCTTTCCGGCGCTTTCAGACAGGAACATGGGGCATCATCATGGCCATGGGCGTGCGCATACCGCACGCAATGGCGCCCGCGTTGGCGATGCGTGGACGGCGCCAGTCACGTGCACCACGGCGCGGCATCTATAGTAGCTGCATCGCCATAGCGACCCTTGCCTACACGCTATATCAAAGGGCTATAGCCAAGAGCTATACCCAAGGGCTATACCCAAGGGCTATATCCAAGAGCCCTATCAAAGGGCTATATCAACAAGACGCATGACCGAGCATCATGACGCTGCCGACATCCCGGCAGCGCCATTCACCCGCTGGCCCTACCCCGGCCGGCAGGTCCCGACAACGCCAACACCATATAAAAGGGGACTTACATGCAACGCAGCTCAATCGCCAAGGCCATTACCCTCGCCAGTGCCACCGGCCTTATGCTGATCGGTGCCCAGGCACAGGCTCAGGACACCTTCGAGTGGAAACTGGTAACGTCCTGGCCCAAGAACTTTCCCGGCGTTGGCCAAGGCCCGGAGCGCCTGGCCAAGCTGGTGGAAGAAATGTCGGACGGTCGACTGACCATTGAAGTGTTCGGCGCCGGCCAGCTGGTTCCCGGCTTCGAGGTCTTCGACGCAGTAGCGGAAGGCACTGCGCAGATGGGCCATTCCGCGTCGTACTACTGGAAGGGCAAGGCACCCGCTGCCCAGTTCTTCGCTGCCGTTCCGTTTGGCATGAATGCTCAGGAAATGAACGCCTGGCTGCACTATGGCGGCGGCCTGGAGCTGTGGAACGAGCTCTACGACGACTTCGGGGTAGAAGTCATGGCGGCCGGCGCCTCCGGCGTGCAGATGGGCGGGTGGTACAACAAGGAGATCAACTCGGTCGCCGACCTGGACGGTCTCAAGATGCGTATGCCTGGCCTCGGTGGCGAGGTCATGAACCGCATGGGCGTGGCCATCGTCAACATGCCAGGCGGCGAAATCTTCACCTCGCTGCAATCCGGCGCCATCGATGCCACCGAGTGGATCGGCCCCTACAACGACCTGGCCTTTGGCCTTCACCAGGCCGCCGAATACTATTACTACCCGGGCTGGCATGAGCCCACGGTCATGTTCGAAGCCATCATCAACGATGACGCTCTGGCAGAACTGCCTGCCGACTTGCAGGCGATCCTGCGTAGCGCGGTTCGCGACGTCAACCAGGACGTACTCGACGAGTACACCGCACGTAATAACGACGCCCTGGCAACGCTGATCAACGAGCACGACGTTCAGCTGCGCAAGCTGCCTGATGATGTCCTTGCTCAGGCTCAGGAGATTTCCGCCGAGGTCGTGCAGGAACTCGCCGACTCCAGCGATATCGCCGGCCGCATCTACGAGTCCTATCGCGAGTTTCAGGACAAGGTCGTGAATTACCACGCCATTTCCGAACAGGCCTACTACAACGCCCGTAACCCGGACGGCGGCACCAGTCTCGGCCAGGAGTAATCCGCGTCGACCATCGCCGTCAGCGGTGATATCGACAGCAGAAGGGCTGCCATTCGGCAGCCCTTCTGCTATCCCCGGCTAGGCCGGGGCTTCCGTCAAGCCTGGGTTTGGCTAAAAGGCTTGGCTATAGGGCTTGGCTACAGTGCCCGGCTATAGGGCTTGGTGGTAGGTCCTGGTCCAGGCTCAGGCGCCACACGAGAAGTAGCTGTCCGCTAACCACAGTACCAGCGCATAGCGCCCCCCCTTGCTCACCAGAATCCACACCAACGCGCGCCACCAAGGTAGCCGCGCGATTCCCGCCAGCACGGTCAGTGGATCTCCTATTACCGGCACCCAGGCCAGCAGCAGACTGGCTTCTCCCCCCTTGCGATACCAGCGCTGCGCCCGCGCCAGTCCCTGCGGCGATGCCGGAAACCACCGCCGATCCACGTAGTGGGTGGCATAGCGCCCCAGACCCACGTTGATCAAGCTCCCCAAGGTGTTGCCCAGCGTCGCCACCCACCACAGTGCCAACGGCGACTCGCCACGGCACCACAGTGCCGTCAGCCACACCTCGGAGCCGCCCGGCAACAAGGTCGCACTGGCCATCGCTACCACAAACAGACTGAACATGGCTCCCTCGACCTGGTCTCTTGTATCCTGTGGGTCCTGCTGACTTTCCGGTGCCGTTCATGTCCCAGCTCACAGCCATCCCCCACACTCTGACCATTGCCGGCTCTGACCCGTCCGGTGGCGCAGGTCTGCAAGGTGACCTCAAGACGCTGTCGGCGCTAGGCACCTATGCCACCAATGTGATTACCGCGGTGATCGCGCAGAATACCTGTGGGGTCCGCGAGGTGCACCCGGTGACGGCCGCCAGCATCCGCGTTCAGCTCGACCACTTGCTCGATGATGTCCGCGTCGACGCGGTCAAGATCGGTATGGTGGCAAGCCGCGACGTCGCCGAGGTGCTGCGCGAAGCGCTTGAGGCCCGGCGTCCGCGCTGGATCGTGCTGGACCCGGTCATGGTCGCCAAGAGTGGCGATATTCTGGTCGACGAGGCGGGGATTAGCGCCGTACGCGACATTCTGGTGCCGCTGGCTGACGTCATCACGCCCAACCTGCCCGAGGCTGCCGTATTACTTGACCGGCCCATCCCCACCAGTGCAGATGACATGGAAGCCATGCTGCCAGCACTGACCGCGCTATCGGCGCCCTATGTCCTGCTCAAGGGAGGCCACCTCGACGGTGACAGCTGCCCTGACCTGCTCGCCTCGCCCACCGGGGAGCGGTGGCTACCTGCACCACGCATCGATACTCAAAACCTGCATGGCACAGGCTGCGCGCTGTCGTCTGCCATCACCGCCAAACTGGCCCACCTGCCGCACGACGCCCAGGAAGCCCAGATTATCGACGCCATCGGCGATGCCAAGCGCTGGCTGCACCAGGCACTGGATGCCAGTCGCCGGCTGTCCGTGGGGCACGGACGGGGCCCGGTTCACCACTTCCACGCCTGGTGGTAGCCGCTACCTTCTGTTGTCGTCCAGGCTTAGGGATCAGATCATCATGCGCTGACATCAGTGGTACCTTGGAGCGCTTGCGCGAATCGGCATGCCCACCCATGCTGAAGGTTCCTCCACTGGCGTTCTGAGGGCAGAGCCATGACTCGCTCCCTGCTGTTTGCCTGTGACCTGTCAGCCGAAAACCGCTCCGCCTTTGGCCGTGCCATTCGCCTGGCCAACGACATGGGCGCACGCCTGGACGTACTTCACGTCCTTGACCCCTATCTGCCACGGCGGGTGCTGCGTGACCTGGAAGGTGCCGTCGTCGATGACATCCATGCCATCGCCACGGATCTGCGTGAAGACTATGCGCTGAATGAACCGCCTCTGTTGGTGCAGACCGTGACCGGGGCTCCCTACGCCGAAATCATACGCGAGGCCCACGAGCGCAGCGCCGAGATGATCATTCTTGGCACTCACCGCAAGCGGGGTCACCCTGACCTGATCGGTGGCACCACCCTGGCCAGAGTGTTGCTCAGCGCACCCTGTCCGGTGCTGACCGTCAGCCAACCTCCTTCTGCGCCCTGGACTGACATCCTCGTGCCGGTCGACTTCTCGCTGACCTGCCGACGCACGCTACGCGAAACCCTGCGTCATTTCCCGGAGTCACGCCTCGAGCTTCTGCACGCCTGGGACGTGCCTGGCGAGCGCGAGCTGGGCTCCGACGCGGAGTTTGCCCAATGGCGCGACCGGGAAGTCATTCGCCTGCGACACCAGCTCGAACATGAAATTGATCAGCTGATGGCAGAGTTTGAACGAGTGCCTGAGCTGGAGCTGGTACTGGAGCAAGGTGATCCACTGGATGTACTGATCGCCCATCTCCGGCGCCAACCTCCTGACCTGCTGGCACTGGGCAACCGCAGTCAGGCTGGACGTCGCAGCCAGATCACCAAGCGCCTGCTGGCAGAGCCGCGCTGCGACATCATGCTGTGTCGAGCCTGGTAATCGCCGACGGGTAAGGCGCAGCAAGATATACAAAACCTGTACAAGCAACGCATCCTTTGCCATGATCTGTACAACATCGTGCCAGAGGACGTGTCTCATGCCCCCGCGCCAGCCCCAGCAACATCCGCTCACTCGACTGATTGCCGCCATCAGCCTCATGACGTGTCTGACACTGACCATGGCGCTGCCCCCCAAAGCCGAAGCCCAATCCACCACCGCGAACGCACCGCAGGTACAGGTCAAGGGCGCCAGCTTTGCGCGAACGATTGAAGGTGATCGGCGCTACGGCATGCTCGGTCATGGCCTGTTCACCTATATGGTGTGGGACGCCTACGCCGGCGCCTACTACCAGGCCGCAGGCTTTCCTCGACCGGCGCCGCTATCCGATGTCCCGAGACAGTTGGTGCTGCATTACTTCCATGCCATCGACGCCGAGGACTTCGCCGAGGCGACCACTCGCACGGTGCGCGAGCAGGTCAACGAGGTGAATTTCGACAGCGTGCGCTCAGAGCTATCTCGCCTGACAGACAGCTATCGCGACGTTCAGCCTGGGGATCGCTACGCCTTGCGCTGGAGCGGCGAGCAGCTCACCCTCTCGCTCAATGGAACGCCGCTGTTCCAGAGCCCCAACCTGGAACTGGCCATCGCCATGTTCGCCATCTGGTTGGGCAGCGATCCGTTGGACGATGGCTTCCGTGATGCGCTTCTCGGGCGCTGATCGGCGCCTTCTGCCTACCCTTACCTCTCCGTGCTAGGCTGATGCCCTTTTCAGCCAAGGCACTCGCATCATGAAAGCTCTGATTCAGCGCGTCAGACGCGCCAGCGTCGATGTCGACGATCGCACCATTGGCGCCATCGATCACGGCCTCCTGGCCCTTGTAGGCGTCGAGAAAGGCGACGACGAGGCGGCGGCCGAACGGCTACTGCACAAGCTGCTGCACTACCGTGTGTTCGGCGACGACGATGACAAGATGAATCTCAACCTCCAGCAGGCCGGCGGCGGGCTCCTGCTGGTGTCGCAATTCACCCTTGCGGCTGACACACGCAAGGGCCTGAGACCCAGTTTTTCCAGCGCAGCCCCTCCTGCGGAAGGCGAACGCCTCTTCCACTACCTGCTTGATCTGGCGAACCAGCGCCACAGCCCCGTCGCCTGTGGACAGTTCGGAGCCAACATGCAGGTAGCGCTGGTCAACGACGGTCCGGTGACCTTCCTGCTGGAAAGCTAGGGGTCGTGACACGTCGCAATACGCTGACATGACCGTCATCGAAAACGTCGCTTGATGTTCATGGAAACATTTACCACAATTATCTGTATACAATAACAACGGATGATAGTATCCATGACACACCAGCGACATGTCGCCAGCCGCTCGGTCTTCGACTTCCACGGCAGGCCCCCCATGAGCCGTGCCCTGCCGTTATCATTGCAGCACATCCTCGCCATGATCATGGGCACCATTACCGTGCCCATCATCGTGGCAGGCACCGTGGGTGCATCGGTGGCCCAAACACTGATGCTGATTCAGGTCTCCCTAATGGCGTCAGCGGTGTCCACGTTAATCCAGCTGTTTGGTGTCTGGCGCTTCGGCGCCCGCTTGCCGACCATCTTTGGCGTGGGCTTCGCCTATGTCCCCACCTTGACGGCGGTAGGCGCACAGTTTGGCCTGGAAGGTATCCTCGGCGCCCAGCTGTGTGGCGGGATCGCCATGCTGCTGGTGGGCATCGGCATTCGACCGCTGCGGCATCTCTTCCCGCCGGTGGTCGCCGGCGTGGTGGTGCTGGTCATCGGCCTATCCTTGTATGACATCGCCATCCACTACATGGCCGGAGGACGCAACAGCCCCGACTATGGAGGCGGACAGCAATGGCTGGTTGCCCTGGTCACGCTCGCCGTCGTATTGGGGGTGTCCCAATTCGGCCGAGGCTTTATCAAGCTGGCGGCGATCATCTGCGGCATCGTGGTCGGCTACGTTCTGGCACTGGCCCTTGGCATGGTCGATTTCACTGCCGTGAAGCAGGCCGCCTGGTTCAGCGCCCCACGCCTGCTACCGGTATCGCTCGACTTCGCCCCTGCCGCCATCCTGTCCATGGTGATCATCTGCGTGGTCAACTCGGTCCAGACCATTGGCGACCTGTCGGCAACCACCATCGGTGGCATGAACCGTGAGCTGGGTCATCGGGAACTCTCGGGAGGACTGCTTGGCAACGGGATCTGTACCCTGGTTGGCGCTCTGTTCGCCGCCCTGCCGACAGCGTCCTTCAGCCAAAACGTCGGCATTGTGGCCATGACCAAGGTCGTCAGCCGTTCCGTATTGGCACTGGCAGCGGTATTCATGCTGGCGGCGGGGCTGATTCCCAAGTTCGGCGCGCTGATGACCACCATTCCCTATCCCGTGCTGGGGGGCGCTACCATCACGGTATTCGGGATGATCACCATGACAGGCATCCAACTGCTGACGCGGGATGAGTTGTCAGGCCGCAACATGACCATCGCCAGCCTGTCCCTGGCACTGGGGCTCGGCCTGGCCGCCGCGCCTGAAGCGATGCAGGCCCTGCCGAGTACCTTGCAGCTCGCTCTGGGCAGCTCACCGATTGTGGTGGCGGCCCTCAGCGCCGTCACCCTCAACCTGGTGCTGCCGCAGACCAGCCTGGCAGACGAGCAGGCAGAACGGCAGCGCATGGCGGCGCGAATGGATGCACAAGATGCGGCCTCGCCCGGACACACCGAGGAGGTCCCCTCAGTCTCCGCTCGCTAGCGCGTCCTGCATCTCCTCGAGTGCCTCTTCGGCGGCCAGCCACTCGGCCTCAAGGTCGTCGAGGCGGGCCTTGAGCTCGCCCTGGCGACCCAGGCATTCGGTCAACTCCTGCTTGCGAGCGGTATCGGTGTACAGCGACGCGTCCCCCAGCCGTTCCTCGACCTCGGCGAGCTCAGCCTGCACACCCTCCATGGCCTTTTCCGCACGATCACGCTCGCGCTTCAGGGGCCTTAGCTTCTCTCTCAGCTCGGCGGCGGCTCGGCGGGAGGCCTTGCGATCTTCCTTGGGTGCTGCCTGCGCGGCGTCCGCCTTGTCGGCCTTCTCTTCCCGGGCGATGCGCCGGGCCGTCTCCAGGCGCGTCTTCAACCAGACGCGATAGTCCTCGAGGTCACCGTCGAAGGGCTCTACCCGATGATCCGCCACCTTCCAGAACTCGTCCACCGTGGCCTTGAGCAGATGGCGGTCGTGGGACACCACGATAACCGTGCCATCAAAGGACGCCAGCGCTTCCGTCAGCGCTTCGCGCATCTCGAGATCGAGGTGGTTGGTGGGCTCGTCCAACAGCAGCAGGTTGGGCTTCTGCCAGGCGATCAAGGCCAGTGCCAGGCGCGCTTTCTCGCCCCCGGAGAAGGTATCGACCTTGGCAAAGACATCGTCGCCTGGAAACCCGAAGCCTCCCAGGAACTGACGGATGTCGCTGTCAGCGGCCTTGGGCGACAGACGCTGGACGTGGGTGAACGGCGACGCCTGCAGATCGAGGCCTTCCAGCTGGTGCTGGGCAAAGTAGCCTACGGCGAGGTGTTCGCCGGGCACACGCCGCCCCTCCAGCAGGGGCAGGTCGCCGGTCAACGACTTGATCAGGGTGGACTTGCCTGCGCCATTGGGCCCAAGCAGACCAATACGCTGGCCCGGCAACAGCGTCAGCTTGACGTTGGACAGCTGAACGCGCTGACCGCCGTCCGCCTGCTGATAGCCTAACGCGGCATCGTCGATCACCAGCAGCGGGTGGGAGGTCTTCTCTGCCGCCGGCAGGGTGAAATGAAACGGAGAATCGACGTGAGCAAGGGCGATATCGCCCATGCGCTCGAGCATCTTCAAGCGGCTTTGCGCCTGCCGTGCCTTGGTCGCCTTGTAGCGAAAGCGAGCAACGAACTTTTCGATTTCCTCCCGCCTGGCCTGCTGTTTCTCGGCCTGGGCCTGCTGCAGCGCCAGCTTTTCGGCGCGGGTGCGCTCGAAGGTCGTGTAATTGCCCCGATACAGCACCAGCTGGCGACGATCGAAGTGAACGATGTGGTCACAGACGGCATCGAGAAAGTCGCGATCGTGAGAAATCAGCAGCAGAGTCCCCGGGTAACGCGTCAGCCACTGCTCCAGCCACAGCAGGGCATCCAGGTCCAGGTGGTTGGTAGGCTCATCCAGCAGCAGCACGTCAGAGGGCATGAACAGGGTGCGCGCCAGGTTGGCGCGCATTCTCCAGCCGCCGGAGAATGCCGACAGCGGCTTGTCCAGATCCTGCTGAGCGAAGCCAAGGCCCACCAGCAATTGGGCGGCACGGGCCGGCGCGCTGTAGCCATCCAGCGCCTCGATGGCCCCATGCAGCTCCGCCTCGCGATGATGGTCACCCTCCGTCTGGGCGGAGGCCAGAGCCGCTTCGGTGCGGCGCAGCTCGGCATCGCCATCCAGCACGTATTCCACGATGGGCCGGGTCAGCGCCTCGACCTCCTGGGCCATATGGGCGATGCGCTGACCGCCGCTCATTTCAATCGCGCCCTTGTCGGCGCCGATCTCGCCCAGGATCAGCCCGAACAGGCTCGACTTGCCGGCGCCATTGGGCCCCACAATACCGGCCTTGTGCCCCGCATGCAGGGTCAGGTCGGCACCTTCGAACAGTGGCTCGGCGCCACGTTGCAGGGTGACTTGGCGCAGTGCAATCATCATGGCTCCATCGAACTAGGCCCGTCGGGCCTGTTACCCGCGAGCATCTGACTGAAAATAAGGAAGGATGTCATCTTGCCCACCGATTCTACCGAATTCGCCGCGCAGCTGCGTCCCCGTCTAGCCTCAGACCCGCTATGGGAGTTTGCCCTGGCTCTCTATGCCAGGCCGGGGGTAGAGCCGTCGTGCCTGATCCTGCAGGACGAGCACGGCTGGGATGTGTGTGAGCTGATCTGGCGCTGCTGGCTGTTTCGCCATGGTGCCACGACAGGCCCGGTTCCAGCGGACGTCAGCGACTGGCAGCAAACGGTGACGGTTCCATTGCGCCAGCTTCGTCGCCAACTCAAGCGTGCCGCCCAGCACGAACCGAGCATCGCGAGTGTGCGCTCAAGCATCCAGCGCGCAGAACTCGAAGCGGAGCGTCAATGCCTCGAGATGCTCATGAAAATTAGCCTTGAGGGGCTTGCTTTTACCCCCTTGCCAGAGCCAAGACCACGCCTTGAAAAAGTTCTTCTTTCTTGCAGCGAACGACAGAAAAAAACGCAATTTACGGCCCTGAGAAGCATGGAAAGCCAGCTTGACCCTCTTCCTTCAGCGCGCTAGCCTGAACTTAACTGCATGAGAATTACTGCATTTTTTGCAGAATCTAACCCGCTGAAGCCAAAGCGGTGTAGCGCGTTGTTCAGTGCGCGCTCAACCTGCCCCTAGCTCCAACACCTGCAGAGGAACCACAAGAATGAAGGCAACACAATTGTTGACCACCGCCAGTATCGGCGCACTGATGCTGGGTCTTTCCTCCACTGCCATGGCTGACAACTGGCGCTACGCCCACGAGGAGTACGAGGGCGATGTCCAGGACGTCTTTGCTCAGGCGTTCAAGCAGTACGTTGAAGACAATTCCGACCATTCCGTCCAGGTCTATCGCTTTGGCGAGCTGGGCGAATCTGACGACATTATGGAGCAGACCCAGAACGGTATCCTGCAGTTCGTCAACCAGTCCCCCGGCTTCACCGGCGCCCTGATTCCAGAAGCCCAGATCTTCTTTATCCCCTACCTGCTGCCCACCGATGAAAGCACCGTTCTCACGTTTTTCGACGAGAGCAAGGCGATCAACGAGATGTTCCCCGAGCTCTACGCAGAGCATGGGCTAGAACTTCTGCAGATGTACCCGGAAGGGGAAATGGTGGTCACCGCCGACGAGCCGATCACTTCACCGGAAGACTTCGATAATAAGAAGATCCGGACCATGACCAACCCCTTGCTGGCGGAGACCTACGACGCCTTTGGCGCCACGCCGACCCCGCTGCCCTGGGGCGAGGTGTATGGCGGTCTGCAGACCGGCATCATCGACGGCCAGGAAAACCCGATCTTCTGGATCGAGTCTGGCGGTCTGTATGAGGTGTCTCCCAACCTGACCTTCACCGGACACGGCTGGTTCACCACCGCCATGATGGCCAACCAGGACTTCTACGAGGGCCTGTCAGACGAAGACAAGCAGCTGGTCCAGGATGCGACCGATGCTGCCTACGACACCACCATCGAGCACATCAAGGGGCTTGCCGAGGAGTCGCTGGCCAAGATCCAGGAAGCCTCCGACGAGGTCACCGTGACGCGTCTGGACGAAGAGCAGATCCAGGCCTTCCGTGATCGCGCTCCTCAGGTTGAGGAGAAGTTCATCGAGATGACCGGTGAAGGCGGTCAGACGCTGCTTGACCAGTTCAAGGCCGACCTCGAAGCGGTGCAGGGCAGCGAGGGTTAAACCTCGTCACCACGAGACCGCTCCCAAGGGGGCAGCCGCAGTCTGGCTGCCCCCTTTTGTTTGCACGACTGCCGGTCTGCGTACACATAGCGTTGGAGGCGCTATCGGCATCAGCGCCTCGCGGCCACTACGCTGCTGGCAGGGCTACAGTGAAGACCCGTGTCTCTCACCCGGTACCCCCCGACCAAGGATTGCCACATGACCGACGAAGAATCCGAAAAGAATTATCACTCGGGGCTGCCTGGTTTTCTGGGCACCATCGACAACGCGATCAGCAAGCTGGAGGCCGCCATTCTAGCCGTCGGCGTGCTGCTGATGGCAGCTAACACCATCATCAACGTGATCGGGCGTTTTGTATTTGGCGAGAGCATCTTCTTCAGCGGTGAGCTCAACCGAATCCTGATCATCATGATCACCTTTGCCGGCATCGGCTACGCCGCGCGCCATGGCCGACACATCCGCATGTCTGCCATCTACGATGCCCTGCCGGTAGGTGGGCGCCGCGTCCTGATGGTGGTCATTGCCCTGTTCACGTCACTGGTGATGTTCTTTTTGCTCTACTACTCAGTGATCTACATCCTCGACCTCTACGACAAGGGGCGCATCCTCCCCGCGCTGGGAATTCCGATTTTCTGGATCTATCTGTGGGTCCCGCTGGGCTTCTTGATCACAGGCATCCAGTACCTGCTGACGGCCATCAAGAATCTGACGTCCCACGACGTCTACCTGTCGACAGGCGTAGTGGATGGCTACAAGGACACGGAGACCGAAGTATGAGTGATGTGACGGTAGCCGCAGGAGAAATGGCCCAATGACAACGATAATGGTCACAACCATGATTGCCCTGCTATTGCTGGGCTTTCCCATGATGATTCCGCTGATTACCGCCGCGGTGATCGGCTTCTTCATGATGTTCAACGGGCTGGATCAGATGGATACACTGATTCAGCAGATGATGGCCGGCATCAGACCAGCCTCACTGATCGCGGTGCCGATGTTCATCCTTGCCGCCGATATCATGACCCGCGGTCAGTCGGCGGAGCGACTGATCAATATGGTCATGGCCTTTATCGGCCATGTGAAAGGTGGACTGGCGGTGTCCACCGCCGCCTCCTGCACGCTATTCGGTGCAGTATCGGGCTCTACCCAGGCGACCGTGGTGGCCGTCGGCTCACCGCTGCGTCCACGCATGCTCAAGGCGGGATATTCCGACTCCTTCACCCTGGCCCTGATCATCAACGCCAGTGACATTGCTTTCCTGATCCCGCCGAGCATCGGCATGATCATCTATGGCGTCATTTCCGGAACATCCATCGGCGAACTGTTCATCGCAGGCATTGGTCCTGGTCTGCTGATTCTACTGATGTTCTCTCTCTACTGCGTGGCCTACGCGGTGATTCGCGATGTACCGACAGAACCCAAGGCGTCATGGGGCGAGAGACTGGCGTCCGTCAGACAGGCGCTATGGCCCCTGGGCTTCCCGGTCATCATTGTCGGCGGTATCTACGGCGGCATTTTCAGCCCCACCGAAGCGGCGGCTGCCTGCGTACTGTACGCGGTGTTGCTCGAGTTCGTGGTGTTCCGTTCGCTGAAGATGGGCGATATCTATGCGATCGCCAAATCCACGGGGCTGATCACCGCCGTGGTGTTCATTCTGGTGGCCGTAGGCAATGGTTTCTCATGGATCATCTCCTTCGCCCAGATCCCCCAGGCCTTGCTGGAGGCAGCGGGTATCAATGAGGCGGGGCCCACCGGCGTGCTGATCGCGATCTGCGTGGCCTTCTTTGTGGCCTGCATGTTCGTGGATCCGATCGTGGTGATCCTGGTGCTCACGCCCATTTTTGCGCCAGCCATCGAGGCGACCGGCCTGGATCCCGTGCTGGTCGGCATCCTGATCACCTTGCAGGTGGCCATAGGGTCGGCCACGCCACCGTTTGGCTGCGACATATTTACCGCCATCGCGATCTTCAAGCGCCCCTATCTGGACGTGATCAAAGGCACGCCACCGTTCGTGTTCCTGCTGATCCTGGCAGCAGCGCTGTTGATCATGTTCCCGCAGATTGCGCTGTTCCTGCGTGATATTGCCTTCCGATAGCACAGCTACGGCTCAAGGAGAAACCGATGTTCAATCGTATCCTGGTGGCGGTAGATGGCTCCAAAGGCGCCATGAAAGCACTGGAAAAGGGCGTGGGTCTGCAGTACCTGACCGGCGCTGAGCTTTATATTCTGTGCGTTTTCAAGCATCACAGCCTGCTCGAGGCCTCGCTGTCGATGGTCCGTCCCGACAAGCTGGACCTGCCAGACGACGCGCTCAAGGAATATGCGTCCGAAATCGCCGTTCATGCCAAGAACCATGCGGTAGAACTGGGGGTGCCGCTGGAAAAGGTGCGTGCCTTCGTCAAGGGTGGCCGCCCCTCACGCACCATCGTGCGCTTTGCTCGCAAGCGAGACTGCGATCTGATCGTCATTGGGGCCCAGGGCACCAACGGCGATGCCAGCCTGATCCTCGGTAGCGTCGCACAGCGCGTTTCCGGCTCCGCCCAGTGTCCTACCCTGGTCGTCTAGTCGGTCATCAGACGGCAAGCCAAGCACGACAAACAAGACCCGGATCCCTGATCCGGGTCTTGTTCGTATGGAGTAGACTGCGACGGATGCGGAACCCTTTGCCGCCTGATACAGTCACACCAACGACATTCACACTGCGGCCGACGCCGCCAGACAAGGATTTCCATGAAGACACTGCTGACTTCCGCTTCGCTGATCGCCCTGCTGGGTGCCGCTCCGCTGGCCTTCTCTGCACCGGAAAGCGACCAGGAGAAACTCAGCTACAGCCTGGGTGTGACCTTGGGCCAGAGCATCAAGCAGGACGTGGAAGACCTCGATACCGACGCCTTCAGTGACGCCATCAACGATGTGTTCGCCGGCGGCGACCTGGACATGACCGACGAGGAAATTGCGGCGGCGTTGACCAAGTTCCAGGAGGACGCCATGGCCAAGCGCGCGGAGGAGCAGCAGAAACGCGCCGAAGAAATGGCTGAACAGGCAGACGCCAACCAGGAAGAAGGCGCGGCCTACATGGCTGACAACGCCGAGAAAGACGGCGTGACCACCACCGATTCCGGCCTTCAGTACAAGGAACTGGAAGAAGGCGACGGTGAGTCACCTGAAGCGGGTGACACTGTCCAGGTCAACTACGAAGGCAAGCTGATCGACGGGACTGTCTTCGACAGCTCCTACGAGCGTGGCGAGCCCGTCTCCTTCCAGGTCGGCCAGGTCATTGAAGGGTGGCAGGAAGCCCTGCAGATGATGAACGTGGGCGATACCTGGGAAGTCGTCATTCCGCCGGAGCTTGGCTACGGCGCCCGTGGACAGGGACCGATTGGCCCGAACGAGACCTTGATCTTCAAGGTCGAGCTGCTGGATATCAATCCCAGTGATGAAGGCTGAGGCAGTGCGCCCAGCTCGCCGGACCAACGCCAGCCTCCTCGGGGGGCTGGCGTTTTTTTTGGCGATGCCAGCGCTGGCACAGCCCCCAGCGCTCCCGGCGCTCGGTCTATCAGCCGAGCATACCGCCACCATTGGCGTGTCTTCCGGGGGTTACATGGCGGAGCAGCTGGCAGTGGCCTGGCCCTCACGCTTCGAGGCCCTGGGCCTGGTCGCCAGCGGACCGTGGGGATGCGCCCTGGGTGAGCTGGGGGTGGCCCTCGGTCAGTGCATGGGACAACGGCACGGTACAGCGGACTTGGCAGCCATTGATCGGCGCCTGCAGGGCTATCGTGAGCAATCGCGGGTAGGGGACGCAGACGATCTTGCCGAGCTGCGAGTGTACCTGTGGCACGGCGACAAGGACGGCACCATCGACCCCGCGGTAGGCCACGCAGCCGTTACTCAGTGGCAAGGCTGGCTGACTGACGAACGTCAGCTTCAGGCCGTCTTTCATCCCGACGCCGGACATGGGTGGCCCACCACCGTGGAGAGCGACATCCCTCTGGCAGACTGCAGCGAAGGAGGCCCCCCTTACCTGCTGGACTGCCATACCGATCTGGCCGGAGACTACCTCACCTGGTGGCTTGGCGCGCTCCAGCCAGCTGAGTCAGCCGAGCCACCTGAGTCAGCCGAGTCAGCCGAGTCAGCCGAGTCAGCCGAGCCAGCCGAGTCAGCCGAGCCAGCCGAGCCAGCCGAGCCAGCCGAGTTTGCGGGGTTTGCGAGCGACGCGCGACTTATCGCCTTCGATCAGCGCGAGTTCGACGCCAAGGGCCTGGCGGATACCGGTTTTCTGTACCTGCCCGAGGCCTGTGAACAGCAGCAGAACACGTGCAAGCTCGTGGTCGCCTTCCACGGCTGTGAGATGGCGGTGGACGACACCGACGACGAGGCGATCCAGCCGCCCGCCTTCGCCAAGGCCAGCGGTTTGAATCGCTATGCCGAGCGCCTCGGCCTGGTCGTGCTGTATCCCCAGGCGGAAGCAAGCTTGGCCAACCCGAAAGGGTGCTGGGATTGGTGGGGTTTCAGCGAAAGCACCTGGCAACAGGACCCGCTGCATGACAGCCGCGATGGCCGACAGGTCAGCGCGCTGATGAGCATGATCGATCGACTGCAGCAACGCCCTTGATGCGACGATGTTCATGGAACGATGAGGCGCGCTGGCTTACTCGGCCAGCGCTCGATCAAGGGCTGCCTGTAGCGGGCCTGGAGTCGGTGAATGCAGGACACGCTCAAGGATCGTACCGTCTGGCTTGACCAGGTACAGGGAGGCGGTGTGATCCACGGCGTATTCCATCTGCGAGTCTGGTGTCTCGACCTTGCGCCAGACAACGCCATAGCGCTCGCCAATGTCCGCTAGTTCGGCGGCACTCCCTGTGGCTCCGACCATGTCGTCACCGAAGGCGGCGAGATACTCCTCCAGTCGCTCCAGCGTATCGCGTTCGGGGTCTACCGAGATCATGACCGGCACCACTCGACGGCGTAGCTGAGGGGGAAGCGATAGGCGCGCCTGACGCACGACGGCGAGGCTGATGGGGCAGACATCAGGGCACCAGCTGTAGCCAAAGAACAGCACGGCGACCTGGTCATCCTGCAATGCTGACAGCGAAAACGTGCCGGTGGTGGCAGGAAGTTCGATGTTGCCGCCGACAGGCCCCGACGGCGGCGTCACCTGCCAGGGTCTGAAGCTCCAGAGCAAGGCTGCCGCCACCACCAGGCCCCCCGCCAGCCCCAAGGCCCAGCGACGCCGCGCAGAAATTCGGGAGGTCATGGCAGGCTACGCTCGACTTCCAGGTCGAAAAAACTGCCTACGCGCCCTCGTGGCGTATCGAAGCTGACCCGGGCACGCCAGACCATGGTCTCGCGCGTACAGATGCCCAGCTGCCCCTCACCGGTGAACTGACTCACGCCGTTCTCGTCTGGTGGCTCGGCGGACAGCGTAAAACGGTGCTCGCCCATGTCCATATCGACCCCTTCGAATGACACCCTCACGTTCTCAGCAGCTACACCGTCGATGCGAACCGCCAGAGGCAGCGCGACGAGAGGCTGAATACTGCTGTCAGGCGCGATGGCAAGAGAGACGCTTTCCCCCTCTCCGAGGCTGGCCGAACAGGGCCCCTGGTGCAGATCGCACCCTGGGGCTGCGGGGTACCAGACCGTCTCCTGATGATCGCCAAGTTCGTAGCGCAACAGGTACCATAGGGCAACCAGCAGCGTGACCACGGTAACGGTGATCAGCATGCGCAGTCGTGGACGACGTGCGCCACGCGAGGCTGAGGACTGGCGCGAATCCATGTTGGAGGACGACCTCCAGAGCAGAATGGGTGTCACCTTAGCTTATCAGCAAAATCCCGAAGCCCCCTGCGCGACAATGTCGCAGTTATCAACGCGCTGGACTGACAACAACGCATCACCACGTCGCCTCGGGCGTCATTCGAACAAGGATCGTACATGGCCTCCATCACCGCGGCCCTTGGCCCTCTCTTCCTGCTGATATTGCTGGGTGCTCTGCTCGGGCTTGCACGTTTCCCCGGTGGCGACTTCTGGGCACGCATGGAACGGCTGATCTACTTTCTGCTGTTTCCTGCCATGCTGGTCGCGACTCTGGCACGCGCAGATATCAGCCAGGTACCGGTGGTTCGGCTGGCCGTGGTCCTGCTCGGCACCATGCTTGCCCTATCCTTGCTGCTCTGGTGGTGCAAGCCGCGCCTTGGCCTTGACGCCGCCGCCTTTACATCGGTCTTTCAAGGGGCTGTTCGCTTCAACACCTATGTCGGGGTGGCAGGGGCGGCCGCCTTGCACGGCAGCCAGGGCGCGACCGTCGCGGCGGTAGCGCTGGCGCTGATGATTCCGACCGTCAATGTCCTGTGTGTGCTGACCTTTATTGCCGCCGGAACCCTGGGACGTTCCGGGCTCTGGCGCTCGCTGTGGGCACTGGCCCAGAACCCTCTGATCCTGGCGTGCCTGATCGGCATTGGACTCAACCTGTCCGGCATCGGTCTGCCTGGCTGGTCGGCAGGTACGCTGGAACTGCTGGGTCGAGCTGCGCTTCCCCTTGGTCTGGTGGCTGTCGGCGTGGCACTTCGTCCCCAGGCACTGCTTCGCCGGGACCTGGGCCTGTGGGTCTCGAGTCTGGCCAAGCTCATCCTCATGCCAGCACTGGTCCTTGCACTTGGTTGGGTCTGCGGGCTCGATCCGGTCAGCCTGAATGTGGCGCTGTTGTTTGCTGCGCTGCCCACCGCCACCTCTGCCTATATTCTCGCGCGCCAACTCGGTGGCGACGCTGAGTTGATGGCCGGGCTGATCACGGCGCAGACCCTGGCCGCGATGCTGACGCTGCCACTGTGGATGCAGCTGACCTGAGCCGCACAGGCCCCATATAAAAAAGATTCTCGTTTGTGTTGACGAAGCGAATGAGAATGAATTACGCTTACTTCGTCGGCGTTGATGAGTCGCCGACACCAGATACAGGCATTGCCAGTCGCTATCTGGTTTCTCCTCCTCATTGCTAGTCACGGTCCTTTCGCCGCTTCCCCTTGGAAGCGGCTTTTTCTATTGTGACCTGTGGCCTGTGGCCATTCAGCGATCGGCCAGGCCAACGCGATGGCATCAGCAGCGCTGGCCGCCGCCTTAAATAAAAAATATTCTTGTTTGTATTGACGCGATAAATGAGAATGATTTACGCTTACCTTGTTGGCGTTGATGAGCCGCCGACACCAGATACCAGGCGTTGTTCGTCGCTATCTGGTTTCTCCTCCTCATTGCTAGTCACGGTCCTTCGCCGCTCCCCCTTGGGAGCGGCTTTTTCATTTCCCCTTTTTGTTTCCCCCTTTCCAGACCAACGCAGACCAACGACAGCCAGCCAGAGATCAACGACGCTCAGAAGGCATGAATAAAAAGAATTCTCGTTACGCTTGACGGGGAAAATGAGAATGATTTACGCTGATGTTGTCAGTGTTGATGAGCCACTGACACCAGATACAGACTCTGCCAGTCGCTATCTGGTTTCTCCTCCTCATTGCTAGTCACGGTCCTTTCACCGCTCCCCCTGGAGCGGTTTTCTTTTGTGCTCCGCCTACCCTCGAGACGCTCTCCGTCAGCTACCCGCGTTCATCTGTCGTGACTCGCGACCATGGGCAGGCCAGGGCCCGGCACCCGACAGGCGCTGTCGCAGCAAGGTCGCCAGGGCGTCTACGGCTGGCCATGACGCCGCCGCAATCCGCCTGCTGAAGTACAGACACGCGTGTGAGTGACTCAGCTCAGGAAGCCCGTCTCGCTCATCCAGCACCCGCATTCTGGGCGTCAGCCGCTGACGGTCGAGAATGCTCACGGCCAAGCCGACTTCTACGGCCTTCTCGACGGCATGGATACTGGTACTGGTAAAGACGGCGTACCAATCACGCCCCTGGCTGTCGAGGGCCTCTACCCCGAGAGAGCGGAATGGGCAGTCCAGAGGGTGCAGAGCAAGCGGCAGCGGCGCGTCATCAGTGAGACGAAATTCACGCGACGCAGCCCACACCGGAGCGGTCTGCCACAGTGACTCTCCCGCTCCCAGCTGGTGGGGTCGGTCCAGCGCGACGGCCAGCGACAGCTCGCCGCGTTCCAGGCGACGCGCCAACTCTCCACTCGGCGCCGTCACCGCCTCCAGCAAGACATTGGGATGGCTGGCCAGGAAATCAGGCAGGATCTGCTCCACCAAATGCGGCGCATAGCCTTCAGGCATCCCGAAACGCACCCGACCACTCAGTCCCTGTCCTGTCAGCCTGGCCACCAGGCTATCGTGCTGGCGCAGCAGTTCACGCGCTTCTTGGAGCAAGGCTTCACCCGCCGGCGACGGCGATACGCCCCGTGGGCCGCGTATCAACAGCCGCGCGTCCAGGCGTTCCTCCAGGCGTTTGATCTGCATGCTCAAGGCACTGACAGTGCGATGACGCAGAGCCGCAGCACCCGCCAGACTGCCCTGCTGGGCCACCGTGACAAAGCTGCGCAATGCTTCAAGATCCAACGATGGGCCCTCTCCCATACCTCCTCCAGGGTTAAGCAACATTGAAGTCAGCGTGCAAAAGCTTTCGCTACTCGAAAGTCTAGCATCTGGGCAGACTAAGCCAACGCTGACTCATCCACCGATGCCTAGAGGAGGTAACGATGCAAAGACCCACCCTTTCGCTAAACGTCGGGCACCGCGGCCTTCTCACCGCCCCCAGCAAGACCGTCGGAGCCTGCTGTCTCGCGGCAGGTTTCGTGCTCTGCTGGAGCAGTGGCTTCGTAGGCAGTCGTCTGGCGGTGGAGCTGAACACTCCTGTGTTGGGCCTCTACAGCTACCGTTTCGCTCTGGCTGCGGCGCTGACCTGGGTCGTGGTGGCCTGTCTCAGGCGACGCCCCGGTTTGCGTCCGAATCGACAACAGGTTCAGCATGAACTGCTGACCGGCAGTCTGACCGTTGGTGTCTATCTGCTGGCGATGTTGATCGCCGTGGCGGAAGGGGTGAGTGCTTCGGTGGCTGCATTGATCGGAGCCCTGCAGCCATTGGCGGCTGCCTTGCTGGCCAAGCACCTGCTCCATGAGAAAAGTGAGAAGGCACAGTGGTGGGGCATGGGACTGGCCACCTTGGGCGCCGCTGCCATGATCACCGGTGACATGCAGAGTGCCGGTGGCGCGCCCTGGTGGGCCTATCTGCTACCGTTGCTCGCGGTGGCGGCGGTCTCTCTGGGCAGCGTGCTGACACCCCCTGACACCTCACGCCCGGGCTCCCAGCATGCGCGTCCTGAGCCACTCTCCCTGGTGCTGCGGCTAGCCCTGCAGCTGAGCGCTGCCACGCTGGTCTTTGTGGTCGCAGCACTGCTGTTGGAGCCAGGCGTGCCCACGCCTCCACCACTGACACTCGACAGCGGCGTGGCGCTGATCTGGCTGGTGCTGCTGTCGACCTTCGGAGGCTACGGCTTTTTCGTCGCCAGTCTCGGCCGCTTCGGGGTCACATCGACCTCGGCACTGATCGCGCTGACGCCCGCAGTGACACTGGCATTGAGTGTCGTCCTGCTCGGCGATCGTACCGACATGCTTGGCCTGAGTGGCCTGGTCGTGTCGTTGCTCGGTGCCCTGTGGGCGCTGGCTGCAGGGCGCCAGCGTCCAGGGCGAGGAGCCGATGCGCGGCTTACTCGGCGCGGCGGTAGATCAGGTCCCAGACACCGTGACCGAGCCGTTCGCCCCGCGCCTCAAACTTGGTCAACGGACGAAAGTCGGGACGCCGCACATAGGGTGTCGTCTCCTCGGTCGCCGTATTGACGTAGCCCGGCGCCTCATCCATGACCTCGGCCATCCACTCGGCGTAGGCCTCCCAGTCGGTCGCCATGTGCAGGGTGCCGCCCGGCTTGAGCCGCTGGCGCACCAGCTCCACAAAGGCTGGCTGAACGATACGCCGCTTGTGGTGCTTCTTCTTCGGCCAAGGGTCCGGGAAAAACAGCTGGAGGGTGGTCAGGCTGGCTTCCGGCAAGCATTGCTCGAGCACCGCCAGGGCATCCTCGCGATACACCCTGAGGTTGGTCAGCCCACGCTTGTCGGCTTCATCCAGCAACTTGCCGACTCCCGGCGCATGCACTTCAATGCCGATAAAGTCAGTATCCGGATGAGTTTCAGCCTGCTCGACCAGTGATGCCCCCATGCCAAAGCCGATTTCAACGACTCTAGGGGCGCTGCGTCCAAACAACGCGTCGAGGTCCTGGCGCCCTTGATCCAGCGTCAGACCAAGCTTCGGCCATACCTCTTCCAGCCCACGCGTCTGCGCCTGGGTCATGCGCCCGGCCCTCAGCACATAGCTCTTGATACCGCGACGATGCAGCGGTGCCTCGGGCCCTTCGGGGCCAGTATTCTTGCCCTCTTGCGGGCGGTCTTGATCGGTCATGATGGTGTCTGGCGGCGTAAAAAGTGACTGGTGAGCAGCGCTTCTGCGGAAAGCGCTGCCGCCACTGCTGCATTCGCAACATGACGACAGCGCGTTCCCTAGGCCGGCTTCACACGTTGATGCGTCCAGCGAAAGGTGAGGAGGCTTCAGCGTTGCGACGAGGCATGCGCCCGGCAAGAAACGCCTGGCGCCCGGCCTGTACCGCGTGCTTCATGGCTTCGGCCATCAATACCGGCTGGCGCGCGTGGGCAATGGCGGAATTCATCAGCACCCCGTCGCAGCCCAGCTCCATGGCTAACGCGGCTTCTGATGCGGTGCCAATGCCGGCATCCACCAGCACGGGCACCTTGGCCTGCTCGATGATCAACCGCACATTGTAGGGGTTTTGAATGCCTTGACCGGAGCCGATCAGCGAACCCAGGGGCATCACCGCGCAGCAGCCGATCGCCTCGAGCTCTCGGGCAACGATGGGGTCATCGCTGGTGTAGACCATGACGTCGAAACCATCGGCTACCAGGGTTTCAGCCGCCTTGAGGGTCTCCACCACGTTGGGATACAAGGTGTTGTCATCGCCCAGCACTTCAAGCTTGACCAGCTTGTGACCATCCAGCAGCTCACGGGCAAGGCGACAGGTGCGCACAGCGTCCTTGGCGTTGTAGCAACCTGCCGTATTGGGCAGCAGGGTGTAACGCTCAGGTGGGACGACGTCGAGCAGGTTCGGCTCGCCGGCTTCCTGGCCCAGATTGGTGCGGCGCACCGCAAAGGTGACAACATCCGCGCCACTGGCGGCGATGGCATCGCCGGTCTCGTCAAAGTCCTTGTACTTGCCGGTCCCGACCAGCAAGCGTGAAGAAAAGCTGTAGCCGGCGACCCGTAGCGGGCTGTCCTGAAAGATATCGGTCATGCTCTGGTCCTTACTCGCAAAGCGATTCTGGGCCGCCGTCGAGCGGCGCACCATGAGAGTGAAGCGGGATGGCTCGCCTCAACCACCTCCGATAGCGTGGACGATCTCGATCCTGTCGCCATCGGCCAGCGGCGTCTGCGCGTGCTGGCTGCGCGGCACGATATCCTCGTTGAGTTCGACGGCGATACGCCGACCACCCAGGCCGAGCGCGTCAATCAACTCTGCCACGGTCTGTTCGCGGTCGAGGGCGTGGGGCTCACCATTGAGCTGGATCTGCATGGCCACCTCATTTTCAAGATGTCGCGGGGCCCACATTGTAGCGACTCACAGCGTCTCGGGGTACGGTTGGGGGCAGATTCCTTGCAACTGTCCCGGCCGCCGGCAGACGCTTCACGCCTCACCCACAGAGAGACCCCCTAATGCCTGATCGCCACTGGTGGATCACCCTGGCCCTGTCCGGGGCCTGCGTCGTCGGCCTCGGGGCCTTCGCCGCCCATGGTCTGCACGACCGCTTGCCCGAGCGCCTGTCGGCGGCCTTTGTCACCGGCGTGCGCTACCAGGCATGGCACACCCTGGCCGCCATGGCCGTGCTGGCATGGCGGTCGCAGTTCCCGATCCCTGCTCAATTACTGGCCCTGAAACTGTGGCTCGTGGGGGTGCTGCTGTTCTCGGGGTCGCTCTACGCCATGGCCATGGCGGGACTGGCAGGTGCCGGGCTGGGCCCACTCGGGGTGATCACCCCCATCGGCGGTACGCTGTTGCTGCTGGGATGGCTGGCCCTCGCCTGGGGACTTTGGCGCCAGCCCCGCTGATCATCAGTCAGCGTCCGGCAGCACGTAGGTCGCCGTCACATGGGCCACCGGCGCCTCATCTCCATCAGAGAACAGCTCTACCTCCCCCACCGCCAGACGTCGCCCAAGCTTGATCAACCGGGCATTGGCGATAAGGTCGCGATCACCCCGCGCGCGACGCAGAAAATGGCAGTTGAGGTTACTAGTGACGGCCATGGGTTCTGGGCCTATCTGTGCCAGGATGGCCACGTACAGACACACGTCGGCCAGGCCCATCATGGTGGGACCCGACACACTGGCACCGGGCCGCAAATGCTCGTCCTCGATGGCCAGACTCATGGTCGCACGCATCTCGGACACGGCCTCGATGGTGCCACAGCGCTGTGGGAAGACATCATCGAGAAAATCCTCGATGGCGGCGGCGGTCATCACGGTCATGGCTCTCTCCCTGAAAGCAGTCCAGCGACTTCACCATACCCCAAGGCGCGACACCATACCTCAACGCCCTTGCCACCAGGGCACAACGCAGCACCCCCGGAAACAGGGTTCCGGGGGTGCTGGTGATGCGCTCGACAACGTCTTGAGCGTCTTACTTCGCCTTGTGGACCTGGCGCCAGTGGTGCAGCAGCGGCTCGGTGTAGCCGGCAGGCTGCTCACGCCCCTTGAAGATCAGATCGCTGGCGGCCTGGAAAGCGCTGGAGTTGGCAAAGTCCGGGCTCATCGGCGTGTAGGCCGGGTCGCCTTCATTCTGCCCATCCACCACCTTCGCCATGCGCTTGAGCGTCTCTTCCACCCGCGCAGCATCCACTACGCCGTGATAGAGCCAGTTAGCAATATGCTGGCTGGAAATACGCAGCGTGGCACGATCTTCCATCAGGCCCACGTCATGAATGTCCGGCACCTTGGAAGCACCAACGCCTTGCTCGACCCAGCGCACCACGTAGCCAAGAATACCCTGGCAGTTGTTGTCCAGCTCCTGCTGAATCGCCTCATCGGACCAGTCCGCGGAGCTGACCACCGGTATCGTCAGCAGGGCCTTGAGCAGCTCTTCACGCTGCTCGCTTTCATCCAGTTCCTCGAGCTCGCGCTGCACCTGGGCCACGTCGACCTGGTGGTAGTGAAGCGCGTGCAGTGCCGCCGCCGTCGGAGACGGCACCCATGCGGTGTTGGCACCGGCCTTGGGGTGACCAATCTTCTGCTCGATCATGGCCGCCATCAGGTCCGGCATGGCCCACATGCCCTTGCCGATCTGAGCACGACCACGCAGGCCACAGGCCAGTCCGACCAGCACATTGCTGCGCTCGTAAGCCTGGATCCAGTCGGCACCTTTCATGTCACCCTTGCGCAGCATCGGGCCCGCTTCCATGGCGGTATGCATCTCGTCGCCGGTGCGATCCAGGAAGCCGGTGTTGATGAACACCACGCGACTGGTGGCTTCATTGATGCAGGCCTTGAGGTTCACCGAGGTACGCCGCTCCTCGTCCATGATCCCCATCTTGAGGGTATGGCGAGCCATGCCCAGCAGGTCTTCGACGCGTCCAAACAGCGTGTTGGCGAACGCCACTTCCTTCGGACCGTGCATCTTCGGCTTGACGATATAGACAGAGCCGGTGCGCGAGTTGCGCGGCTGATCATCGCTCTTGTTGAGGTCATGCAGCGCAATCAATGAGGTCATGATGGCGTCGAGAATGCCCTCGGGCAATTCGTTGCCGTCAGCATCCAGCACGGCCGGGTTGGTCATCAGGTGACCAACGTTGCGCACGAACAGCAGCGAGCGGCCGGGCAGCGTCAGCTCGCCACCATCCGGTGTCAGGTACTGACGGTCCGGGTTCAGGCGACGGGTGAAGGAACTGCCGCCCTTCGACACCTCGGCCGTCAGGTCTCCTTTCATCAGGCCCAGCCAACTGGCATAGACCCCCACCTTGTCCTCGGCGTCCACCGCCGCAACCGAGTCCTCACAGTCCATGATGGAGGTCAGCGCGGCCTCGACGACCACATCTTTGACATGAGCCGGATCGGTCTTGCCGATGGGGTGGCTGTCGTCCACCTGAATTTCCAGGTGCAGGCCGTGGTGGGACAGCAGCACAGCGCTGGGCGCAGCGGCATCTCCCTGATATCCCACCAGCTTGCCGGGCTCCTTCAGACCGGTCTCGCGTCCACCTTCCAGTGAGACGACCAGGTGTCCGTCGCGCAGGAAGTACTTCACCGCATCACGATGTGAGCCTGTGGCCAGCGGCGCCGCCTGGTCCAGCACATTGCGAGCGTAGGCCACCACCTTTGCCCCACGCTTGGGATTGAAGCTCGAGCCTTTCTCGCAACCGTCCTCCTCGGAGATCGCGTCTGTGCCGTACAAAGCATCATAAAGGCTGCCCCAACGCGCATTGGCCGCATTCAGGGAATAGCGAGCATTGTTGACCGGAACCACCAGCTGCGGGCCGGCTTGAGACGCGATCTCGCGGTCCACGTTCTCGGTAGTAACCTCGACCTTGGCAGGCGGGTCCACCAGATATCCGATGTCCTTCAGGAAGGCTTGATACGCCGCCATGTCACTGACCGGGCCGGGGTGCTCGCGATGCCAGGTATCAAGCTTGAGCTGCAGGGCATCACGTTCGGCCAGCAACTCACGATTCTCGGGCGCCAGGTCGTGAAAGATCGCGTCTACGCCTTTCCAGAAGTCCTCGGGATCAATACCTGTGCCGGGCAGCGCCTGATCATTGATGAACTGGTCCAGCTCGGCGGCCACCTGAAGGCGATGGCGAGTAATGCGTTGCGTCATGGGGTCTAGCTCCTCGTTGGGCCTTGGGTGCCCCCCTGGCACCATCCGGCCGGACAGGATGAAAGGTGACTGCTCCCGAAAGATTTTGTGGAAAATAATTCCACATGTAAACCCAAACGCTTCGTCTTTCCCCCAAGGCTAGACCAAAAGATAAGCCTGCGACGTAACCAATGATTAGGAAACAGTGGTGCCGAACAGGCGCAATCGCTAGCATGGAATGAGCAAGGATGCGTTAACAGGAAGGTTTTCAGGCCTGCCGATGGGCTGCCTCACGCTGTGCCGGACCAGATGGATGACGGCAACCACCGGCCCCATCTCGCTGTCTTACTCAGACAGGGACTGGGCAGGCAAGCGAGGGGCAGCGCGCTGGTGGCTCCCACCCAGCGTACCCGATGACTTTGTTAGCTTCGGGCTCCCGCCACACGGCCGCACCTTCCCGCGGAGGATGCCATGACCGATTACACCCCACTCGAAAACATCGAGACGCTGACGACCATCGTCAATCAGGGGGGCCGACTGTCCGCGGCTGGCGCCACCCCGGCCCTGGAGCAGGTGCTCGAACAGTACCTGTCGCACTATCGCCTCGATGCGATACTCGACGACCGGGTCACCCTGCATGCGGGCAATATCGAGACCCCGCGCTTTCGCCTATGGACGCAGGTCTGGCGTCCACGGAAGCCCAGGGGCACCGCTGTAGTGGTCCACGGTTATTACGACCACCTTGGCCTTTATCGGCATCTGCTCAAGCTGTTGCTGGAGCTCGAACTGACCGTGGTGCTGTGGGATTTACCTGGGCACGGTCTGTCCAGCGGTGAGCGTGCCGATATTGAAGACTTCGCGGACTATGGTGACTGCCTGCGCGCCCTTCAGCAGTACCTGGGGGACCATGGCCTCGCCTCTGGCCCCTGGATTGGGCTTGGACAGAGCACCGGAGGGGCGATCCTCGCCACCGACGCTCTGAGCCGCGGTGACGACGGTCACTGGTCTGCGCTGGTGCTGCTGGCACCGCTGGTCAGGCCCTGGGGATGGACCCGGGCAGCATGGGTCCACCTGCTGGTCAGCCCATTCGTCGATAGTGTGCCAAGAAAGTTTCGCCCCAATACCAACGATGATGATTTCGCGACCTTCCTGCGGGAGCAGGATCCCCTGCAGCCGGTCCGCTTACCTACCGGCTGGGTCACGGCCATGCGTCGCTGGATGCCGCGCCTGATGCAACTGCCGCCCTGTCAGCTGCCTACCCTGATCGTGCAGGGTAAAAAGGACATGACCGTGGATGGCCCATGGAATCTGGCCGTGCTCGGCAAGAAGTTCCCCCAGGCCACGGTGCATTGCCACGCCGAAGCGAGACACCACCTGGTAAATGAAGCCGAGGACATACGGCTGGAACTTTTCGAGGAAGTGCGTCACTTTTTGGAGCAACAGCTCAGCGCAGAGCCCCCCGTGAAAAGGATGTCACGACGATGCCCAGACGCCTGACCCAGAGTCGGTTCCTCCCCAACGTCTTTGCCCGCCCATCCAGCACCCGTCATTCCTTCAGCACTCTGCGATGGCTGACGTGGCTGGTGGCGGTCTGGCTCAGCGGCTGCGCGGGAGCGCCGGAGCGCCCCGATAGCTTGCGTCAGGCGCTGCTGGGACTTGGCCACCATGCCGCCGAGCAGGTCGCCCAGGCTCCTCCCCTGGCGGAGACGCCGCTGATCGATCAGGTGCTGCTGCTGTCGCCGCCCAATGTGGATGAACGGTTGTCATTGAGCGTCGCCCGCGTGCAGGAGAGCCTGACCCGCGGCCTGCTGGCCATCGACGATGGCCCCCAGGTACTGGACTGGCAACCCGGTGATACCCCCGCCGCGGACACCCAACAGTGGCTGATCGATAGCCGTCTGATTGCCGATGGCCCGCGCCTGCGTCTGTCAGATCGGGAGCTGGTGCCCTATCGCTTTGAACTACGCCTGAGGCGGCCTGGCGACGGCGCGGCACTGTGGTCGACGGTGCTGAATGGCGCCTTCGACGCCGACGCGCTGTAATCACACCGGGCCATATCCCACGACATGCTCATGCTCGTGGTGGCATTCTGGCCCCACTGGTCAGGTGCCCCCCGTGTCCGGCTAACCTCGCTTGAGCAAACGGTCCAGTTGGCGGTAGCCAATCGCCTCGATCAGTTCGTCATGCCCTGGTGCGTCCTTGGCACCGAGATCGGCCAGCGTCAGCGCCACCCTCAGGACGCGGTGGTAGGCCCGGGCCGACAGTCGCAGGCGCTCCAGCGTCTGCGCCAGCCAGGCGCGCTCGGTGGCATCCAGGGCACAGGCGTTTTCCAGTGCCCTGCCCGATAAGCGCGCGTTCAACCCTCCCCGCGCCATTTGCCGCTCCCGCGCAGCCATCACCCGCGCCCGCACCATGGCGGTGCTTTCGCCAGGCTGCTGAGAGGTCAACTCTTCAACCGGCAGTCCCGGCACTTCGACCTGCAGGTCGATGCGGTCCAGCAGCGGGCCAGACAGCCGCGACTGGTAACGCTGAATCTGTGACGCCGTGCAGCTGCAGTCCTGGCGTGGATCCCCCAGGTGGCCGCAGGGGCAGGGGTTCATGGCAGCCACCAGCTGGAACCGAGCCGGAAAACGACGCTCGTGACTGGCTCGGGTGATGTGAATCTCTCCACTCTCCAGTGGCTCCCTGAGCACTTCCAGCACCTGCCGGCTGAACTCAGGCAATTCATCGAGAAACAGCACGCCGCAGTGGGCCAGGGAAATCTCGCCGGGACGCGGCCTCGACCCGCCCCCCACCAGGGACACCGCGCTGGCAGTGTGGTGGGGAGAGCGAAAGGGACGACAGCCAAAGCCTTCTGACAATGGCAGCGCACAGACGGAGCGAATGGCCGCCACTTCCAGGGCCTCATGATCTTCAAGGGGCGGCAGGATGCCGGGCAGGCGACTGGCCAGCAATGTCTTGCCGGTACCTGGCGGACCGGCGAACAGCAGGTTGTGACCGCCAGCCGCCGCTACCTCCAGGGCGCGACGCGCTTGATACTGTCCGCGCACATCACAGAGATCCAAGGCTGCCTCAACCGGCATCGACGATGCTGCCGCAGTACACGTCTGTAGCGGCACCCGTCCACTCAAGTGGGCGATGACATCCAATAGGTGGTCGGCGGGAAGCACCTCAAGGCCGCTGACCAGCGCAGCCTCCTGGGCATTGGCGGCAGGCAGGATCAATCGCCGCCCAGCCCGAAGGGTGGCCATGGCAAAGGGAAGCATGCCGGCGACAGGACGAAGCCGCCCATCCAGCGCCAGCTCTCCGGCACACTCGATGCCGTCCAGCGCCGCCGCAGGCAACTGCCCCGATGCCACCAGCAGTCCCAGCGCAATAGGCAGGTCGAAGCGTCCCCCTTCCTTGGGCAGATCGGCAGGGGCAAGATTCAGGGTGATACGACGCAAGGGGTAGTCGAGACCACAGGTCGCAAAGGCACTGCGCACCCGCTCGCGACTCTCTCTGACGGCGGTTTCCGGCAGTCCCACCAAGGTCATTCCGGGTAAGCCGTTGGCCAGGTGCGCCTCGACCTGAACTTCTGGAGCATCCAGCCCCACCCCGGCACGGGTCGTGATGATGGCAAGCGTCATGGGCTCCCTGCCTGACGGCTGACGTTATGGCTGTCAGTAGACCACGATCATCGGCCCCTCGCCGCCTGCGCACGCCAGAAACAGCCGGGCCGGCATATCCCTATGCCGGCCCGCTACATTAGCCAAGTGCTCTGGTAGAGATCACGCCGATGGCGTTTCACCGCCCTTGGCCGCGCCGTCCTGTCCTTGGGTCGCAGGGGGTACGGGGATTTCGGCAGCCTCCTCGCTGACCGCGGGCGTTGCATCGGCACCTGTCTGACCCGCCGCTGCGCGCTCATCGACCAGGCTCTCCAGAGCTGCGACCTGTTTCTCGAGGGCCTCGACGCGTGAGCGGGTACGCTGCAATACATCCATCAGGATGTCGAAATCTTCACGCGAGACCAGCTCCAGGCGGTCGAAGGCGCCACGCACTACCTGTTGCACGCCCTTCTGGATGTCTTCCGGGGCCTGAGAAGCGCCCTGCAGACGCTCTCCAATCTGCTGGGCTAAACGGCTGATGCGATCCTGACTGATCATGGGGCTCTCCTTGTGCATCAAAACGGCGACTCTATTGCCGACAGCATACGCAAGCCTGACGCCCAACGCATGTCTCTTGGCTGCCTACGTTGGCTACAACGCTGGCGGGCCAGGTGGGCTAACGACGACGGTCCTTCCCGCCGTCATGACGGAACGTCGCGCGCTCACTGATGGCGCACGCGCCTCAGCGCCAAGCACCAAAGTAGTGCATCGTCATTGATGCAGTGCCGCAATTTACCCCCGCTATGCAGCCTCCCGCATATCCAACACGCCCTCAATTAACTCCAAGTTCATGTAATAAAAGATATTAGGAATAAAGTGGCACATTTCCCGCTATGACAACGTATCCATGCACCGAGCGGAAACAAGCCGCCACCCATGCACGTAGGGAGCCATGCCATGAAACTGATCACCGCCATCATCAAGCCTTTCAAGCTGGACGACGTTCGTGAAGCGCTGGCCGACAACGGCGTCCAGGGCATCACCGTGACAGAGGTCAAGGGATTTGGCCGTCAGAAGGGCCACACAGAGCTCTACCGCGGCGCGGAATATGTCGTGGACTTTCTGCCCAAGGTCAAGGTCGAGGTGGCCGTCGACGAAGCTCGCCTGGACAGCGTGCTGGAAGCGATCTGCAACGCGGCCAACAGCGGCAAGATCGGTGACGGCAAGGTTTTCGTCACGCCGCTGGAAGATGTCATCCGCATTCGCACCGGCGAACGCGGTTCGGACGCGGTCTGATGTCCGCCCCTGCCCTGACTCCCGATAATAAATAGCGAGACACTCTCATGGTTGATATCAGTGAACTCAGCTACGCGCTGGATACCTTCTACTTCCTCATCTGCGGCGCCCTGGTCATGTGGATGGCAGCCGGTTTCGCCATGCTCGAGGCCGGGCTGGTCCGGGCCAAGAATACCGCCGAAATTCTGACCAAGAATATCGTGCTGTTCGCCGTGGCCTGCACCATGTATCTGCTGGTGGGTTACTACCTGATGTATTCGTCCGACGGTGGCGGCATCATTCCCAATCTGGGCTTTCTGATCGGCACTGAGAACAGCGTCGATGCCGTGCTGGCCGGTGGCGAAGATGCCCCCTACTACTCTGCTCGCGCCGACTTCTTCTTCCAGGTCGTGTTCGTGGCCACCGCCATGTCCATCGTCTCCGGTGCCGTTGCCGAGCGCATGAAACTGTGGGCCTTCCTGGCCTTCGCTGTGGTCATGACGGCCTTCATCTATCCAGTGTCTGGCTACTGGACCTGGGGCGGCGGCTGGTTGTCTGAAGCAGGCTTCTCCGATTATGCAGGTTCCGGCATTGTTCACATGGCGGGTGCCGCTGCCGCCCTGGCGGGTGTGCTGGTCCTCGGCCCGCGTAAGGGCAAGTACGGCAAGAACGGCGCGATCTACGCGATTCCTGGCGCCAACATGCCGCTGGCCACACTGGGTACCTTCGTCCTCTGGCTGGGCTGGTTCGGCTTCAACGGCGGCTCCGAGCTCAAGGTTTCCGACGTCGCTTCTGCCAACAACATGGCCCAGGTACTGGTCAACACCAATGCGGCTGCCGCAGGCGGCGTCATTGCAGCACTGATCCTGGCCAAGATCTGGTTCCGCAAGGCGGACCTCACCATGGCATTGAACGGTGCCATCGCCGGCCTGGTCTCCATCACTGCCGACCCGCTGTCCTCCAGCGCCCTGGGCGCCACCCTGATCGGCGCAGTAGGCGGCATCCTGGTTGTGGTCGCCATCGTGGTGCTCGACAAGCTGCGCCTTGATGATCCGGTCGGTGCCATCTCTGCCCACGGTGTTGCAGGTATCTGGGGCGTCCTGGCGGTACCGCTGAACAACGCCGACGCCACTTTCGGTGCCCAGCTGCTCGGTATTGCCGGCATCTTCGCCTGGGTCTTCACCGCCAGCCTGGTCGTCTGGCTGATCATCAAGGCGATCATGGGTGTCCGTGTCAGCGAAGAAGAAGAATACGAAGGCGTCGACCTTGCCGAATGCGGCCTCGAAGCCTACCCCGAGTTTAACGTCGCCAAGAAGTAAGCCTGAGCTTACCCGCGACTCCAGTGAGCTGGCGTGCTCCACCTGGCCCCTTCGGGGGCCTTTTTTATTGCTGGTTGCCAGGGGTATGCTTTGTCACACTAGTCAGGTCAGGCGCAACGGCGCGCCGCCCACGGGTTAGCGACGGACATGCCGCACGCCGCCCCTACACGGACAGGATGAGGAAACCGCCATGAAACTGGTGACCGCGATTATCAAGCCTTTCAAGCTCGACGACGTGCGCGAGTCGCTCTCCGAGATCGGCGTTCAGGGCATTACGGTGACAGAGGTCAAAGGCTTTGGACGACAGAAGGGCCACACCGAACTGTATCGAGGCGCGGAGTACGTGGTGGATTTTCTGCCCAAGGTGAAGCTCGAAGTCGCGGTGGATGACAGCATGACGGAGCAGGTCATCGAAGCCATCGTACAGGTCGCCAACACCGGCAAGATTGGCGATGGCAAGATCTTCGTTACCCCCCTCGAGCAGGTCATCCGCATTCGTACCGGAGAAACCGACAAGGACGCGGTCTGACCGGCGATGGCAGCTTTCTTTACGCCACTCCCCTGGAGCAGGTCATCCGTATTCATACGGGCGAGACCGACAAGGACGCCGTCTAAGCGAACCTTGAAGGGTGGCGGGTGGTCGCCAAAGGGCGATGGCAGCTTTCTTTACGCCACCCCCCTCGAGCAGGTCATCCGTATTCGTACGGGCGAGACCGACAAGGACGCGGTCTGACTAGACCGGCAGGGACGCCGTCATTGCGACGGCTTCCTGGGGATTCCCTCCCGATACCGCTCGCTACCGCTTACCCCCGGCGTCGCAACGGCTCCAGCAGGTCGCTCAGGCCGTTGTGGTCGATCTCGTGCATCAACGCCAGCAGACGTCCAATCTCTCCGGGGGGAAACCCGACCCGAGCAAACCACGCCAGGTAGGGCCCGGGCAGATCGGCGATCAAGGTGCCCTGATGCTTGCCGAAAGGCATCGGCAAGGTAACCAGGCGTTCCAGGTCCTGAGGATTCATCGCTGCTCCTGAGCGGGTGGGTAAGGGGAAGACGCACAGGGTACCGGCCTGCAGGCGGCGTCGCCATCGATTCGCTCCCCATTGAAAGTCTTCCCCTTCGACGCCATGGTCTTTCCCAGGTATCGACAAGGAGGACGACATGACCACACTCGTGATAGGTGCCAACGGCCAGATCGGCCGCCAGGTCTGCGCCATCGCCCACCGCCAGGGACATCCGATTCGCGCCATGGTCCGACGCGCCGAGCAGCGCGACTGGTTCGAGCAACAGGGGATCGAGACGGTCGTCGCCGACCTGGAGGACGACTTCGCCGCCGCCTTCGATGGTTGCGATCAGGTGCTGTTCACCGCCGGCTCAGGTCCGAACACCGGGCCCGACAAGACACTGTTGATCGACCTCTACGCCGCTACACGGGTGGCGGACGAGGCCAGCCGCCTGGGGCTGGACCGCATGCTGATGGTCAGCGCCATGCGAGCCGAGCAGCCGCTGCAAGCGCCGGAGAAGCTCAGGCCCTACATGGCCGCCAAGTTCGCCGCCGATGCCTATCTGCGCAGCAGCAAGGTGGACCATGTCATCGTCAAGCCAGGCCGGCTCACCGACGACGACGCCACCGGCCGGGTGGCCACGTCACTGGACGAGACCGGGGGCAACAACCAGATATCCCGAGCCAACGTGGCCCTCGCCCTGGTCCATCTATTGGGGCAAACAAAGATTCGTAACCACGAGACGGTGCTGCTGGACGGCGAACGCGAGATCGCCGAGGCGCTCGGCGACTGACCACCGCCACACCGGCCAGTCCAGGCAATTCAATCCGCCAGCTCCAACGACGACGCCGATGGCAAGTGGCCATCGGCGTCGTCGTTTACGGCGTCCTGTCGAGGTGCCTTACTTCTCCACGAAGGCACGCTCGATGACGTAGTCGCCAGGCTCGCCCATGCGCGGGGAAATATTGAAGCCGAGCTCGTCGAGCAATGCGCTGGTGTCATCCAGCATGGCCGGGCTGCCGCAGATCATGGCCCGGTCCTGCTTGGGATCGATGGGCGGCAGGCCCTTGTCGTCGGTCAGCTTGCCAGTGCGGATGTGATCGGTCAGGCGGCCCATGGTGTGGAAGTCTTCACGGGTCACGGTGGGGTAGTAGACCAGCTTCTCGCTGATCTCCTCGCCCAGGTACTCGTGAGCCGGCAGCTCCTTGGTGATGAAGTCGGCGTAAGCCAGCTCATTCACGTGACGCACACCGTGCACCAGCACCACCTTCTCGAAGCGCTCGTACACTTCGGGGTCCTGAATCAGGCTCAAGAACGGCGCCAGGCCGGTGCCGGTGGAGAGCATGTAAAGGTTACGCCCAGGCAGCAGATCGTCGCATACCAGGGTACCGGTAGGCTTGCGGCTGACCATGATCTGGTCGCCCACCTGCAGGTGCTGCAGACGTGACGTCAGCGGACCATCCGGCACCTTGATGCTGAAGAACTCAAGGTGGTCTTCATAATTGGGACTTGCCACGGAGTAGGCACGCATCAGTGGCTTGCCATTGACCTCGAGCCCGATCATCACGAACTGGCCGTTCTTGAAGCGCAGGCTGCGCTCACGAGTGGTGCGGAAGGTGAACAGGGAGTCGTTCCAATGGTGAACGCTCAGCACCTCTTCCAGGGCAAACTTGCTCATGCCAACTCCTTAAAAGCGTGGGCTTATACGTTTAAAGAATAAGCCTTGATATTAAATCTTGCGGATAATTCTAAGACCGGCCATATTATCTGTTAAATGAATTGTATGGATATGTCTTATCTGTTTCTTTGATATAGACAGTCTTCATCGGGAATTTTCGCTATCCGCGGCGGGTGCCTGATCCCCCCTCAAGGAGCCTCAACCATGCGCTACACCCTTCGCCAGCTGGAGGTCTTCGTGGCCGTCGCCCAGCACGAAAGCGTGTCTCAGGCAGCCCGCGCCCTGTCCCTGTCCCAATCCGCGGCAAGTACCGCCTTGGCAGAGCTTGAGCGACAATTCGACTGCCAATTGCTGGATCGCATCGGCAAACGGTTAAAGCTCAATGCCCTGGGCTTCCAACTGCTGCCCAAGGCGGTGGCCTTGCTCGACCGCGCCGAAGAAGTGGAAGAACTGCTCCGGGGACAGCAGGGCATCGGCACTCTGGATGTGGGCGCCACCCTGACCATCGGCAACTATCTGGCGACCCTGCTGATCAGCGACTTCATGCAGCGACATCCCGGCAGTCGCGTCCGCCTGCAGGTACGTAATACCCGATCCATCATTGATGCGGTGCGCCACCACCAGCTCGACCTCGGCCTGATCGAAGGGCAATGTGAAGAAGATGACGTTATCACCCAGCCCTGGGTCGAGGATGATCTGGTGGTGTTCTGCTCACCCCGCCACCCCCTCGCCAACACGGGGCCAGTGGAACTGGACCGTCTGCTGAGAGAGCCCTGGATCATGCGAGAGGAAGGGTCAGGGACGCGCCTGACTCTGGAGCAGGCGGCACGTCATCGTCGTGGACGCTTTACCATCCTGCTGGAGCTGGAACATACCGAGGGGATCAAACGTGCGGTGGAGTCGGGCCTGGGGATCGGTTGCGTCTCACGACTGGCGCTACGCGACGCCTTTCGGCGTGGCAGCCTGACCCCGTTGCCCACACCGGAGCTGGATCTCAGTCGTCAGTTCACCTTTATCTGGCACCGGCACAAGTACCTCACGGCCGGCATGCGGGAATTCCTTAGACAGTGCCGCCACATGACAGAGGGCATCCAGCGCAGCGACCAGATCGATCTGCCCCAGATACCGTGACGGCGCCCCACGTCGCGCCGTGCCTGTTGAACGGCCGCGACGTGGGGCCTATTTCAGCGCAGATCATCCACCGCATCGCTGATACGCGCACTGTCTGCCTTGGTCAGGTCCTTGGACAGCGTGTGTATGACCAACTTGGCAGTCGGAGCATCGAGCTTATCGCGCAGATGACCAAGGAAGCGGGGGGGCGCTACCATGATCAGCTTCTCCATGCTGTTATCCACTCGGGCCTTGTACAACCGATCGGCCACTTCTCGTGCGAACAGTACTTCGTGGTGATGCGTTGCGACGTCCTCGCTACCCGCTTGGCGAGATGACGTTGCACTGGACTCATGAACATCGCCGCCCTTGTCGGTCACTAGATCCCCCTCATGCAGCCGGCCTTCGGCATGCACAAGACTCTCCAGCTCTTCAAACCGGCGCCCTTCACGGGTGAAAATCCGCGCCCGTGACGCATCGGCTACCACGATATAGGTCGTCATGATCAGTCCTCGCCTCCCTGAGCTCTGTCACTCCGGCACAATGACCGGTACAGAATCACCATGGCAACGGACCTCAGATGCGTCAACTGATGGTTTTCGGCGACACCTGCGTCGCCCATCTCGGACACTGACCACAAGGACACTATTTGGGGTAGGATGCAGCGACTTGGCCCGCCGGCGAGCCAAGTGAGCACACACTCTCCCCCGCCGAGCAAAGATTCATATCTGTGGATAGTCCAAAACGGGCTACCTGCTGGAGGACCCAGACCATGCGCCAGTTCCTGCTACCCCGCGCCCCCCTGGCCCGGCGCACCCTGCTTTGTTGCCACCTTCTGGCCCAACTCGGTGTTCTTGCTGCCGGCCTGTGGTGGCTGATACCACGCTCTCCATGGGTCACCATGTCGAGCTGGAGTGACAGCTGGCCACCTCTGGCCGTGGGCGCGGGGGTCACCCTGCTGACCATGCTGGCTTTGCGTCTGCTGGCGGAGCTGTGGTTACTGCCCCACCACCTGAGTGCCCAGCGCCCCGGCTTTGCGCCAGGCGCCGTAGTGACGCGCTCCTATGACCGGCGTCCGGCGGTACATGATGGCGACAAGGCCTGGACATCGCAGGCACGCTCCATCGAGGACGACGACGCCGTCGTCGGCAGCGCGCGGGTGACCCGCGAGGCCGAGCCCCTCGCCCAACGCAAGCAACGCGAGCCGGGGCTGGATTTCCATCGTGCCCAGCAGGAAGAGCCCGCCGGACGACGCCAGGAGCCAAGCCTCTAGCGCGCCGCCAAAGCGGCTGTCAGCGTCCTCGCCATAACCGTCGCCGCCATAGCCGTCGGCACTGACAGACGAGCAGTACGCCAAGCAGCGCACCTAGCGTGTTGGCCAGCATATCCCAAGGGTCTCCCCCCAGGCGGCCAGGCACCGGGATCTGCGCAAGCTCGATCAGCACCCCGTAGCCGACGGCCAGCCCCACCGATAGCCACGCCCTGTCACAGGCCAGCGCCACCAACGCCGCCAATCCGGCATACGCCAGCAGGTGGTTGGCCTTGTCCCATGGCAGGTCTTCGGGCAACTCGCTGGCCGGCATCAAACTGCCCCAGGCGATGACCGCCGCTAGCAACAACGCCATCCCCCACCACCCGCCTGAATGACGCGGGCGCTGGCGGGTGGCGCCACTAGCGTCAGCCTGTCGCGATGTTGGCATGGTAGGCCGGGCTCAATTCATGCAGCGCGTCCATGAAGGCAGTCACGTTGCTCGGGTCGGTAAACTGGTTGATCCCGTGGCCCAGGTTGAAGATGTGACCAGGCCCTTCGCCGTAGCTATCGAGAATACGGCCGACTTCGGCACGAATCGCCTGGGGAGTGCCAAACAACACGTTCGGGTCCATGTTGCCCTGCAAGGCCACCTTCCGGCCGACCCTGCCGCGCGCATTGGAAAGCTCTGTGGTCCAATCCAATCCCAGCGCATCCGCCCCGGTGTCCGCCAGGTCCTCGAGCCACTGCCCGCCATTCTTGGTAAACAGGATCACCGGCACCCGGCGGCCGTCATGCTCTCGCTCCAGTCCCGCCACGATCTGCTCCATGTACTTGAGCGAGAACTCGCGATAGGCCGGCGTCGACAGCGTCCCTCCCCAGGTATCGAAGATCTGTACCGCCTGTGCACCGGCTCGAATCTGCGCATTGAGGTAGTCCGTCACGGCATCCGCCAGCGTATCCAGCAATTGATGCATGACGTCGGGGGTGGCGTAGAGCATGCTTTTGACGTGACGGAAGTCCTTGCTGGAGGCTCCCTCGACCATGTAGGTCGCCAGCGTCCAGGGACTCCCGGAGAACCCGATCAGCGGCACCCGACCATTGAGCTCACGCCGAATGGTGGAGACCGCGCGCATCACATAGTCGAGATCTCGCTCGGCATCCGGCGCCTGCAGTGCAGCCACGTCAGCGGCGGTCCTCACCGGCTTGCGGAACTTCGGACCTTCTCCAGTCTCGAAGTACAGCCCAAGGCCCATGGCGTCGGGGATCGTCAGGATGTCCGAAAACAGGATGGCGGCATCCAAAGGAAAGCGTTCCAACGGCTGCAGCGTCACCTCACAGGCACGATCGGTATCGCGGCACAGGTCCATGAAGCTCCCGGCCTCGCCACGCACCCGCTTGTACTCGGGCAGGTAGCGCCCCGCCTGGCGCATCATCCATACCGGTGTCCGGTCCACTGGCTGCCGTGCCAGAGCGCGCAAAAATCGATCGTTCTTCAGTTCCATGCAGGCATCATCCAACAGGAGATTTGCCCGCATTGTACCGCAATGACTGGCTGACGAGAGGCCCCTGCGACCGTGTGTCGTGGCTTACCCGAGTGCTTCCCGTGAGCCCAGCGCGAGTTCCTGATAGACTAAACGCCCCCTTGACGGCCCGACCGTTGTCTTGACTTCGAGGTACCTCGTGACGATCCGCTTCATCGCCGCCTCCCGCCTACCCACTCCCTGGGCGACGTTCACCATGCATGGCTTCGAAGACGAAGCCACCGGCAAGGATCATATCGCCCTGACATTAGGCGATATCGACGATGGCGCCCCGGTGCTTGGTCGCGTGCATTCTGAATGCTTGACGGGGGACGCCTTGTTCTCGATGCGCTGCGACTGTGGCTATCAGCTGCAAGAGGCGCTCAAGCGTATCGCTCAAGAGGGGCGCGGGGTGATCCTCTACCTGCGCCAGGAAGGTCGCGGCATTGGTCTGCTCAACAAGATCCGCGCTTATCATCTGCAGGATCAGGGCGCCGACACGGTGGAGGCCAATGAGCGGCTGGGATTCGCCGCCGACTTGCGACGCTATGACCTGTGCGTCCCCATGCTCGACCACCTTGGCGTGCAAGGCCTCAAGCTGATGACCAACAATCCCAGAAAGGTCGATGCCCTGACCCAGGCCGGGGTGCAGGTGGTGGAGCGCGTAGCCCTGACCACCGGGTTGAATCCCCACAATGAGCACTACCTGTCGACCAAGGCTGGCAAGCTTGGACACATGATGGCCCTTGGTGATTTCACTCAAGCAGACGACGTGGACATCGAAAGAAAGTCCTGAGGTTGTAAGGAACCTGAAGGCGGCCCCGACAGAGGATCAAACGTCAACAATGGCGTTCCATGGATTCCTACTGATGAGGTGTCACCATGAAATTCAAGTTCCTGCTGCCCCTTGCTGCCATCGCCGCTCTTCCCCTGACCGCCCAGGCTGATGCTCGCGCCACCGATCTCGCCAGGGCGCTCAACAGCGAACCCCTGTCCATGCGCGACGCGATGGCCAAGCCAGGGGACGACATCATCAATGCGCATATCGCCAGTGACAGCACTGAGGCCTTGAGCAAGGCTCGCCTCCGCCTGCAGTCCCGTCATGTCGACATGACCAACTTCATGCTGAACCTTGATTTAAGCCGAGCCGCCACAAAGTAAGGCTTTATTTTCAACACCCTAAAGACATACGACCGTTTTAATAGAAACCGTCAATCAGCATCATTGAAGACCTTGGCTGGCACACAGCACCGCTGCCCAGCATACTCACTTCAGCGTTCGGCGGGGCCAGCAAGCGCTCACACTGTGAGCTACCTTCAGGCTCCGCTGTAACGGCAAGGAGAGACATCATGAAACGCGCTCTACGACTCGTTACCGTCACCGCTGTTCTCGCCGTCGTCCTGCCCGCTACGGCCATGGCAGCGCCACCCAAGTACGCGCTGGCGCAGCTGGACACAGTTGACGGAGATAGCACACAGCATCAGCTACGCACCCGTATGCCGGCAATGATCGAGGCACAGCAGCCTAGCCAGGTGCAACGCTATAGCTGAGAGCCCTGATCTTTCTCCGTAAGAGCGGGTCAGCAAAAACGAGCCCGGAGAAGCGAGTCCTGAAAATCGCGCCATGGAACGAAGCGGAGTTAGACCAAGGTTGAAAAGGTATTTGACAGTTAGTTAGTCTGTTAATATTATGTCGCCAAGCAATAGCCACCCCCATCAGCGACCGACAGGTTCGACGTTACGCCTGAAAAAGGCGGTGGATGGCTAAGCACTCGTGACAGCCAAGACACGGTAGGCCCAGATGGGCCAAAAAATGCCGGAAAAATTAAAACGACCGTTTTATTTTAAACAGGTCGACCAATGAGAAGGGGGCCAAGCGGCCCGCAAGGAGAGACATCATGAAAGCCAAGATTACCGCCACAGCCCTGCTGATCGCTGCTGCCCTGCCACTGACGGCAAACGCTGATCCTGCCACCGACCGCGCGCAACACATCAACGCCGAGCCGCTGGCACAGGTATCAGGCGCCGCTGTCGATGCAGCACACCAGGTCGGCAACACCCATATTGCCGACAACGGCAGCAATGCCATGGCCAATGCCCGCCTCGAGCTACTGCGTGAGCAAGACAAGCGCACCGACTTCGCCATGAGCGAGCATGACCTGGATCTGGCTCGTCAGGCCACTACCGGTTAACGTTTTCGGCGGAAATTAAAACGACCGTTTAATTAAGGCCAGATCACCGTGTCATCGAGTCGACGACATCGATGGCGACGACACACGATCACCGGTGAGATGGCCTCTTGATCCATGGTTGCGCCGATCGTTTCGGCGTGAACAACAAGCGAAAGCCGCGACTCGCTGACCATAGACATGGGATGCGTCACGGCAGCAACACCACTCACGACATCACTGACACAGCTTGACCGATAGAAGCTCCCTGGAGAGCTTCCACAGGAGAGAGACCATGAAAGCCAAGATTGCCGCTACCGCCCTACTGATCGCCGCCGCTCTGCCGCTGACTGCCCAGGCCGATAATGCCAGTGAGCGTGCCCAGGCGCTTAACGCTGAGCCGCTGTCCCAGCTCACTGCTGACGCCGTGAGCATCGCCAATCAGGTGGGCAACACCCATATCGCCGACAACGGCAGTGACGCCATGGCTCACGCCCGTCTTGAGCTGCTGCGCGAGCAAGCCAAGCGCACCGATTTCGCCATGAGCGAGCACGACCTGGACCTGGCTCGTCAGGCCACTACCGGGTAACGTTTTCGGCCGAAATTAAAACGACCGTTTTATTCAAGCCAAGATATGTCACAGCCTCGGTGCCCACGGCATCGAACTGACCGACAGACGATCTGTCGAGAGCTTCCACAGGAGAGAGACCATGAAAGCCAAGATTGCCGCTACCGCCCTGCTGATCGCTGCCGCCCTGCCGCTGACCGCCCAGGCAGACCGGGCCAGCGAGCGTGCCCTGGCCGTTAACGCCGAGCCGCTGTCCACGATTGATGCTGGCGCACTTGAAACAGCACACCGTGTTGGCAATGCGCATATCGCTGACGACGCCAGCAACGCCATGGCCAATGCCCGGCTGGAACTGCTGCGCAACCAGGCACGCCATACTGACTTCGCCATGAGCGAAGACGATCTGGACCTGGCTCGCCAAGCCACCACTGGCTGATCAGGAGATGTTGCCGAGCGAAGCTAACCGCTCGATACCTGACCCTCCTGCTCCGCTAAGCGCAAAGGCCCCGCCCACCTGGATGTTGCCAGGCAGACGGGGCCTTTTGCTGTACTGCTCTCGGCCATCGCCTGGCTGCAGGGCGCCAGCAGCGATGTTCGATATGTCTTCAGCGCCACGCTGCCAGCGTAGACCTGAGCCAGCACGTTACTCGCGGTACGTCACTTCATCCCTCACCCCGTCACTGCGGGGCTGCCACAAAAGCTTCAACAGCAGCGCCAAGGACAGCATCACGGCAATGCCACTGACAGCGCCCATCCACACCGTGCCACTGATTCCTGCCACAAAGAACGCCACTAGCCCGGCGATGCCGGCGGTCATGGCGTAGGGCAGCTGGGTCCGCACATGGTCGATGTGGTCGCAGCTTGATCCCGCCGACGAGAGAATGGTGGTATCGGAAATGGGCGAGCAGTGGTCACCAAAGATGCCTCCACTCAGCACCGACGCGATCGCCAACGCCATCGGCAGATCCATGGCCGCGGCTACCGGCATGGCAATCGGGATCATGATGGCAAAGGTCCCGTAGGACGTGCCGGTGGTGAAGGCCACCACGGCGCCAATCAAGAACAGCAACACCGGCACCAGGCTGGGCGGAATACTGGCCTCGGTCAGACTCACCAGATAGTCAGCCGTGCCCAGCTCCGAGGTGACGCTGCCGATGGACCAGGCCAACGCCAGAATGATGTACACCAGCGTCATGCTCTTGATGCCTTCCACGACAATATCCATCGCCTCGCGGAAGTCGAACAGGCGCTGGCTCATGCCCATAGTCAAGCCGACCATCACCGCCACCAGGGTCGCGATCAGAATCGACTGACCGCCGTCGGCGCTGCCGACCGCTGTCACCAGGTCGTTGTTCGGGAAGTCACCGGTCCACAGAAACAGCGGTGGAATCATGGCCAGCAGAACACCGATAGGCACCAGCATGTTGCGCTTGCGGGCAGTATCCTGTGGCGCCTTGAGCTCCATCGCATCGGTATCAGAGGGCGGCTTGGCGGTGTCTTCCATCAGCTTTCCGGTCTCACGGGCACGGCGTTCCGCCCGCGCCATGGGGCCAAAGTCCCATTGGGTGATGACAATGAAGAAGATCATGCCCAGCGCCAGCCAAGCGTAGAAGTTCAGCGGAATCGATGACAGATAGATCAGGTATTCCGAGCCACTCAGCTCCATCTCGCCAAGCTGGGTGCCAATCAGGCCCATGACAAACACCACCCAGGTGGATACGGGGCCCAGTAGGCACATCGGCGCCGAGGTCGAATCGACGATATACGCCAGCTTTTCACGGGAGACCTGCATGCGATCGGTGATGGGACGCATCACGCTGCCCACTGTCAACGCATTGAAGTAGTCTTCAAAGAAGATCAGCATGCCAAGCCCCAGGGTGCTGCCTTGTGCGCCTCGCGCACTGGCCACCTTGCGGGAAATGGCGCGGGCAATGGCATGGGCCCCGCCGGTACGCTGCAGGACACTGATCAGCACGCCGAACAGGCCACAATAGATCAGTACGGTGGCATTCCACTCGTCACCGATACTCGGCACGATGAAGTCAGAAAAGCTGTTATAGAGGCCGGCTGCGGGATTGTAACCAGCCAGCATGGTGGCCCCGAGCCAGACACCGCAGAACAGTGCGGGTATGACATTGCGTGTCGCCAGCGCCAGCAGAATCGCCAGCAGCGGCGGCAGCAGGGATAAGAGTCCGAAGGACATCGGGAGTCTCCTGGGTTCTTGTCGGTCTTGGCCCGAGGGGGCAACACCATGGGAGGTGGCGTCGCGCGGGCAGCGGGGCATCCTAGGCGCTAACGGCACAAACGGCAACCGCGCTGTCCCATCCCCGCAACCCATCCTCTTTAGGTGCAAGTCGACACGCCGTTCAACCAGGCTGACGAGTCTCCACCTCGACCCCTTTCATGCCCTCCTCAGTGTAGCGCTCCCCTGCCACGGCCTCCCGGTGAAACCAGTCGTTGAGACTCGCCAGATCGGCGTCACTCAAGGACAGCGACAGCGCTCCTAGATTCTCGTCCAGGCGGTTCAGCTTGCGGGTGCCAGGAATGGGGATGATGGCGTCGTCCTGAGCCAGTAGCCAGGCGAGTGCCACCTGGGCGGGGGTGGCACCTCGCTGCTGTGCCAACCCTTCCAGCCGATCCAGCAGGGCGATGTTACGGGCCAGGTTCGGCGCCGAGAAACGCGGTGCGTGGCGACGAAAATCGGTCTCGCTGATGTCAGCACGACGTCGAATCTGGCCGCTGAGGAAACCGCGACCCAGCGGTGAGTACGCCACCAGTGACACCCCCAACCGCTGGCACGTAGGGAGCACGCTGTCCTCCACTCCGCGACTCCAGAGTGAGTACTCACTCTGGACTGCAGCAATGGGATGCACCGCCACAGCTCGCTCCAGGGTGGCAGGTGACACCTCACACAGCCCTAGCGCACGAACCTTGCCCTGGGTGACTAGTTCGGACATGGCGCCGACGGTCTCTTCGATCGGCACCTCGGGATCGAGACGGTGGGCGTAGTAGAGGTCAATCGTGTCAATCCCAAGGCGTGCGAGAGAAGCCTCACAGGCAGCGCGAACATACTCTGGGCGCGTGTTGATCGACCGGGCGTAGTCGCCAGGCCTGCGCACGATGCCAAACTTGGTGGCAATCACAGCGCTGTCTCGCCTACCGTGCAGTGCCTTGCCCAAAAGTTGCTCGTTATGGCCCTGGCCGTAGGTGTCGGCACTGTCGAACAGGCTCACGCCTCGCTCCAGGGCCTCGTGAATCAGCCGGGTGGCATCACGGTCATCACTGGCACCATAGAATTCGGACATGCCCATGCACCCTAGCCCCAAGGGCAGAACGTGCAGGTGGTCACCCAGTGAACGTGGGGAATGTGAGGGAGAGGTCATCGCAGGCTCCTTAACCTAAGGCGGATCACTTCAGACGCGTTGTCTGACCTGCTGCATGATCCTGGCCGTGGGCCCGCGGGAGAATTGCTGATAGATTGATACTTGCAGCGTATCAATCCCTGGCGTCCACAAGACGCCTCCCGGTCATCCACGATGGGTCGACCGCCGGGGGCAGTGGCGTCCTTGCTTCTCTTCACTATCCTGACGAGCGCCCCATGCCGCCCAGCAGACAATGGTTCAAGCGTTGCGACCGGCTCATCAGCTTTCTCGCCGTTGCCGATACTGGGCACTTTCGCCAGGCCGCGGATAGGCTGCATCTCACTCAGCCTCCGCTGACGCGCCACATCCAGGCGCTGGAACAGGAGCTGGGCGTCACGCTGTTCACCCGCACCACTCGTCAGGTGCGCCTGACCCCGGCAGGAGAGCGCCTTGCTCGCCGGCTGCGCCCCTGCTTTGAGGAAATAGAAGCCGCCTGGCACGAAGCCAGCGCACCTACCGACCAGCCCTGCCCCATTGCCATCGGCATGACGCCCGCAGTGGATGATGGCCTGCTGCCCTCCCGCGCATGGCTCGAGGCGCAGCTGGACCAGAGCGTGGACATCGAGCGCCAACCGTCCAGCAGGCTGCTGTCACGCTTGCTGAAGGATGACGCGAGGCCGCTATCGTTGGCCCTTGTCGGTCTGCCCATCACCCTCCCTGAGCCGTTGAAGTGCCACATCGTCGCCGACGACCCGCTATGGGTGTTGATGTCCGACGCCCTTGCCGAGCGGCTTGAAGAGGACCGGGACGTGGATCTTTGCAGGCTGAGCGACCGCCCCCTGTTCTGGTTTTCCCGCAGGGACAATCCGGACTACTTCGACCACTGCGAGCGCCTGTTTCGCATTCACGGCTACCAGCCCCAGCGACTGCGTGAGCCCGACGACCATCACCAATTGCTGGCGCTGGTCGCGGCAGATGAGGGCATCGCCCTGGCGCCCCAGAGCTTTCTGGTGACTCACCGGCAGGGCGTGACCTCGCGACCATTGTCGCCTCGCTGGAGCGACCTGCGCACTCGCCTCGCCCTCGCCTGGAACCGACATGACGACACGTCCTGCCGACTGGCACAGCGCCTTGTGGCGGCCCTACAGAGCAACTGAAGCGTAAGCAGAGCAACTGAAGCGTAAGCAGAGCGACTGAGGCGTAAGCAGCACGGCTCAGCCGCGTCGTCCAAGTACGGTCAGGCCTGGCCCCGGGCCTGCCGGATGCGCTGATAGGCATTGCCGATCTCGACGGTGCGGGCCTCGGCGACCTCGCGCATGCTGTCCGGCAGTCCCCGGCTGGCCAGCTTGTCAGGATGGTTTTCGCTCATCAGCTTGCGATAGGCGCGCTTGATTTCGGCATCGCTGGCCTCCGGGCTGATACCCAGCACCTTGTACGCGTCCTCCAGCGGGCTCTGGCTTTCCTGAGTGGCGCCTGCCCCATGGGAGGCTCCACCGCGCAGCATGGCCTCGATCTGGGCTATTTCCGCCTCACTGCAGCCAAGGCCGCGGGCCACCCGCATCAGCATGTTGTGCTCGGCTGGGTGCAGCACGCCGTCTGCTGCAATGGCCGACAACTGCACCTGCAAAAAGATCTGTCGCAGCGCACCGCGACCACGGGTCAGGCGTGCCACTCTGGCGATCTCGGCATCCAGATCGAAGTCACTGGCCCGTCCGCGTTCGAATGCGGCACGAGCACTGGCCTTGGTGCTTTCGGGCAAGCGCAGGCGCACCAGCAGTTGCTCGAGCACCTGACGCTCTTCCCCGCTGACCTGACCGTCTGCCTGGCACACGGCGCCCATGACGGCGAAGGTGGAGTCCATGAACTGGCGTTGCATCTCGGCCAGACCCTTGCCGAGCATCACGCCGCCGCGCAGACGTCCGCCCAACCACCAGCCGATGCCGCCACCGATCAACATGCCCAGCGGGCCTCCGGTCAGCAGCCCAATTACCGCCCCGATAACAATGATGGTCAGCATAATTCCTCTCTGTCGGAGCCGTGTTTCAGTCCACGGCGTGCTGTCTGCTCAGGTGGCGCTGGCAGGTGCTTGAACGGTCATCGACTCGCCATCACGCCCACCCACCACCATGGGGGTACGCGAGGCAGGATACCACCGCCACCCGGACGCGGGCGAAGGCGTGCGCCGCCCACCTTTTCATCGAATGGTCATGGGCGTCACCGATACTGGCCGCCAGGTTAACGACGAATGCACTGCCCAGGACGTCTTGTGCGACTTTCCTTCACTCGACTCGCCATTGTTGGCGCTATTGTTTCGGCTTGCGCCAGCGTCAGCGTGGCGTCCCACGCCGTAGCGCCGACCCACTGCGCACTGACGCCATCGGTCTCGGTGTTGCCGGTCTCTGTTTTGCCGGTCTCTGTGCTACCGACCCATATGCGATCGGCCCCCATGTAGGGGGCCGATCGCGTCGTGCTCTGAAGGGACGGTAGGCTGACTCAGCCGAGGCGCTGCCGGATCGCCGCTTCAATTCCCTCAGCGTCCAGACCGCAGTCTCGCAGCAATTCAGTCGGCTTGCCGTGCTCGGCAAAGACATCCGGCAGGCCCAGGTTGAGCACCGACACAGAGATCCCTTCGGCCAGCAACAGCTCATTGATGCCGCTTCCGGCACCGCCCGCCACGACGTTCTCCTCCAGGGTCACTACCAGCTCGTGAGCGCGGGCCGCCTCGAGCACGGCGTCCCGGTCCAGCGGCTTCACACTGCGCATATTGATGTGGCTGGCATCGAGGCGCTCCGCCACTTCGGCAGCAGGACCATTCAAGCTGCCAAAGGCCATCAACACTACGCCCTGGCCCTGGCGACGCGGTTCGGCCACCCCGATCGGCAGCGGCTCAAGGTGATCGGGAATCGCCACTCCTGGCCCCGTACCGCGCGGATAGCGCACCGCCGCTGGACCCGGGTGGTGATAGGCCGCACTGAGCATGGCGCGGCATTCTGCCTCGTCAGCCGGGGCCAGCACCACCATGCCGGGCACACAGCGCAAGTAGGATAGATCCAGGGCACCGTGGTGGGTGGGACCATCCTCCCCGACCAGGCCTGCGCGGTCGATGGCAAAGGTCACGTCCAGGTCCTGCACGGCCACATCGTGAATCAATTGGTCGTAGCCACGCTGGAGGAAGGTGGAATAGATTGCGACCACGGGCTTCATGCCTTCGCAGGCCATGCCGGCAGCCAGGGTCACCGAGTGCTGCTCGGCAATGGCCACGTCGTAGTAACGATCCGCATACTCCTTCGAGAAGCGGATGAGGTCAGAGCCTTCGCGCATGGCCGGCGTGATGCCGATCAGGCGCTCGTCTGCCGCGGCCATGTCGCAGATCCAATCGCCAAAGACACTGCAGTACTTCTTCTTTGGCGGCGCGGGTGGCGTTGCCACCTCAGCTTCCCGAGCCTTGGCCGCATCGGGAGTCTCGAGCTTGGTAATGGCGTGATAGCCAATAGGATCGGACTCCGCCGGCAGGAAGCCACGGCCCTTGCGCGTCTTGACGTGCAGAAACTGCGGCCCCTCGAGATCACGCATGCTGGTCAGGGCGGCACTCAAGGCATCAAGGTCGTGACCATCGATCGGCCCGACATAATTGAACCCCATCTCCTCAAACAGCGTGGCCGGGCTGACCATGCCCTTCACATGTTCTTCCGTACGGCGTGCAAGCTCCAGAGCACCCGGCAGATGAGACAGCACCTTCTTGCCGTTCTCGCGCATGCTCAGGTACGGCTTGCTGACCAGAATGCGGGCCAGATAGCTGGCCACACCGCCGACATTCTCGGAAATCGACATTTCATTGTCGTTCAGCACCACCAGCAGATTGGCATCCACATGGCCGGCATGGGCCAACGCCTCGAAGGCCATGCCGGCGGTCAGGGCACCGTCACCGATCACCGCGCAGACGCGACGATCCTGGCCCTGGGTACGTGCCGCCAGCGCCATGCCCAGAGCCGCCGATATCGAGGTACTGGAATGGCCGACGCCAAAGGTGTCGTACTCCGATTCGGCACGCCGCGGGAAGGCCGCCAGGCCACCGTAGCGGCGTATGCCGGTCATCGCTTCGCGACGACCGGTCAGGATCTTGTGTGGATAAGCCTGATGACCCACATCCCACACCAGGCGGTCATGGGGCGTACGAAAGGCATGATGCAGGGCGACGGTCAGTTCGACCACGCCAAGGCCGGCACCAAAGTGGCCGCCGGAAACACCAACGCTGTAGAGCAGGTAGGCGCGCAGTTCATCCGCTACGCGCTTGAGCTGGTCTGCGGTCATCGCACGCAGCGCAGCCGGGGTATCCAGAGTATCGAGCAGCGGCGTTGCCGGCCGCTCGGTGGGAATCGTGTCGAACAGCTTCATGGTAGCCCTGTGGTCGTCAGTGATCGCGTTCGATCATGTAGCGGGCGAGCCCTGCCAGAGGCGCCGCCGACTCGCCCAAGGGGGCGATGGCCTCGAGCGCCTCATCGATCAGTGCCGTCGCCTTGGCCCGAGCTCCCTCAAGCCCGAGCAGGGCGGGATAGGTCGGCTTGTCACGGGCCGCATCGGCACCCGACGTCTTGCCCAGCGTATCGGTGTCACCCGTGACATCAAGCACATCGTCATGTACCTGAAAGGCCAGGCCGATAGCGGCGGCATAGACATCCAGGGCGGCCAGGCGCGCGTCGTCTGCGGGCACCGCGATCAAACCGCCAAGCCTGACGGCGGCGCGAATCAGCGCGCCGGTCTTGTGGCGATGCATGGTTTCAAGGCTGGACAGGTCCGGGCGTTCGCCCACTGCCGCCAGGTCCAGCGCCTGTCCGGCCACCATGCCATCACGCCCGGACGCTTGCGCCAGCGTGGCCACCAATGCCCCCAGGCGAGGAGACGTAGAGCTGGCGAGCAACTCGAAGGCCAGTGTCTGCAGGGCATCGCCGGCAAGAATCGCAGAAGCCTCATCGAACGCCTTGTGCACCGTGGGCTGACCGCGGCGTAGGTCGTCATCGTCCATGGCCGGCAGATCGTCATGCACCAGCGAGTAGGCATGCACCAGCTCAATGGCCGCAGCAGGAATGTCGAGATCGTCGTCGTTGGCGCCCAGCGCCCGACCGGCGGCATAGACCAGAATCGGGCGAAGCCGCTTGCCGCCGACAAGCAGACCATGGCGCATCGCCGCTTCGAGTCTCGGTTCGACAGTCTGGCGACCCACGAACAGCGTCTCCAGGCAACGATCGACTCGCGCCCTGTCGGCGGCCAGACGGGCCAGCATGGTATCAGCGTTCACCCGCGTCCTCCCCGATATCAAAGGGCGACAGCTGCATCCCCCCCTCGGCGTTCTCCGTCAGACTGCGAACCTTGAGCTCCGCATCGTCCAGGCGTTGCTGAGCATGGCGGGTTAAGGCCACGCCCTGCTCGAACGCCTTCAACGACTCCTCGAGCGACAGCTCCCCCGACTCCAGCCGTTCCACCAGGTGCTCCAGTTGCCCCATGGCCGCGGCAAAGTCCTGAGGCTCGGCATCTTGCTGTGATGGCTGGCGGTCCTGCGTTGCCATGCGCCCCTCCAGACAGTGGGCCAGGGACTGACCCGAAATGGCTTGGTCACGGCCATCGCCGACCGTGCGGGACACCGTGACGCCATCGCCAGGCACCCGGTCACCCTAAAGGGCGACAGTATACACGCTCTGCCCCTGGGGTCGTCTGCCCCGCGTTCCTTGCGCCTTGGTCGAAGACGTCACCGCGTTGGCCAGCGTACATGCACAAGACTCATGCTGCGGTGCAAGGATTTTCAACGTGGCAAAGGCTGCATGTGGTAGGCTATCGACCCTGATTTAGCGCCTTCTCCGCCAACCAGCCGCTGGCTGCCGCCACTTCCAAGAGGTTGATTCGACCATGGCCAAAACGTCCCTGGACAAAAGCAAGATCAAGATCCTGCTGCTCGAGGGCGTCCACCAGAGTGCAGTGGACAATTTTCTCAATGCCGGATACACCAACATCGAGCATCTGCCGACCTCGCTGGACGAGGCCACGCTGATCGAGAAGATCCGGGACGTGCACTTCATCGGTATCCGCTCCCGCACTCAGCTCAATGAGCGGGTGTTCGCGGCAGCCGAAAAGCTGGTCGCGGTTGGCTGTTTCTGCATCGGCACCAACCAGGTCGACCTGGGTGCGGCATTGGTGCGCGGCATCCCGGTATTCAATGCGCCCTACTCCAATACTCGCTCGGTGGCGGAACTGGTGCTGGCCGAAGCGATCATGCTGCTGCGCGGTATTCCCGAAAAGAATGCGCGCGCCCACCAGGGCGGCTGGCTGAAAAGTGCCAAGAACAGCCACGAGGCCCGCGGCAAGACCCTGGGCATCGTGGGCTATGGCAGCATCGGGTCGCAGCTGTCGGTACTGGCAGAAGCGCTTGGCTTTGACGTCATCTACTACGACGTCATCACCAAGCTGGCGATGGGCAATTCTCGCCAGGTCGCCAGTATGGAGGAGCTGCTGGCCCGCTCCGATGTGGTCAGCCTGCACGTGCCGGACCTGCCGTCCACGCGCTGGATGATCGGCGAAGAGCAGATCAGCCTGATGAAGCCTGGCGCCATCCTGATCAATGCCGCCCGCGGCAGCGTGGTGGTGATCGAGGCGCTGGCCGAGGCCATCAAGGAAGGCCGCCTCAATGGCGCCGCCATCGATGTCTTCCCGGTCGAGCCGAAGGGTAACGACGACATCTTCGAAAGCCCGCTGCGGGGTCTGGAGAACGTCATTCTTACCCCGCACATCGGCGGCTCCACCCTGGAAGCCCAGGAAAACATCGGCGTCGAAGTATCTGAGAAGCTGGTGACCTTCTCCGACAATGGCACCAGCATTACCTCGGTCAACTTCCCCGAGGTGGCCCTGCCGGCCCATCCGGACAAGCACCGCCTGCTGCACATCCACGAGAACGTGCCTGGCGTGATGTCCGAGATCAACCGCGTGCTGTCCGAAAATGACATCAACATTTCCGGCCAGTACCTGCAGACCAATGAAAAGGTCGGCTACGTGGTCATCGATGTGGACAAGGCCTATGGCCCCCAGGCCCTGGAGGCGCTGCGCGAGGTCAATCACACCCTGCGTACCCGGGTTCTCTATTCCGAGACCAACTACGCCGACTAGGCCGCCGGACGCTGTTCCAGCTCGACGACGCCGCGCTCCTTCGGGAGGGCGGCGTCTTGCTGTCGTCCCGGGATGAGCGACAGACGACATTTCATGCCAACAAGACCTATCTTGATCTCTCCCCGCTGAGCGCTTCACAAGGATGCCTGATGCCGACCGGACTGGCCTACCTGATCGTGGTACTGGTGTGGGCCTCGACGCCCCTCGCCATCAAATGGAGCGCAGAAGCCGGCGCCCCCATCGGCAGCGTCATGCTGCGCATGGGGCTGGCGCTGGTGGCCGGCATCGTGCTGCTGCTGGTGTTGCGCAGAACACTGCGCACAGACCGCCGCGCGCTGGTCAGCTACGCCGCCGCCATTCCGGGTGTGTTTGGCGCCATGGCGCTGAGCTACTATGCCTCCCAGTTCTTGCCATCGGGCATGCTCTCGGTGATGTTCGGCATGGCCCCTCTGATCTCTGGCATCATCCTGCAAGCGCTGCCGGGCAGCACGCGGCTGAAGCGCTGGCACTGGATTGGCTGCGGCCTGGGAGTGACAGGCCTGGCGGTGGTCTTTCTCGACAGCCTCGCCCTCGGCAGTGGCCAGCAGCTGGTGGCCCTGGTCATGATGCTGTCCGCCGTCACGCTGTTCAGTGGCAGCGGCATAGCGGTCCAGCGCATCTCTGCGGGACTTCACCCTCTCGAGCAGACCGTCGGCGCCCTGGCGGGCTCTATGCCGTGCTTTCTGGTGCTGTGGCTAGCCAGTGGCGAGCCCCTGACCATCCCCCTGAGTGACCGCGGCCTGTGGGCAGTGCTCTATCTCGCCCTGTTTGGCTCCTTGATCGGTTTCCTCTGCTACTACCTCATTCTGTCGCGGCTGCACGCGGCCAGCGTTGCATTGGTCACGCTGATCACTCCGGTTCTGGCGCTATCTCTTGGCATGCTGTTCAACCAGGAGACCCCTTCAGCCTCCATGCTGGCCGGCGCCGCGCTGATTCTCGTCGCGCTTGGCGCCTATCTGTTCGGTGACCGCCTGAGCCGCCGTCGGGCGGCTCGGCATCACGGCGACACTTGACCCTTATGAGCGTCGGCTTGACAACTCATCAGGCCACGGCCATTTTGTACACAATAACTGACAGCGATTGCGTACCAGGACTGTGCACTCATATCGCACATCTGCTGTCATACACGGCCACCGTCGGTTCCATGGAGGTGCAGTCGGACACAGACCGCGCACACCTCCATCGGTAGCCATCCTTGAAGGCACCTGAACCAGGTATTCGGCCAGACGCCATGCGGTGACGGCTCCTGGCAGCGGTTCGTGTCATGAGCACTACCGCATGCCGAAAGCGCCTCACCCTGCCTGGGTAACCCTTCGCTTCGCGAAGGAGGAATGCATGCATTCACACACACCCACGACATGGATCCGGCAGCCGCTGGCCACCAGCGACCCCGCCGCTACAGCAGGCGTCGTGGTGCAGGGCTCGCGTATTGTCGAGAAGCTCGGCGCGGGCCAGGTGCCCAGCGTAGCCGTCGACGAGGTGTTCGATGCCTCCCGGCACGTGCTGCTGCCCGGACTGGTCAATACCCATCACCACTTCTACCAGACGCTGACACGGGCCTACTCGCCTGCGCTCAACAAGGAACTGTTTCCCTGGCTCACTACCCTGTACGACGTCTGGGCCCACCTGGATGAGGCTCAACTGGCGCTGGCCAGCGAACTCGCCATGGTGGAACTGTTGATGAGCGGTTGCACCACCGTGGCGGATCATCACTATGTGTTTTCCGGGGCCCTGGAACATGCCATCGACGTACAGGTCGAGACAGCTAATCGGCTGGGGGTGCGGGCAGCGCTGACGCGAGGCTCCATGAGTGTGGGTCGCGATCAGGGCGGCCTGCCACCTCAATCCGTCGTCCAGGACGAAGCCACCATTCTCGATGAGAGCACCCGCCTGATCGACGCCTATCACCAGCGCGGCGATGGCGCCATGATTACCGTGGCATTGGCACCTTGCTCCCCGTTTTCGGTCAGCCGCGAACTGATGATCGACAGCGCCCGCCTGGCCGAGGCCAAGGACGTTCGTCTGCATACCCACCTGGCCGAAACCGAAGACGAGACCCACTACTGCCAGAAACTGTTCGGCATGCGTCCGCTGGATTATCTGGAAGATACCGGCTGGCTCAGCGATCGCACCTGGCTGGCCCATGGCATTCACTTCAACGACGACGAGGTCAGCCGACTCGGCAAGGCGGGTACCGGTATCGCTCACTGCCCCTCTTCCAACATGGTCCTGGGCTCCGGCATGTGCCGAACGCTGGAGCTGGAGGCCGCCGGAAGCCCGGTAGGGCTTGCCGTGGATGGCTCGGCCTCGGCGGACCATTCCAATCTAGCCGAAGAGATGCGCCAGGCCATGCTGATCGGCAGGCTACGTTATTCCCCCAGCCAGGTGCGTCACCAGGACGTGATTCGCTGGGCCACAGAAGGCTCCGCCCGCTGCCTGGGCCGAACCGACATCGGCGGACTTGACGCTGGACAACAGGCGGACCTGGCGCTGTTTCGCCTGGACGAGCCTCGTTTCTCCGGCGCAGAAAACCCGCTTGCGGCGCTACTGCTGTGCGGCGCACATCGGGCCGATCGCGTCATGGTGGCCAGCCGCTGGCGAGTCGTCGACGGGCTGCCCGTCGACGTCGACCTGGGGTCCCTGCTGGCCCGTCATGGCGAGGCGGCGGCGCGGCTTCGACAAGCGGTCTAGCCAGCAGGACAACACGGCAAGAGCGATACCGACGCCACGGAGCCCTGCTGCGTGGCATCGTTCTTGCAACGCCATTGTTCATCACCGCTGCATCACGGCAGTCAGCCACCAGGACTGACACCTGATGCGGTGGACCGGACTCATCGCCCAGGCCAGGGGACGGCCTGGCACTACAACGACAACAGGAGAGGATCCCGCCATGCATACGCAAGAATCCACTGGCGATAACCGCGACCGGCCCACGGTTCGCTCCACCCACGACGTCAATGCCATGCCGCCACTGGGAAGGGCGATACCGCTTGGCTTGCAGCATGTGCTGGCGATGTTCGTCGGCAACGTGACCGTTCCCATCCTGATTGCCGGTGCTGCGGATCTGCCGGCGGATCAAACCACCTTCATGATCCAGGCGGCGATGTTTGTCGCCGGTGTCGCCACCTTGGTGCAGTCACTCGGTATCGGCCCCATTGGTGCTCGACTGCCTATCGTGATGGGCACCAGCTTCGGCTTCGTGCCGGTTCTGATTCCCATCGCTGTAGGCATGGGCCTGCCAGCAGCGCTCGGAGCTGCACTCTGCGGCGGTATCGCCATGGCCCTGGTAGGCCTGTTTCTCCCGGTCTTTCGCTTTCTGTTCCCGCCAGTGGTCACCGGCACCTTTGTGGTCATGCTGGGTACACTGCTGATGCCGGTGGGCTTTGCCTACTGGGGTGGCGGCTTCGGCGCGGCGGACTTTGGCGCCACCCATCACCTGCTGCTGGGCGCCCTGGTACTGATCGTCACCTTGGGCCTGCACCAGTATGGACGCGGCATCTGGTCCGAAACGGCACCGTTGATCGGCCTGGTCGTCGGTTACGTGGCGGCCACCAGCTTTGGCTTGATTGATTTTTCAGGCATCGGCAAGGCTGACTGGCTGTCCCTTCCTGTGCCCCTGGCCATCGGCATCGAGTTTCATCTGGCTGCCGTTCTTCCCGTGGTGCTGCTGGCCATCGTCACCTGCGCCGAATCCATCGGTGATATTGTCGGCACCACTGCCGGAGGCCTGGACCGGGAGCCGACGCCCAAGGAACTGTCCGGTGGTGTCATGGCGGACGGCATCTCCAGCGTGTTCGCCGCCATCTTCAACGCCTTTCCGCAGATCAGCTTCAGCCAGAATGTGGGCATGGTCGCCCTCACCGGCGTCGTCAGTCGCTACGTGGTCGCCATTGGCGGTGCCTTCCTGCTGCTGGCCGGGCTCATCCCCAAGCTGGGCGCGATTGTCTCCAGCATTCCCAACTCCGTGCTGGGTGGGGCCGTGTTGATCATGTTCGGCATGATTGCCAGCGCCGGCATCAAGATGCTGTCTCACATCGACTTCAACAAACGCAACATGGTCATCATCGGCGTATCGCTTTCCGCCGCGGTGGGTCTACCCGCCCAGGAGGGGCTTTACGCCAACCTGAACGAGAACCTTCAAGCCATCATTGAGTCGGGGCTGATTCCTGGTGCGCTGTTCGCCATCACCCTCAACCTGGTTCTACCGAAAAGCGACCGAGTGTTCCGTGACGACGTCTAAGCCTCAGCGCCATCACCGGCAGCGACCGAACTGAACCGGCCCTGCTCACGACATCCTTCTCCCGCGCAGAAACAGCACCCACGAGCCCCAACCAGGGCCCGTGGGTGCATCCAGACTCAGCAGCTTCTGACGTCACGGTAGCGATGCCGCCGGTAGACCTTGACGCGCTGGCCCTGCAGCGTCGTCATCCCTTCCCATTGGAAACCTGCATGCTGAGCCACTCGCGTCGATGGCACATTGGCAGGATCAATGACCGCCACCAATGACTCGCTGTCGGTGACCGTAAAGGCATGGGTGACGACAGCACGCGCCACTTCAGTAGCCAGGCCCCTTCCCCAATGACGCACCGCATAGCGATAGCCAATCGCCAGTTCCTGCTCGCCATCCAGGGTCTCGTGGTCGAAACCGCAAAACCCCATCAGGGCACGAGAGACCGGATGCACCACGGCCCAGTAACCAAACCCCTTTTGCCTGTACGTCTGACGACACGCCTCGATAAATGCCTGACTACGCGCAACGTCGCAGACCCCACCGAGGGAATAACGCATGACCCTGGGATCGGCCAACAGCCGGCTCAAGGCGGGCAGATCGTACGCTTCGAAGGGGCGCAGGCGGCTGCGCGGCGTGGCCAGCACGTCGCCGCTCATCGGTATCGGCGGTTGCTCGTCATTGTGCATGCGGGCTCCGTATCGTCAGGCATGCCAACGAATCTACGTCATCCTGGCAGCGCCTGACCATGGTCTAGCACGAGCCTCTGGGTCTGGCCTCCCTCACGATCTATCACCACCGGGCTCGATCACTCGCCCGATGATCGCGTTCCTTGGTCTAGCCCTTTGGTCGAAGCACGCCCCGACAACCGGTGCTCCCGCGCTAGTCTTGCCAGGTTCGCCCTCGTTGGAGCCACCACGATGTCCGCCTCACCCTCTGCGCTACCTGCCAACGACGACGCTGCCGTCGTCCGCCACGACGACCGCGGGATCGTGCACCTGACCCTCAATCGTCCCGCCAGCTTCAATGCACTGTCCCAGGACATGCTGACGGCGCTGGATGATGCCTTTACGACCATCTCCCCCAGCCCTGACCTGCGTGCCGTGGTGATCGCCGCAGAGGGCCGGGCGTTCTGCGCCGGCCACGACCTGAAGGAGATGCGCGCCCTGGAAGATGAAGACGCCTACCGCCAGCTGTTCGCCCAATGCTCGCGGGTGATGCAGCGCCTGCAGGACTGCCCGGTCCCCGTCATCGCCCGGGTTCAAGGCCTGGCCACTGCCGCGGGTTGCCAGCTGGTCGCGAGTTGCGACATGGCGGTCGCCTCCAGCAGCGCGCGCTTCGCCGTATCTGGCATCAACGTGGGTCTATTCTGCTCGACACCCGCCGTTGCCCTGACCCGCAACATCGGCCCCAAGCAGGCGGCTGAAATGCTGTTTACCGGTGACTTCATTGATGCCGAGCAGGCGTTGGCGTGGGGATTGATCAACCGTGTCGCCGAGCCCGACGCGCTCGATGACTGCCTTGAGGCACTGCTGGATAACCTGCGCGCCAAGAGCCAGGTGGCGCTGTTTACCGGCAAGTCGATGCTGGCCCGCCAACGGGCACTCCCCTTGGGCCAGGCCTACGCCTATGCGGGGGAGGTCATGGCGGCCAACATGATGGCCGAGGATGTGGCAGAGGGCATCGACGCTTTTGTCGCCAAGCGCCGCCCACGGTGGACACATCGATAAAGGGCGCTCGACTCACGACGTTCTCCTTTCATCCTTCACTTTTCACCCAAGGACTGGTTATGGAAGCGTTTTCCGTAAACGCGACAAGACGCTGCACCTGCAGGTATGCTAGCCCTTCAGCAACAGGTTCATGGCTAGCCCCAGGAGAAGACAGGTGACGGAGAACAAGCGCAGAGCAGCCGGGCGACCGGCCACCGGCAAGACCAGCGGAGGCCATAGCCAGTCGCTGGTGCGGGGACTCAATCTGCTGGAGCTGCTGGCCATGCGCCCCGGCGGGCTGGCCCTGTCCGATATTGCCGAGCAGGCCGACCTGGCCCCCTCTACGACGCACAGGTTACTGCAGGCACTGCTGAGCCAGGGCTTCGTGACACAGGACGAAACCCTTGGCGTGTGGCGCATCGACGTCAAGACCTTCCGCATCGGCAACAGCTTTCTCGAGGCTCGCGACTTTGTTGCCACCAGCCGCCCTTACCTGCGCAGGCTAACCAGAGACACCGGCGAAACGGCCAACCTGGGCGTACGCGATGGAACAACCGCGGTATTTCTGGCCCAGAGCGAATCCCCCCAGATGATGCGCATGATCACCCGCCTGGGCTCTCGTGCACCGCTGCATGCCTCAGGCGTGGGCAAGGCACTGATGGCCTGGCTGCCCGATGATGATCTAGAGCGGGTCCTGGCAGAACGTGGACTGGACCGCGTTACCGTCAATACTCTGTCGAGCCCTTCGGAGCTGCGCCGCGCCATGGCCGAGATTCGTCAGCGTGGATACGCCTGCGACCGCGAGGAACATGCCATCGGCCTGCACTGTGTGGCGGCCTGCATCCATGACGAACTCGGCACGCCTCTGGCCGCCATTTCGGTGTCGGGTCCGGTAGCACGCATCCCCGATGAGCGACTGGACGCGCTGGGCGAAAGGGTGCGCGATACCGCTGCCGAGATCACCGCACAACTAGGCGGGCGCGTTCCCGAGGCCGACGAGTTCAAGCCCTGATATCTCTACCGGCATCATTCCGTCATCCTCCACAGGAGCTGTCATGAGCGACGCCTGGCGTCAGTACAAGAGCGCTCCACCCGCCGGTACCGTGCTGCTGGAATGCTCCCGCCTGCCCCCTGGTGACAGTCAGTGCCTGTCCCTGGAAAGCGATAACGGTCGGTTTCCTCTGATCATCGCCCGTGATGCCGGCGGAGAGGTGCGCGCCTACGTCAACGCCTGCCCCCACCAGTACCTGCCCCTGAACGGGCGCAGCGACACGATAATGAGTCGGGACGGCGAACTGCTGATCTGCACCCATCACCAGGCCTGCTTTCGCCTCGACAGCGGTGAAGGCATCTCCGGCCCCGCCCAGGGCGAAGCGCTGGACCCGGTACCCGTGGTTGAGAAAGATGGCTGGTGGGTGATAGGTGAATGAAAACGCTATCCGCGCTTTCACACCGAAGAGCGACCCGCCACAGTGATCATGAAGCCACCCTAAGGACGTGGCTTCGCAGTGACGCATCAAGAATGCGAGCCCTCCGCCTGGCGGCGGAGCTGGACCTGGAAGATTGGTGCCTAGCCGCAGGCTTTGTGCGAAATCTGGTCTGGGATAAGCTTCATGACAAGCTGACGCCCTCCCCTCTCAACGACCTTGACCTCATCCACTACGCGCCCACCAGGACGTGTCAGAAGAGCGACGCGGCCATCCAGCACTTCCTTGAACAGCAATCCCCCTTGCCTTGGTCGGTCAAAAACCAGGCAAGAATGCACATTCGCAATCATGACGACCCCTATACGTCGACCGCGGATGCCATGAGCTATTGGGTGGAGCTGGAAACAGCGGTTGGCGTCAGGCTCTCACGCGATCAAGAGATCGAACTGATCGCCCCCTTCGGACTGGCGCCACTTTTCGCCGGCACAATTACACTCAACCCGAAAAGCGGCAAGGCCGACGCTTTTCGGCAGCGAGTCGAAGAAAAAGCCTGGCTTGCTCATTGGCCGAAGCTGAAGGTCCAGCAGCACCCGTGACGCTACATCGTCTCCCCGACCTCTCACCAAGTGAGGCTGATCATCACGGCGAGGGAGCGCCGTCGTAGGTCTCCCCCCTCAAGCACAGGTCAGCCACAGATCAGCCACAGATTAGGCAAAAATCATTCCCCAAGAGAGGAATCACACCCCTGCTCCAGCTGATCGAGCCGGTCCTCAAGCCGCCCGACCAGCCCCATCAGGTCGCGATATTCCTCAGCGCTGAGCGTGGCCACGACATCGGCTTCCCACTGTCTTGCCTCGGGAATCAGCGTGGACAACAGCGTCCTTCCAGCCGCCGTCAGGCGTAGGTGCTGCACCCGCTGGTCATGATCCGCGGGTTGGCGCAGGATGAACCCTCGCTCCTCCAGCGCCTGCACCGCGCGCGAGATACGCACCTTGTCCATGCCCGTGGCCTGGGCGATCTGCTTGGCCGACAGTTCATCCAGATGGGACAGCCACGCCAGCACCCTCCACTGGGCAATGGTCAGCTGGTAGCGCTCTGCGTACATCTGCGCCAGCGCCTGGCTGAGCCTGTCCGCCAGGCGATTCAGCCGATAGGGAAGAAACTGCTGCAGATCCAGCCTAGCAATATCGGTATTGGTAGCGGTATCGCGCTCACGCGAGCCCATGGCGTCTTCCCCGGAGGATACGTTCGGCCGCCGACGTGAACGCCAGCTTATGGATGAATACCGAACGATAGCCGGGATAGGCAGGGGCAGCAATGCGGTGACACCCCTGTAGTGACATCCCTGTAGTGACATCCGTGTGGTGATACGAACGTGACGCTTGCGACCGTCACTCATGATGCCATTCAGTATGCCCCCTGAGTCGGCGGGCTTAACACCCGGAGCACCCGACTCAGCTCACCACAACGCGATCCCGGCCTTCCCGTTTACCGACATACAGCGCCTTGTCAGCCCGCTTCAAGAGCGCATCCAGGTCCGTATCCCCTGGTCGCATGTCGGCAATGCCGATCGTCACGCTCAAGGCCAGCATGCTCATGTCGGAACGCGAGGCGAGCCCGGCGATAGCCTGCTGCAGGCGGGCAGCCACCTGTTTCGCATCGTCAAGGCGAGTGTCCGGCAGTGCCACCACAAACTCTTCGCCGCCGAAACGCCCGATAATGTCCTGTGGGCGCAGCGACTGCTGACAGGCCTCGGCAATTTCGATGAGGACCTGATCCCCCTGGCTGTGGCCCCAGGTGTCGTTGATGACCTTGAAGTGATCGACATCCAGCATGAACAGACTAAGCGGAATGCCTTCCACGCGGGAGCGCTGAAATAGGGTCTGGGCACGCTTCATGAAGTGGCCTCGGTTAGCCAGGCCGGTCAATGCGTCCTGCTCGGCCAGCCGCCTCAGCTGTGACTCCAGAGAACGCCGATGGGCCATTTCCCTGAGCAGCTGCCGATTGTGGCCGCGCTCCTCATGCAACAACGCAAACTGCTTGCGCTGCAGGTATTCCACCCGAAGCAGCGCAAAGAACCCCACCACATTGGCCATGATCAGCAGCAGCGTGATGCGCAAGATCACCACCGCAGAGACATCCGTCGCCAGCACCACAGCCACCAGAAAGCCCACGCTGAGATACAGGCTGGCGCCGGTCACCACCGTCAACAGGTTAGGAATCAGCAGGTAGAACGCCATGATCGCCACGATGACCGCCAGCATCTGCGTCGACAGCGTATCAGGGCGCAGCGGGACGATAAGGATAATGCCGGTCGCCAATATCCAGAGCGGCAGGGCGTGCAACCACAGGCGCTGGCTGTAGTTGCCCCAACGCCCTATGGCCATGGCCAGTGCCAGTGCCAGACAACAGCCGACGACAATGGCCCGCATGATGACCAGCGCATAAAAGGCAACGCTTTGACCGACATAAAAATAATCGGAAATGGTGAACATACCAAAGATCATCGCCGCCACGACAATCGCCAGGCGCGACTCAAAGCGAACCCTTGGTTTTATGGTGCGGCGATATACATCTTCACGGTCACGCTCGCGAAACTGCCCGGTCATCCAGTACACCTGGTGATCGGTTCTCTCTCTGAACTCAGGTGCCATCAATGACATCTCATCTCCCTGTCTGCCTCCCCGCCTATACCTGGCAGGTGTTGCCGGCGTCGCCTTGCCGGTCGGCAGAACGCGAGCCTGCAGCTCGTGCAACAGCCTGAGCGGCTGCTGTCCCCAGCAGAACCCCTAAATCATTATTTTATTAAATTAAACAAACGCTTATATTAAAATACAAACCATTGAAATTACACAAGTAAAGATCACCTGCAGTGAAAACCAACATCGATTTTAGGCCGTTAATCGTATCCGTACAGCGATGGTTGAACGAGACCGAAGTGCACTTTAGCCGCCGTGTTATCACGTCTTCACCACCGACAAAAATGTGCTTGTTCAGCATGAAAAAGTCCCGCTAGCAAGACGTTCTGCCGGAAAGTGGAAGCGCATAAACTTCACGCCCGTCTTGTGCGAGCCGTGTCGGAGAACACTCTTTGGGCGTATTCCACTAAAGTCACGTGCCAATTAGTTTCTTTTGAAACTATATTGAAAGGACATCAGCAGTCGTCTCTTCGATGGAGGTGTCTTTCATGTCTCCCCGCCCTGGACGAAGCTCTCTGACCTACCAGAGTGGCTTTCGTAACCACTTCACCAGCGAGGCACTGCCTGGCGCCCTGCCCCAAGGGCAGAATTCGCCCCAGCGATGCCCTTACGGGTTGTACGCCGAGCAGCTCACCGGCTCGGCCTTTACCGCGCCACGTAGCCACAACCTGAGAAGTTGGCTCTACCGCATCCGCCCGTCGGTGGCCCAAAGCGCCTACCATCCATTGGATAGCGGTGATCTTGCCACCGCGCCGCTATCACGGCCCGCCGCAGACCCCAACCAGATGCGCTGGGACCCAGCCCCTATGCCCGAGGCGGTCACCGACTTCATCGACGGCCTGACCACCATCGCGGTCAATGGCGACGCCGGCACCCAGACCGGCTGCGGCGTCCACCTCTATGCCTGCAACAGCGACATGACCGAGCGCTTCTTCTACAGCGCCGACGGTGAGCTGCTGATCGTGCCCCAGCTCGGCACCCTGCGCCTGCGCACCGAGTTCGGCACCCTGGACGTAGGGAATGGCGAGATCGCGCTGATCCCCCGCGGGGTCAAGTTCCAGGTACGCATTGTTGAGGGCGACCAGGCCCGAGGCTATGTCTGCGAAAACTACGGCAGTCCGCTGGAGCTGCCGGGGCTTGGCCCTATCGGGGCCAACGGCCTGGCCAATCCGCGCGATTTCCTGTCCCCCGTCGCCGCCTATGAGGAGGTCAGCGGAGACATCGAGCTGGTGGCCAAGTTTTCAGGCAGGTTATGGGCGGCACGGCTCGACCACTCGCCACTGAACGTGGTGGCCTGGCACGGCAACCTGGCGCCCTGCAAGTACGACCTGGCCAACTTCAACACCATCAACACGGTGAGCTTTGACCACCCGGACCCATCGATCTTCACCGTGCTGACTTCTCCGTCGGATACCCCGGGCATGGCCAATATCGATTTCGTGATCTTTCCGCCACGCTGGATGGTGGCCGAAAACACCTTCCGCCCGCCCTACTTCCATCGCAACCTGATGAGCGAATTCATGGGCTTGATCCATGGCGAGTACGACGCCAAGGCTGGGGGCTTCCTGCCCGGCGGCGCCAGCCTGCATAACTGCATGTCGCCCCATGGCCCCGACGCCGAGAGCTTCGAGAAGGCCTCGAACGCATGCCTGGAACCCCACTACCTGGGCGCGACTCTGGCCTTCATGTTCGAGAGTCGCTACGTGTTCCAGCCCACTGAAAAGGCTCTGGCCGCCGACTTCCGCCAACGCGACTACGTGAGCGTATGGCAGGGACTGCGCTCCCACTTCGACCCGAACCGGCCCTGAGCCACGCGACAACAAGGAATACTGCGATGAAACTGGCTAGCCTCAAGAGCGGGCGCGACGGCGAACTGGTGGTCGTCTCCCGTGACCTGACTCGCGCCGTGCGCGTTCCCCAGATCGCCACCACCCTGCAACAGTTGATGGAAGATTGGGACACCAACGCGCCCCAGCTCGAGGACATCTACCGGCGGCTCAATGACGGCGAGCTGGATCAGGCCTTCGAGCTCGACCATCACTCACTGCACTCGCCGCTGCCACGCACCTACCACTGGGCCGATGGCTCGGCCTATCTCAATCACGTACAGCTGGTACGCCAGGCGCGCAACGCCGAGATGCCAGAGACCTTCTGGAGCGACCCGCTGATGTACCAGGGCGGCGGCGACCGCTTTATCGGTCCCTTTGACGATATCGAGGCGATCAGCGAGGACCATGGCATAGACTTCGAGGGTGAGCTTGCCGTCATCACCGACGACGTGCCCATGGCGACCAGCCCCGAGCAGGCGGCCGGACATATCAAGCTGATCATGCTGGTCAACGACGTCAGTCTGCGTGGCTTGATTCCTGGAGAGCTGGCCAAGGGCTTCGGCTTCTTTCAGGCCAAGCCGGCCTCGAGCTTCTCGCCGGTCTGCGTCACCCCGGACGAGCTAGGCGAGGCCTGGCGCGACGGGCGCGTGCACCTGCCGCTGACGGTTCACCTCAACGGCGAGATGTTCGGCGCGCCCGAGGCCGGGCCCGACATGATTTTCAGCTTCCCCCGACTGGTGGCCCACGCCGCGCGCACCCGCCACCTGGGTGCCGGTGCGGTGATCGGCTCCGGCACCGTGTCCAACCCGGACCCGGATGGCGGTCCCGGCAAGCCGGTGGCCGACGGTGGCGTAGGCTATAGCTGCCTGGCCGAGGTACGCATGGTGGAGAAGATTCTCCACGGTGACAGCACGACACCCTTCATGCGCTTCGGCGATCGCGTGCGCATCGAGATGTTCGACGACAGCGGCCACAGCATCTTCGGTGCCATCGACCAGCGAGTGGTGAAGTACACACCCTGATCCCACCAGCGGATACTCCACATGCAGCTCTACGGCTATTTCCGCTCTTCGGCGGCCTATCGGGTGCGTATCGTCGCCAACCTCAAGGGCATCTCCCTCGACTATCATCCGGTCGACCTGAGCAAGGGCGAGCAGCGGAACAGCGCCAGCCTGGCGCGCAACCCCCAGGGGCTGGTGCCGACCCTGATCACCGATGATGGGCAGCCGCTGACCCAGTCCCTGGCGCTGTGCGAATATCTGGACGAATGCTATCCCGATCCGCCGCTGCTGCCCGGCGATGCCGCACAGCGGGCGCGCATCCGCGCCCTGGCCCAGGTCATCGCCTGCGATATCCATCCGCTCAATAACCTGCGGGTGCTGACGCATCTGACCGGCGCGCTAGGCCTGTCCCAAGACTCCCGGCTGGCCTGGTACCGCCACTGGGTCGCCACGGGGCTGACAGCGGTCGAGACCATGCTTGAGCCTCATAGAGGCAGGTTCTGTGTTGGCGATCAGCCGACCCTGGCCGACGTCTGCCTGGTGCCTCAGGTGTTCAATGCCGAGCGATTTGACTGTGACCTGTCCGCCTATCCCGCGATACAAGCGATCTGCGAGCAGGCTCGCTGTCTACCAGCGTTCGCTACAGCGGCACCCGAGGTTCAGCCCGACGCGCGCTGAGATCGGCTACACTACTCGGCTACGCTGCTCCGCTATCTTAGCCAGCTACCTTAGCCAGCTACCCTGGTCAGCCACCCGAGGCCCCACCAGGCGCTGCCGGTATGGCCGAGCAGCCCGCCATATCATCGTGAAGGGAGCGTCGCGCGGCGCTCCCTTCGCGTTCCCTGACACTTGCCATCGCCGATCTGGAGCTGCACGTGCTGAACCCGACATCCCGCGCCACGGTAGGCCTGCTGGCCGCGCTGACCGCTCTGGGGCCGCTGGCCACCGACATGTATCTTCCCGCCATGCCCGCCATGCGTGAGGCCCTCGGTACCGGCGCCGACCAGATCCAGTTGACTCTATCGCTGTACCTGATTGGCTTTGCCATGGCGCAACTGCTGTGCGGCCCACTGTCGGACCGTTTCGGCCGCAAGCCGATTCTCGCCGCTGGCATGGGTATCTTCCTGTTGGCAAGCCTGGCCTGCGCGTTCGCCCCCAACATCGAGACATTGCTGGCGGCGCGCTTCTTCCAGGCCCTGGGCGGCTCTGCCGGCCCGGTGCTGGGCCGGGCCGCAGTACGCGACATCCACGGCCCCTTCGAGGCCAGCCGTATCCTTTCCTACATGGCCAGCGTCATGGCCCTGGCCCCGGCGCTGGCACCGGTGGTGGGCGCGGGCCTGCTGGTGTGGTTCGGCTGGGACGCGATCTTCCTGGCACTGGCGTTCTACGCCCTGGCCATGCTCGGGCTGATCGCGATGATGCCGGAGCCGCTGCCCAAGGATCGCCGCCAGTCGATCAAGCCCTCGGCACTGGCTACCACCTTCCGCTCATTGCTCGGACAGCGAGACTTTATCGGCTATACCCTGGCCAACGCCGCGGCTTTCTCCGGCCTGTTCGCCTTTCTATCAGGCTCATCCTTCGTGCTGATCGACTACATGGGTGTCAGTCCCGACGTCTACGGCTATCTGTTCGCCGCTATCGTGCTGGGCTTCTTTATCGGCTCCATGGCAAGCGCCAAGCTCAGCCGTCGGCGTAGCCGACACCAGCTGCTGACGGTAGCGACGCTGATCGCTGCCCTGGGCGGTATCACCATGGCCTTGCTGTCAGTGGCCGGGGTGCATACGCCCTGGGCGGTCATCGTCCCCAACATGGTCTACATGGTCGGCTTCGGCATCATCATGCCGCAGACCATGGGAGGCGCCCTGGCGCCCAACCCTCATTGTGCGGGCTCGGCCTCGGCGCTGTTCGGGTTTATCCAGATGAGTATCGCCGCCGCCGCAGGCGCGCTGGTCGGCCAGTTACACGACGGCACCTCCCATAGCATGGCGATCGCCATCGGGCTTTCCGGAATGCTGGCGCTGGTCTGCTACCGCTGTATTGTGACCAGACCTCCTGCGGCTCCAGTAGGCACGGCCGCCACCGAGAACTGACCAGCAGGCGCTTACGCCAAGCGGCCCCGTGGAGGTGAACTGACCCAACGGGGCCGCTGGCATTGCGGCGCTGCTACTGGCGCCAGGCACGCACGAAGGTCCAGGTGCCGATGCCCCAGGCGCCATTGACCAGAAAGCCAATGGGAAACACGGCAAGATCGATACCGCGCCCCTTGAGCGGGAAGACCACCAGCATCGCCACCAGCGTCAGCGCGATACCGCCGAACAGGCCCGCCTTCCACCAGCCACCGCGCTCAATACGTGCTGCCGCAAACACCAGCATCATGACCAGGCCCCAGACACCGCCCCAAAAACTTGCAGAAAACCAGGCAGGGACGTCGAGAGGGGCGACCGGCGTCATGGAATAAGGTGAAAAGGGGATCACTCCGTAGGCGTTGAGCAATCCCACCACGGGTTGGTGGAAGCAGATGACGGCAAGAAATCCGGCGGCGAAGGCAAGGGCAAGATGACGGGACATGGCGACTCCTCCTGAGAAGCGTGGACAGGGATCATTCTCTGACACCAGCAGCGTCCGGCTGGTGTTCATCAGACTCCCACGGCGGCCTATATCGCTCAAGGGCCATCAGGAAAAGCGCCGCGTCCGCCGTCGTGGCGGGCTGGCTCCCCATGCCTCACTGTGCATGTCTTCAGCGGGCGCCGTCATCGAAAGCAGGCGTTAGCCACCGGGCTGAGGATAGAGTCCCCCCTCGCCGATCAACACGGCCTTGCCGGCAATTTCGATGCTCACCTTGTCCTTGTCATCGCGCTGGGCGCGCGCATGGATCAGGCTAGACCGCCCCATCGCATCGCCCTGATGGATTCGCCAGTCGGCGCTCTTGCCCTTCATTTCTGTTCCTAGAAACCCTGCCAGTGCGGCCGCAGCGCTGCCCGTTGCCGGGTCCTCGACAAAGCTGCCCCCGTGACGGGAGAACATTCGCGCGTGAAGCGTGCCGGCGCCCTTCGCCTGTCTGGCTGCACTCACGTAAAAATAGACCTGCTCCACGCCGCTGGGCGAAACGTGAGAATGCCAGACACTCGAGGCCAGCTGAATGCCCGACAGGGCATCGACACTGGCCAACGGAACCAGGTGGAACGGCAGCCCGCAGGACGCCTGGACCGGATCACCCGCGATGTCATCCGGGGCGAGACCGGCAAGCTCGGCCGCGTTGGCTTGTCCCAGGGTACTGGTGCCAACCTCCGGGGCACGGGCAGTGCGAAAGCGCGCCAGATCGCCTTCATAGGTCACCTTCAGGGGCCCTGCGGCAAGGTCCAGCACCAGTTCGCTGTGGGCGTTATCCACCAGTCCCTGGGCCGCCAGCAGGTGCGCCGTGCCAATGCAGGGATGCCCGGCAAAGGGCAGCTCCCTGTCGGGGGTAAAGATGCGCAGCGGAAAGTGAGCGCCGGCCTGGGCCCGCCCGACGAACACCGTCTCGGCCAGGTTGAGTTCATTGGCGATCGCTTGCATGCGCTCCGCCTCAAGGCCATCGGCATCGAGAAATACCGCCAGGGGGTTTCCGGCGAAGGGCCGGTCGGTAAACACATCGAGCAGATAATAGCGGGTCAAGGACGGTAGCATCGGCGACTCCACGGGAAGCAGGTTGGACCAGCAACAGGCAACATTCACCCGGGCCAGGTAGCGCCTTCCAGCATACTGGCCTGGGCCGCTTTCTCGCCAGCACATGGCGCGCCACTTGTCTCTACGGCAAAGTCAGCGCCAGGCCACGGCAACGGGGGCTATCAGGGGTTCCGAGCTGACCCCAGACAGCTGAGAGGCTTATCGAGGCTGAACTGACTGTGCTCCGGCGTTACACTAGCGCCCGTTCCCACTGCCGAGGCCGCTGTGATGTCCCACCTGCTCTCCATCGATTCCCTGTCCCGCGACGATATCGACCACCTGATGCGGGTGGCGGCCACCATGGAACCCATTGCCCAGCGGCGCAAGGTCACCAGGGTTCTGGAAGGCGCGGTACTCGGCAACCTGTTCTTCGAGGCCAGCACCCGCACCCGCGTCAGCTTCCACACCGCCTTCTCGCGGCTTGGCGGTAGCGTCTGTGACACCACCGGCTTTACCTTCTCGTCCATGGCCAAGGGGGAATCGCTCTACGACACCAGCCGGGTGATGGCGGGCTATTGCGACGCGATCGTGATGCGTCACCCCGACCAGGGGTCCGTGGCCGAATTCGCCAGCGCCACCCATGTACCGGTGATCAACGCAGGCGACGGTCCCGGCGAGCACCCGAGCCAGGCGCTGCTGGACTTCTACACCATCGACAAGGAGTTCAACCGCCAGGGCAAGGCGCTGAAGGGCGCTCATGTGCTGATGACCGGCGACCTGAAGTTCGGCCGTACCGTGCATTCGCTGATCAAGCTGCTGGCACTATACGCACCGATGCGTATCACGCTGGTGGCGCCGCCCGGGCTGGAGATGCCGCAACATCTGATCGAGCGCGTCAGCCGTCAGGGGTTGGACGTGGAAGTGCGCGACAGCCTGGCGGGCGATTTCTCCGACGTCGATGTGGTCTACACCACTCGCATCCAGAAGGAGCGCTTCACCGCCGAGATGAGCGAAGGCTTCAACCTGTCGCGGGATTTCACCGTCCATCGCGCCTTCATGGACAGCCGCTGCAACCCCTCGACCATCATCATGCACCCACTGCCCCGTGACAGCCGGCCAGAAGCCAACGACCTGGACGTGGACCTCAACGGAGACCCGCGCCTGGCGATCTTCCGTCAGACCGACAACGGCATCCCGGTGCGTATGGCGATCTTCGCGACGCTGTTGAAGGTCGAGCATCTGATCGAGCGCGACATGCGCGATGTTCCCTGGTTCGTGCCAGCCACCGTCGGGGTCGATGACGCAGCGTTCTAGGCAGATCGTCCCGGGCCGCACTTATCCGGCGGGCGCCTGAAGGAAGCGCTAGGCGCCCGCCGCGCAGCACCCCGAGCCTATGCGGTATAGGTGACGAGTTCGAGCAGCGCGCAACGCAGCGCATCGTCGGCGCAGGCATCTATGCAGTGTTTCCGGAACTCCCGCCGTGGGCGTCAGTGCCTCGCGCCTTCTCGCCGGGCCTCCCCACGCGTCCGGGCAACGCTTCGACACCATCTCCATGGCCGCCCGTCGATGGCCAACAGCCCAAGGCCGATCAGCCCCAGGCCCGCCAGGTGGCGCCACTCCAGGCGCTCGTCCAGCACCCACATTCCCAGCAGAATGGCGCTGGCCGGGATCAGCAAGGTGACCAGCAGCAGGTTCGTTGCCCCCGCACGCTCCAGCAGGCGAAAGTAGATCAGATATGCCAGGGCGGTCGAGAAGAGTGCCAGGCTGACCACCGCCGTCCACGTTGCCAGCCCCGGCCAGGGTGATTGCCAGAAACGCTCTACCCCCAAGGCCAAGGGCATCAGCACTAATGCCGAGGCCGTGACCTGGCCACAGGCGGCGATCAGGGGCGGACAGCCCAGGGTGCGAAAACGGCGCCCGAAGACCCCGGCAAAGGCATAGGACAGGGCGCCAGCCAGCACCGCAAGCGCTGCCCATGCGTGGCTCTCGGTACCCGCGTGAACCTCGCTGCCCAGCATATACACCACACCGGCAAAGCCGATCGCCACACCCAACAGCCGACCTGCGCTCAGGGGCTCGTCACGGGTAAGAAAGTGCGCCACGACGAGGGTAAAAAATGGCGTGGTGGCATTGAGAATCGACGCCAAGCCACTGGCAATAACCCCCTGTCCCCAGGCAATCAGGCTGAACGGCAGCATGTTGTTGAGCAACCCCATGGCAAAGAAGGCAGCCCACAGCCCTGGGTCCAGGGGCATGCGCTGGCCTCGCAGCAGTATCAGGACGTTCAGCGCCACAGCGGCCAGGCCCACTCGCAGGGCCACGATGGTGAGCGGCCCAAGTTCCGCGACGGCCACTCCCACGAAAAAGAATGAGCCACCCCACAATATCGACAAGCCCAGCAATAGCGCCCACTCCATGGGCCCCATGGTGCGATCGATCATCTTCATTACGCGACTCCGGTCGGGACACCCTGGCAGCCTATGTCGGTGAAGCGGCGAGGGAACTTCGTTTATTGCTGCGAAAGTCGAGATAACGTCGAGATAGCGTCGAGGTGGGGAATAGACAGAAACGAGATAGTGGTCACGCGACTCGACGCCACCTCAGAGGCCTTCCGTGCCTGGCGGTGGCTATCGGCGTGGTAGAGTGGCAGATGGGCGGGGCGGCACACGAGGTAACGGGCATGTCACGCCACCAGTGTGCAGGTGTTTTGAAAGCAAGAGGCGGAGTGTGTCAGGCGCCGTCGGGGCGCATCTTGTTCCCATGAAGATTGCCGCAGCCTCTGCAGGAGCCCGCCATGAACGAGATACCCGAAGATAGTCCGCAACGCTTCGCTTCCGATGAGGCCAGATGGGCCGCGGTACTGGCCCGCGACGTCGCCGCGGTGGATGCCTTCATCTACGCCGTGCGCACCACCGGAATCTATTGCCGCCCTACTTGCCCATCGCGCCGTCCGCGCCGAGAGAACGCCGAGTTTTATGCCGATGCGGCCGCCGCCGAGCAGGCCGGGTACCGGCCCTGTCAGCGCTGCCATCCCCTGGCCGCCTCCCTGCCCCAGCGGCACGCCCAGAGTGTCGCCAGGGCCTGTCGGCTGATACAGCACGCTGACACGCTGCCATCGCTTGATGAACTGGCCCAGGTGGCGGGGCTAAGTCGTTTCCACTTCCATCGGGTCTTCACTGCCGTCACCGGGCTGACGCCCAAGGCCTACGCGGCCGCTTGCCGCAGCGAACGGGTTCGCCAAGCGCTGACTCGGCAAGACACGGTCACCGACGCGATCTATGCGGCGGGCTTCAATTCCAGCGGACGCTTCTATGCCAGTGCCGAACGTATCCTGGGCATGGCCCCCAAGCGCTACCGTGAGGGCGGCAAGGGCATGGAGATTCAGTTCGCCCTGGGAGAATGCTCACTGGGCACGATACTGGTGGCGACCAGCGACAAGGGCATCTGTGCCATTTCCTTGGGGGACGATGCGGAACAGCTCTTGCAGGCGTTTCAGGAGCAGTTCGCGAACGCCAATCTGACCCCCGGCGACAAGCGCTTCGACGCCTGGGTGGCCAAGGTGGTGGCATTCGTCGAAGAGCCTGGTGTCGGACTGTCACTGCCGCTGGATATTCGCGGGACCGCCTTTCAGCAGCGGGTCTGGCAGGCGCTGACCGAGATTCCCCTTGGCAGCACCATCAGTTACGCCGAGTTGGCAGAGCGGATCGGCTCGCCCAAGGCGGTGCGAGCCGTGGCAAGGGCCTGCGCCTCCAACTCCCTCGCACTGGCGATTCCCTGCCACCGGGTCGTGCGCAGCGATGGAGCCCTGTCCGGCTACCGTTGGGGCGTAGACAGAAAGCGCACCCTGCTGATGCGAGAGTTGGCACAAGGAAAAGCCGCTAAGTGAACGGGAAATACGGGGCATAGAGATAGAGGAGGCCCCTCAGCGGCTGGGCAGGCCTTCCTCTTGGGCGAAGTAACCCTCCAGGATGAGGACGGCGGCGATGCCATCGACGCTCTCCTTGCGGAAATTCCCCCCATGTCCCTGCTCACGGGCGATGGCCTTGGCCTCCCGGGTGGTGCCGCGCTCGTCGAACATCTCGCACTCGACACCGTAGCGGCCAAACAGCCGCTTGCCGAATTTGCGCGCGCGGGTGCTCATCTCGCTCTCGCTGCCGTCCATGTTGAGCGGCAGCCCCACCACAAAGCGGTCGGGCTGCCACTCCTCCACCAGCGCGCTGATATGATCCCAGTCGGGAATGCCGTCGCGCGCCGGCAGCGGAGACAGCTCCCGAGCACTGCGCAAGAGCTCGTTGCCGACCGATACACCAATACGACGGGTGCCAAAGTCAAAGGCCAGGATCAGGCGCTCGCCCGGGGCGCGCTTGGAGCCGGCCATCAGCCGTGCCCGGCTTCACGGGTCATCAGGTTGAGGTCGACACCAAGGATGCCGGCACTGGCCGTCAAGCGCTGTTCCGGCGGCGTCTCGAACAGCACATGGGCGCTACCTTCCACGGTGAGCCAGGCATTCTCCATCAGCTCGTTCTCGAGCTGACCGGACTCCCAGCCAGCGCAGCCGAGGCACACCAGAAACTTCTCGGGGCCTTGGCCCTGGGCCAGTGCCTGGAGCATGTCCATGGACGTGGTCAGGGCGATGTCATCGGTGACCTGGATACTGGAGTCCCAAGGTTCGGCGGAGCCGGTATGCAGAATGAAGCCGCGATCCTTGTGAACCGGACCACCGTAATACACGGGGGCCTCGGCAATGGCGCCTTCCTCGACACTGATTTCCAGCTGCTCAAACAACGCTTCGAGGGTCAGATCGGTGGGCTTGTTGACGATCACGCCCATGGTGCCGTTGTCATCGTGATCGCACAGATAACTCAGCGTTCCTGCGAAATTCGGGTCTTCCAGATGCGGCATGGCCATCAGGAAATGATTCTTCAAGCTTTGCATGTGTCTCCCAGGCGGTCTCGCGCGCCATCCAGATGCATGGCCGGGGAAAGGCTGTCAGCCCATATGCCCCGGCAGAATGCCCCCATTGTACCATTCGGGGGCATCGCACTCAGTGACTATCGCGCTCAGCGACAGTGGGCCGGGCAAGCGTTGTCCGGCGCCACCCCGTGAGCCGAGTCAGCGCCCGGCGTGATGCGCAGCCACACGACGCTCGATGGCGTCCATCAGCAGTCCAGCGATGTCCGTGCCGCGCTGGTCATCGATCTCGCGCACGCAGGTGGGGCTGGTCACGTTGATCTCGGTGATGTAGTCACCGATCACATCCAGCCCAACGAACATCAGCCCCTTTTCCTTGATCACCGGTTTGACCTGCTCGACCAGCCAGTAGTCGCGGTCGGTGAGCTCGCGGCTGACCCCTCGGCCACCGGCGGCCAGATTGCCGCGGGTCTCGCCAGCGGAAGGGATACGGGCCAGGCCGTAGGGTACGGGTTCGCCGTCCACCAGCAGGATGCGGGTATCACCGTCCTTGATCTCGGGCAGGAAGCGCTGGGCCATGATCTGGCGCTGGCCGCGTTCGGTCAGAGTCTCGATAACCGCGCCAAGATTGCGGCCTTCGGGGCCGATGTGGAAGATCCCGCTGCCACCCATGCCGTCCAGCGGCTTCAGGATGACGTCGCCGTGCTCGGCCTGGAAGGCGCGGATCTCGCTGTCGCGACAGGACACCAGGGTCGGTGTACAGCACTGCGGAAATTGCTGGGCGAACAGCTTCTCGTTGCACTCGAACAGCGGCCGAGTGGGGTTGACCACCAGTACGCCTTCGCGCTCGGCGAAGGCCAGCAGGTGCACGGCATTGAGGAAGTGGCTATCCACCGGCGGATCCTTGCGCATCAGGATCACGTCAAGCTCGGCCAGGGGGAGTGACTCGGCCTCGCCCAGGTCGTACCAGTGGGTCGGATCACGGTGTACCTGGAGCGGGCGCTGCCGGGCATACGCCCGTCCTTCCCGCAGAAACAGGTCTTCCTGCTCCATGTAGGACAGGCTCCAGCCACGATCCTGAGCGGACCATAGCATGGCGAGGCTGGTGTCTTTCTTGTAGGTCAGCTGGTCGATGGGGTCCATCACCACGCCGACGCGAAGGGGGCGATTGGTCATTCGGGCGTCGTCCGCTAGCGGTTGATGACGTCAAGTATGCCCGACACCCCCGGCGCCACCAAGGTCAGTCACTGTCGGCAACCGAGCCCGATTCCCTGGGCGCCAGCCGCACGCCGCTGTCCTCGATGACGATCAGTCGGCGCTTGTAGAGCCTGCCGATCGCCTGCTTGTAGGCATTCTTGCTGACCCCAAGGCGTGCCTTGATCTCTGCAGCCTGGCTCTTGTCGGACAGGGGCAGATATCCCCCGGCATCTCGCAACGCCTTCAGTACCTGCTCCCCCACCACGTCCAGGCGGGCCTCGCCGGGAGGCAGCAACGACAGATCCAGCCGTCCATCCTCGCGCACGCGCTTGATGTAGCCCGTCAAGCGCTGGCCGCGACGCAGCGGGCGGCTGATCTCATCATGGTACAGAAGTCCCCAGCAGCGGTGATCGACCACCGCCTTGACCCCGAGCTCGGTGGTATCGGCAATGATCAACACCACCTGGTCACCGGTGCGGTGCTCGTCGCTATGATCGCTGAGGTAGCGCTCAAGCCGCTGAGAGGCCACCGGACGACCGCTGTGGTCCTCGCTGACCTTGACCAGCACACGGCGCCCGACCGCGGGCGTCAGGCGCTGTTCGCTGCGGGGCAACAGCAGGTCACGCTCGTGCCCCCAATCGAGAAAGGCACCGAAGTCGGTGACCTGCACCACACGCAGGTCGGCCACCTCACCCACCATCACCTTCGGCGCGCCGTGGCCCTGGCGGGTCCGTGAGGAGGAAGAACGGCTATTGCTGGAGCGCGGCGGCGCCCCGCGATGGCGGGAATCGGACATGGGGAAGGGTTCCGCAAAAGTGTGCAGCGCCTATTATGGCGACTACCGCGGGCACATGATACCGCCCGCGGCAGACCCTACGATCAGGCAGCGTCAGCAACGATGCCCTTCAGTTCGGCCAGCGGGGGCCCCGGCGCCCCAGGCGACGGCTGTTGGCCGACGTCTTGCGCCCCAGCGGCCGGATGGCTGCGGTCCATACCTGATCAGGGCTGTGGCCTTTCATCATGGCCCGCTGTGCGGCCAGGGCCGACTGGGTGAACGCCGTCATCTTCTCCGTGACCATGCGCACATCCTCGTTGGGCGCCACCGCCCACAGACCTCGCATACCCAGCAAGCGCATGCCCATGACCCACTGCGCTTCGACCATCATCTGGGTCATTTGCATGCCCATCCACCAATAGCCAAGGGGGGTTCCCCACTGAGCGGACGACATTCCGGCAGGACGTCTTGCCATGGCGCGACTCCTTCATCATCGGGCAGAAGTACCCTTTTCAGGGTAGGCAAAAAAGCATACTTCCTTACGATAGCGGAGAATGCTCCCCTTCAGGCATCACGTTCAGGCATCAAGGCGGTAACAGCGCACCGCGTTGTCGTGGAGAATCCGCTGGCGAGCCTGGGGCGCGGCCTGGGCGATGGCCCGCTCCACCATGGCCAACCAGGTGGCGTAGCTGGCATTGAGCCCGGTCACCGGGAAATTGCTGGCAAAGATGCAGCGCTCGGGCCCGAAGATGTCGATGGCCTCGGCCAGAATGGCGATATTAGCCTGTTCATCCCAGGCCGCCATGGGACTACCCAGCTCCGACAGCTTGACCGTAACCCGCGGGTTGTCGGCCAACCGGTGCATGCCCCGCCGCCACTGGGCAAGCCCTTCAGGGGAGCGGTCCCAGGGCAGACCGGTATGGTTGAGGATCACCTCGAGTGCGGGCGTCGCTTCCAGCGCCTCGGCGGCCTCTTCCAGATGCCAGGCAGGCACACGCAGATCCCAGGACAGCGACCGCTCCTCCAGCAAGCGCAGCCCCCGGGTCCAGCCAGGATCTCTGAGCGAGCCAGGCTGGCCGACGATCTCGCCCACCTGGTCAGGCCGCGCCGCGGTCACCGGCTTGGCGCGCACGCCACGAAACAGCGGCGAGGCCATCTGCGCCTCGAGTTGCGCCTCGCAGTCGGCGCTGGCGAAGTCGGCCCAACCCACCAGCGCCACCGGCAGCCCGTGGCGCTCGGCATGCTCGGTCAACCAGGCGGTTTCCCGGGCGGGATCGCTGCGCTCGGCCTCGGCCTCGCAGTGCACCGTGCCGACCAGGCGATAGCCTTCCGGCACCAGCGCCTTGATGTCCGGCGCCTGGAAGGGGCGGCGAAAGGCCTGATAGTCGCCGAGGAAGAAGTGGGGGTTGATCTCGTCCTCGAGCCAGGGGTAATGCACGCTGCCATCCAGCGCCCAAAAGTGATGGTGGGCGTCGATCAGGTCCTGAGTTGCCATGATGTTTCCTTATCCTGCGAGCCAGTAGAGCGGCGCGGTGATGATCTGCGGGAAGGCCACGAACAGCAGCAGGATCACCACATAGGCCAGGGCGAAGGGCATGACGCCCGCCACCGCTTTCTCGAACTTGAGCTGGCCCACGCTGGTGATGACGTTGAGCACGTTGCCGACAGGCGGCGTGATAAGCCCGATGGCACAGTTCAGTACAAACATGATGCCGAAGTAGACCGGATCGATGCCGGCGATCTTGACGATGGGCATCAGGATCGGTGTCAGCACCAGAATGGTCGGCGTCAGGTCCATGACCATGCCAACGATCAGCACGATGGCCATGATCGCCAGCATCAGCAGCCGCGGGTTGTCGGCCAGGGGCGCCAGCAGGTCCGCCACCAGCATCGGTAGCTGGGCAATGCTGATCAGCCATGAGGCCACGCTGGCAGCGGCGATCAGGAACATCACCACGGCGGTGGAACGCGCCGCCTGGACCAGCACCTGGTACAGCTCGGACAGATTCAGCTCACGGTAGATCAAGGTCGACACGACGATGGCGTAGACCGCCGCCACCACTCCGGCCTCGGTCGGGGTGAAGATGCCGGTCTTGATGCCCCCGATGATGATCACCGGCAGCATCATCGCCCAGAAGCTCTGGCGCAATGCCTTGAGGCGAGCCTTGCCGGACGCCTTCTCGGCCACCACCAGGTCTTCCTTGCGGGTCATGAACAGCCACATCACCACCAGGGTGACGCCCATGATCAGCCCCGGCACGATGCCTGCCAGAAACAGCTTGGTGATGGAGATGCTGCCCGCCACGCCGATGATGATCAGCGGAATCGACGGGGGAATGATCGGCGCGATGATGCCTCCGGCCGCCATCAACCCAGACGAACGCCCCAGCGGGTAGCCCGCCTCGCGCATCATCGGCAGCAGCATGCTGGCCAGCGCCGCGGTATCAGCCACCGCCGAACCGGACAGGCTGGCCATGACGATAGCGGCAAAGATGGCCACAAAGCCGAGCCCGCCCTTGCGATGGCCGACCAGGCTCATCGCCAGCACCACGATGCGCTTGGACAGGCCACCCCGGGACATCACCTCGCCCGCCACCAGGAAGAACGGAATCGCCAGCAGGGTATAGCTGTCGGCGCCGTTGACCAGGTTCTGGGCCAGAATCTGGGAGTCGAACAGCCCCAGGTGGAGCATCAGCACCACCGCACTGACCAGCAGTGCGAAGGCGATCGGCAGGCTGAGACCGATGGACGCCAGCAGTGACGTCAGAAACAGACCGATGGTCATGGCAATTCCTCCCCAGAGACAGCCGGGCGGCTCAACGAGGCCGGCGCTACCAGCCGAAACAGCAGGATCACCGACATCAGCCCCCCCGCCACCAGCCCCGCCAGATAGAACACCCCCACCGGGATACCGCTGATCGGCGAGACGTTGCTCCAGTTGAGCAGGGTCTGGGCGTAGCTACCCTTGAGCAGCATCAGGCAGCAGCCCAGCATGACCAGCGTCACCAGGCGAGCCAGTACGGCCTGCAACGGCGCCGGTAGGCGGTCGCTGAAGGTGGTCACACTCAGATGCTCGTGGCGCATCAGGCAGACCACGGTGCCCAGGAAGGTCACCCAGACGAACAGGAAGCGCGACAGCTCGACGCTCATGGAGATGCCGCTGTTGAAGCCATAACGCAGCACCACGTTGGTGAATACCAGCGCGATCATGGCCACCAGCGCCAGCACCATCAGGGCATTGAGCAGACGCTCGGTAACCCGTGACAGTCGCATCAGCGACGCCGCCACGCCGTGGGCGGGCGGATCGTGTTTCACGGAGGACGGAGAGGATGGCGACATGGCGTCGACCTCCTTGCAGTCGGGGCGGACACTCCGCCCCGGAGATACCTACCTGGCGTTGGCGCCTGTTAACGGGCCTCGGCCAGGGCCTTGTCGAAGTCAGCCACGAAGTCGGCAGCCAGGGCGTCACGATGGGCCTCGATCACTGGCGCCAGGCGCTCGCCCATGGCGCGACGCTGCTCCAGCGGCACCGCGTTGACGGTCATCTTGTCGGACAGCTCTGCCAGCAGCCGGTCATTCAGCTCGCGGCTGGCCTGACGCTGATACAGAGTGGCCTCCCGCGCTGCCTCGGCGATGGCCTCGCGCTGGTCGTCGGTCAGGCCGTCGAGGAAGCTGGCCGAGCCGATCAACACCTGGGCGTCATAGGCATGGGCGGTCTGGGACAGGTACTGCTGCACCTCGAAGAAGCGCTTGGACTCGATCACGCTATAGGGGTTTTCCTGGCCGTCGACGGTGCGCGTCTCCAGCGCGGTGAACAGCTCATTTACCGGCATCGGCACGGCGTTGGCGCCCAGGCCATTGAACATGTCGATGTACAGCTCGTTCTGCATGGTGCGAATCTTCAGGCCCTCCACATCGTCGGCGGCCTCAACCGCCCGGCGGCTGTTGGTGATATGGCGAAAGCCGTTTTCCCAGAACTCGTAGCCCACCAGGCCCTTGTCGGCGAGGCTCGCCAGCAGATCACGCCCGGCGGGGCCGTCGAGCACGGCGTCGGCATGTTCGCTGTCGTCGAACTGGAACGGCAGGCTGACGATACTGAAATTGGGGTTTAGGCTGGCCAGGGTGGCGGTAGACGGTGCGGTGAAGGCCAGGGTGCCCGCCTGCAGCATCGAGGTCATGTTGACGTCGTTGCCGAGAATGCCGTTGCTGAAGACCTGAACCTTGACCTCGCCATCGGTCTTCTGCTCGACCAGCTCGGCGAAACGTTTTGCCCCGAGGGTCTGGGGGTGGGTATCGGGCAGGCTGGTGCCCATACGCGCGGTGACCGCGGCCTGACTGGTACCGCCAAGACCGAGGCCGGCGACCAGCGCTGAAACGAGCAGAATGTGCTTTGCGGATATCATGTTGGGGCTACCTTTTTCGTTATTCGTTATTCGCTATTGGTTTCATTCGCCGCCCTGGGGTTGAGCCAGGCTTGATACCAGGGTTGATGCCAGGGCCAGCGGCAGGTGTAGTCGTCAGGGGTGATCGTCAGAGGTGAGCGCCAGGCGGGAGTCGTCCAGGCCATAGCAGCGCACGGCGTTATCGCAGAACATCGCTAGGCGCTGCTCACGGGTATAGCCCGCACTCACCGCCTTGAAGGCGTCGAACAGCTCGGCGAGATCGACAACGAGGCTGTCCACCGGGAAGTTGCTGGCGAACATGCAGCGCTCGGGGCCGAACAGCTCGATGGCGGTATGCAGCAGTTCACGATTGTCGGCGAGCCGCCAGGGCTGGTCCGCAAGGCCAATGCCCGAGAGCTTGAGCATGACCTGGGGATAGACGGCGACCTTGTGCATGGCGGCGCGCCAGCCTGCCAGGGTCGCGGGATCGCGATCTCCCGGAACACCGGCATGGTTGATCACCACCGGCATGTCGGGGTGGCGCTCGAGCAGTGTCACAAGCTCGCCCAAATGCCACCAGGGCACCTGCAGCTCGAAGATCCAGCCCCGCCGCGCCAGGGCCGCCACGCCGGCCTGATAGCGCGAGCATTCCAGCGAACCGGCCAGGCCATGACCCGGCCGATAGTCTTGCCGTCGCATGCTGGTCGGCTTGTGGCGCACCCCCTTGACCAGCGGATAGTCTGACAGCGCCGCCAGCTGCGCCTCGATATCGTCACGGTCCAGCCAGGCCTGGGCCAGCATGGCATTGGGCCAGCCTGTCGCCTGATGCAGGCGCTGGATCCAGGCCGCCTCACCCACGGCCTGTTCCGGCGCCCACTCGGCCTCCATGTAGACGCACCCCAGCACTCGGTGAACGCCGGCCAGGCGCCGGTACTCCTGTGGCAGAAAGGGACGCCGAATGGCCCGGTAATCGCCGTAGCGAAACGGGATCAGCGGCTCGTCACACAGCCAGGGATGGTAATTTTGGGTCGGGTCCCAGAAATGCAGGTGCGCATCGACGATCGGCAGATCGCGATCCTCACCGCTTTCCAGAAAGCGCCGGCGGGCTATGTCAAGCTGCATGACCACTCCTCCTGCTGGGGCGCCCAGGGCTACTCGGCCTTGGCGGCAACGATGGCATCGATCAGTTCGCTGCCGTACTCGTCGGCGAAGGTCGAGCGCACCGAATCCGCCACCGCCTCGCGCATGGAATCTCGATCCGGGGATTCGACCACCTGCATGCCCTGCTCCTTGAGGAAGGCCAGGTCGTCGGCCATGCCATCCGCCAACAGGGCACGCTCGAAACTGGCGGCTTCCCGGGCGGCCTCCACCAACAGACGACGCTGGTCCTCGGGCAGTCCTTCGAACTTGGCCTTGTTCATCACCAGCGGGGCTGCTGTGTAGGCGTGAGCCGTCAGCGACAGGTGGTCCTGCACCTCGTAGAAGTTGGCCGAGCGAATCAGGCTGACCGGGTTCTCCTGACCGTCCACGGTGCGGGTCTCCAACGACGTGAACAGCTCAGTAAAAGGCATCGGCGTAGGGTTGGCCCCAAGCGCCTGGAAGGCCGCGATATGGGCCGGATTCGGCGTGGTGCGCAGCTTCAGCCCCTCGATGTCGGCGGCGGTTTCCACCGCCCGGCGGGAGTTGGTCAGGTTGCGAAAGCCGATCTCCCAGAACGCCAGTCCGGTCATGTCATGCTCGCCGAGCTGGTCCAGCAGCGACTGACCGACGTCGCCGTCCAGCACCCGGTAGGCATGGTCGTAGTCGTCAAACAGGAACGGCAGATCGAGCACGTTGAGTTCGCCCACCAGGCCGGTGTAGTAGGGATTGCCGGTCAGTGCGATATCGACGCTGCCGCTGCGTACCCCACTGACCAGGGCGGTGTCGCTGCCAAGCTGGCCACTGGGAAAGACACGCACTTCCAGCTCGCCATCGCTGCCCTCATTGACCAGTTCGGCGAAGCGCTCGGCGGCCTTGTGCTGGGCATCCTGCACCGGGTGGGTGTGGGCGAAGGTCAGCGTCGCGGCAGACACCGAGGCCGCGCCAAGGACACAGCCTCCGGCCAGGGCAGCGAGCGCGGTAAAACGAAGGGTCGGAGCAAAGGCGTTCAGGGACGTTATCATTATCGTATCCTCGAGGAGGTGATAGACACCGCCACGTCATCCAGGCGCGGCGGTGATCTGCGCTATGCGCGTCGGCGTTTACAGTGCAGTGGGCCGGGTCTCGGCCTCGGGGGCTGCCTCCTCCTGAGCCAGCAGATTACGTAATGGACGGCCAAAGGCCGGCAACTCGATCTCGTAACGATCCCCCGATGCCACCTGGATGCCGTCGGCGAAGCTCAGGGTGGCGGTACCGAAGAAATGCACGTGCACATCCCCAGGGGCGCGAAAGCCTGCGTACTTGAAGTGGTGGCGCTCCAGGTTGGCGATGCTGTGGGACATATTGGCCTCGCCGGTGAGAAACGACTTCTCCCAGCGCACCTCGCCGGCACGGGTGATACGGCTCACCCCTTCCAGATGCTCGGGCAGCTCACCGATATGCATCTCCGGCCCGAAGCTGCACTGACGCAGCTTGGAATGGGCCAGCCACAGGTAGTTGTGGCGCTCGGTGACATGGTCGGAGAACTCGTTGCCGATGGCGAAGCCGACCCGGTAGGGGCGCCCGTCGGGGCCGTTGACGTAAAGCCCGACCAGCTCCGGCTCCTCACCGGCGTCCTCGGCAAAGGCCGGTGACGTCAGCGTGGCCTCCGGGGCCACCACCCAGCGCCCGTCCCCCTTGTAGAACCACTCGGGCTGGGCGCCGCTCTCACCCGGGCCAGGCTTGCCGCCTTCGACCCCCATCTGGAACATGCGCATGGAATCGGTCAGCTCGGCTTCGCTGGCACCCTCGATCTTGGCATGCATGGCGCTGCGGGTATCGGCGCTGCCCAGGTGGGTCAGGCCGGTACCGGTCACCAGACAGTGGGCCGGGTCCGGATGGGTCAGCGGCGGCCGCAAGCGTCCTTCGTCGACCAGTGCCTGGTAGTCGACGCTGCCCGTCTCCAGGCGTGCCTCGATCACGCGGGCGAGAGACGTCCCCGTGGCGATGGCCTGCAAGGCCAGGGCATAGACCCCCCCATCGATATCGATGGGGGTGACCCGCTCAGGGCTATCGACCAGCGCAGCGCGCAGGCGACCCTGCTCTTCATACTGGATCACACGCATGGTCGTCTCACTCGATGATGGTGAACTGGTCGAAGTACTGTTCGTTGAGCTCGAGCCCCAGACCAGGCAGGTCGTCATCCAGATCGAGGAAGCCATTGACCGGTTCGGGGTCACCCTTGAACAGGTAATAGAACAGTTCATTGCCGATTTCGACGTCATGCACCGGGAAGAACTCTGACATCGGAGACGCCAATGTCGACATGGTCAGATGGTAGTTGTGCATCTGGCCGGCATGGGGGATGACCGGCACGCTGAAGGACTCGGCGATGGCGTTGATCTTGCGCGCGGCGGTGATGCCCCCGACCCGGTTGGTGTCGTACTGCACCACCGATACGGCGCGCTTCTCCAGCAGCTGGCGGAAACCGTAGTGGTTGAACTCATGCTCGCCACCGGAGATCGGAATGCTGGTCAATGCATTGAGTTCGGCGTAGCCGTCGATGTCATCTGCCAGCACCGGCTCCTCGAGCCAGCGCGGCTCGAAGCGCTCGAGCTTGGGCAGGATGCGCTTGGCATACTCCAGGTTCCAGCCCATATAGCACTCGAGCATCAGATCGATGTCGTCGCCGATGACCTCGCGCACCGCAGCGACGCTCTTGAGGTTTTCGCGAACGCCTTCCGGGCCGTCCTTCGGGCCATAGCCAAAGCGCATCTTCATGGCCTTGAAGCCCTGGTCCAGATAGGACTGGGCCTCACGCTGCATCTCATTGAGGTCAGTGCGATAGAGCTTGGAGGCGTAACAGGGAATCTTTTCCTTGGTGCGTCCGCCGAGCAGCTTGAACACCGGCTTACCGACCGCCTTGCCCATCAGGTCCCAGATGGCGATATCGACGCCGGAAATCGCCGCCATACCGATGCCACGACGACCCCAGGCATGGGTCGAGCGATACATGCGCTGCCACAGGTACTCGTAGTCGAAGGGGTCCTGGCCAATCACCAGCGGCGCCAGATATTGATCGATGATCGCCTTGGCGATGCGGGGTGCCAGGGCCACATTGCCGAGGCCAACGAGGCCAGCGTCGGTCTCGACCTCCACCGTAGTCCAGCCGTGGAAACGGAAGGTCCCCATGGAGTCGCCCTTGTCCCACAGCTCGTCCATGGCGTTGGAGCAGAAGTGCGCCTGGGGCGCTACCGTATGGCCGTTCCACTCAAAGACTCGGGTACGTACGTTTGTGATCTTCATGTCGGTTCCTGTCGCATTCTTGTCATGCCGCCCAAGCTGCCGATACTCGTATCGCCATCACCGCTATCGGCAAGAGTTGCCGCCAAGGCCGATGGCCGGGGCTGGTTAAAAGGGCTGGTTCATAGGGCTGGTTAAAAGGGCTGGTAAATAGAGAAGCCGTCGATCAGTTGAGGCACATGGCCTTGACCAGGTTGAAGGCGTTACGAGTCGGGGTCAGGTTGGCCTTGCCCTGGCCCGCGATATCGAAGGCGGTGCCATGGGCCGGCGACCCTACCGGCACCGGCAGGCCACCGAGGATGGTCACGCCACGATCGAAGCCCAGCATCTTGATCGCGATCTGGCCCTGGTCGTGGTACATGGTGACTACCGCGTCCAGCTCGCCATCACGGGCCTTGAGAAACACCGTGTCAGCAGGGAAAGGCCCCACGATGGGGTAGCCCTTGGCGACGCATGCCTCCACCGCCGGGGCGATGATGTCGATCTCTTCACGTCCACAGGTGCCGCCTTCGCCGGCATGGGGATTGAAGCCCGCCACTGCGACCCTGGGCGCGTCGAAGCCGGCCTTTTTCAGGGTGTCGTGAATCAGGGTGGCCGCGGCGACGATGCGTTCTTCGGTGATGTAGGTGTGGGCGTCCTTGAGTGGCACATGGGACGAGATACGCGAGGTCCAAAGCGTTCCCAGGGTATTGAACTCACTGAAGAAGGTGGTCACACCCAGCTTCTCGACGAACCAGTGCAGCTCGTCCTCGTGGCCCAGGCCGCCGAGCTTCATGGCGTACTTGTTGAGCGGCGCAAAGCAGATACCGTCGACCTCGCCGGCCTTGTGGGCCTCGATGCAGCGACTCAGCACCGCCAGCACCGAGGCGCCACCCGCGGCGTTGGCCTCGGCGTAGGCGGTCTGGTCAGGCGACACCGTGTCCATCTCAAGAAATACCGGACCACTGTGATCGCGGGCCTCCTTGAAGCTCTCCACCTCGGGAAGTTCGAGGTTCACCCCAGCCACGCGCTGGCCTTCCTGCCATAGCCAGCGGTCGCCAATCAGCACGGTATGGCAGCCTTGGGTGGCCTCGCCCTCGGCCAACAGCTTGGCCACCAGTTCCGGGCCGATACCGCCAGGGTCACCGAGGGTCAGCGCGATCAGGGGAGTCTTCTGGGTCATGTCGTTATTCCTTGTTCGATTGTCTGTAGCGCCAGTGAGGCGGAAGTTCGAAAGCGTCAGCCGTAGAAGGCATGGACCAGGCTCATGGGGATCGCCGGCACGTAGGTGACCAGCATCAGCACCACGAACAGCACGAAGATCATCGGCAGGTTGACCTTGGTCACCTCCCACATGTCGGTCTTGGCGATCGAGCAGGAGGTCGCCAGCACCGAGGCCACCGGCGGCGTCTGCTGGCCGATGGCCAGGTTGAGCGTCAGGATCAGGCCGAAGTGAATCGGGTCGATGCCGATCTGCTGGACCAGCGGCATCACGATGGGCACCACCAGAATGATCGCGGCGGCCCCGTGCAGGAACATGCCGAGCAGCAGCAGCAGGATGTTGAGCAACGCCAGTACCGCCACCGGGTCGCTGGTGATAGCGGTAATCTGGCGCGCCAGCTCCTGGGGCAGCTGCATTTCAGTGAGAAAAAGCCCCAGCACCGCGGAGGTCGCCACCAGCAGCATCACCACCGCGGTCTGGATCACGCCTTCGATCACCGCGCGGTAGAGAATCTTGAGATTGAGCTCGCGGTAGACCAGGCCACCGATGACCAGCGCGGCCAGCACCGCGATACCTGCTCCCTCGGTGGCGGTGACAAAGCCGCCGAAGATGCCGCCGAGGATGATCACCGGCAGGGTCAGTGCCCAGAAGGCTTCCTTGAACGCCTTGCCCAGGCGCGACAGCGAAAACGCCTCTTCGCGGGGCAGGTCGTACTTCACCGCGTAGTAGTAGCAGGCCATGGCCAGACCGACGCCGCCCAGGATGCCGGGAATGATGCCGGCCACGAACAGCTTGACGATGGAGGTGTCGGCGATGGCGCCGTACAGGATCATCGACAGCGACGGCGGAATGATGATCGCCAGCGACGCCGAGGATGAGGTGATGGCCGCAGAGAAGTTGGCGTTGTACTTGCGCCGCTTCATCTCGGGAATCAACACCGAACCGGTGGCCGCCACGTCAGCCACGGCGGACCCCGAAATTTCGGCGAAGAACATCGACACCCCGACGTTGACCATGGCCAGGCCGCCACGGACGAAGCCGACCATGGCGGAGACCAGGTTGATCAGGCGCAGCGAGATGCCGGAGGTATTCATCAGGGCGCCGGCAAAGATAAACAGCGGAATGGCGATCAGCGGAAACTTGGTGGCGCCGTTGAACAGCGTCAATGGCACATTGACCAGGGAATCGACGCCCATGAAGACGGCCACCCCGACCACGCCCACGGTGCCGATGGCCACCGCGATGGGCACATTGATCAGTACCAGCGCGAACAGCGCGGCGATCACGATCAAAAGCGTCATGAGCGGTGCTCCTTCAAGTCTTGCTCGGCGATGCGGATCGCCTCTTCGATGGCTTCCTCTTCGCTGTCGATACCGGCACGCACCTTGTTCCACGCCACCGGTAGGCTCAGCAGTTCACACAGGATGAACAGCGCCGCGCTGATCGGAATCACCGACTGGGTCACATCCAGCCCGATCGCCGGCAACGCCACCAGGCTGTCCCAGGCCAGGATCGGCAGCACCAGGTAGCCGTAGTAGCCCACCGCCAGAAAGAAGCCGACAACGATGATCTCGGAAAGCACAAACAGACTGCTGCGAAGGCCAGGGCTGGCCTTGGCGACGAGACCGGGAAAGCCCATGTGGGCACGCTTGAGCGCGGCCAGACAGGCGCCGTAAAAGCTCAACCAGGCCAGGTTGATGGAGGCCACCTCGTCGTACCAGGGCAGATTGCCGCCAAAGGTACGCAGTGCCACGGCGACCAGCACGATGGTCGTCAGTGTCAGCAGCAAGGTGACGGTGAAGCACTCCAGCAGGCGTTCCAGCCACAGGCGTGCCGTGTCGAGCGGCGTCATGGTCTCGATCTCCAGCAGGGATATATGGGCAGCGGGTATAGCAACAACAGAGAAAGGACAGTAGCCACCAGGGATGCCATGGCGACGTCCCTGGTGGCACCCGGCCGGTTATTCGCCGGCCAGGCCCAGCGCCCGATCGATCAGCGCCTGGCCGCCGTCCACCTGACTGGCAAAGGCTTCATAGACCGGTGTACTGGCTTCCACGAAAGCGCCGCGGTCGACCATATTGACCTGCATGCCGGCCTCCTCCAGCACCGACACCAGCTCGCCGTCCAGCGCTTCACCCTTGGCCAGCGCCCACCCCTGGGTTTCCACGGCCACCTCCTGGATGGCGCTGCGCACGTCCTCCGGCAGTTTTTCCCAGCCGCCCTTGCCGGCGGTCAGCCAGATCGGCGAATAGACGTGGTTGGACAGCGACAGATAGTCCTGTACTTCCTGGAACTTGGCGCCGTCGATATTGGACAGCGGGTTCTCCTGACCATCGACGACGCCGGTCTGCAGCGCCACGAATACCTCGGAGAAGGCCATCGGCGTGGGATTGGCCCCCCAGGTCTCGAACATGCGGGTACGCCACTCGCTCTGGGGGGTACGCAGCTTCAGGCCATCCAGGTCCTCCGGCACATTGACCGGACGCTCATTGTTGGTGATCTGGCGAAACCCGTTCTCCCAGGTCGACACGATCTCAAGCCCCTGCTCACGAGCATCCTCGGCCAGGTCGGTCATGACGATGTCTTGATCCACGGCCACCAGGTGCTGGCGATCCTTGACCAGAAACGGCAGATCGAACAGCGCGAAGCTCGGCGCCACCGACGACATGATCGATGAGATGGCGGCCAGGTCGACGGTACCAAGACGCAGCTTCTGGATCAGTTGGCGTTCATCGCCGATCTGACCGCTGTGGTAGTACTCCACCTGGTGGGCGTCGCCCAGGCGCTCCTGCAGCGCGTCGGCGAAGTACTGGGAGGTCTGGCCTTGCAAGCTGCCGGGCGCGCCACCGATGGCGAAGACGATCTTGTCAGCCTGGGCAACGGTGGACGCCAGGGCCAGCGTCAGAGCGGAGAGAGCGGAGAGAGCGAGCGTGCACTTGTTCATGGGATGCTCCTGAGCGTTGGTATCGTTGTTATGTCGATATGATTGTTATTGGGAGTGCCGGTCATGGCCGCTGGAGTCGCCTGCTGGCCCCCGCCATGGCGAGGCTCCGCTGCCATCTGGTCTAGTGGTTGGATTACCAGACCAGTTGAAACGGAATCTAGGCGTGACGTTCCAGACCAGTCAACCGCTTTGGCGTAAAACTAGACCTTTGTCTAGCAGATAGTCGCCACGAACAAGAGATACGTTTCCGTCAAGATTGATCTGGTCTAACATGCAGACCAGAAAGCCGTGGAAAGCGCGAGACCCGCGCCAGCCCGACGACAGCCATGCCATCGCGGCACCATCCACTACCGAAACGAACGACAGAGCCGACGGCGGATACCGCGCTGGAGGTTGCCGGACGACGTCGACGCATGAGAGGGACCACGCCATGGAAAGCTCGGCCTTTGCCTTCGAGAAGACCCTGAAGAACAAGACAAAAAAAGACATCCTGGCGGACAAGCTGGTGGGTATGATCCTGGACGGCCTGCTGCGAGACGGCGATGTGATGCCAAGTGAGCGAGACCTGGCGCAGCTGTTCGGGGTCAGCCGTGAAACCGTGCGCGGCGCCATGTCGCTGGTCAGCGGCTATGGCCTGATCAGCGTCTCCCACGGCGCCAAGACGCGAGTGTGTGCCACCGACCGGGACCTGGAGGCCTATCGGCGCCAGCACGGGTTCGATGAGGGGCATGCTGTCAACCGTCATGATGTCGACAGCGTGTTTGAAAGCCGTATCGTGGTGGAGGCAGCGATTGCCCGCAAGGCCGCCATGAATATCGACGACGATGGCCTCATGCGCCTTGAGCGCCTGCTGCACGCCCAGGCCGACATGTTCGATTCACCGGTGCCTTTCCAGCTATCGGACCAGAACTTTCACAAGCTGATCTCGGAGTACGCCCGCAACGAGATCCTCGCCGGCTACAGCGAGGAACTCTACGCCTACGGCCTCAATGTGCGTCGCCAGGTGATGATCGAACCCGGCGCCATCGAACGCAGCTACCGGGAGCACTGCCACATACTCGACGCCTTGAAGCGTCGCGACCCCGACGCCGCCGAGCGCGCCATGCTGGCCCACCTGGACAGCGTCTACCGCACCACCCGGGCGAAGCTGGGGCAAGAGGCGTAAGCGGCCTCCAACACGGTACAGGCCCACAACGAGCAAGCCCGGCGCATTGGCCGGGCTTGCTGACAAGCGTCAAGCTGAAAAGTCAGCAAGCGCTCACATATCCCCAAGCCTTGATTGAAGAAGGGTCAATGCTACCACCGGGGCGGTTTCGGTACGCAGGATGCGTGGCCCCAGGGTCAGGGCAGCGAACCCCTTGGCGCTCGCCGCCTCAACCTCGGCGAGGGACAGGCCGCCTTCCGGGCCGATCAGCACGCAGGCGCGGTCGACGGCGTCAACGCGATCGAGTACCCCAGGCGTACCGGGGTGCAGCACCAGTTTCAGCAGCTCATCGCGCTGGCCAAGCCAGTGCTCCAGCGTCTGAGGCTCATGTACCGGGGGCACCGTGGCCCGCCCGCACTGCTCACAGGCACTGACCGCCACGGCTTGCCAATGCGCCAGCTTCTTGGCCTCGCGCTCCCCCTTCAGACGCACGTCACCGTGCTCGGTGTACAGCGGCGTGATCGCCGCTGCTCCAAGCTCGACCGCCTTCTGGATGGCGTAATCCATCCGATCCCCCTTGGAGATCGCCTGGCCAAGGTGAACCGACAGGGGCGACTCGCCGCTACCGTCTCTTACCTCACGTATGTGAACGCTTACTTTCTTTCGGTCGGCCTCAGCGATGCTGGCGCAAGCCTCCTGGCCTTGGCCATCGAACAGTACCAGCGAATCGCCAGGCTTGAGCCGCAGTACGCGCCCCACATGTCGCGCGGCTCCTTCGGGCAGAACGACGTCGCCGCCAGCGACAAGCGCGGCGGCGACGTGAATGCGGGGGCCCCGGAAGGCGATATCGCTCATCAGTGAGCGGTCGGCGCCTGTTCGCCCTGAGCCGCACCTTGCTGCTCGGCTTCGCGACGCTTCTTCTGGGCGTACAGTGCTTCGAAGTTGACCGGCGCCAGCATCAGCGGCGGGAAACCACCGCGGTTGACCAGGCTGTCAACACACTCGCGAGCATACGGGAACAGCACATTGGGGCAGAAAGCACCCAGGGTGTGGTCCAGCTGGTCGCCTTCGATACCCGTGATGCGGAACAGGCCAGCCTGCTCGATCTCGGCGAGGAAGCAGGTGGTGCCGCTCTCGCTGTGGGTCACCTGGGCGGTCACCTTGATCACCACCTCGTACAGACCCTCGCTGACCTTGGCGCTGCGCGTATCCAGATCCAGTCCGACTTTCGGCTTGAACGGCTGGCCAAAGACGCCCGGGGAGTTGGGCGCTTCGAAGGAGATGTCCTTCACGTAGATGCGCTGCAGAGAAAACTGCACCTGCGGCTTTTCCTGATCCTGCTGACCGGCGGCCTGGGCACCGGCGTTCTGGTTGTTGTCATCTGCCATGGTAAAAATCCTTGAAACGGGTAATCAGAAATCAGTGCGGGCGATCATTTCTTGACGATGGGCAGGTTATCGGTCTGCCACTGGGTCATGCCACCCTTGAGCTTGAACACACGCTCGAAACCGGCTTTTTTCAGCTTGGCCGCTACGGCACCAGAGCTCTGGCCATGCTTGCACACCACCACGATGGGCGATGACTTGACCTTGTCGAGCTCGTTAAGGCGATTGTCGAGGTTGCTCTGGGGGATATTGCGCGCACCGGCAATATGCCCTGCCTTGAAGTCGTTCTTGTCGCGCACGTCGAGGATCACGGCGTCCTCGCGGTTGACCATCTGAGTGGCCTCACTGGTCGTGACGCCACCGGCATTGGCATTGCGCAGCTCATACAGCAGCCAGGCCGTCAGCACGGCCAGGAAGGCCGCCACCAGCAGCGGATGGTTCTGCACAAATTCGAACAGCTGATCGATCATGGGCTCGGCTAACTCTTGTCGGATGCAAAGATGGTGAAGGCCTGGGGCGCAGGATCAAGGCGCGGGGTCAGACACCACCTGCGAAGCGCTCGATCACCGCCAGGGAAGCACGCCAGCATAGCCTGCGTCTCCCCTGACCGCCGCGGGGCGGCCAGTATACACGACTCAGCGCTGATGCCTCGCGGTCAGTGCCCCCTCGGGGCAATGACGCTTGACGCCAGCGTGCGATATGATGCCGCAAGGAAGTTCGTGTCGCGAGCCCGTTCGCCTACGCCATAAGCCCGTCAGCGACGTTTGGCATGCCATGCTGCACGCTTCCCGCAACGCCAGGCACCAGCGTTAATTCACGACACCCCAGGACATCCCCCGTCATCCACCGCGATGACCACAGAGAAGGATGCCGGGCGAGGTCACCTTGAGCTAGAGGCTATTCCTCATGACGGACACTGCGACCGCACCGCGCCCGGTGGCGCTGATCATTCTCGACGGCTACGGACACAACGAAGATACCGCGTCCAATGCCGTTGCCGCCGCCGACACTCCTCATATGGACCGCCTGTGGAAGGAGCGTCCCCACACGCTGATCCATACCGACGGGCGCCATGTGGGCCTGCCGGACGGCCAGATGGGTAACTCAGAGGTCGGCCATATGAACCTGGGTGCCGGGCGTATCGTCTATCAGGACTTTACCCGCATCACCAAGGCCATCGAGGACGGTGAGATCGACCACAATGTCGTTCTGACCGCACCGATCGACGCTGCCGTCAGTGCCGGCAAGGCCGTCCATCTGCTGGGTCTACTTTCCCCTGGTGGCGTACATAGCCACGAGGACCACCTGCTGGCCATCGCCGAGATGGCCGCCCGCCGCGGCGCCACCCGCATCTACCTGCACGGGTTCCTGGACGGCCGCGACACAGCGCCCAAGAGCGCCCAGGCGTCGATCGAGCGTGCCAACGCCAAGCTCGCTGAGCTGGTGGGCAAAGATAACGGCTATGTGGCGTCGATCATCGGTCGCTACTTCGCGATGGACCGTGACAACCGCTGGGAGCGAGTGGAAAAGGCCTACCGCCTGATTACCGAAGGCCACGGCGAGCAGCAGGCCGAAAGTGCCGAAGCGGGTCTCGCCGCCGCCTACGAACGTGGTGAAACCGACGAGTTTGTGGCCGCTACCAGCGTGCGGCCCAACGGCGAGGCCGTCACCGTCAACGATGGTGACGCCCTGCTGTTCCTCAATTTCCGCGCCGATCGCGCCCGCGAACTCACCCGCGCCTTTGTGCTCGAGGACTTCGACGGCTTCAACCGTCAAGCACGGCCGACGCTGGCCGCCGATGGTCTGGTCATGCTGACCCAGTACGCGGCAGACATTCCCGCTCCCTCGGCCTTCCCGCCCGCAGACCTGACCAACACCCTGGGTGAGGTGATGGAGCGTCGCGGCAAGACCCAGCTGCGTATCGCCGAGACCGAAAAGTACGCCCACGTGACGTTTTTCTTCTCCGGCGGCCGCGAGCAGGAATTCGAAGGTGAGAAGCGCGCCCTGATTCCTTCCCCCCAGGACGTCAAGACCTACGACGAAAAGCCCGAGATGAGCGCCTTTGAGCTGACCGACACCCTGGTCGAGGCCATCGATGGCGGCAGCTATGACCTGATCATCTGCAACTACGCCAACGGCGACATGGTCGGCCACACCGGCGACTTCAACGCCGCCAAGGCCGCCATCGAGGCAGTGGACAAGTGCGTAGGCCGTGTGGTCGAGGCGATCGAAAGAGCGGGGGGTGCCTGTCTGATCACCGCCGACCACGGCAACGCCGAACAGATGGTGCATCCGCAGACAGGCAACCCGCAGACCGCCCACACCACCTTCCCGGTGCCACTGGTGTATGTCGGCAGCCGCGATGCCCGGCTCAAGGATGACGGGCGCCTGTGCGATCTTGCTCCCACCCTGCTGACGATGATGAACGAAACCGTGCCTGAGGAAATGACCGGCGAGGTGCTGATCGAACTGTCGTGAGACGCTTCTTCGTACCCTTTCGTCAAGGCCGACCCGCCGCCCTTGCACGCTCAGCCATGACGCCGTCTCCCACGAGGCGGCGTCATGGCCTCGCAAGCACGCCTCATGGCCGCTGCGGCACGTTTCTGCTTGCCGCCGCCCTGTGGCTGGGCGGTCTGCCTACCCCGCTGACCGGGATGACGGTGGCCTCCTTGCCCGCTGCCTTCGCCAGCCCCGATGAGCGCGAGGCCCAGGCCACCCTGGACGCCATCGGTGAGCGCATTAAGGAGGCCAATCGGCGCCTGGCCAGCACCGATAGCGCTCGCGACGATGCCAGCGCTGACCTGCGTGAGGTGGAAACCGCCCTGGCCGACACCCACCGACAGCTGGATGAGCTGCAGGCCGAGCGCCGGGATATCGACCAGGAAATGGCCGAGCTGGAAAGACGCCGAGAGCTGATGGAGGCGGAACGCGAACAGCAGCAGGCCGCCCTGGCTCGCCAATTGGACGCGCTGTACCGCATGGGAACCACCCCACAGCTGAAGCTGCTGCTGAATCAGGACGACCCTGCCCGGCTCGACCGCCTGCAGGCCTACCTCAACCATCTGGCCGAGGCACGCAACCAGCGACTGGATCTGCTGGCACAGCTCAACCGACGCCTGGACGAGAACCGGGACGCGCTGGAGCAGCGCACGCAGCGCCTTGCAGCGCTCAGGGCCGATGTTGAAGCCCGCAGCCAGTCCCTGGCCCGCCAGAGCCAGGAACGCCAGGCCCTGGTGAACGAGCTGGACCAGCGTTATGACACCGAAGCCTCGCGCCTGGCAGCGCTCGACCAGGACAGGGCCCACGCCGAACGCGTGCTGCGCGACGTACAGGAGGCCATGACCCGGCTGGAGCGACCGCCCCCGTCTACCGCCATCGAGCGCACTCGCGGCGATCTGCCATGGCCGGTACAGGGCATGATGTTGAGCCGTTTTCACCAGTCCCGTGGCGTCCACCGCAATGGCATCCTGATCCAGGCAGCCTCGGGCACCGCTGTCGAGGCAGTGCATGCCGGGCGCGTGGTGTTTGCCGACTGGATGCGCGGCTTTGGCAATCTGTTGATCATCGATCACGGCGATCAGGTAATGACGCTCTATGCCCACCTGCAGCAGTTCGAGACGAGCGTCGGCAGCCGGGTCGAGCGCGGCCAGGTGCTTGGCCGCGTTGGCCTCAGCGGCGGCCGGGACGCCCCCGGACTGTACTTCGAGGTCCGCCGACGCGGCAGCCCGATTGACCCCAGCGGCTGGATCGCGCGGCGCTGATCCCTGCCATTTCCATACCACCTGCCTGGGGCTATGCTTGAACCTTGCCCCTACGTCGAGCGGAGACCGCATGTTCCAACACCGAGCCGCACATCGCCCCTCGCGCCCTGCGACCGTCACCGGGCTCGGCCTGGCGTGGTGCCTCACCGCCCTGCTGGCCTGGCCCGGCACCAGTCTGGCCCAGACCAGCAGCGCCGACGATGCGCTGCCGATCAACGAAATACAGGCCTTCTCGGAGGTCTTCGAGCGGATCAAGCGTGGCTATGTCGAGGAAGTCGACGATGCCACCCTGCTCAAGAATGCCATGCGCGGCATGTTGTCCGAGCTCGACCCGCATTCCAGTTATCTGGACGAGGACGCCTTCCGCAACCTGCGCGAGACCACCCAGGGCGAATTCGGCGGCATCGGCATCGAGGTCGGGCTCGACGACGGCCAGCTCACGGTCATCACACCGATCGATGATACGCCGGCCCAGCGGGCTGGCCTGGAGGCACGCGATGCCATCCTGCGCATTGATGACACCCCGACGGACCGCCTGACGCTGCAGGAAGCCGTGGACATGATGCGCGGCGACCCAGGTACCGACATCCGCCTCACCGTGGTGGGTGCCGGCGACGGAGCCCCAAGGGAAGTCACCCTGTCTCGTGAGATCATCCGCACCGACAGCGTGAAGAGCGACGTGCTGGAGCCCGGATATGGCTATCTGCGCATCAGCCAGTTCCAGTCGCGCACCGGTGAGCAGGTCGAAGATGCCCTGGCCGAGCTGCGTGACGAGGGCGCCCAGTCGGGTATCGTGCTGGACCTGCGCAATAACCCTGGAGGCGTTCTGCAATCGGCGGTGGACGTGGCCGACGCCTTCCTCGACAGAGGCCTGATCGTCTATACCGAAGGGCGCTTGGCCGACAGCGACATGAGCTTCTCCGCCACTCGTCGCACCGTGGCGCCCGACGTGCCTCTGGTCATCCTGATCAACGGTGGCAGCGCATCCGCCGCCGAGATCGTGGCAGGCGCGCTGCAGGACCAGCGTCGCGGCGTGGTAATGGGCACCGAGAGCTTCGGCAAGGGATCGGTGCAGCAGATCCTGCCCCTCGGCAATGGAGAAGGGCTGAAGCTGACCACGGCGCTCTACTACACCCCCAACGGGCGCTCGATTCAGGCCCAGGGCATCGAGCCCGATGTGGAAGTCGTGCGGGGCCGACTCGAGGTCGCGGAAAGCAGCGGCTTGAGGATTCGTGAAGCCGACCTGCAAGGGCACCTGGGCGAGGATAGCCAGCGTGACAGGAGCGACCAGAGCGACAGACTGGCTGGAGACTATCAGCTCGGCGAGGCCCTGAACCTGCTCAAGGCGCTGAACGTCATCAGCCAGCGCACTCCTCAGTAAGACACAGGTGGCCAGGTCATCCTGGCCACCGTCTCCTGGGCCATCACCAGAGCCATCACCAGAGCCATCACCAGAGCCATCACCTAGGCAATAACGCCTGCCGACCGGTGCGGACTGTCATCAGCGACACGACGCCGGCAGGCGCCCGCGCGACCCGGTTGCCTGCTGCATGATCAGTCGCTTGAGCAGCGACACTCGATCGACGCCAGACAAGCCCAGGTTGCGCAGCAGGGTAATACCGGGGTGGCGGCTTCCGAAGAGCCGTCTGAAGCCATCCATCATCACCAGCATCATGCTGTTGTCACCGCGCCTGCGGCGCTCGTAGCGCGCCAGCAGGCGAATGTTGCCCGGAGACACGCCTCGGCGGCGGCCCTCCAGCAATTCCTCGGCCAGCACTGCCGCATCCAGAAAGCCCAGATTGACCCCCTGACCGGCCAACGGGTGAATGCTATGGGCAGCATCACCGACCAGCGCCAGGCCTGGCTGGTGGTAGCGCTCAGCGTGACGCTGGCTCAGCGGAAAACGGATCGCCTGGTCGAGGACCTCGACCGCGCCAAGGCAGTGATCCACGGCAGTCCCCATGGCCTGTCCCAACGCCTCGGACGGCATCTCACACAGCTGCTGCGCATGCTCAGGAGAGGTCGACCAGACGATCGAGCAATAGTGGCTGTCGCCGTCGACCGTCAGCGGCAGAAAGGCCAAGGGTCCGCTGGGCAGAAACGCCTGGCGCGCTACCGCGCCATGCTGACGCTCGGTCCTAACGGTGGTGACCACTGCCTGATGTCCTGTGTCATGTTGGCTGACCTCAATCCCCGCCAACTCGCGTAGTGGTGATCGCGCCCCATCCGCACCAACCACCAGCGGCGCCGACAGCGTTCTGCCATCCTCCAGGCCCACCTCACGCATATCATCACTACCGGCCAGACTGACGATTCGCTGGCCATAAAAGCGACTGATCTGCGGCAGCGCGTCCAGGCAAGCTTCCAGTGAGGCCAGCACCAGGTCGTTCTCGACGATGTGGCCCAGTACCGAAACCCCCGCCTGGTCGGCGCGAAAACGAATCTCGCCGGAGCCCTCGGCATCCCACACCTGCATGCCGGTGTAGGGCGTTACGCGCCGTGATGTAATATCCGTCCACGCACCAATCACCTGAAGCAGCCGCTGGGATACAGGCGTCAAGGCGCTTACCCGAGGGGCAGGCGACGCCAGCGGCAGCCTCTGCCGGTCAAGAGGGCCAGGGCGTGGATCGACCATCGCCACCGACCAGCCGGCGCGTCCCAGCAGTACGGCTAGAACCGCACCGACCATGCCGATGCCCGACACCACGACATCATAGGCTTCTGGCGCCGTCGCACTGGCCGCGTGTTGATCTTGCTCGCTCACCTTAGCCCCCGCCTGTTCTCGAATGCTGAACCATTGCCTGACGCCATCGCGCTGGCAGGCACAGTGTACCGCCATGCCCCTGGCTTCGCTCGCCGCCTTGCTGTCTCATCCTCCTGATGGAGATGCCGCGTTTCCCTGAGGGAGCGCCAAATACATCAGCCGAGCGCCACTAGGCACCCGCAACGCAGCGAATCATCGGCGCAGGCAGTTATGCCCTAACGCTCTATCCCCATCGCTCGCCTGGTCAATGTCCCGCGCAGCGGGCCACTCAGGTTGAGCCCGATCAGGCCTGCCGCACGAGCATGGGACAGCAGCGGCTGGTCGATGCCAAACAGTCGGATCAGTCCGTCACTGAAGCGCACCACATTACGCTGGTCCGCCTGGCGCCTCCGTTCGAAGGCCGACAAGGTGTCACTGCTTCCCGGGGCATGGCCATCTTCCAGCCCTCGGTCAATCGCCTCGACCAGGTCCATCACGCCTCGCAGGGCGAGATTGAAGCCCTGTCCCGCGACCGGGTGGAGGGCATGGGCGGCATTTCCCATCACCGCCAGGCCAGGCCGAGTCGTCTCACGTGCGGTCACCAGTGACAGCGGGTAGACGTGTCGCTTGCCCACCTTGACGAAGGCACCAGCGCGGTCGCCGAAAGCCCGCTGCAGCTCGTCGAGAAAGCCCCGGTCAGACAGCGCCAGACGACGCTGCTCGCTTTCCCTGGCATGGGTCCACACCAGCTCCATCGACTGCCCGGGCAAAGGCAGCAGTGCCATCGGCCCTTCGCGGGTGAAGCGCTCATAGGCGACGCCCCCATGGGGCCGGGATACCGCCACATTGGCGATCAGCGCAACCTGCTCGTAGGGGGTGGCATCACTTTCGATGCCCAGCGCCTCTTTCAAGCCTGATCGACCGCCGTCAGCCATGACCGTAAGGCCTGCCTGCAAGGTACGACCTGATGACAGCACCAGTCGGTGTCCGCCAGCACAGGCAGAGATGTGCTCGACCGTTGCGGGACAGTGCCAGTCCAACGGCAGCTCAGCGAGGCGGTGATGCAACACCTGCCCCATCCACGCATTAGGGATCACATAGCCCAAGGCATCGACGCCCATTTCATGCGCACGCAGCCGTGTCGCCCCCAATCGCCCTTTCTCACTGACATGAATCAATGAGATGGGGCTCGCCTGGGGGGCCATGGCCGACCACACACCCAAGGTCTCGAAGTGCGCCGCGGTCCCTGCCGCGATAGCGCTTGCCCGGGCATCGAAGCTGGGCTGCCAGTCACTGGCTGGGGCCGTCGCAGCGGACATTGGCGAGGCTTCGATGACGGCTACCCGCAAGCCACGATCGTGGATCAACCGCGACAGTGCGACGCCCAGGCTGGCGCCGACCAGTCCGCCACCAATAATCGCGACATCCACCTGCTCAACGCCGGCCGACACCTCCTCGCGTGCCACCCCCAAAGGCGCACTGGCGCTCGCCATTTGGCCGGGGGCATCACCTCCGGTATCCGCACCAGCCTGGGCGTTGTCTTGCGCATCGGCAGCAGCTACCGCCTGGGGTGCCGCCTGATTCTGGGGACGACCTTCGGTCATACTGTAATCCTGTAAATATTTTACGTAATAAGCTTTCTGAACACGATAAGGCGATCAGAAAATAACCACATTGTGTAACAATAAAGCCAGCAGCTAGTAGCCAAAAAGTCGCTCCTGGCATCGCTGATTCCCCCTGCCAGACACAAGGTCCTGCCGGGGTCACCTTGCCGGCCAAGCGCCCTCAGCGTCCTTTCCGGTCGGTCTCGATCAACTGCCTAGGCCACCTGACGTGACCCTCTACGTTGGCTGCCAGCAATAAACAGCAGCATTGCCTGACCGTCACACCAGCAAATGGGGACAGTGACAGCATCGACCAGTGGCGTCTCGGTGCTGCCGACAGCAGCAGAGAATGGCCGCTGACGGCGTCGCATGTCGCGTGGGCGCGCTAGGACACGAGATCCAAGCTGTCGGCGGTTTCCTCTATTTTCGATACCGTTAGCACCACGATCACAACAAAATAACCAGCAATACGCAGCATAGCAGGCTCTGCGTCAGAGTGAAGGTTGCGTATCGAGAAGGGGTTCACTGGACGGCAGAGGGCATGACCAGGCGAGAGCGCAGCAGGGCAAGGCGCTCAACCAGTGAGCGGACGAGCAAGGCGACGTAAAGACAACGGCAACAACAACGAGCAGGGGAGAGCGGAGAGATCTAGCCGCCGCGGCTATCGCTTGGGCGCTCAGGGCAAAGGCCGCGGCGAGGGGGGAAACGGACGGTGCAGGCGACACCCGCTGACACCTGGTCCGTGGCAGGGCGTGCCCAGGCAGCGGTAGAACGCCACCTGGGAGCGCGCCTCAATGGGTGGTCGGCGGCTCTTCGTCGACCTTTTCCACTTGCGGCGTGCCCGGATGCTGTTCGGTATAGAGCAACATCGCCGCCATGCGCGCATGCTCGGTCAAGGCGAACAGGTCGTTTTCGTTTTCCGCGCTGTCATCGATATCGGTGTAGATGGCCGCCAGGCCTGCCAGGTCGTCGATGGCTTCCGCCAGCGCCGCCGACCATGCCTTGCGCGGTTCTTCACCGGCATCCTCAACGACCTCAAGAAAACCGAGCGTCCACTCCTTCAGGCCCTGCGCGCGCTCGGCCAGGGAAAACAGCTCGTCAGGCAGCAGCGGCTCAAAATTCAGCTCGCTGCCTGACAGCGCATCCAGGGTCTGGCGGCGCCAACCCAGCAGACGTTCAGCGCTGGCTTCATCCTTGGGCTGGTCGACCCCCAGGGTTAAACAGACCTGCTGCAACCAGCCTTCCGCCGTCAGATCGTGGAGCCCCAGCTCGGCACACAGACGGCCATCCAGAAAGGCCGGCGACTGCATGCTGCCGTGCAGCAGGAAGGTATCGGCAATGGTGGAAAAATCCTGGCGTTCGTTAATCAGTGACATAGCAATTTCCGCTGAAAGAGACGGCATCGGGGAGGGGACTGGGAGGACCGCAGCAACGCCTGGCACCCCCACGCTATCGACGAAGGTCCCGCGGTCATGATGCCTCGCGTTGACCCCCCGCTGACGGCTCTCTTATAGTGACTCGCAATCGATACCCCTGATGGTAACGCATTCTGCCCCTTCGGCGCTGCGTTGACCGAGGCCCTTCCGGAGCCAGGCCCATGACAGATACCACGCGGCATACCACCGACATTACGCTGCTGGAGCGCCCCTATACCATTGCCTGCGCCCCAGAGGAGCAAGAGGGCCTTGAGCGCGCTGCGCGCTACCTGGACCAGGCTATGCAGGGTATTCACGCACGCGGCAAGATGGTGGATCGCGAGAAGATCGCGATCATGGCGGCACTCAACCTGGCCCATGAGCTACTTGGCTTGCGTGACGAGAAGCGCGCCAGTGAGGCCAGTCTCAGTGAGCTGAACACCCGACTGGAGCAGGCCTTGGCCACCGCCCCAGCCCGCGAATCACGTGACTGAGACGCCACGAAGCACGTGACTCAGACACACTAAAGGACCACACCCGCCAGCGACGGTTTGCACTGGGCGCTTGTCCCTCATTGGCATCTTCGCTTTGGAGCAGCCTCGCTGTCTGTTAGCATGGAGCTGTTCCCTGGGGTGTGCGCCAGTCGTTATAGTCCCTCGAGCCTATGAGCAGTACCCAGGGGGCCAATAGCTAGCCGGGCCCGTGTGCATGTCCGTGCGACGGAAAGCCTGACGGCTCGGCTGCGGCCACCCACCTTGAACCTATGGGTTCAAGGGCCAGAACGACAGCGGCATTCTGGGGAACCTTGAACGATGAATCTGTGCTCCAACCACGAAGCTCAGACAGCGCTCGGGCACTTGTCACGCACCGAGCTGCGACGCGAGCTGCGACGCGAGCTGCGTCGCCGACGCCGCGACTTGAGTCAGCAGCAGCAACAGACGGCGAGCCAGGCATTGGTCGCGAGACTGCGTCGCCTGCCGGAGCTGTTGACCGCTCGACACGTGGCGCTCTACCTGCCCAACGACGGGGAAATCGATCCTCGGCCCCTCATTCGCTGGCTGCATCGCCGCCGTGCCCAGGCCTACCTCCCGGTACTGCGCCCCTTGGCGGCCAACTGCCTGTGGTTCGTTCGCTACGACGCCCGCACCCCCATGGTGACCAATCGCTTCGGCATATACGAGCCGGACAGCCGTTTCGGGGCGCATCCGTCACACCGTATGCCTGCCTGGGCTCTCGATGCCATCCTGCTGCCTCTGGTCGGCTTTGACTCGTCAGGGCAGCGCATGGGCATGGGAGGGGGCTTCTACGACCGCACCCTGGCCTTTGCCCATCCAGCGCAATACAACGGCGGCCCCAGGCCTCGCCTGATTGGGCTCGCCCATGATGTACAGCGAGTGGACCACCTACCGATCGCCTCCTGGGATGTCCCCCTGGATGCCATCGTCAGCGATGCAGGCGTCATTCGTCCTGCGCACTGAAACAGCCGCGGCTCAGGTCCTGAAACGCATCCGGCCGCCCATGGTGGGCGGCCGGATCGCGATATCTGCCGATGTCGTGCTCAATGGCGCGGGAGATCTCTCCCTCTGGTCGGTTTCAGCCGCCGACCAGCGCCTGGGCATAGCCGGTGGCGACGACTCCCAGACCGAAAACCAGCACCAGTGACATGATCAGATCGGGCTTGCGTCTCATTCCTGACTCCGTATATACGGCCGCCTGCCGTATTGTCTTGATGTTATAGGTCGAAGCAACTAAGGAAACACTGCATAAATGCCTGTGCAGACGATTCGCTGCGTTGCGCGCTGCTCGAACTCCTCACCTATACCGCATAGGCTCCGGGTTCTGCGCTGCGGGCGCCTTGCGCCTCATTCCGCTCGGCTGATTTATTCAGCGCTTCCCAAGCTCAGACTATAGGCTGGGCACTTATGCATGGCAATTACCACTCTAGTGGCATGACGCACGTCTACAGACCAGCTCTGGCCCAGCAAGTAAGTCAGCGCTCGCGCGCAGGATACGCCGCTTGATCCCAACTGCCAAGATGTCTTGGCACGCTATTCACTGTCCTCCGTCATAACATGCGCGGATGACGGCATTCCCCTTCGACAAGGCCCTGCTGGCCACCGTTACTCATTCCGTGTCGGTGGCGCTGACAGGGCCGATACAGTGCCATGCACGGGGCTCTTGGCGATGCCCTGAAGCGATGCCAAGAAGCCACGCCCCAACGCTATGCCAAGAAGCCATGCCCCAACGCTATGCCATGAACAGTTGGTAGGCGGGATTGTCGCTTTCCTTCCAATAGCGATAGCCAATGGCATCGAAATGCTCTTCCACATGACTGCGATCGCCGTTGGGGATCTGCATACCGACGAGCACTCGACCATAGGCCGCGCCATGATTGCGATAGTGGAACAGCGAAATGTTCCAGTCCTGGGGGAGGTGGGTCAGGAAATTCATCAGTGCCCCGGGACGCTCGGGGAACTCGAAGCGATAGGCTTCTTCAACAAACTCGGTGCGGGGTCGACCTCCGCCAAGATGGCGAATATGCAACTTCGCCAGCTCGTTGTCGGTGAGGTCCTCGACCGGATAACCCGCCTCGAACAGACGGCCGATCAACGCCTGGCGATCCTCACCACCGGGCTTGACCTGCACACCGACAAAGATATGGGCCTGGTCGGCGTCGGCGTAGCGATAATTGAATTCGGTCACCATACGCTTGCCGATGGTACGGCAGAACTTCTTGAAACTGCCTGGGCGCTCAGGAATCGTCACCGCCAGGATCGCCTCACGCTGTTCACCCAGCTCGGTCCGTTCGGCAATATGCTGAAGGCGGTCAAAGTTGGTGTTGGCGCCAGAGTTGATGCATACCAGCGTCTGATCCTGGGCGCCGCTCTCCTGGATATATTTCTTCAGTCCGGCCAGCGACAGCGCCCCCGAGGTCTCTGACACGGCACGGGTATCCTCGAAGATATCCTTGACCGCCGCACACATCTCATCGGTGTTGACGGTAATCACGTCATCGACCAGGTCGCGCATCAGTGAAAAAGGCACCTTGCCGATCTGCGCTACGGCGACGCCCTCGGCGAATACCCCCACCTGGTCCAGCACCACCCGTTCACCCGCCTCAAGGGCAGCCTTGAGACAGGCACTGTCCTCGGACTCGACCCCGATGACCTTGATCTCAGGGCGCAGGTACTTGATGTAGGCCGCCATGCCGGCGATCAATCCGCCGCCGCCCACCGGAATGAAGACGGCGTCAATGCGGCCGCTATGCTGGCGCAGAATCTCCATGGCGACGGTCCCCTGACCGGCGACCACGTCGATGTCGTCAAACGGCGGGATGTAGGTATAGCCGTGCTGCTCAACCAACTCGTGAGCATGCTCTGCAGCAGCGGCGAAGGCATCGCCCTTGAGGATGACCTTGGCGCCCCAGCCTCGCACGGCGGCGACCTTGATTTCAGGGGTGATGCGCGGCATTACGATCACCGCCTTGACGCCCATCAACTTGGCGGCAAGCGCCAGTCCCTGAGCGTGATTTCCCGCAGAGGCCGCGATCACGCCCTTGGCTTTCTGCTCGTCGCTGAGGTGGGCCATACGGTTATAGGCGCCGCGAATCTTGAACGAGTGCACCGGCTGCAGATCTTCACGCTTGATCAGAATCTGGTTGTTGAACCGTCGAGACAGCATGGGAGCCGGGGAAATCGGCGTTTCACGGGCCGCTTCATAAACCCGGGCCTGGAGGATCTTCTTGACGGTAGCTTCGAGCATTCTGGTATCCAGCGTGAGGGGGCAAGCAAAGCCCCTATTGTTAGCATCGCGCTGCACCTGGCGTCCAGCGCCAGTCGCCTCGGCTGCTGTCTGTGCACGTTTACCCTATAATGATCGCCGCCCACCCATTTTGAAGACCCCTGCGCAGGTATCTCATGACCCAGGACGAACTCAAGGACGCTGTCGCGGCAGCCGCCATCGATGAAGTGCGCCCGATGCTTGGCAAAGACATCGTGATCGGCGTCGGCACCGGCTCGACCGCGAACTTCTTCATCGATCGACTCGCAGCGCTGCGCGGCGACTTCCGCGGTGCCGTCGCCAGTAGCGAGGCCAGCGCCAAGCGCTTGAAGGACCATGGCATCGATCTGTATGAACTGAACGAAGTTGGCACACTGCCAGTCTATGTGGACGGCGCAGACGAAGTGAATGCTCACTTACACATGATCAAGGGCGGGGGTGCCGCACTGACCCGCGAGAAGATCGTGGCCGCCTGTTCGACCACCTTCATCTGTATCGCCGATGCGTCCAAGCGAGTGGAACGACTTGGCGACTTCCCGCTGCCGATCGAGGTGATCCCGATGGCCAGGTCCTACGTGGCGCGTGAAATGGTCAAGCTGGGTGCGGACCCGGTCTACCGCGAGGGCGTGGTGACTGACAACGGCAACCAGATCATCGATTGCTATGGTCTCGAGATCGACGATGCCGTCGCCCTCGAGCGCCAGATCAATGCCATCGTCGGCGTTGTCACCAATGGGCTGTTTGCGGCTCGTCCCGCCGACGTGCTGCTGCTCGGCAGTGCTGAAGGCGTCAGTCGTCAACTGCCGGCGTAAGCTCCCGTGCGCGCTCACTGCTTCGTGCATCGATAAGCGCATCCAGCCCATCGAGGGTCGCGTCCAACGCACCTCGATGGGTATCAAGCACGTGCTGCCCGGCCTCACTGAGCCGCTGACGCTGTTCACCATCTTCCAGTAACGCCGCCACTCGCTCACTCAGTTCCTCGGCGTCGGCAACCTCGACCAGCGCTCCGGCATCTCGCAACGCCTGGGCGACGTCCGCGAAGTTCTCCAGATGCGGCCCGGTAACCACCGGCACCCCCATCATGGCGGGCTCCAGCAGGTTGTGTCCTCCGATCGGCACGAGGCTGCCCCCCACAAACGCAAGGTCGGCACACCCGTAGAGGGCCTGCAGCTCGCCCATGCTGTCACCGAGATACACATGGACCCGAGCGCTGGGCACTCGTCCGCGGGAACGGCGGACGGTGTCGAAACCGGCCTCATGGCACAGTTCGGCGACGTCATCAAAGCGCTGCGGATGCCTCGGTACCAGCACCAGCAACGCATCCGGGAAGCGCTCCAGCAGCCGTCGATGCACCTCCAGCAACTGCTCGTCTTCACCCGGATGGGTCGATCCTGCGACCCAGACCGGTCGATGACCAATGGCTGCGTGCAAGCGCTCACTCACCACCTGAGAGGCGGGATCCACCGTCATGTCGAACTTCATCGAGCCGACGACCTGAATATTCTGGGGCGCCATGCCTAGCGCGATGAAGCGCTCAGCGTCGTCTCTGGACTTGGCCGCCAGCCAATCGACACAGGACAGCGCCTGGGCCATCAGCGGGCGCAGCCGGCGATAGCCGCGAAAGGCGCGTGGCGACAGTCGTCCATTGACCACCGCAACGGGAATGCTCTGCTGGACACAGGCGTTGAGCAGGTTAGGCCATAGCTCGGTCTCGAAGAAGATGGCCTGCTGCGGTGCCAGGCGCTGGACGAAACGCCGCGCCGCGCCAGGAAAGTCCAGCGCCACGAAAACGTGGCTCAAGGGGGCCGCAGCCTCCGCCTCAGGCACGTCCTCGGCCAACGAGGCCACGCGCTCGGCGCCGGTGGCGGTCATGGTGCTGACCACCAGCCGATGATCGGGGTGCCGCAAGCGCAGCGCTCGAATCAGTGGGCGGGCGGCGACGACCTCTCCTACCGATGCGCAATGGAGCCAGAGCCTTGGACGCTCATCGGCGAAGGGCAGCAAACAGCCAAGGCGCTCTGCTCGAGGTCGTCCCACCAATTGTTCCCGCCACACTCGTCGCCAGATCACCGGCGAGAGCAGGCAAAGCGCGCCTGAATAGGCAAGCCGCGGCCAGCGCATGCTCAGCCCTCGCGGTCGAGGATGGTCGATATCATGGCGGTGGTGGAGACACCGTCCTCAAAGCCCAGCACCTTGACCTCGCCACCGGCAGCGCGGACCGCCTCGCCGCCCGCGATGTCCTCGGGCCGATAGTCACCACCCTTGACCAGTACATCCGGCAGCACGGCTTCGATCAGCCGTGCCGGAGTCTCTTCGGCGAAGGGCACCACCCAGTCGACGGCCCCCAGGCCCGCCAGCACTTGCATCCGACGGTGAAGCGGGTTGATCGGTCGCTTGGGTCCCTTGAGCCGACGGATAGACTCGTCATCGTTGACCGCCACGATCAGGCGATCACCCAGCTGTCGAGCGTGCTCCAGGTAGGCCACATGGCCTGCGTGCAGAATGTCGAAGCAGCCGTTGGTCATGACGACCCGTTCACCGCGCGCCTGAGCTGCGCGCACCGCAAGCACCAGCGGACATTCTTCGATGACGCCGAATTCGGCCAACTTATCGCCATGCAGAGCGGTATAAAGCTCGGCAATCGACAGGGTCGCGGTGCCGGGCTTGGCCACCACCAGGCCCGCCGCCAGGTTGGACAAGGTCATGGCCTCGGCAAACCCATGCCCGGCGGCAAGAGCCAGCCCAAGCACGGCAATCACGGTATCGCCGGCACCGGTCACATCGTAGACCTCACGTGCTCGGGTCGGCAGGTGCAAGGGATCTTGCCCTTCGCGAATCAGCGTCATGCCCTTTTCGCTGCGGGTGATCAGCAGCGCTTCCAGGTCCAGCTCCTGGCGCAGCGCTTCTCCCTTGCTGGCCAGGATGTCATCGCTCGGGCAAGGCCCGACCACCGCCTCGAACTCGGCCAGATTGGGGGTAATCACGCTGGCACCGCGGTAGCGGCGAAAATCGCTGCCCTTGGGATCCACCAGCACGCGCTTGCCGGCACGGCGCATCTCGGGAATGACCGCTTCGACATTGGCCAGGGTGCCCTTGCCATAGTCGGACAGGATCACCAGGTCGAAACTGTCGGTGGCCTCTACCAGTCGCGGGGCCAGTTCGCTGGTATCGATCTTGTCGAGCCCGTCCTCGAAATCCAGGCGGATCAGCTGCTGGTTGCGGCTCATTACCCTAAGCTTGGTAATCGTGGGCACACCAGGAGTACGGTGGAAGTGAGTACTTACTCCCACCTCCTCCAGGCGAGTCGTCAGGCGGTCGGCATTGTCATCGTCCCCGACCAACCCAGCCAGCGCCGCATGAGCGCCCAGCGAGGCAATGTTCAGCGCAACGTTGGCGGCGCCCCCGGGACGATCTTCGCACTCTTCCACCCGCACCACCGGCACCGGCGCCTCGGGCGAGATCCGCGAGGTTCCCCCATGCCAGTAGCGGTCCAGCATGACGTCGCCCACCACCAGTACGCGGGAGCGCTCAAGCGCGGTCAAATCAAGCTTCATCGGGGGACTCCCTATCGAGGTCGGAGCGGGAAGAGGCGGCAGTATCGGCCAGCAGTCGGTCTAGCTGCGCAATGACGTCGTCAGCGCTGATCAGGGACATCGCGTCCGGGTGACGCACCCGCTGCCCCCAGGTGATAGTGGCAGCGTCCTCGTGCAGGAACTGGCGCACGGCGTCGGGGTAGCGATTGACCACATAGTCTCGCCACAGGTATGGGGCGGCACGATCCGGATTGGTCGTCGCAAACAGGCCCACCACCGGTGTGTTCAGGGCATTGGCCATATGCACGGGTCCTGAATCCGGAGCGATGACCGCACGGGCCCGATCGATCAGCGCCAGCAGGCCCTTGAGCGACGTGCCACCGATGGCGTCGATCACCGCATCACTCTGGCACAGGCCCTGGATGCGCGAGCCCATCTCTCTTTCCTGGGTGCTGCCGCCACCGGTCATGACGGTCTTCAGGCCATATTGGGTCCAGGCATGCTCGACCACGGCGGCGTAGCCTTCTGCCGACCAGTTGCGGAAATTGCGCAGACGCGGGTTTGCACAGGGGCTGATCAACACGTAGCCCGCCTCCCCGGTCAGCTCACGGGCTTCCTGGTAAGCCGCCTCGGGTATCGGCAGGCGCCACTCCAGGCTGTCATCCTCGACGCCCATCAAGCGAGCAAAGTCCATGAAGGACTCGAGAACGTGAGCACGATCACGCGGGGCCAGCTGACGATGGGTAAACCAGTACTGACGATCCTTGGCGCGAGCCGGATCAAAACCCACCCGAACATCGGCCTTGAGTCCCAGTGACAGCACACTGGCCCGCAGCGCTTGCTGCATGTGCAGCAGCACATCAAACCGTGTATCGGCCAGTTCTCGCCACAGCGCGCGCATGCCCTTGAGGCCAGTGGACTTGTCGTAGACGATGAACTCGACCCCTGACAAGCCCGTCAGTAGACTGTGTTCGCCCTTGCCGATGATCCAGGTGATCCGCGCTTCGGGCCATTGGCGCTGCAGGGCTCGAACCGTGGGCACCAGGTTGCAGACATCTCCCAGGGCGGAGAGACGCAGCACGCCGATGTGGGCTGGACGAGCGGGCAGAGGATGCTTCATGCGGTTGGCAACGTATCAATCAGGAAAGGTGGGCATTTTATACGATGCCACTAGTTTATGTGACGCTGGTCTAACGCCACAAATCGGAGCGTCCTTGCTGGACCCGGAATACTGGCGAGACAGTGGTCATGTCGTCGGCCAGGCGCCTGGTCGAGGCCAGAGTCTGTTTCTCGATCTGGGCGAGCAGCAATGGGTGCTGAGACCCTATCGGCGTGGCGGTATGGTGGCACGCCTGTCTCGCAGTCACTACCTGTGGACCGGCATCGAACGCACCCGCGCCTTCCGCGAGGTAGAACTGACCGCTACGCTGTTTGACGCCGGGCTGCCGGTGCCACGGCCGATCCTGGGGGGCGTCATACGTCAGGGGCCCACCTATCAGGCCGCGCTGATCACCCAGCGCCTGCCCCAGACTCGTGCTCTGGCCGAGGCACTGGCCAGCCACGAGGTCGATGCCGAGCTGCTGGCCGACGTCGGACGCGTGATCCGGCGGTGCCACGTCCAGGGCCTGGATCATGTCGACCTCAACGCACGTAACCTGCTCATCGACACCACAAGGCAGGTCTGGCTGATCGACCTTGATCGCTGTCGCCTGCGCCGCCCCGGGCGCTGGCAGGACGCCAACCTGGCACGTCTGGGTCGCTCCCTTGAGCGCTTCTGTGCAACCTCAACAGCCGCCGCCCAGGCACTGGCAGAGATCCAGCGAGGCTACCGTTCTGAGGAAGGCTCTGGCTCCCACTAAGCGTCGATGACGTCAGCGTAGACATCGATCAGTCCCTCGACGTGGCGTGACAGCAGGAAATGCTGTTTCACCCTGAGCCTTGCCTCGCTGCCCAGACGCGCTCGCAGCTCACTGTCGGCCGACAGCTCGGCCATCGCAGATGCCCATTCCTGGGGCGCCTGGGGATCTGCCAGGCGGCCACTGTGGCTATCGATAAGTTCAGGAATGGCACCACTGCGTGAGCCGATCACCGCCTTGCCTGCCGCCATCGCTTCGATCACTGTCAGTCCGAAGGCTTCATTGCGTGACGGCACGCACACCACGTCGAGCACTTCGAATAACCGCGCGAGATCCCGTCGAAACCCGGTGAAGGTCACCCTCGATGACAGTCCCACCTCCTCGACTCGCGCCTGGAGCTCCGCCACGTACTCCTCGCGGCTACCCTCTTCTGCTGCCAGACCGCCAACGATGACCCCGTGCACGTCGAGTGCCGGATGTTCGCGCAGCAGCAGAGCCAGCGCTTCGATGAACACCTGCTGTCCCTTGCCGGGTGTCAGCCGACCCGCCACCCCGATGGTCACCGCCTTGGCCGGCAGGCCCAGGCTACTTCGAAGGGCGCGCCGCTCACCCGCATCCAGGCGCGGTGCCAACGCCGCCGGATCGATCCCCAGATACAGCCGCTGGATACGTTCGGCGGGCAGTGGAAAGGCCTTGAGGTTACGACGACGGGTCGCGTCACTGATCGACAGCAATCGATCGACCTTGCCGTAGGCCCAGCGGTGGTAGAGGTCCTTCTTCGGCCGCGTGACGCCCATATGGTCGGTAAAGATCACGCCCAGGCTCGGCCTCAGCGTCGCCAGCAGTGCAGCGAGTCGCAGATCGCTGGACTTGTGGCAATGCAGCAGACGAATGTCGTGCTCGCGCAGATACGCCAGCCAACGCCCCACGGCAAACAGCGCTGACGTGCGCGAGGCAGCGGTCAGAGGGACGACACCAGCGCCTTCGAGGCTTTGCGCTACCCGTGAGTCCGCCAGTGCCAGAGCGTGCGTCTCCCACCCACGGGCGGCCAGCTCCGGTATAATCCTCGCCGGATACATTTCCAGTCCGCCCCAGCCGTCCGACAGGCAGATATGCATGACCTTGTGACTCAAGGTGGTCTCCTTTCCGATGGCGGGCTCGGGAGCCCTGATGACATCAACGACGGCCACGGCCGACGCAAGCACCCCTCGACTGTTGGTGGTGCGCAACGACAAGCTTGGCGACTTCATGCTTGCCTGGCCAGCCCTGGCCACGCTGAAGGCAGCACGCCCGGCACCACATATTACCGCGCTGGTGCCATCCTACACGGCGCCCGTCGCCAGGCTATGCCCGTGGATCGACGAAGTGATTCTGGACCCAGGCGACGACGCGCCGAAAGCGCAGCAGCGTCAGCTGCTCGCATCTCTGCGCCAGGGGCACTTCACCGCACTGCTGACGCTGTTTTCCACCACGCGGATCGGTTGGCTAGGGTTGCGTGCCGGGATTCCGCTGCGCATGGCCCCCGCGACCAAGTGGGCGCAGCTATTCTACAACCGCCGGATCACTCAGCGCAGATCCCGTTCTGACCGGCCCGAATACGTCTACAACCAGCAATTGGCAGAGGCGATGGTCGAAGCCTTGGCGCTGTCACCGGGCGAAGCCGTCCGCCCACCCTTCTGGCCTCAACCCGAGGGAGACAGGGAGCAACGTCGCCTGGCGCTGGCCAGCCAACTTGGTCTTGCCTCCACCGGGAGCTGGATCTATCTGCATCCTGGCAGCGGGGGGTCAGCGGTCAACCTCAGCCCCGACGCCTACGCCCAGCTGGCACAGGACGTCGATCGCCGCATGCGGCAGCAGGGCGCCACTCAGCCCCACTGGATCGTCACCGCTGGGCCCGGGGAAGACGCGGTAGCGAATACTCTTGTCGCCCGCCTGGAAAGCGCTGGCCTAAGCGCCCGGCGTCTGCCCCCTGCCGCAGGGCTCGCTGACTTTGCCTGCAGTATCGCCGCCGCTGACGCCTTCGTTGCTGGCTCCACCGGCCCGCTGCATATCGCGGGCTGTCTCGACGTGATCACGGTAGGCTTCTACCCGTCCCACCGTTCAGCGACACCGCTGCGCTGGCAAACCTGCAATGCCCCTGAACATCGGCTGGCCTTTCACCCGCCCCCAGGGGACCAGGCTCGCGACATGTCCGCGGTAGACCTGGACGAGGCCGCAGCAGCCATCGCGGCGACACTGGTCGACGCCGACAGGCGAGCCACGTCATGAGTCGTGTCTTGCCAACCCAGTGTCGCTAGGCCTGATTTGCCAAGCCTGATTTGCTAAGCCCAGGACCAACGGCACCCATCGACTTTTGTTGTGCACACCCGCATAGTCCTGACACGCTGATGCACACTGGACACCGCGTCTACTGTCCGTCAGCGGGTCGTTCGCTTCATCTTTCGCATCACCACAGCAGGCATGTCGCCATGACTCCGATTACCGGCATCATCATTACTCTCAACGAACAGGACAATGTCGAAGGGGCCATCGCGTCGCTGCAACCCGTGTGCGATGAAATCATCGTGGTGGACTCCGGCAGCGACGATGACACCGTAGCGCTGGCCGAGGCGGCGGGTGCGAAGGTGATTCATCAACCCTATCTGGGTGATGGGCCGCAGAAAGCCTTTGCCGTCCCCCAGGCACGACATGACTGGATCCTGGCGCTGGATGCCGATGAACGGCTCGATGACGACGCTGTCGCCGCCATTCGCGAGCTGACCTTGGAAGACCCACAGACGGCCTATCGCTTTCGTCGACGCAACTTCGCAGGTCGACACTGGATACGTGCCGCGGGCTTCTATCCTGATCCGGTAACGCGGTTATACAACCGCACGACCTCGGGCTATCTGCCCAAGAAGGCGCACTCATCCGTCAAGGCGCCAACGGTGGTCGATGTCGATGCTCACCTGAGCCATTTCACCTACCGTGACCTGTCACACTGGATGCAGCGGATCGATCAGCTGTCGACCCGGGATGCCTGGGCGATGAGGGAACGGGGTGTCACCCCCTCTGCGCTTCGCCCCAGCCTGCATGCGCTCACCGCCATGCTGCGCAAGCTGGTGCTGAAGGGAGGTCTGCTGCAGGGTCAGGATGGTATGACCGTCGCGATCACGACGGCATTCCATGCGTACATGAAGTATGCAAAGCTGAACGAACTGTACGAAAACGAGCGAGCCGAGCGCCAGGGAAGCCGTCCAACCGGGTCGTCAGGTAACGACGACTCGACGTCGACGCGCTAGTGCGTCAAGCGAAGGATTCGCACCTCCGCGGTCAGCACTGCTGATTCGCGACTCCCGGGCGACAATGGCTTCATGGATTGACCTTTGGGCGCCTCGAACATGCCTGTACCTTTCCCTATCACGTCTCCCTGGCTGCGCTGGGCCGTCCACCTGCTGTTGGGCCTGGCCATAGGTCATGCCGTGGTCATGGTCACGCGCCTGCCCGGTTGGTGCCTGCCGATACCGGCGATCATCTGGTGCCTGGTGGCTGGCTGGAAGCGCTGGGGCGATCCGCCACCGCCTCGCTTGCGTATCCGGGTCATCCCCTGGGCGTTGGTTCCACTGGCGTTCTGGGGGATCTATGTCTATCTGGCCAGCAGCTTCGGACAGGTGGATATGGGTGCTGTCTACTTTCACCTCCAGGCGGGCATCTCGCAGCATGGGGGCAGCGAGCGGACGATTGCCGCCATCATCTATACCTTGGCCATGGTGCTGATCCTTGCCGGCTATACCTGGCTGGTGCGGGCCGATTACCGCTGGCAACGCTGGGACCACTGGCTGGCCTTCGTGCTGCTGCTGGGCAATCCCATGTTCTACTCCATGGGCCAGCGCGGCGCCGCGGTGGTCACAGACCCAGGGACCTGGCTCGATCGTCGCTACGTGGATCCAGTCATTCTCAAGGCGCCCCAGCGCCCGCCCAACCTGCTGCTGATCTATCTTGAAAGCCTGGAGCGCACCTACTCGGACACGGCGCGCTTTGGCGACGCCTACGCCGACCTCGCGGCACTGGAGCCCCAGGCCGTCGTCTTTGATAACGTGCGCCAGATCGATAATACGGGCTGGACCATGGCCGGCATGATTGCCAGCCAGTGTGGCACGCCGCTGATGCCAGCGGGGCTGCTGCATGACAGTCAGTTCGATCCCCTGCACCACGTGGTTCCTGGAGTCGACTGCCTGGGGGATTTGCTCGCACGCCTCGGCTACCGCCAGACCTTCATGGGCGGAGCCAGCACCGAGTTCGCCGGCAAGGGGTTGTTCTACACCGACCACGCCTACCAGCGCGTACTGGGCCGAGAACAGCTGGTGGAGCGCCTGGATGACAGCCAATACCTCAACAGCTGGGGGCTCTACGACGATAGCCTCTACGAGATGGCGGTGGACGAGATACGCCGCCTGGACCGCCAGCAGGGGCCATGGAACATGACGCTGCTGAACCTGTCCGCCCATGCCCCGGCGGGCTATCCGTCCCAGGCGTGCGAGGCCGAACAGGGTGTGCACGACGGTGTCGATATCCTGTACGCGGTGAAGTGCTCAGGCTGGCTCACCCGGCGTCTGCTTGAGCAGCTGGAAGACGAGCAACTGCTGGATAACACCCTGGTCGTCATTGCCAGTGACCACCTGACTATGCGTGTGTCCGCCTGGGACCAACTGATCCAGACCCCCAGGACCAACACCTTGATGATGATGGGCAACGCGTTGACACCTGCCCGTATCTCGACCCAAGCGACGACCATGGATACCCTGCCGACGCTGCTGGAAGCCATGGGTTTTACCATCGACTGGCACCGAGCAGGCCTTGGCGTCTCCCTGTTTTCAGGCGAGCCAACGCTGGCAGAGCAGGTAGGGCTGGAAGCCCTCAACGGCTATATGCGTGAAGAAACCGCGCTGCAGGAGCGTCTCTGGGAAGGCCTTGCGCCCGCCTATCGCACCAGCGGACAGCCAGATGCGCCTCCGGAAGCTCCGCACCAACCTTGATGGCGATCCCCGAACGGCGATCAGGCGTTGATACGAGACGGTGTATCGAGAAGCTGCTGATCCGCCGTGATCGCTTCCAGCAGGGTGTCAGGGGTAATCTGCTTGAGGCAGTTGGTGTGGCCCAACGGACACTGCCGTTCGAAGCAGGGCGAGCAGGACAGTGCCAGGTAGTGAATCCGCGCATTGCTGGTCAGGGGCGGCGTGTACGCGGGTGACGAGGATCCATAGATGGCCTGGATGCGAGTCCCTACCGCCGCGGCCACATGCATCAGCCCGGAGTCGTTGGTCACGACCTGACGACAGTCGCCCAGCAGGTCGACAGCATCTTCCAGGCGCGTCGCACCACACAGGTTGTGGGCGTGCTCGAGGCCGCTGACAATCTCTTCTCCTGCGGCGCGATCCTTGGGCCCACCCAGCACCCTGACCTCAAAGCCTTGCGTGATCAGTTCAGCGGCCAGCCGATGAAAGTAGGCCAGGGGCCACTGCTTGGCGGGGCCGTACTCTGCACCAGGCATCATGCCGATGGCCGGCCGCACGCCAAGGCCGTGTTCACGATGCAGGCGGGCCAGGTTGTCGGCATCCTGCCGCAATAACGGTCTGGGTATCTCAAAGTCACCCGCCGTGGCAGTGGCCGCCGGCAGGCCCAGCGAGACAAAACGCTTGACGGTCTGGTCGAGAACGCGACGATTCAAGGTCCTGCGCTCGGTCAAAAGCCCGTAGCGATGTTCACCGGTGAACCCCACCCGCCGTGGCACCCGGGCCAGAAACGGCACCAGCGCTGACTTCCACGAGCGCGGCAACACCAGGGCCAGGTCGAAGCGGCCTTTCAGCGACTGTGCCAGACGATGGCGCGGCGCAAGGCCAAAGACGCCATGACCGACGCCCAGCTCCACCACTTCGTCAATCTCATCCATGCGCTCGAGGATGGGCCGGGACCAGGACGGCGCCACCACCGCTAGGCTGGCAGCACCCTGCTGCTTGAGCGTCATGAACAGGCTCTGGGCCATGACCATATCGCCCACCCAGCTCGGACCAACGACCAACAGACGCTGACCGGACAGGCGCGTCCCTGCCCGGTGCAGTGGAGCAGCGTGGGCTGCATCAGCCATTCAGCCACTCCAGATAGCGTGTCACGCCTTGTGCCACCGTATGGAACTCCTTGTCATAGCCGACCTCGCGCAGACGAGAAATATCGGCGCGGGTGTAGCTCTGATAGCGTCCCTTGAGTTCATCCGGAAAGTCGATGTACTCGATCTTGCCCTTGCCATAGAAGTCGATCACCGTCTCGCCGATGGCCTTGAATGGCTCCGCCCGGCCACTGCCGAGGTTGAAGATGCCAGACACCTCGGGGTTGTCCAGGAACCACAGGTTGACGTCGACCACATCCCCGACGTAGACGAAGTCGCGGCTCTGCATGCCCGCTTCATAGCCGTCCCATGCGCCAAACAAGCGCAGGTCTTCACCGGCGCTGATCTGGGTGTGGTGATGGTACGCCACGCTGGACATCTTGCCCTTGTGCTGTTCGCGCGGGCCGTAGACGTTGAAGTAGCGGAAGCCGACTACCTGGGTCGTGAGGGTGTCCTGACGCGAGCGTACGTACTGGTCGAACAGCAGCTTGGAGTAGCCGTAGACGTTGAGCGGTTTTTCGTGTTCCGGCGACTCCACGAACACCTCGCTTCCACCGTAGGTGGCCGCCGAGGACGCGTAGAGGAACGGAATGCCTTCCTGCTCGCAGAAATGCAGCAGCTCCTTGGAGTAGGTGAAGTTATTTTCCAGCATGAAGCGGCCATCCCACTCGGTGGTATCCGAGCAGGCGCCCTCATGGAAGATCGCCTCGATGGGCGGCAGCTGATTCAGCTCTCCGCGCATGTGGGCCTGCACCCTGGCGAGAAACTCGTCCTTGTCCATGTAGTCGCCCAGCGTCAGGTCCGCCAGGTTGACGAACTTGGTGCCATCCCTCAGGTCATCGACCACCAGGATGTCTGTGCGTCCACGGTCATTGAATGCCTTGACCAGATTTGAGCCGATGAAGCCGGCTCCGCCTGTCACTACGATCATGGGGAAACCTCTGTTGGCGCTGTGCCTATAACCGAATTGCCTGTGATTGTATACTTGACGGCTCGTGAATTCATGGCCAACGGTGCTTCCCAATGACACAGTCGACGCCAGACGTGGCAACCTTCCAGGGCCTGATCCTTGCCCTGCAACAGTACTGGGCCGAACAGGGCTGCGTGATCATGCAGCCGCTGGACATGGAAGTCGGTGCGGGCACCTTTCACCCGGCGACCTTCCTGCGCTCCATCGGACCCGAAACCTGGAACTCCGCGTACGTTCAACCGTCACGCCGACCCACCGATGGCCGCTACGGCGAAAACCCCAATCGCCTGCAGCACTACTACCAGTTTCAGGTGGTCATGAAGCCGTCCCCGGCCAATCTTCAGGAGCTCTACCTGGGTTCGCTGGAGCGACTTGGCATCGACCCCCTGGTGCATGACATTCGCTTCGTCGAAGACAACTGGGAGTCCCCCACCCTGGGTGCCTGGGGCCTCGGCTGGGAAGTCTGGCTCAATGGCATGGAAGTGACCCAGTTCACCTACTTCCAACAGGCTGGTGGCATCGAGTGCTTCCCGGTTACCGGTGAGCTGACCTACGGTCTCGAACGTATCGCCATGTACCTGCAGGACGTGGACAGCGTCTACGACCTGGTATGGGCCATTGCCCCGGACGGCACACGCGTCAGCTATGGCGACGTCTATCTGCAGAACGAGCGCGAACAGTCGACCTACAATTTCGAGCACGCCGACGTGCCCGCCCTGTTCGGCAACTTCGACCATCAGGAAAGCGAGTGCCAGAAGCTGCTGGCAGCCAACCTTCCGCTGCCGGCCTACGAGCAAGTGCTGAAGGCCTCTCATACCTTCAACCTGCTCGACGCCCGTCACGCCATCTCGGTCACCGAACGCCAGCGCTATATCCTGCGCGTGCGCACCATGGCCCGTGACGTGGCCCACGCTTACTACGCCTCACGCAAGGCAGCCGGCTTCCCGCTGGCGCCGGAAGCACTACGGCGTGAACTTCTCGACGACGAACCCCTTGCCGCCCAGGGAGACGCATAAGCATGGCTGCCCATACCCTCCTGGTTGAACTCGGTGTGGAAGAACTTCCGCCCGGAGCCATCGACACCCTTTCCGATGCCTTCGCCGAAGGCATCCGCCGCGGCCTGGTCGATGCCGACGTCGACTTTCAGGCGATCGCCGCCTACGCCTCACCACGACGGCTGGCCGTGACGGTGGAAGCCCTGGCCGACAAGCAGCCCGACCGTGAGATCGAGAAGCGCGGCCCCGCTCTCGCTGCAGCGTTCAAGGACGGTGAGCCGACCAAGGCTGCTCAGGGCTTCGCACGTTCCTGTGGGGTCGAGGTGGACCAGCTGATTCATCTTGAAACCGACAAGGGCACCTGGCTCGGCTTTCGTGAACAGCAGCAGGGGGAAAGCACGGTTGCCCTGCTGCCCGCCATCATCGACAAGGCCGTGTCGGCGTTGCCGGTTCCCAAGAACATGCGCTGGGGCGCTTCTCGCGTAGAATTTTCCCGCCCGGTGCACTGGCTGGTGGCGCTGTACGGTGACGAGGTCGTACCGGCTACCGTACTTGGACTTGAGGCAGGTCGCGACACTCGTGGACACCGTTTTCATGCCCCGGAAGCCATCAGCCTGGGGCATGCTGACGACTATCTGAAGGCGCTCGAGGATGCCTGGGTGCTCGCCGATCGGACCCGGCGCCGCGAACGCATCCGCGAACAGGTACTGGCCGAAGCCGAGTTGCTCGAAGCCACCGCGGTGATCGACGAAGACCTGCTCATGGAAGTCAGTGGCCTGGTGGAATGGCCAGTGGCGTTGACCGGCAGCTTCGATGAGCGCTTCCTCGACGTCCCCGCCGAATGCCTGATTTCCTCCATGAAGGCCAACCAGAAGTACTTCCACCTGCTTGATGAGGAAGGCAAGCTGAAGCCCGCCTTCATCACGGTGTCCAACATTGACAGCCGCGAGCCGGACAAGGTCATCGCGGGCAACGAGAAGGTCATCCGTCCGCGCCTGGCGGATGCCGCCTTCTTCTACGACACCGATCGCAAGCAGCCCCTGGCCAACCGGATCGACGGCCTGGCCAACGTGGTCTTCCAGAAGCAGCTGGGCACCCTGGCCGACAAGGCCGCCCGCAGCGCCGAGGTCGCCGCTCACATTGCCGGCCAGATTGGCGGCGATGCCTCACGTGCACGCCGAGCCACCACCCTTGCCAAGTGTGACCTGGTCACCGAGATGGTCCTCGAGTTTCCGGAGCTCCAGGGCATCATGGGCCGCTACTATGCGCAGAATGATGGGGAGGACCCGGAGGTCGCCCAGGCGCTTGAGGAGCAGTACCTGCCCCGCTTCGCATCGGATGCCATTCCTGCCACTCTGACCGGCAAGGCGCTGGCGATCGCTGATCGACTGGATACCATCACCGGTATCTTTGGCATTGGGCAGCGTCCCAGTGGCACCAAAGATCCTTTCGCGCTTCGCCGTGCCTCCATCGGCGTGCTGAACATCATGGTCAAGGGCGAGCTCAATCTTGATCTACGCGAGCTGCTGGAACTGGCGGTGGCACAGCACGCTTCGTTGCCCAAGGCCGAGGGTCTGGTAGAGGACGTGCTGGGCTATATGCTCGACCGCTTCCGTGCCTGGGCCCAGGACGAAGGCATTGGTACTGAAGTGTACCTGGCCGTGCGTGCCCGCCCGGTGACTCGTCCCCTGGACTTTGCCCGCCGTCTGCGCGCCGTGGCGCATTTTGCCGGCCGTGACGAGGCCGCGGCACTGGCCGCAGCCAACAAGCGCGTCAGCAATATCCTGAGCAAGCAGCAGCACGATGGTAGCGTGTCAGTGGACGAGAGCCTTCTCAGCGAAGACGCAGAGAAGGCACTGCAGCGTGCTGTCAGTACCTGTGATAGTGAAGTCACCCCGCTGTTCCAGCAGGCGCGCTACAGCGATGCCCTTGATGTGCTGGCAAGCCTAAGAGCCCCGGTGGATGCCTTCTTTGATCAGGTGATGGTCATGGCCGACGACGAAGCCGTTCGCGCCAATCGCCTGGCTCTGCTTGCGAGCCTGCAGGCGCTGTTCCTGGAAGTTGCCGACATCGCGGAGCTTCAGCAATAGCAGGACGCTGTTTTCGCTTGATAGTTTCGGCAAAGGCCGACCCACCAAGGGTCGGCCTTTTTCATGCCCTTCACCAGCGGAAAGGTATCACTCTGGGGCTGGACAGGAACTGAACACAGGAGCTGAACACGTGACATAAGGGCTGGCGATGTTTCACGTGAAACATTGCCCATGCGCCAGAGGTGGTTAGCCCCTGGGCAGAGGTCAGATACTCACCGAGAAAGGTTCTCCTGGGCAACGCTGGCCGCCAAGCCAGAGGTCACTTCAGCACACGGTCCATGAGGCCAGCCCTTGATCGACGATCACCACGTGCTTGCCCAGCGCCTCCTGGGGGCCGGCACCATCACGCCCTTCGGGTTCTCGAAACACCTCCGACCAGCGGCTCGGAGGTGTGCGTCTTCCAATTCTCGGGCGCAAGTGATGGCGTTGCATGTGATCCAGTAGGCGCTCGAAATCCAACCGGCTACCCACACTGATGCCTTCAAACTGGAGCAACTTTCGGATAGCAGGACCAATAACGTCACCGCGAACGTTGCTGCCCTCAAGGAAACCCAGCAAGGCAACGCGGCCATTGGTCGCCATCGATGGCAAGATAATGTCTACCAAAAACTGGCCGCCCACCGTATCCAACGCGACGTCCACACCCTGGCCATCCGAGGCTGACAGGATACTCTCCACCAGATCGTCGCTGTCCTGGTGACGATGGATCACAGCAGCCGCTCCCATGGCCATAAGTTGAGGGGAAAGCTCCGGCCTCGACGTAACGACCAACGCTCGCGCCCCGGCGGACGCGGCAAGTTCAAGCGCCTGCAGTGAGACATTGCCAGTTCCGGGCAACAGTACATGCTGCCCTTCCAGCCCAACGAGCCCTCGTAACGCTCTCCAAGCAGTGACGCCAGAGATGGCCAGTGCCGCCGCCTCCTCCAGGCGCCACCCCACCGGTACGTGCAGCAGCGCGCGACGCGGCATCACCACTTCCTCCGCCAGCCAACCGTCACTTGGCCCGCCCACCTTGGAGTCGTGAAAAGCGGGACGGAAGGGCCCTGACTGCCAGTCCACCACATAGTGACCAAGCACGGCATCGCCATCCTTCACGTCATCGACCTCGGCTCCGGTCTCGATCACGACGCCCGCCCCTTCTGATAGAGGAATATAGGGGCGGCGCATATTTGGCAGGTAGTTGCCTGCCTGAAGCGCCACATCACGAAAGTTGACCCCTGCCGCAGCGACTCGAATTCGCACCTCATCCGGCCTCAGTACTGCACGAGCGTCATATTGCGCCTTTACCCCCTCGGGCCCCGTGTGTACTGAGCGAAGTGCTTTGACGGAAACTCCCGCTCCCCCACTCTCTATCATGGTCATCGCCTTACTCCCCTCATTCCTGGAAGCGTTAAGCATCAGGGACAACATTGACCAGCACCATCGAAGCATCCGCAAACGGGTGTTGCGCTACACTCAAGAATCAGAGAATACCTCGTCGGTCGACGAAGGCCCCCTGTCCCAGGAAGACTCCGATGCCGTCTCACCATGACACCCAACTGTCTGGCCTTATCGCACTTCTCGAGGTGGCACGCCATGGTTCGCTCAGAGCTGCAGGAGAGCACCTCAACCTCACCAGTGGAGCGATCAGTCGTCGACTAGATGCCTTGGAAGATCGCCTTGGTGTCCCGCTACTGCTAAGGACAACTCGGCGCGTGACCCTGACCGACGCGGGCCATGCCTACCTGGAACAGGCGGTACCGGCTCTCGGCATACTGGAAAACGCCGAACAGTCCCTCAAGGGCCAGCAAGATCATCCTGCGGGAACGCTGAGAGTCTCACTTCCCGTCAACTTCGGTCGCCTGCACATTGCGCCGATCCTTCCCGACTTTCTCATCAGATACCCGGATATCCGTCTGGAAGCGGACTTCGATGATCGTTTTGTCGATATTCTGGAATCAGGTCATGATCTGGCCGTTCGGGTTGGATCTCTCGAGGATTCAAGACTCGTCGCCTTCCCCCTCGCCTCTGACGAACGGCTTCTGGTGGCATCGCCCCATTACTTGGAGCGCTATCGAACGCCCTTGCATCCGCTTGATCTGCTCGAGCACAACTGCCTTCACTACACGCGGTTCCAGGGCATTCAGCGATGGCGCATGCGTAGGGGGGAGGACGTCCACAGCCTCCCTATTCGAGGAAGCTTCCGTTCCAACTATGGACATGCACTCGTTATCGCTGCCGAAGCTGGCCTCGGTATCCTGCACACGTCCAGAGCGATCGTTCAGAACCAGATGGAACAGGGACGCCTGACGAGGGTTCTTGCTGACTGGTCGCTACCGGATATCAGCGTGCATGCTCTCACGCCAAATCGTCATCCTCCCCTCCGTGCCCGCCTGTTCATTGAGTTCTTGCGCACGGCGCTGAATCACTCAACGTATCGTCCCCTGCAGCATGACAGCTAGTGAGAAGCCACCCGACGACAACGGCATTGCGGTGATTGTTTCACGTGAAACATCGCTCTACACTGCTGTGATCCTGCTCAGCACTCGCCATCCACACACTACTTCCAGCAGACTCCGATATGCCCCAGGGACTCGTCATTCTCGATCGTGACGGAGTGATCAACCGTGACTCCGACAACTACATCAAATCACTGGATGAGTGGGTGGCTTATCCAACGGCCATTTCGGCTATCGCACGTCTGACACAGGCGGGCTGGCAAGTTGCCGTTGCTACCAACCAGTCAGGCATCGGCAGAGGATATTATGATGTCGCGACTCTCGAGCTGATGCATGCGCGGATGACCTCTCTGGTTGAAGCTCAGGGCGGCAACATTGACCATATTGCCTACTGCCCCCACGTCGACACCGACCAGTGCGACTGCCGCAAGCCACTACCGGGTCTGCTCCTGCAAATCCAGTCGGCATTAGGCTTGGAAACCCTGAGAGGGTGCTGGATGGTAGGTGATAGCCTGCGTGATCTTCAGGCGGGTGACGCGGTGGGCTGTCGCCAGGCCTTGGTTCGCACCGGTAAGGGTGAGCGGACGCTTGCTAAGCACCCGGAGCTTCAGGCAGCGACGAGTCACGTTACGGTCTATGACGACCTCGCCCACTTCGTCGACGTGTTGCTATCTGCGACCCATCACGCCGACTGAGCCACAGAACATGTAAAAGAGGCCGGACAGTTTGTGCATACACTACACGGCTGCTCGGTTCTCGGCATGTGCGGTATCAGACTAGCTGTCATCGAAGCGCGGACATGCCTGCGTAGAACGTTGTAGCCCTTTGAGATCCGTAGATACCGGTCTGACTCACCCCTGAGTGCAGTCTATAGGGCACCCGCAAGAAGGCATATCCCGCGTCCAATCGCCGTCATTTATCGCTGGCATTCGATCATATCGATGTTTCACGTGAAACATGTCGGCGTAGAACGGATCCTGATGTCGCTCTGGTGCACCCTTCAAATTCCTGCAAAAGTACGCGCAGTAGATTGGCGTCACCTTTGTGAATTCAATGAGTTATGAAACATCATCGTGGCAAAGCCAGCGCAGCCCACGTTACCTTTTAACGTTGCCAAGTCCATCTTCTTAGGGTTTTCACCCCATCTCTTCTGTTAGCGTAAACAGCTTGCTCCTCCCCTGGCGGCTTGCCATCAACGCGCTCCGCTATTCTTTTCTCCTCTTCCCTTCCCTTCCCTTCCCTTCCCTTCCCTTCCCTTCCCTTGAAGAGGGTGCCACCGCCAAATCGGGACACAACCCACAGAAGGCATACGCTATCTAGAAATATTATTCACAGGCGCGTTCCGAAAAAGGCATCAACAGACGTTTTACGCGCAACGTTATCCACAGCTGGGATCCAGGAAACACTATGTATATCAATTGGCTTCAATCGCGCCTCCAGACGCTGTCCACAGGGAAATTGATCTGGGAGGCTTGATCTAAAATGTCCGGTCAACGATTCGTCATCCGGGCTCTTCACCGCGACGCTTTAACATGCATCCCGGCAAGTTTTATCCATCGCTCACGAAAAAGCCCGACCTGAGAACAGATCGGGCTCTTCCTGGGACGATGTTTCACGTGAAACATCGAAGCCACCATGCTCCAACTGGACTATCTACACGTCCAGGTTGGCCACCAGTGCATTGCGCTCGATGAAGTCACGGCGTGGCTCGACTTCATCGCCCATCAGGGTGTTGAACATCATGTCCGCCGCCACGGCATCCTCGATCGACACACGCAACATGCGGCGGGTGTTGGGATCCATCGTGGTTTCCCAAAGCTGTTCCGGGTTCATCTCCCCCAGACCCTTGTAGCGCTGAATAGAAAGGCCACGCTGGGATTCATGCATCAGCCAGTCCAGCGCCTCATAGAAGGTCTTTACGGGCTTCTTGCGCTCACCCCGTGCCACGTACGCTCCCTCTTCAAGCAGCCCTTCCAGAGTCTCACCCAGGCCTGCAATGGCCTTGTAGTCAGCGCTGGTGAAGAAGTCGAGTCCCCACACATAGTCGGTGGTTACACCGTGAGCGATCAGCGTCACGGCAGGCAGGAAGACTCCCCTTTCGTCATCTTCCTGGAGCGAAAAGGTATAACGCGGGCCACCTTCATAGGCGACCAGGTCATCCATTTCCTTCTGCAGGTGCTCGATCCAGTTCTGCATGGTAACTCTGTCACGCAGACTGTTTTCACCGTCGAGCTTGGCCGCGTGCACAATCTTGCGCAGCACCTCGCTGGGATAGACCCTGGACAGACGATCGATCCGCTTCATCACGTCACGATACTGATTCACCAGGGTTTCAAGCTGAGCGCCAGTAATGCCCGGGGCATCCTCGCTGACACACAGACGCGCACCATCCAGCGCTGTCGTGGTCAGGTAGTCAGTCATCGCCTGCTCATCCTTGAGGTAGAGCTCTTGCTTGCCGCGCTTGATCTTGTACAGCGGCGGCTGAGCAATAAAGACATGACCACGCTCGATCAGCTCGGCCATCTGCCGGAAGAAGAACGTCAACAGCAGCGTACGGATGTGCGATCCATCCACATCGGCGTCGGTCATGATGATGATCGAGTGATAACGCAGCTTATCTGGGTTGAACTCCTCACGCCCGATACCGCAGCCAAGCGCGGTGATCAGCGTACCCACCTCGGCGGAGGACAACATCTTGTCGAAACGTGCTTTCTCGACATTAAGAATCTTGCCCTTCAGCGGCAGGATGGCCTGGGTGCGTCGATCACGCCCTTGCTTGGCGCTGCCACCGGCAGAGTCACCCTCTACCAGGTAGAGTTCAGACAGGCCGGGATCCTTCTCCTGGCAGTCTGCCAACTTGCCGGGTAGGCCAGCGATATCCAACGCGCCCTTGCGGCGAGTCATATCGCGGGCCTTACGTGCAGCCTCTCGAGCCCGGGCAGCGTCAAGCATCTTGTTGACGATAGCCTTGGCCTCATTCGGCCGCTCTACCAGATATTCCGAGAACGATCTTCCAAGCTCCTGTTCCACCGCCGTTTTTACTTCGGAGGAAACCAGCTTGTCCTTTGTCTGGGAAGAGAACTTCGGGTCAGGTACCTTGACCGAGATGATCGCCGTCAAACCCTCACGGGCATCATCGCCGGAAGTGCTGACCTTCATCTTCTTCAACAAGCCTTCAGACTCGATGTAATGATTCAGTGTGCGAGTCAAAGAAGCACGGAAGCCCGCCAGGTGCGTACCACCATCCCGCTGCGGGATGTTATTGGTATAACAGAAGATATTCTCGGCAAAGGTGTCATTCCACTGCATCGCCACCTCGACCGCGACACCATCTTCCCGCTCCACATTGAAGTGGAAGACAGGATTCAGCACGGTCTTGTTCGTATTGAGGTGATCGACGAAAGCCTTGAGCCCGCCTTCGTAGTGAAACAGTTCTTCCTTGCCGCTCCGTTCATCAAGCAGGCGGATGGCGACCCCAGAGTTCAGGAAGGACAGCTCGCGCAGACGCTTGGCCAGGATATCGTAGTGGAATTCGATATTACCGAATGTCTCAGGCGACGGGCGGAAGTGGACACGAGACCCGGTCTTCTCGGTCTGTCCCACGACGCTGAGCGGAGCATCAGGCACACCGTGACGATACACCTGCTCGTGCACCTGTCCAGCGCGCCAGATGGTGAGCTTGAGCTCTTCGGACAACGCGTTGACAACAGACACGCCTACGCCGTGAAGGCCGCCGGAGACCTTATAGGAGTTGTCATCGAACTTACCGCCAGCGTGCAGGACCGTCATGATGACCTCTGCAGCGGACACGCCTTCCTCTTCGTGGATATCCGTCGGAATGCCGCGGCCGTTATCGCTCACGGTGATGGATTCATCCGGATGGATGATCACCTTGATTTCGCTACAGTGTCCGGCCAGCGCCTCGTCGATGGAGTTGTCCACCAGCTCGAACACCATGTGATGCAGGCCAGTACCATCATCGGTATCGCCGATGTACATCCCGGGCCGCTTGCGTACGGCATCCAGGCCTTTCAGTACCTTGATGCTCGATGAGTCGTAAGCTTGTTCGCTCATTGACCACTCCGTCATGAAGTCTGTCTGTCTATGGCCTGCAGCTGGCCTCGTCCATCAGCGAGATGTTTCACGTGAAACATTGCCAAGGGTGTATCGGGCTGCCACAGGTCGGCCAGCACCTCGTGATCCACGCTGGTAATAAAGGCCTGGCAGCGCATCCGCTCCAGCCACTGGCAAAAGACCTTGCGATGGTCATGGTCCAGTTCGGCGGGCAGATCGTCGATCAGGTAAAGACAGGTTCGCCCCGTCAACCTTTCCAGCATCCTTCCTTGTGCAAGCTTGAGTGCGCTCACGACGAGTTTCTGCTGTCCTCGTGAAAGCACTTCAACAGCCGGGCGCTTGCCGAGCCTGATGGAGAGGTCAGCTCTCTGCGGACCCTGCTGGGTAAATCCCATCTGACGATCAGTGTCCCTGGCACCTTCCAATACCTCGGACAGCGAGCGCTGACGATCCCACCCACGGGTGTAGCGCAAACGTAATTCCGGCAGGCTAATCAAGCCTTCGAGGGTTTCGTGGAAGATGGGGGAAAAGGCATCGACCCACTCATCGCGCAGTGCGTCCATCCTCTCCCCTGAAACTGCCAGCTCATGCTCCCAGACTGCCAGCGTCTGGGCGTCCATTCTACCATGCCTGAGCAGGGCATTCCGATGTTTCAAGGCCCGTCTAAAGCGCTGCCAGGCTCCTAGAAAGTCATGTTTCACGTGAAACACTCCCCAATCGAGAAACTCGCGACGCCCGGCTGGAGGGCCTTCCAACAAACGGAATGCATCCGGATTGATCAACTGGAGGGGGAGCGTTTCGACAAGCTGTGACAGGCGCTCGACGCGCTCACCGCCAATACGCAAGGTAAGCTCACTCTCATGCCGGCACCGACGCAGTCCGATGGCCACCGGAGGATCTCCGGCCAGACGCCCATGCAGGACGAGCGTATCGACCTCGTGATGCAGCACCTGGGCGAGCTTGCGGGCACGGAAGGAGCGCCCCATGCCCAGCAGGTGAATCCCTTCAAGCAGGCTGGTCTTGCCACTGCCATTCCGGCCAGTGATCAAGTTGATTCCTGGCGAAGGCAAAACATCAAGGGCCTGCAGATTACGCAGGCCCTGAAACACCAAACGGTCTAACGGCATGTATCAGCCTTGAGCACGGCACATGACATCAAAGGCGCATCGGCATCACGACGTAGAGCGCATCACCACCACCCGGCTCTTCCATCAATGCACTGCTGTTAGGGTCGCCTAAGGTCATCTGCACCCGGTCTTCACCGACAGCATTGAGAACATCGATCAGATAGCCGACGTTAAAGCCGATCTCCATGGCAGGTCCGCTGTACTCGATAGCAATGTTCTCTTCGGCTTCTTCCTGCTCAGGGTTGTTGGCCATCACCCTCAAGTTGCCTTCCTCAAGGTTCAGACGAACGCCACGATACTTCTCGTTGGAAAGAATCGCGGTACGCGACAGGACCTGACGAAGCTCGGCTCGCTCGGCAATGAAGACCTTGTCACCGCCCTTCGGGACCACTCGCTCATAGTCCGGAAACTTCCCGTCTACCAGCTTGGAGGTGAAGGTAAAGTCACCGGTGTGGGCGCGAATATGGGTCGAGCCGAGGGTCAGACTGACGGGCTCTTCCGAGTCATCCAGTAGACGCACCAGTTCCAGTACGCCCTTGCGAGGCACGATCAGCTTCTGGGAAGCACTGACCTGGATGTCGGCGGGCCGAGAGCACACCGCCAGACGGTGGCCGTCGGTCGCGACGGAGCGAACCAGGTTAGGGGCGAACTCCAGCAGCAGACCATTCAGGTAATAGCGCACATCCTGCTGTGCCATGGCGAATGAGGTCGCATCGATAAGCTGCTTGAGCGTCCCCCGCGGAAGCGCCAACTCTACGCTGCTCTGGCCATCTTCGATATTCGGAAACTCAGCCACCGGAAGCGTCGACAAGGTAAATCTCGAACGCCCACTTCGCAGAACGGCACGACCATCCTCGATGGACAGCTCAAGTTCAGACTGATCCGGTAGTGACTTGCAGATATCCATCAGCTTGCGCGCCGGAACTGTGATCGCGCCGGGCTCGTCGACCTGGCTAGCGACAGTGCGGCCGACCAGCTCAACCTCTAGATCGGTACCGGTCAGCGCGACTTCGTCTTGCTCGACCTGGATCAGCACATTGGAAAGCACCGGCAAGGTCTGCCGACGCTCGACCACGCCGGCGACCAGCGTCAACGGCCGCAGTAGCGCTTCGCGGGAGATGGAAAATTTCATGTCGGCTCCACTTCTTGTCCGAGAGAGTGAGACGGGGTATCAGTCAGTGACATATACACGGCGCCACAGGCGCTGTGTGTCTTGGTGGCATAGTATCGCCCAGGGTCAGACGTCATCGATACATCCATGGCCCCCGGGCAACCCCTCTGGGGTGTGATGACACAGCATTGAATGCCGTGGTTGGCCACTCAGCCTCAGCTTGTCAGCAACCGCAGCAGGTTCTTGTAGTCTTCACGGATGTCGGCATTTTCTTCCTGCAGCGCCTGCACCTTTCGGCAAGCATGCAGCACGGTGGTGTGGTCACGGCCCCCAAAGGCATCCCCGATTTCGGGCAGGCTATGGTTCGTCAGCTCCTTGGCCAATGCCATGGCGACCTGGCGCGGGCGAGCCACTGAACGCGAACGTCGCTTCGACAGAAGGTCGGCCAGCTTGATCTTGTAATACTCAGCGACAGTGCGCTGAATATTGTCCACGCCTACCTGCTTGTCCTGGAGGGCCAGCAAATCCTTGAGCGACTCCCGAATAAAGTCCTGGGTAATCGGCTTGCCCATAAAGTGCGAGTCAGCGATGACTTTCTTCAGGGCACCTTCCAGCTCGCGCACATTCGAACGGATCTTCTGGGCAATGAAGAACGCCGCATCGTGGGGCAAGTCGACCTTTGCCTGATCCGCCTTCTTCATCAAGATCGCGACTCGCGTCTCGAGCTCGGGGGGCTCGATGGCAACCGTCAGGCCCCAGCCAAAGCGAGACTTGAGGCGTTCCTCGACCCCACTGATCTCCTTGGGATAGCGGTCAGACGTCAGAATCATCTGCTGACCGCCTTCAAGCAGCGCATTGAAGGTATGGAAAAATTCTTCCTGGGAGCGTTCCTTGCCGGCAAAGAACTGGATGTCATCGATCAACAGCGCATCGACACTACGATAGAAACGCTTGAAATCGTTGATGGCATTCAGCTGCAGCGCCTTGACCATATCGGCAACGAACCGCTCGGAATGGAGATACACCACTCTGGCGTTCTCGCGGCGCCCTGCCAGCGCGTTACCGACCGCGTGCATCAAGTGTGTCTTACCAAGACCCACCCCACCGTACAGGAACAGGGGATTGTAGGCACCGCCGGGGTTTTCCGACACCTGGCGAGACGCGGCTCGAGCCAGCTGGTTTGACTTGCCCTCGACGAAGGTCTCGAAGGTGAAGTTGGGATTCAGCCCGCTGGAGTGCTTGAGGCTACCCTCTACCTGTACCTGACGCTCCCCTCCAGCGGAGCGCGCCACCGGGTCGTTGCCCTCGTCCCGCAGCCGATCGACTTCCCTTTCATCGCCGACATCCCCACGGGGTGGCGTATGCACCGCGGGGGCACGTGGCGCGCTGGCGGAGACCGGATCACCCAGATCCCGCGTCTGGGGAGCGGGCGACGCTGCCCGTCGGCTACCCACAGTGAGCATCACTTTGGGCGGCTTTGCCGGCGCAAGCTCCCGCATCAACTCACTGATTCGCTTTGCATACTTGTCACTGACCCAATCGCGCACAAAGCGATTGGGTGCCAGCAGCCGAAGCTGATTGGACTCCCCTTCTTCCGCCTGCAATGGGCGAATCCAGGTGTTGAACTGCTGGGAACTCAGTTCATCCTGAAGGGTTTGTAGACACTGTTGCCAGAGAGCGAGCGACACGCGAGCTACCTTGGTTGAAGAACGACCGCATATTGTAGCTGCGTCTGAACGAGTTATCCACACGACTTGAGGACCTGAAAAACATTGTGGACAACACATGTTTGCTACCCATGATGAGTCGGGGACAAGCTGAACGCATCATCCGGGCTGTGGATAATTTCGCATCCTGTCCACCTTCCTTACACCGGCTGCCCTCAGCTGCTCAACGTCTTCTCCACATTCTTATTTGCAACGCAACATGATGATATGTTGATAGTTGTATGGCTTATCCACAATCTTTATCCCCAGTAATAATCACAACATCAGTCAAGAACTTCCTTTACTAGTAGTGTTAAGAAAGCGCTGCTCCGTGAAGTCACAAGCCCCCACATCGCCAGCGACCGGCGCGCACTCCTCGATGTCGGGCGCTCAGTGAAAAGATTGCACCCGGGGCTTGAAATCACTAAAATGTCCGGTCTTGAGCCGAATACCCCCGGAGGCCCGAGCGGATTCCGGGCGCCTCTGGATGTCTATCCGTTCCAAAAAACCACTGTGGGATTAACGAGTTATGAAGCGCACATTCCAACCGAGCGTTCTCAAGCGCAAGCGCGCGCACGGCTTCCGTGCTCGCATGGCTACCAAGAACGGCCGCGCCGTTCTGGCACGTCGCCGTGCCAAAGGCCGCAAGCGCCTGAGCGCCTAAGCAGGTCCTGCGTGACCTGTCTGACCTTTCCCCGGCACTGCCGCTTGCTGACTGCCGGGGACTACCGCCGTGTGTTTGATGGGGCGGTGTACAAGGTTCACGGCAAAGGCCTGATGGCGCTGGCTGTTCCCAATGAACTGGGGCACCCGCGCCTGGGCCTTGTCTTCAGCAAGAAGAACGTACGCCGAGCGGTAGATCGCAACCGACTGAAGCGACTGGCTCGAGAGTCCGTTCGCCATGCCCAGCACCGACTTCCCTCTGTGGATATCGTCCTGCTGGCCAGACGTGGCATCAACGAGGCCGACAACGATACCGTGCAGCGACAATTGTTCGGTATGTGGCGTCGCCTTGAACGAGAGGCTGAAAAGTCACGACTCTCGAAAGATCCTCGCCAGGCCGGTGCTGCCCAGCCAGAGCCGCAGCGACGCCGCAGCTAGGTAGTGAGAGACTGTGCAATGCCGACCACACTCCGTCTGAGCATGAGCGAGTCCCTCTCCTGGCCCCTTGACGTCACCTCTCGCGACGCGGAACGTCTTCGTACGAATCTTGGCCTGCCTCTGGCAGGCTTTCGTGTATTTCACGCAGGCGTCTCGCGTGACGCCATCGGCATGTTCACTTCCCTTCGGGCAGACCCCTCATGGACGTAAAACGACTACTCCTGCTGATACCCCTGGCGGTGCTCGCCTATCTGATCATGGTGCAGTGGAACCAGGATTATGGTCAGCCGCCGAGCACTCCCGATGCTCCGGCTATCACCAGCAACGCAGCAGATGCCAGCGACGCTTCTTCTTCTCAAGGCCTCGCGGCACCCAGTTCCGCCAATGATGTTGGCAGTGAACTGCCGGGCAGCAGCGAGCCCGCCGCCAATAGTCGAGATCTCGTCGCGGTCATCACCGACGTGCTCGACGTACGCATTGATCCTCAAGGTGGCGATATCGTCTACGCCGCCTTGCCGCAGCACCTGATGAGCCAGGACGGAGATCGTCCTTACGTGCTGCTGTCCAACAACAGCACGCTGAGCTACGTCGCACGTTCAGGGCTTCAGCTTGATGGCAACAGCGGCCGCATCGCCTTTGCCCCGGAGAAGACCGAATATCGCATGGTCGATGGCCAGGACAACCTGCAAGTCGACATGACCGCCACCGTCAACGGCATCGATATCATCAAGCGCTTTACCTTCAAGCGTGACGACTATGCGGTCAATGTGTCCTACCTGCTGGCCAATGGTGGCGAGTCCGCCGTCAGTGCACGCTTCATCGGGCAACTGGCACGGGACAACAACCCCGATCCTTCAACGGGTCCCAAGATGGGCATGCGTTCCTTCCTGGGTGCTGCCTATTCGTCACCGGACAACCGCTACGAAAAGATCGATTTCGAGGACATCCAGGCCGGGAACTTCCAGAATCGTGAAGTCGAGGGCGGCTGGGTCGCCATCATTCAGCACTACTTCACCTCTGCCTGGGTGCCGCCGCAGCAGCAGGACAATCTTTTCTACGCTGCCACCGATAGTCAGGACCGTAACGTCGCCGCCTTCGCTGGTCAGTCTCAGACGCTGGAACCGGGGGCAGAAGCCAGCCTTGGCGCGACCCTGTACATGGGTCCCAAGGTCCAGGAGCGCCTCGAGGCCGTTGCCCCCAATCTGGAGCTGACGGTCGATTTCGGCTGGCTGTGGTTTATCGCCAACCCGTTGTTCTGGCTGCTGGATCATATCCACAGCCTGATCGGCAACTGGGGCTGGTCCATCGTGATCCTGACCATCATGGTCAAGGCTGCCCTGTGGCCGCTGTCTGCCAAGGCCTACAAGTCCATGGCACGCATGCGCAAGCTGGGTCCGGAAATGCAGCGTCTCAAGGAGCGCTTCGGCGATGATCGCCAGAAGATGTCTCAGGAGATGATGAAGTTCTACCAGAAGGAAAAGATCAATCCTCTGGGTGGCTGTTTGCCGATCCTCATCCAGATGCCGGTGTTCATCGCGCTTTACTGGATGCTGCTGGAATCCGTCGAACTGCGCCATGCACCGTTCATGCTGTGGATTCAGGATCTGTCGGTGAAGGACCCGTACTTTGTGCTGCCGATCCTGATGGGGGCATCAATGTTCGTGCAGCAGCTGCTCAACCCGACACCTCCGGACCCGATGCAGGCGAAGATCATGAAGATGCTGCCGATCGTCTTCACCTTCTTCTTCCTGTGGTTCCCTGCAGGTCTGGTCATCTACTGGGTGTGCAACAACTGCATCTCGATCGTTCAGCAGTATGTGATCACCCGCAAGATCGAGGACGACCCCGAGGTCGGCAAGGGCTTGAAGACCAAGTAAGCCCCGTGTGATCAGCAAGTGAACCCCCGCCTCGGCGGGGGTTTGTCGTTTCAGGCCGGCGAGCCTGACAGGCGTGTCCCGCCAGGCTGGCAATGCGCTGTCAGGCACCCGACAATAGGCCCAATCCTTCAGGAGCTTGGATATGACCGCCCCGCTTTATACCCAGGACAGCATTTGCGCACTTGCTACCCCGCCCGGGCGTGGAGGCGTCGGCATCATTCGCGTGTCGGGCCCTGCCTGTCGGGACATCGCCAAGGCGATGCTGGGCCATCAACCTGAGCCACGCCAAGCGTTCTATGGCCCTTTCAGGGGCGCTGACAGCATCATTGATGAGGGTATTGCGCTGTTCTTCCAGGGCCCCCACTCCTTCACCGGAGAAGACGTGCTGGAACTGCAGGGGCATGGCGGTCCGATGATCATGGATATGCTGCTGGAGCGCTGTGTCTCCCTCGGCGCCCGGCTGGCAAGGCCAGGCGAATTCTCTGAACGCGCCTTCCTCAACGACAAGCTTGACCTGGCCCAGGCAGAAGCCATCGCCGACCTGATCGACGCCAGCTCTCGGACAGCGGCAGAGAACGCTCTGCGCTCCCTGCAGGGTGAGTTTTCCAGCCGCGTCCAATCCCTGGTTCAGCGACTGATCGAGCTGCGCATGTACGTCGAGGCGGCCATCGACTTCCCTGAGGAGGAAATCGACTTTCTTGCCGATGGCCACGTCGCCGCCAAGCTTCAGCAATTGATGGACCAGCTGGCCGATGTGCGAGCCAGCGCCGGCCAAGGTGCCTTGATGCGCGAAGGCATGAGCGTGGTCATTGCCGGACGCCCCAATGCCGGCAAGTCGAGCCTGCTCAACGCGCTGACAGAGCAGGATACGGCGATCGTCACCGACATCGAAGGCACCACCAGAGACGTCCTGCGTGAGCATATCCACCTGGACGGGATGCCGCTGCATATCATCGATACGGCGGGCTTGCGGGACACCCCGGATGCGGTGGAGAAGATCGGGGTTGCACGGGCCTGGAGCGAAATAGAGAAGGCCAACCGCGTGCTGCTGCTGGTGGATGCCACGACCACCAGTGCCACCGACCCTATGCAGATATGGCCAGAGTTTGTCGAACGACTGCCAGACCCTGCTCGCCTCACCCTGGTACGCAACAAGGTTGACCAGAGTGGTGAAGCAGCAGGGCTCGATCTATCCACAACCCCACCTACCCTCCGGCTGTCAGCCCGCTCTGGCGAGGGTGTGGATAACCTGAAGTCCCATCTCAAGAGCATCATGGGCTTCCAAGCCACCACCGAAGGCCGGTTCTCCGCACGACGGCGACACCTGGATGCACTCGACAGGGCCAAGGAGGCCATGGATAACGGCAATGCCCAGCTCATGGGCCATGGTGCCGGCGAGCTGCTGGCCGAGGACCTGCGAGACGCGCAGCAAGCCCTGGGAGAGATCACGGGTGAATTCAGCGCCGATGACCTGCTGGGCGAGATCTTCGGCAGCTTCTGCATCGGGAAGTGACAGCGCTCGTCAGACCGCACACGCCCTTCTCAAGCCGCTACGGCACAATGCCGGGGGTCGCTGCGTACAGAAGATAGTGAGCGACTCTCTACACTGGAGGGACATGCTGCCCCCTTCAGGAGTCGCTCATGAAAGCGCTAGTCATGTCAGCCGCCCTCGGACTTGCCTGCCTATCGGCCAACGCCTCGGCAGACTGGAACCTGATAGATGACGAATCACGCCTGTGGTTCGGTTCAGTGAAGAATGAAAGCGTCGGTGAAACGCATGTCGTTGGCTCGCTAACGGGCCATATCGACGACGACGGCAAGGTGGCTATCGAGGCCACCACCGCCTCTCTCGATAGCGGTATCGATATTCGCGATGAGCGCATGCAAGAGCACCTGTTCCCGACTCCTAGCCTGGCGATCAGCAGCAACCTGGACCCCACGCAGTTTGCGTCGCTGATGCCCGGCGACACGCTCTTGGCCCGGGTACCCGTTAGCGTCACTCTAGGCGCTGCTGGCAGCGACTATGACACCACAGTGATGGTCGTTCGACTTTCCGAATCGCGCTGGCTGGTCGTCTCCGATCAGCCGATCTGGGTCGACGCCTCCTCACTGGGGCTCGTCCAGGGTATCGCCACCCTTCAAGATATCGCCGGCCTGTCTTCCATCGCGCGGACGTCGCCGGTGGGTTTTCGGCTGCTGTTCGAATCGCCCTAGGCGCGGTTCGCATCCGTCCGGGAGCTGCTGGTGTGGCGCCAGGTAGCAGCTCTATGGTGGCTCAGAACCTGGGCCTGGCGCCCTACTCTTCTACCCACCAGTGCTGTTCATGACGAGCCTGAGGTCCCAGCAATGGAAGCCAGGTGTCGATGGCAGCGCCCATGCGCTGGTCGACGCCCCAGGGAGGATTAGCGATCAACATGCCGCTGCCGTACATGCCGTGACGGGATTCGCCAGGAGGGGCCAGGCTGACCTCGCTGCGCCACAGTTTGCGCACACCGCTTGAGCGCAGCTCCTCCAGCATGTCCTGATGACGTCCAGCCGGCAGCAGTGGGTACCACAGCATGATCACGGCATGCCGAACCTTGCCGAGCACATGTACCAGGGTCCTGGCCACCTCCTGGTACTCGGACTTCTGCTCGAAGCTGGGATCCATCAACACACAAAGCCTTGGTGTTTTCACCGGCACCAGGGATTTCAATCCCGCCAGTCCATCACCATGGATGCGTTGGATAAGCGGCAGCGTGTCAGCATCCACCAGCGATTGCTGGGTCAAATGGCCGTGCTCACCCGGGTGCAGCTCAAACAAGCGAAGGCGGTCCTGCTTGCGCAGACGATGCCCCAGCCACCAGGGCGAACCAGGATAGTGGGACAATCCTGTCGACCCTGATTGCAACGAGGCGACAGCATCGAGCCAGGCACTCAACAGCTCCTGCTCTTTCACGTCGCCTTGGTGACGAGATACCCACAGCCGCTGAACACCGGTTTCGTACTCTTTGAGACGTGCCGTTTCAGCGGCAGCGAGAGGATAGCTACCTCGTCCCGCATGCGTATCTACAAACGTAATAGCACTATCTTTACGTAATAGGTGTTCGGTAACACTGTAAAGCCATAAATGCTTGTGAACATCGGCGAAATTGCCGGCATGGTAAGCGTGTTGATAAGAGAGCATGGCATTCCGCCTGGTGTGCATCGCGATGGGGAATCCGCGGTCATCCATCGCAGGATAAAGAGGACTATGATAGCGGGACAATCGCCCAGAGGTCGCGGAAGGCATCTGCCGAATGCCTGACCGCTCCAGCCAACACAAAGGCCCGCGTCCTTTCGGAGCGCGGGCCTTGATGTCGACGGGCCTGGAATCAGGCGTGTCGTCTTATCCCTGCTGGCCGGTCGGCGTCAGGGTGATCTCGACACGACGGTTCTGCGCGCGACCTTCCTCGGTATTGTTGCTGGCCACCGGCTGGTTTTCACCATAGCCGCTGACATAAAGGCGGTTGGACGCCACGCCCTGGCCTTGCAGGTAACTGCCGACGGACTGCGCGCGTCGCTCGGACAGGCGCTGGTTGTAGCTGGCGTCACCGGTAGAGTCGGTGTGGCCAGCGATGTTGATGCGGGTTTCCGGATACTGGGTCAGGACATTCGCCACATCATTCAATGCGCTGGTGGCACTGCCGGTGAGATCGGCGGAATCGAAGCCGAAGGTCACGCTACTCGGCATGTTGAGCACGATGTTGTCGCCTTGACGCTCTACTCCGATACCGGTGCCCTGCATGCTCTGGCGCAACTGTTCTTCCTGGCGGTCCATGTAAACGCCAATCCCGCCACCAACAGCAGCACCGGCGGCGGCCCCGATCAGCGCACGATCACGCTTGCTGGTGCTACCGTCACCACTGATGGCACCTGCCGCTGCGCCCACTGCGGCGCCCACGGCAGCGCCGATACCGGTGTTGTTACGATCGGTCTGGCCAGTGTAAGGGTCCGTTGTGGAGCAACCAGCCAGAATCACGGCGGCAGCCAGCGGGGCAATCAGTCGAATCTTGCGGCTCATAGCGTCAACGTCTCCTTCCATGTATTACATCGTCCCTTTCAGTCATCGCTGAACAGGGTCAAAAGGTCGTTCAAGAATAATAGACCTTGGGCAGAAGCTTGAACCCTGGCGGCATCTTGCACAATAAGTCCCTTTTCACGCGCCCTGTCGATCTTCGGCGACAGTTCATCAAACGGACGTCCTGTGCACGCCTGCCAGGTCTCAACCGGTACGCCCTCCACCAGACGCAGTGCGTTCATGGCGAATTCCAGCGCCACCTCATCATCTGTGACACGTCGATGTCCAGCAATGAAGCCCCGGGGATCGTTCAAGCGGCGCAGATACGCCTCTGGCTGGCGGGTCTTCCAGCGCCGCTCGATGGCGAACCCGGTCGCGCCGGGTTGGCTGATCTTGGCGTGAGCCCCGGCACCGATGCCAAGATAATCCCCAAAGCGCCAGTAGTTGAGGTTATGTCTCGCGCGTCTGCCTGACTGGGCATAGGCTGAAATTTCATAGCGTTGAAAGCCAGCGGCCTCCAGGCGCTCATGACCTTCATCCTGGATATCCCAGAGCACTTCTTCCTCGGGCAGCGTCGGCGGATGAGCATGAAACTCGGTGTTGGGTTCCAGCGTCAGTTGGTACCAGGAGAGATGCTCCGGCGCCAGGGCAATGGCCTGCTCGAGATCTGCCAGAGCCAGCTGCGGCGTCTGCCCGGGCAGGCCATGCATCAGATCCAGATTGAGATTATCAAAGCCCGCCTCGCGCGCCTCGGTCACCGCGTGAAGCGCATCTTCACCGCTGTGGATACGCCCCAAGGCCTTGAGCTGTTCCGGATGAAAGCTCTGGACCCCCAGGGAAAGACGATTGATACCCGCCTCTCGGTAGGCCGCGAAGCGCCCCCTCTCGAGGGTCCCTGGATTGGCCTCGAGGGTGATTTCAATGTCAGCGGCAAAGGGCAGCCGCTTGCGCGCTTCATCGAGCAGACGCTGATAAAAGTGGCCGGACATCAAGCTCGGCGTCCCTCCACCAATAAAGATACTGGTGAGCTCACGCCCCTGGGCCAGACCAGCGTCGTTGTCGAGATCGGCCAACAAGGCAGACAGGTACGCCTCTTCCGGCAACTCTGCCTGTCGGCCAACGCCGTGTGAGTTGAAATCACAGTACGGACATTTGCGCACGCACCAGGGTACGTGCACGTACATCGACAGTGGGGGCAGGGTAGCCATCGTCACTGCTTGGTCCGTTCGAGTTCGGCCAGCAGCTGAGACAAGGCACGACCGCGGTGGCTGAGCCGGTTCTTTTCGGCAGCGCTCAGCTCTGCCGCCGTTGCGCCCTGATCAGGAAGCCAGAACAGCGGATCATAGCCGAATCCGCCCTGCCCGCGCGGATGGGCAAGAATTTCGCCGCGCCAGTGAGACTGCACGATCAACGGCACGGGATCCTCGGGATGCTCAAGCAATACCAGTACGCACCAGTAGCTGGCACCACGGCTGCCTTCAGGCACGTCGGCCAGCGCCTCAAGCAATGTATCGTTGTTGCGGGCATCATCCTTGGGCTCGCCAGCAAAGCGCGCCGAATAGATCCCCGGACGTCCGGCCAGGGCATCCACTGCCAGTCCTGAATCGTCAGCCAGGGCTGGACGGCCACTCACTCGGCTGGCTTCTCGCGCCTTGAGCAAGGCGTTCTCGACAAACGTCAGCCCCGTCTCCTCGACCTCTTTCACGTCGAAATCCGATTGGGCCTGCACCTTGATACCCAAGGGGGCCAACATCTCGCCCAGCTCCCTTAGTTTGCCGGCATTGCCGCTTGCCAGCACGAGTTCTGTCAGGTGGCTCATGGTCTCGCTCATTGGTGGAAAGTATCTTGAAATCCCCGGCGATACGCCGGAATGTTTGCCTATACTCTAGCATGGGCAAGATGAGTTCCGATTCAGCACAAATACTGATACGTGAACCAGAAAAAAGCCGCCATATCATGCCGTCGACGGCGGGTAGAGCCCCTCGTCCGGTCGTTGTTTTCTTTACAGGAGCCGTTTTTTGGCAAACTTTACTGTGCAGGTGTTACAGAATCTTACAAAAGATATAAAATAGGCGCATAATGACCAACACGACTTAGTCATGCCCATCCGCCGAGGGCAGGCGGCAGCGGATGCACGGAGACACGACGATGAGCCACGCCACAGGACAGATAGTGCTGGTGACTGACCACAACCCTCAGTCGCTGCTCTTTATCAATTACATCAAGGATCAGTTCCACTGCCCTGTATCCATCGCTGCACCTGCCGACACCATTGATGTCGATGACTCCCAGCCGGTGCTGGTGTTGATGGATGCCGACCATGTGGACGATGCCGCCATGCAGCACTGGCAGGATGTCAGCTCTCACCATCATGGGCTGTTGCTCACTGCCTTCAACCTGCGTGATGAAGAGCATGCGCTGGAGGTGCTCTCCTTCATGCATCTACGTGGTGTCTTCTATCGTCAAGACAGCCTGGAGAGCATCTGCAAGGGGATCGCCAAGCTGTTCGAGTCCGACGACCTGTGGATGTCGCGGTCGCTGATGACCCGACTCATCGAGTTTTCGCGACGCCAGCAGCTCAATGCCTATCGTCCTGCCTGTGGACTGACCCAGCGGGAAATGGAAATCATCGGCCTGCTGGGGTCGGGGGCGTCCAACATGGAAATCGCCGAGCGTCTTTGCGTCAGCGAACACACGGTAAAGTCCCACCTCTATAACGTGTTCAAGAAGATTCGGGTCAGCAACCGCCTGCAAGCCGTCAACTGGGCTCGCCAGAACCTCGGCGCCCCGCCCCCCAGGCGTAGCACTGCCATGCGCTGATCAAAAGAAGAACGGACGCCGGCAATGCCGGCGTCCGTGCTCTGCACTCATGCCACAGTCAATGATGTGATCGTCAAGGCTAGGGTAGGCGCTCACGGGTTCCGCTAGCTCGCTGCCATCGTCGCGCCGACCACTCGCTACCACCATCGCGCCAACTAGAGGACGCGAATGTGCTCTTCAATCAGGCTTGCCAAGGTCTCTGCAGCGTTGTCTGCTGTACTATCGAGGCGCACCAGATGCAGCCTTTCCTCGTCAGTGAAGTCCTCGAACGCATCCTGCTGCGCTGCCAGCACGGCAAGACTCAGTGATTCGTCCCGTTCATTGCGAACCGCCCGCTTGCTGATACGACGTCGCAGGGTCTCGTCATCGGCTTCAAAGCTGACCAGCAGTACCGGCAGGCCTCTGGCTTCCGCCTGCCATCGCAACAGCTCACGCTGACCGCGCTCGAGGAAGGTCCCGTCGACGCACACCATATAGCCGGCATCCAGCAGGATACCCGCACAGGTCGCCAGCCGCTGATAGGTCTTGTCTGTCGCCTCTCGGGTGTAGATATCCACAGGCAGACCATCGCCCTCGGCCTGTGGACTAAAGCCATGCAGCAACATGCGCTGCACGTCTGAACTCAGTCTTACCGCTCCGAGGCGACCCACCAGTGTCTTGGTGAAGCGGCTCTTGCCACTGCCGGAGACGCCTACACCGATCACCAACGGAGGGAACCGGAACTCGGCATGTCGCTCCGCCAACGTCAGATAGCGACGGAACGCATTCATGGTCTCGGCCATCAGCGCGGGTCGCTCATGACCCGACGTGAAGCGACGTTGCAGCACACGACGCATGCCCGCCATTGCCTCGATGACCTGCAGCAGCGACAGAATCCGCGCCAGCTCGTAGTCGCCACTGCGGCGCAGGTAACCGTCCAGAGCCTGATGCGACAGCGTCATCTCTCCGCGCAGCTCCAGCTCAACCCTGAGGCTTGCCAGATCATGGCCTGGGTCGGCCATCTCAGGATAGTCAAAGGGCTGCGGGTCCTGGGCAGCACTCTGGGCCACCACCAGGCGGCCGTTATCGCAAAGCCGTACATCGGAATACTCCATGTACCAGCGGCTCGGGCGCAAACGGTCCTGGCGAACTTCGATGATCGGGGCCAGTCGATCGAACTCCTGGTCCAGCCACACCTTGAGTGACGCCAGACGTTGTACGTCCTCGTCACCGGACAGCAGGGCCTTGCAGGCGCTGTGTTCTGCCTCGCTGCGTTGTTTCAGCACGCTTAGCGCATCGGGCAGTGCCACCTCGGGCGGCAACGGCTCGGCGTGAAACTCTGCCAGCACATCCAGCAGTTCTTCCAGGGTAAAGGGCTCCAGCGCGGTGTCCGGCGAAGCGGCGTCATTGCCAGTCATGGTCGGCTCCTTTCAGGCCTGGGTCGTCATCTGTGCAAAGGCGTGTTCTGCGGCGTCCAGAGTACGCTGAATATCTTCCGGCGTGTGAGCGCTGGACATGAAACCGGCCTCATAAGCGGAGGGCGCCAGATAGACCCCTTGATCCAGCATGGCGGCAAAGAAACGGCGGAAGGCATCCGCATCACAGGCAGTGGCCTGTGCAAAGTTCTCCACGCTGCTTTGGGCGGTGAAGAACAGGCCGAACATGCCCCCCGCACGCTGCGTGATGAGATCCACACCCGCCGCTCTTGCCCGGCTTTCCAAGCCGTTGCAGAGGGTCTCGACACGCTGTGCCAGCGCATTATGGAAGCCAGGCTCACGCAATTTCTTCAGCAGGGCCACCCCCGCGGCCATCGCCAAGGGGTTACCCGCGAGGGTGCCCGCCTGGTAAACCGGCCCTAACGGAGACAGTTCGCTCATGATCTCGCGGCTGCCGCCAAAGGCGCCTACCGGCATGCCCCCACCGACGATCTTGCCCAGGCAGGTCAGGTCAGGCGTCACCCCATAGTGGGCCTGGGCGCCACCCAGAGCCACCCGGAACCCGGTCATCACCTCGTCAAAGATCAATACGCTCTGATGGCGGTCACACACCTGACGCAGTGTCTCGAGGAAGTCCGGGTTGGGCGGAATGCAGTTCATGTTGCCGGCCACCGGCTCGACAATGATGCAGGCAATCTGGCTACCGATTTCCTCGAAGCAGCGTTCCACCTCGTCGCTGTCATTGTAGGACAAGGTAATAGTGTGCTCAGCCAGCGCAGCGGGTACCCCAGGGGAACTCGGCTCGCCATGGGTCAAGGCGCCGGACCCTGCCTTCACCAGCAGCGAATCACTGTGACCGTGATAGTTACCCTCAAACTTCACGATCTTGTCACGCCCGGTGTAGCCGCGAGCCAGGCGAATCGCCGACATGGTCGCCTCGGTACCGGAATTGGTCATGCGCACCATCTCGATGCTCGGGATGATCTCGCAGATCAGGTCCGCCATGGTCGTTTCGACCGCGGTGGGGGTACCGAAGGACAGCCCCTTGTCCAGACGCTCACGCACGGCGCCAAGCACATCAGGATCGGCGTGACCGGTGATCATCGGCCCCCAGGAGCCGACGTAGTCGACATAGCGCTTGCCTTCGACGTCAACAAGATAGGCGCCTTGCGCACTCTCCATGAACACTGGCGGACGATGCAGCCCCTTGAACGCGCGCACCGGTGAATTGACGCCACCGGGGATGTGCCGACAGGCCTGTTCGAAGAGCTCAGCGGATGTGGTCATGGAAACCTCTTTGCCCAAGTGTAAGTTCTGTCGTCGGTGCTAGGCACCGATACGGTGAATGAAGGCCTGTGGATAACCCTGTGGAGGGCATGGGATAACCCGGTGAATGTGGCCCAAATGTCTCGCAAGTTGCCCGATTCGGTGACATATGACGCAGGCTACCCATCATACCTTGACCTCGTCTGGCGAAAAGCGTGGCGTCGGCATTTTCCACAGCCTGCGAGGCAGCGACTGGCCGTGGCCGGGATCCCAGCCGTGGGCCAGCGCCTGCCAGGCGAAGACCTGGGCCTGTTCGCAAGCCTGTACCAGAGTTTCACCTGCCGCCAGCCGCGCTGCCAAGGCGGAAGCCAAGGTGCAGCCGGACCCATGATAGCTTGCGGGTAGTCGTGGCCACGTCCACTGACGATCGCTATCGGGCGTGTGCAGGGTGTGAGACACCGTGTCGCGCGCCTTGCCGGGTTCGGGGTCATCGGTGCCGGTCACCAGCACGGCCTGACATCCCTGATGCATCAGGCTGACACAGCGTTCCGTGTCATCCTGATAGTCGGCTCCGGCCAGCCGTGCCAGTTCACCACGGTTCGGGGTCAGGATATCGATCATCGGGAGCAATTGCTGCCGATAGGCATCGATCAACTCCTGGGTCGCCAGTGATGCTCCGCCTCCCGCTCTCAACACAGGATCTGCCACCACGGGAATTCCCGGTCGCCGCTTGATCACATCAACCACTGCATCGAGCCCTTCCAGATCCGCAATCAAGCCAATCTTGATCGCCGCAATCGGCAGCGAGGCCAGTGCCTTGGCCGCCTCTCTGATGCCAGAAGCCGGTAGCGGATGCAGCGAGTGCACATCACGCAAATCCTGTACCGTTAGTGCAGTAGGAATGGTCATCGCCCAACCGCCGCAAGCCGCCACGCTCTCGGCATCAGCGACCAGCCCAGCACCTCCGGTAGGGTCATGGCCCGACAGCACCAGCACTATCGGCAGATGGGGTGAATATTCCGCGTTCAAGCTATTCAAAAGGGTTTCACCACAGCCAGGATGATGATCGCTACCAGCGCCAGCACCGGCAGCTCATTGAAGACACGGAAAAACGTGGCACTGCGTCGGCAGCGGTCTGCTGCCAGCTGCTTCAGGTAGATCAGGCAAACATGGTGATAGGCCACCAGCGCTACCACCAATGCCAGCTTGGCATGCAGCCAGCCCTGACTCATCCAGCCAGGGTTGAGCCAGACCAGCATGGCACCAAACAACAGCACAGCCACCATGGAGGGGGTCATGATGCCGCGATACAGCTTGCGCTCCATGACCATGAAGGTGTCCATGGTTGCGTACTCACCCTTGTCTCTGGCCTGGGCGTGGTACACGTACAGGCGGGGGAGATAGAACATCGCCGCAAACCAGGTCACGATGGACATCAGGTGAAAGGCTTTTATCCACAGGTACATGTCAACTCCTCAGGCTGTGGATGAATCAGACAGGCGGTAGTACCGCTCGATGGCGTCACGGGTGATGATACCGGAAATTCGTTTCTGCTTCGGTCGATAACCATGTTCTACATAGAGTCCATCGACCTTGCTTTCGTTCAGCACGTTCAATGCTTCCGTCAGTGTTGCCTGTAGGTGGATGGGCACCAGGTCGAGTCGCTGACCGGGTATTTCCAGCAGGTCGAGCAACGCCTGCTTGTCATCGGCCTGCTCGGTTTCCGGTGGAGGCGAGCGCAGGGGGGAGCGATCCACGTTCTTGCCGGCAATGCTCTCCGCTGGCGATTCTGCCTCTATCAACGCTTCCATCATGCTGTCGTCCGGATCACTGACCTTATCCTTGGCCGCTGCCTCCCGCTCATCTTGCTCGATCAGGTAGCGCGCCAGATCCGCGGCCTTGAGGGCAAGGGTCGGTTTGTCATCCGTGGATCGCTCGATAATGATCCAGACAGGCTTGGCCTCCAGCAAGGCGCGAGCTTGCCCCTCGGAGACACGCCGCTTGGTTCTCACCAGGCTGCGTTCCATGACCGCTGGCACCGACACCCGGGACAGTGCTTGCATCAACGGTTGCTGGAGCGGATGCAGGCCGTGCAGCTTGACGCTGATAAAGAAGCCATCGCAACGACACAATTGCCGGGTGGTGAGGCCCGCAACGACCACTGCAAGCATGCCCGGTAGCAGGATGTGCGGAATATGGGTCAGCTCCAGCAGTGCCATCAACGCAGCGAGAGGCGCCTGGAGCACCGCTCCCATCATTGCCGCCATGCCAATCATGGCGAACAGGCCGGGATCGGCCGCCTTTTCAGGCCACAGCCAGGTCCCGGCCAGACCGAACATGGCTCCCGCTGCTGCGCCAATCACCAGCACCGGGCCAATGATGCTGACCGGCACACCGCAACCTACCGCGAACGCCGTCAGCAGCAGCTTGCCAAGCACCAGGGCCAACAGAATGTCGAGTGCCAGCCGGTTGAACAGGGCATCTGACAGGCTGTCATAGCCGATGCCTTGTACCTGGGGATAGCACCAGGCCAGTAACGCCGCCAGGGCACCGACCATCGTCAACCGCCACCACAGCGGCAGGCGTGCCAATCTCTCGGAACGGGACACGTGAATGAACAACCCCGCCAGCAATCCGATGCCAAAGGCCATGACGGCAATCCAATAAATATTGAATAGCGATCCCAGGGCCAGGTCGGGCACCGCGAAGGCGGGCTCGGCGCCATACACCAGCTGCGATACCAGAGCCCCCATGCAGGCCGCCAGGATCACCGGCATGAAGCCGACAATGGTGTACTCCATCATCACCACTTCCATGGCGAAGATCACCCCGGCGATAGGGGTATTGAAGGAAGCCGCGATACCGGCCGCGGTACCACAGGCCACCAGCACACGCAGACTGTTGTGGGGAAGGCGCAGCAACTGGCCAAGCCCACTGGAGGCCGCGGCGCCCAGGTGAATCGCGGGCCCCTCCCTCCCGGCAGAGAGGCCGCCTACCACCGTCACCACCCCGACCCACCATTGATTCAGCCAGTTGCGCAGCGGAAAGCGTCCCTGGTGATAGGTCAGGCGCTCGATGACATGGCTCACCCCAATCTTGCGGGCCGCCAACGGCTGACGCCACAACGCAAACCCGATGATGGTCACCGCCAGGATCGGGAGTACCATGCGCAGCCCGGTAGACAGCTGTTCGAAGGCCTCAGGGTCGTCATGGGGCATGACCAGCATCGCCCCCAGCATCAGAGCAAGGCGAAACACCACCATCAAACTACCGGTGATCAAGCCGGTCGCAATGCCCAGTACACAGAGTTGCGGCAGGGCATCGACGCTCGCCAGCTGGCGGCGGAAGGCATCGAGACTGAGATCTGGCAGGCGCATGGCTTCCTTGTTTCCTTCCGTGAAGGCAGAGGGCGGGTCCCTGTCACACCCAAGTGGCCACGGCTCGAGTGAAGTGACTGTCTCTTGTGTATCATAGAACGGGACCCGGCACCCAGACGGCTGGCATGACTCGGCTCTGCCCCGGGGACCTCCCGAATGCGTCGGGGCCTTGGCGCCAGGCCGGTTATTGCGCCGGCAATGGGCTACTTATCGTTCAGGCAATGCGCTGATAGAGCAAAGTGCAAAGGAGCATCACGTGATCAAGGTTGGAATCGTCGGCGGTACCGGCTACACCGGTGTCGAACTGCTCAGACTGCTGGCTCGCCACCCTGGCGTCGAGGTGGATGCCATCACCTCACGCAGCGAAGCAGGTCTCGGCGTGGCCGAACTGTACCCCAACCTGCGCGGTCACTATGACGGACTGTGCTTTAGTGAACCTGACCCAGAGCGTCTCGCAGCCTGTGATGCGGTATTCTTCGCCACGCCCCACGGCGTTGCTCATGCGCTGGCGGGTGACCTTCTCGAGCGCGGCACTCGCGTTATCGACCTGTCAGCAGATTTTCGCCTGCGCGACGCTGCCGTGTGGGCCGAATGGTACGGCCAGCCTCATGGTGCTCCAGGACTGCTTGAAGAAGCCGTCTACGGCCTGCCGGAAGTCAATCGCGACCAGATCAAGCAAGCGCGGCTGATTGCTGTACCGGGTTGCTATCCTACCGCCGTACAGCTCGGCTTCCTGCCGCTGCTGGAAGCAGGGCTGATCGATCCTGAGCAGCTCATCGCCGACTGCAAGTCCGGGGTGACCGGTGCGGGCAGAGGCGCAAAGGTTCCCTCCCTGCTGGCCGAGGCGAGCGAATCCATGAAGGCCTACGGCGCTTCTGGTCATCGCCATTTACCTGAGATACGGCAGGGTCTTGGGGATGCCGCAGGCCAGGATGTTGCCCTGACCTTCGTGCCACACCTGACACCGATGATCCGTGGCATACATGCCACGCTCTACGGACAGCTCACCGGCGATCCTGGCGACCTTCAGCAGCGCTTCGAAGAGCGCTTCGCCAATGAACCCTTTGTCGATGTGATGCCCGCAGGCAGCCATCCGGAGACCCGCAGTGTCAAAGGCGCCAATCTCTGCCGTATCGCCGTCCATCGCCCTGGCAACGGCAATACGGTTGTCGTGCTCGCGGTCATCGATAACCTGGTCAAGGGGGCGTCGGGGCAGGCCATCCATGCGCTCAACCTGATGTTCGACTTTGATGAGACGGCGGGACTCGATGCCCCAGCCATCATGCCCTGACCGACGGAAATCCTGCCACGACGGTTTTCCGGGACAGACAGGTCACAACGGGAAGATGGCGCGATAGGTCGCGAGAGACATGAGAAGGAACACGCTGTCGTGCCGTCACGCTGGCGGCGCGGCGCTACCTCCTTGGAAAAGTTGACCCTTTTACTCTGGTTTAGGGATAATACCCGGTGTTGTTCGTCTTGGGCGCCTGACGCCTGGAATGACACTCCATGTGACCTGACCCCCGGAGCTCCTCATGAGCGGTGCCGAATCCTTTGTTCCTACTCCGTTGCTGCTGTCCGACAACGCACAGCGTCGTCTCAAGGCGCTGATGGCCGAGGACGGTGCCGAAAAGATCGCCCTGCGCGTGTATGTCACAGGTGGCGGCTGTTCGGGATTTCAATACGGCTTCGACGTCGCCGACAGCTTCAACGACGACGACACCGAAATCCCTTTCGGCAGCGTTTCGCTGGTGGTTGACCCGCTGTCCTACCAATACCTGGTGGGCTCGACCATTGACTACGAAGAGGGCCTGGCCGGGGCTCGCTTTCTGGTCCAGAACCCTAACGCCACCACGACCTGTGGCTGCGGTGCATCGTTCATGGTGTAACCCGCCGCAAGCCAGACATCTGACGCAGCCCAAGGGCTGCGTCATTCGTTGCAGGCAAGATATTCCCTAGAGTCTTCCCAAGACTCCCTTCAGACCCGGTTCCCTCGGCCTGGTCAATCCCCGGACATGGCCCTGGCAACACGCCCAGCGTTGGCCCAGCGGATTCTTCCCCAGCTTGACCCCCTCGCCGCAACTCGCCATGGTAGTTACGGATTTCACAATAACGTCAACTGGGGAAAACCATGAAAACCGCCCTTACCTCTGCCGCACTGGCCTCTGCCCTGATGACCTTCGGTATCATCGGTACCGCCCAGGCCGAGACCCTGAACGTGGCCACCGATCCCAGCTTCGTACCGTTCGAGATGATGGATCAGGAAACCGGCGAAATGGTCGGTTTCGATATGGATATCATCAAGGAACTGGCCGAGCGTGCCGGCTTCGACTACGAGCTGCGCACCATGGACTTCAACGGCATCATCCCAGCCGTCCAGACCGGCAATGTCGACATCGCGATTGCGGGCATCACCATCACCGATGAGCGCGCTGAAATCGTCGACTTTTCCGATGCCTACTATGATTCCGGTCTCAAGATTCTGGTCAGCGCCGACGAGGAAGGCGTGGCAGAGATTGGCGACCTCGCCGGAATGCGAATCGGCACCAAGATCGGCTCTACCAGCTACGACTTCCTGCAGGAAAACCTGGGCGAAGATGCCGAGATCACTCCGTATCCGGGTACTCCTGACATGTACATGGCCTTGCTGGGAGGTAGCGTCGATGCCGCCTTCTACGATGCGCCCAATGTCGGCTACTTCTCTCAGACTCGCGGCGAAGGCAAGGTCAAGGTCGTAGGCCCGCTCTATGAAGGCCAGCAATACGGCATTGTCTTCGTCAAGGGCAGCGAGTGGGTCGAGCCGGTCAACGAGGCGCTGGCAGCCATGAAGGAAGACGGCACCTACGACGAGATTCACACCAAGTGGTTCGGCGCTCCTAGCGAGTGACATAGACCCGCTTAACGCGGTGAAAGCACTGGCCAATTGCCCGCGACGGGGCTGCCCAGCGTCTAGGCAGTAACGTGATGGCGAGAGGACAGTGCTTTCCAGGGGCCGGAGCCATACCGGCCCTTTTCGATCCTGCCCGGACGTCACTTCGAGGCGCAGTCTCGACCCTCGCGTCAAGGCAAGCGGCCTTGTCCTGATCTCATAAGCATGACGGAGACCCACTCGTGGACGTCAATTTTCAATTCGACTGGTCGGCAGCCCTGTCCTCCATTCCTCAGCTGCTGACCGGCATCCCCTACACGCTGATGATCTCCTTCGGTGGTCTCGCCATCGGTTTTATCATCGGCATCATCTTTGGTCTGTTAAGAATCTCGCGACACGCATGGCTACGCATTCCCGCGGTGGCCTATATCGAGATCTTCCGTGGCACGCCCGTGCTGGTTCAGGTCCTGTTTATCTTTTACGGCCTGCCCAGCCTGCTGGGAGGCCCCATCGATGCCATTACCGCCGGTATTGCTGCCATCGCCGTCAACTCAGGCGCCTATATCTCGGAAATCGTGCGCGGAGGCGTTCAGTCCATCGAACGCGGCCAAGGCGAAGCGGGACTGTCTCTTGGCCTGTCACAGCGCCAGACCTTCCGCTACATCATCTGGCCACAGGCATTCAGACGCATGATCCCTGCTCTCGGCAACCAGGCCATCATCAGCATCAAGGACACCTCTCTGTTCGCGGTCATCGGTGTCGGAGAACTGGTACGTCAGGGCCAGATCTATATCGCGACGACCTTCACCGCACTGGAGGTCTATTTGATGGTGGCGCTCATGTATCTCGCCATCACCCTATCCTTGTCGTTTGCCCTGCGCATGCTTGAGCGCAAGGGCCTGGTGGGTCAGTGAGGAGCCGTCATATGGAAAATCACCGTCAGTCCCAAGCTTCTCAGTCTTCTGCTTCGACGCCCCAGGGCGAGCCCATCGTCCGCATTGGCAAGTTGAACAAGCACTTTGGCTCCCTGCACGTGCTCAAGAACATCGACCTTGAAGTGGCGCAGGGAGAAGTGGTCGTGATCATCGGCGCCAGTGGCTCCGGCAAGTCGACCTTGATTCGCTGCGTCAATGGCCTGGAAGAATTCCAGCAGGGCGAGCTGCGCGTCGATGGCAACGATCTCAAGCCCCATGGCAAGGCCAGTCGCGCCCTGCAGACGATCCGCACCGAAGTCGGCATGGTCTTCCAGCAATTCAATCTGTTTCCGCACTTAAGCGTCCGTGACAACGTCACTCTGGCGCCGATGAAAGTGCGCAACATGGCGCGAGATGCCGCTGAGGCGACGGCTGAGCGCTTGCTGGACAGGGTCGGGATCAAGGACCAGGCAAGCAAGTATCCGACACAGCTGTCAGGCGGCCAGCAACAGCGCGTCGCTCTGGCCCGAGCACTGGCCATGGAGCCGCGCCTGATGCTCTTCGACGAGCCCACCTCTGCACTCGATCCGGAGATGATCGGTGAGGTCCTGGACGCCATGCGTGAGCTCGCCAAGGAGGGCATGACCATGATGATCGTGACCCATGAGATGGGCTTCGCTCGCGAGGTCGCCGATCGGGTCATCTACATCCACAAGGGTGAAATCGTGGAGCAAGGCAAGCCTGAAGATATCTTCGACAACCCGCAAAATGAGCGTACCCAGAGCTTCCTGTCACGGGTACTCAAGCACTGACAACGCTTCCTGAAGCACTGAAAACGCCCTGTCGAGATATCGACAGGGCGTTTTTTTGGCTGTGGACAACTTTTTTGCGCATTCGCCGCTAACCCAGTCGTGGCGCCGACTACGAGGTATCCGCTGAAATGTTCACCGTCACGAGGACAACGCTGCCTGAGCACGGTGGATAACACGTGGACCCTCACGCTTGTGGGCAACCTCGGCTTTCATCCACAGCCTAAGAACATGGCGTCAAGAGCTGGTACGCCTCTTGTCCAACAATCGATCAACATTTCAAACCATTGTAACAATTAGGGTTTTATAGGTTTTCCACAAATTTTGTCCACACTAGTAGTTACTACCACTACAGAACTTCCTTTCTTATTCTTCTTATTTTTTTATAGGAGAAAAACCAAGTGAGGATCTGGCCGACGAGGGTGTGGAAAACCCTGACGTTTACCCACAGGAGGGTTTATACTGGCGGGCTAATTTTTGCATGACCCATCATTTCCGACGCTGGCGCGCTGCGCCGAACGAGGTGAACCTTGGAGTATCCCGACCGCTTTGACGTCATCGTCATCGGCGGTGGCCATGCTGGAACGGAAGCTGCCCTGGCCTCTGCCCGCATGGGTTGCCAGACCCTGCTGTTGACACACAACATCGAGACCCTTGGTCAAATGTCCTGCAATCCCGCTATTGGTGGGATCGGCAAGAGTCATTTGGTCAAGGAAATCGACGCTCTCGGCGGCGCCATGGGCTTGGCGACGGACCTGGGCGGTATCCAGTTCCGTGTGCTGAATGCACGCAAGGGACCCGCGGTGCGCGCCACTCGTGCTCAGGCCGATCGCGTGCGCTACAAGGCTGCGATTCGTGGAATGCTGGAAAATCAGCCGAATCTGACGCTGTTTCAGCAGGCTGCCGGTGATCTGATCGTCGAACAGGACACGGTACGTGGCGTGGTTACCGAAACCGGGCTGCGTTTCCTGTCAGACACCGTCGTGCTGTGCACCGGAACCTTCCTCGGAGGGGTCATTCACATCGGCTTGGACAACAGCCGCGGTGGCCGCGCTGGCGACCCGCCCTCCAACGCATTGGCAGAACGTCTTCGCGCTTTGCCCTTCCGGGTTGACCGACTCAAGACAGGGACACCACCGCGTATTGATGCCAAGAGCGTTGATTTCGCTCGACTCGAGGAACAGCCGGGTGATGCCCCAACGCCGGTGATGTCCTATCTCGGTTCGCGGGAGATGCATCCTCGTCAGGTCAGTTGCCACATTGCGCACACCAATGAGCGGACCCACGAGATCATCTTCAACAATCTCGATCGCTCGCCGATGTTTTCGGGAGTGATCGAGGGCGTCGGTCCTCGCTACTGCCCATCCATTGAAGACAAGGTCCACCGTTTCGCTGACAAGAACAGCCACCAGGTCTTCATTGAACCCGAAGGACTGGATACGCACGAGCTATACCCAAATGGTATTTCTACCTCGCTGCCCTTCGACGTCCAGCTCCAGGTGGTCCGTTCCATCGAGGGCCTCGAGCGTGCGCACATCACACGCCCGGGCTATGCCATCGAGTATGACTTCTTCGATCCGCGGGATCTGAAGCACTCGCTGGAAACCAAATTTATCCACAACCTGTTTTTTGCCGGCCAGATCAATGGCACCACCGGCTACGAAGAAGCCGGTGCCCAGGGGCTATTGGCAGGCTTGAACGCCGCCCGTCGGGCGAAATCCCTGGAAGCCTGGTGCCCGAGACGCGATGAAGCGTATCTGGGGGTGCTGGTGGATGACCTGATCACCATGGGCACCAAGGAGCCCTATCGCATGTTCACCTCCCGCGCCGAATACCGGCTGCTGCTGCGGGAAGACAATGCCGATATGCGATTGACCGAACACGGCCGTGAACTGGGACTGGTCGACGACGAGCGCTGGTCCCGTTTCAGCGAGAAGCGCGAGGCGGTAGAGCGGGAAAGTGCACGCTTGAAAGCCACTTGGGTTCAGCCTGGCAGCGATGCGGCGAAGTCGATCGAAAGCGTCACCGGCAAACCCCTTGGTCGCGAATACAGCCTGATGGATCTGCTCAAGCGTCCCGAGCTTGGATATGCCGATGTGGCGGGTGCCAAGGGAGATCCTGTCAGTGACGACACCGTGGCCGAACAGGTTCAGATTCAGGCCAAGTATCAAGGCTATATCGATCGTCAGCAGGACGAGATCGACAAGCTCAAGCGCCACGAATCCATGGCACTGCCGGCGGATCTCGATTATGCCCGCGTCGAAGGGTTGTCCCACGAGATTCGCCAGAAGCTGGCGGAAGCGCGGCCCGAGACCCTGGCTCAGGCCGGACGCATCAGTGGGGTGACCCCTGCTGCGGTGTCGATCCTGCTGATCCATCTCAAGAAGCGTCGGCTGCTGGATGATCAGAAAGTGGTGACAGGATGACAGCGTCCATCGATAGCGCGCTGGAGGGGCGTCTGCGCGCCCGCTTGGTCGAGGGTCTCAAGACCCTCGAGATTGCCGTCAGCCCCTACCAGGTCGATCATCTGGTCGCCCTGGTCGTCTTGTTGCACAAGTGGAATCGGGCCTATAACCTCACCGCGGTGCGAGACCCCCTGGAAATGGTGTCCCGCCATCTGTTGGACAGCGCTGCCGTGCTGCCCTGGGTCGAGGGGCCGCGGATCCTGGATGTCGGCGCTGGGCCCGGTCTTCCGGGGCTGGTACTGGCAATACTCAGACCTGATCTGGACATCAGTCTGCTCGACAGCAACGGCAAGAAGGTTCGCTTTCAGCGCCAGGCAGTGATGGAGCTGGGGTTGACCCGGGTGACCCCGATCCAGGCCCGAGTGGAGTCCTTTGCGCCGCCAGCGGGCGGTTACGACCAATTGATCTCCCGTGCCTTCGCCAGTCTCGAGGATTTCATCGGCATGACACGCAGCCTGCTGGCGCCTGGCGGCCAGTGGCTGGCCATGAAAGGACCGGCAGTAGATGGCGAGCTTGAGCGGCTGGATGATGATATTCGCGTGTTGTCACGTCATCCGTTGAGAGTGCCGTTCGCCGATGGGGGACGAGAACTGGTTATGCTGGAACCCGACGCCGGGGATCGCTAGGCTCAACCTTGGAACGACCTGTCGGGCCCAATTTGGCTGGCCTGCCACCCGAGAATTTCCACGCAAGGATGACGTCGTGACGAAAATCATCGCCTTGACCAACCAGAAGGGTGGGGTCGGCAAGACCACCTCTGCCGTCAATCTGGCCGCCAGCCTGGCGGCGCTCGACCGCCGGGTGCTGCTGGTCGATCTTGATCCCCAGGGGCACGCCACCATGGGCAGTGGCGTTGATAAGCATAGCCTCGAAGGCAGCGTGCTGGACGTCATCCTGGGCGACAAGCGCCCCGTGGAAGTCATCCTTGACTGCCCAGAGGCGGGCTATGCGCTGCTTCCGGGCAATGGTGATCTGACCGCTGCCGAGGTTGAGCTGCTGGACCGTGGAGAAGGGCGCGAGCGTGCCCTGGGCAAGGCATTGTCCGAGGTGGCAGGCGAGTATGACGTGGTCATGATCGACTGCCCGCCGTCATTGAACATGCTGACCGTCAATGCGTTGACGGCAGCGGACGGGGTACTGATTCCGCTGCAGTGTGAGTTCTATGCTCTCGAAGGGCTGTCGGCGCTGCTGGACACGGTTGAACAGATCAAGGACAGCGTGAATCCGGGGCTCGAAATCTATGGCATCCTGCGCACCATGTTCGACGCCCGCAATAGCTTGACGCGAGACGTCAGCAAGCAGCTGCGTGACTACTTCGGTGATGCCCTGCTGAAGACGACGATACCGCGTAACGTGCGGGTTGCCGAAGCGCCCAGTCATGGCCTGCCTGTCACCAAGTATGCGCGCTTTTCAAGGGGTAGCCAGGCCCACCGGGTACTTGCCAAGGAATTGATTCGCCGGTTGTCACTGTAGCCGCGCGGCGGGACGGTCGACTTTTCAAAGCGTGCTGTGATGAGGATGAATCGATGACACGCAAACGCGCCCTGGGACGGGGTTTGGACGCGCTGATCGGGGCGGGCGCCAGACGCCGTGAAAGCCTGGATCTTCCCGAGGTCGACGCTGAATTGATGGAAGCCGAGGATGGCGGCGCCGATGCTGTGGCGCCGGCCATGGCGGAAGAACGACTTGAACGCCTGCCGCTGGGTCAGCTCAGCCGAGGAAAGTATCAGCCCAGGCGCGATATTCAGCCTGAGGCGTTGGAGGAGCTGGCCGACTCGATCCGCGCCCAGGGCGTGATGCAGCCTATTGTCGTTCGCCCTATTGGCACCGATCGCTACGAGATCATTGCCGGTGAACGCCGCTGGCGTGCCTCGCAGTTGGCTGAGCTGGATGTGATTCCTGCGGTCATCCGCGACGTCTCCGACGAGGTGGCGCTGGCGCTGGCGCTGATCGAGAACATCCAGCGCGAGAACCTCAACCCGGTCGAAGAAGCGTTGGCGCTCAAGCGCCTGCTCGATGAATTCGAGTTGACCCAGCAGCAGGTGGCCGACGCCGTGGGGCGCTCCCGCGCCCAGGTCACCAACCTGTTGCGCCTGCTGACCCTGGATGGCGAAGTCCAGACCCTGCTCGAACGCGGCGACCTCGATATGGGACATGCCCGTGCGCTGCTGTCGCTGCCAGCCGCCAAGCAGCGCAAGGCGGCCCATGAAGTGGTCAACAAGGATCTGACCGTGCGTGCCACCGAAGCACTGGTGAAGCAACTGGCCAGCGGCAAGCCAAAGGCGGCCAAGGCAGCTCCACAGCAGGACGTGTCGCGGCTGGAGACGCGCCTGGCGGACCTGCTCGGTGCACCGGTCAAGATCAGTCACGGCAAGGCGGGCAAGGGCAAGGTGACGATCCAGTACTCCAGCCTGGATGAGCTGGATGGCATCCTCGAGCATATTCGCTGAAGAGAGCGGATAGGCGCGGCATAGGTGTGTGCGATTTCGCGCAGTAAACCACTTAGGTCGCTAACAACTTTAGCGACCAGTTCTCCGCATTTGGTCGTAAGCCAGCGCGAAGTGACGACAAATCGTTGCGTCTTTGGTTGAAGCCCCAAGGGGGCTTCCCTATAATCGCGCCGGAGTCTGTCGGTGGTCTGTCGCCGACAACACGATGAATACTGAATGCGCGCGATGCGGCGCGTCGGGAGAATCACTTGGCGGCCAGGATTCAACGACCCCAGGTGCAGCGTCTGCTGATGGTGCAGCTTGCCACCGTTGCGCTGATCAGCGCGGTTGCCGCTGTGACCAGCGGTGTGCCGGGGACATCCTCTGCGGCGCTGGGTGGGCTTGTGGCCTTTCTGCCCAACGTGTTCTTTGCCTGGTGTGTGTTCCGCACGCAAGGGGCGCGTCATTCAAAGATCATCGTCAACAATTTCTATCGTGCGGAAGCCGGCAAGTTCGGTTTGACGGCGGCGCTGTTCACTCTAGTGTTCATCGCAGTGCCTCCCTCAAACCCGACTTTTTTCTTTGGCGCTTATGTGGTGACGCTGTTCGTTCATTGGCTGGGGCCCTGGCTAGTGAAACGACCGTCGCACACCTGACAACGAGGCAGACATGGCAGGCACGAATCCGACCCCTACGGAATATATCCAGCACCACCTGCAGAACCTGACCTTCGGGCTGCATCCCGACAATGGCTGGTCCATCGCGCATTCCGCTCAGGAAGCGTCCGATATGGGCTTCTGGGCCGTTCACCTGGACACGCTGGGCTGGTCCGTGGGCCTGGGCCTGATCTTCCTGTGGCTGTTCAAGAAGGCCGCCAACACGGCGACCACCGGTGTGCCTGGCGCGCTGCAGAACTTTGTCGAGCTGATGGTCGAGTTCGTCGACAACTCGGTCAAGGACACCTTCCACGGCAAGAGCAAGCTGATCGCGCCACTGGCGCTGACGATCTTCTGCTGGGTGTTCCTGATGAACCTCATGGACCTGGTGCCGGTAGACTTCCTGCCGATGCTGGCGGCCAAGATTGGCGCCATGTTCGGAGCCGATCCTGCCCACGTCTACTTCAAGGTGGTGCCGACCACTGACGTCAATGCCACCCTGGGCATGGCGCTGTCGGTGTTTGGCCTGATCATCTTCTACACCATTCGCACCAAGGGCTTCTCCGGCTTCATTGGCGAGCTGACCCTGCACCCGTTCAACTCACCGAACAAGCTGGTTCAGGCGCTGTTCATCCCGGTTAACTTCCTGCTGGAGTTCGTGACCCTGCTGGCCAAGCCGATTTCCCTGGCCCTGCGACTGTTCGGCAACCTCTACGCCGGTGAGCTGATCTTCATCCTGATCGCCATGATTGGCCTGTGGCAGCTGCCGCTGCACTTCACCTGGGCGGTGTTCCACATTCTGGTCATCACCCTGCAGGCCTTCATCTTCATGATGCTGACCATCGTCTACATGAGCATGGCGGTGGAAAAGCACTGACGGTTTCGCATTACCCCTAACCCTTAACCCTAACCCACTGATAAACCTTAGTTTCAACTAAAAACTGGAGAGACCACCATGGAAGCACAAGTTCTGGGTATGACCGCCATCGCCGTGTCCCTGCTGATCGGCCTGGGTGCCCTCGGTACCGCTATCGGCTTCGGTATCCTCGGCGGCAAGTTCCTGGAAGGCGCTGCACGTCAGCCGGAAATGGTTCCGATGCTGCAGGTCAAGATGTTCATCGTCGCCGGCCTGCTGGACGCCGTGACCATGATCGGTGTGGGTATCGCGCTGTTCTTCACCTTCGCTAACCCGTTTGTCGGTTAATGTCCGACCGCTCGTCATGAGCCGTCGAACCCTTAACCCCAAACCCGTAACGCGAGAGGTGCTGGCGTGAACCTGAACCTTACCCTAGTCGGCCAGGCTATCGCCTTTGCGTTCTTCGTCTGGTTCTGCATGAAGTTTATTTGGCCGCCGGTCATGCAAGCTCTGCAGGAACGCCAGAAGAAGATCGCCGATGGCCTGGATGCTGCCAGCCGTGCGGCGCGGGATCTCGAAGTGGCCGAGAAAGAGGCCGACGAGACTCTGCGCAAGAGCAAGCAAGAGGCGGCCGAGATCCTGGAACAGGCCCAGAAACAGGCCAACCAGAAGCTCGAACAGGCACGCGAAGACGCCCGCCTCGAAGGCGAGCGCATGATTGCCAAGGCCAAGTCTGAAATCGAGCAGGAAGTGGCACGCGCGAAAGAAGATCTGCGCGCACAAGTGTCACGCCTGGCGGTGCTGGGCGCTGAGCGAATTCTGGAGTCCTCCATCGACGAGAAGCAGCACGCTGCCATCGTCGACAAACTCGCCAAAGAGCTCTGAGGAGGTGCCCCATGGCGGAAACGTCAACTATCGCTCGCCCATACGCCAAGGCTGCCTTTGAGCACGCCGTGGCCAAGGACGCGCTCGAGGACTGGTCCGGCATGCTGGCCCGCGTCGCGCAGGTCGTCAGCGATGACGACATGCGCGGCCGAGTGCTCGGCAACCCCAAGCTGTCCAGCGCACAGAAGGCTGATGTTGTCGTCGACGTCTGTGGTGACGCCGTCAATGACGACCTCAAGAACTTCGTTCGTCTGGTCGGCCAAAAGGGTCGCCTGACGGCGCTCGGCGCCATCGCCGAGCAGTTCGAGGTGCTCAAGGCCCAGCAGGAAAAGCGGGTCGAGGTGGAGATTGTCTCTGCCTTTCCGCTGGCCGAAGCCCAGGAACAATCGCTCGCGAGTGCACTGGCCAAGCGTCTGAACCGCGAAATCTCCATTACCACTCAGGTGGACAAGACGCTCCTGGGCGGCGTGATCCTGCGTGCCGGCGACACCGTCATTGACGGTTCGGTACGCGGTCGATTGAACCGCCTCCAGGAAGCCCTTTCCGCCTGAGTCTGAGGGACATGGCATGCAGCAACTGAATCCTTCCGAGATCAGCGACATCATCAAGCAGCGCATTGAGAAGCTTGACGTCGCATCCGAAGCCCGTAATCAGGGTACGATCGTCAGCGTGTCTGACGGTATCGTGCAGATTCACGGCCTCGCCGACGCAATGTTCGGTGAGATGATCGAATTCCCCGGCGGCATCTTCGGGATGACCCTGAACCTCGAGCGCGACAATGTCGGTGCCGTGGTCCTGGGTGATTACCTGCAGCTGGAAGAGGGCATGACTGCCCAGTGCACCGGCCGCATCCTCGAGGTGCCGGTGGGCCCCGAGCTGCGTGGTCGCGTGGTCGACGCCCTCGGTAACCCCATCGACGGCAAGGGCGACCTGGGCACCAAGGAAACCGACGCGGTCGAGAAGGTCGCGCCTGGCGTCATCACTCGTCAGTCCGTTGACGAGCCGATCCAGACCGGTTTCAAGTCCATCGACGCCATGGTGCCGATCGGCCGTGGTCAGCGTGAGCTGATCATCGGTGACCGCCAGATTGGTAAGTCGGCGATCGCCATCGATGCCATCATCAACCAGAAAGGCACTGGTGTTACCTGTGTCTACGTGGCTATCGGTCAGAAGCAGTCGACCATCGCCAACGTGGTGCGCAAGCTCGAAGAGCACGGCGCCATGGAGCACACCATCGTGGTTGCTGCCGGCGCCGCCGACCCGGCCCCGATGCAGTTCCTGGCCGCCTACTCCGGCTGCACCATGGGTGAGTACTTCCGTGACCGCGGCGAAGATGCCCTGATCGTCTATGATGACCTGTCCAAGCAGGCCGTGGCGTACCGCCAGGTGTCTCTGCTGCTGCGTCGTCCGCCGGGTCGTGAAGCCTTCCCTGGTGACGTCTTCTACCTCCACTCTCGCCTGCTCGAGCGTGCCGCTCGCGTGAACGCCGACTATGTCGAGAAGTTCACCAATGGTGAAGTGAAGGGCAAGACGGGCTCGCTGACCGCTCTGCCGATCATCGAGACCCAGGCCGGTGACGTGTCTGCGTTCGTTCCGACCAACGTGATCTCCATCACCGACGGTCAGATCTTCCTCGAGACCGACCTGTTCAACTCGGGTATCCGTCCGGCCATCAACGCTGGTCTGTCGGTATCTCGTGTGGGTGGTTCTGCTCAGACCAAGATCATCAAGAAGCTCGGCGGCAGCGTCCGTCTGGCGTTGGCCCAGTACCGCGAGCTCGCGGCCTTCTCCCAGTTCGCCTCCGACCTGGACGAAGCGACCCGTAAGCAGCTCGAGCACGGTCAGCGCGTCACTGAGCTGATGAAGCAGAAGCAGTACTCGCCGATGTCGGTTGCCGAGATGGCCATCTCTCTGTTTGCCGCCAACGAAGGCTTCCTCGATGATGTCGACGTCAACAAGGTGCTGGACTTCGAGCATGCGCTGCATGAGTACATGAAGTCCGAGCATGGCGCCTTGATCGACAAGATCAACGAGTCCGGCGACTACAACGACGAGATCAAGGACGGCCTGAAGCAAGGTCTCCAGAAGTTCAAGTCTTCTCAGAGCTGGTAAGCGCCCTCTGGCCCGCCTGACGGCGGGCCAGCTGGTCGAACAGGATTCTGAGGGTCACCGAACAAGGGTAGATCGCCATGGCAGTCGGAAAAGAGATTCGCACGCAGATTGCGAGCATCAAGAACACGCAGAAGATCACCAATGCGATGCAGATGGTGGCGGCGTCGAAGATGCGCAAGACCCAGGAACGGATGTCGGCAAGCAAGCCTTATGCCGAACAGATCCGTTACGTGGTGGGTCATCTCGCCCAGGCCAACCCGGAGTACAAGCATCCGTGGATGGAAGAGCGTGAGGCCAAGCGCGTCGGTTACATCGTCGTCTCCAGCGATCGCGGTCTCTGCGGCGGCTTGAACGTCAACCTGTTCAAGGCGACGGTCAAGGATGCCCAGGCATGGCACGAGAAGGGCGCTGAGCTCGACTTCTGTGCCCTTGGCAGCAAGGCCAGCAGCTTCTTCCGCAAGTACGGTGGAAGTCTGGTCGCGGCCAAGAGCGGCCTCGGCGAGTCGCCGAGTCTTGATGATCTGATCGGTAGCGTGAAGGTGATGCTGGATGCCTACGATGCAGGCAATCTGGATCGTCTTTACGTCGTGCACAACGAATTCGTCAACACCATGACCCAGAAGCCGGTCGTCCGTCAGCTGCTTCCGCTGACCGAGGACACCGCCAAGGTCGAGGATGACGACGAGAACAAACGTCCCAACAGTTGGGACTACCTGTATGAGCCGGATGCCAAGGCGCTGCTCGACAGCCTGCTCGTGCGCTACGTGGAAGCGCAGGTGTATCAGGCAGTGGTCGAGAACACAGCGTGCGAGCAGGCGGCACGCATGGTTGCCATGAAGAGCGCGACCGACAACGCGGGCAACCTCATCGATGATCTGGAGCTGGTGTACAACAAGGCCCGTCAGGCGGCCATTACCCAGGAAATCTCCGAGATCGTTGGCGGTGCCGCCGCTGTTTAAAGGTATGCAGGTTTCATTTGCAGGTTTTAGAGAGGAACCAAGATGAGCGGACGTATCGTACAAATCATCGGCGCGGTGATTGACGTAGAGTTTCCGCGGGACGACGTGCCCAAGGTCTACGACGCGCTGAAGGTCTCCGACAAGGAAACCATCCTCGAAGTCCAGCAGCAGCTGGGTGACGGCGTGGTGCGCTGCATCGCCATGGGCTCTACCGAAGGGCTCAAGCGCGGCATGAACACCGAGAACACCGGTGCGGCTATTTCTGTTCCGGTGGGCCAGGAAACTCTGGGCCGGATCATGAACGTGCTGGGCGAGCCGATCGATGAAGCGGGTGACATCGGCGAGCAGGAACGTATGCCGATCCACCGCGGAGCTCCGGGCTATGCGGACCAGGCAGCGACCAACGAACTGCTCGAGACGGGCATCAAGGTCATCGACCTGGTGTGTCCGTTTGCCAAGGGCGGTAAGGTCGGTCTGTTCGGCGGTGCCGGTGTCGGCAAGACCGTCAACATGATGGAACTGATTCGTAACATCGCCACCGAGCACAGCGGTTACTCCGTGTTTGCCGGTGTTGGTGAGCGTACTCGTGAAGGTAACGACTTCTATCACGAGATGCAGGAATCCAACGTTCTCGACAAGGTGGCACTGGTCTATGGCCAGATGAACGAGCCGCCCGGCAACCGTCTGCGCGTCGCGCTGACCGGTCTGACCATCGCCGAGAAGTTCCGTGACGAAGGTCGTGACGTTCTGCTGTTCGTCGACAACATCTATCGTTACACCCTGGCCGGTACTGAAGTATCCGCACTGCTCGGCCGTATGCCGTCTGCGGTGGGTTACCAGCCGACGCTGGCCGAGGAGATGGGCGTTCTGCAGGAGCGTATCACCTCCACCAAGACGGGCTCCATCACCTCCGTCCAGGCCGTCTACGTGCCTGCGGATGACTTGACCGATCCGTCTCCGGCCACCACCTTCTCGCACCTGGATGCCACGGTCGTACTGGCGCGCTCCATCGCCGAGCTGGGTATCTACCCGGCCATCGACCCGCTGGACTCCACCTCTCGCCAGCTCGATCCGCTGGTCGTGGGCGACGAGCACTACAACGTGGCTCGCGGTGTGCAGGGCGTGCTCCAGCGTTACAAGGAGCTCAAGGACATCATCGCCATCCTGGGGATGGACGAGCTGTCCGACGAAGACAAGCAGATCGTGGCACGGGCGCGTAAGATTCAGCGCTTCCTGTCGCAGCCGTTCTTCGTTGCTGAGGTCTTCACCGGCTCCCCGGGCAAGTACGTGTCCCTTAAGGAAACCATTCGTGGCTTCCAGGGCATCCTTGACGGCGAGTACGACGAGCTGCCCGAGCAGGCCTTCTACATGGTCGGCACCATCGACGAGGCCGTCGAGAAAGCCAACCAGATGAAGTAATCCCTCTAACCGGGAGACGTCATCATGACGAAAACCATCCAATGCGAGATCGTCAGTGCCGAAGGCTCGGTCTACTCCGGTAGCGCCGAGCAGGTGGTGGCGGCTGGCATCCTGGGGGATCTTGGTATCCTGGCCGGCCACACGCCGCTGCTGACCGAGTTGGCACCTGGTCCCGTGCGCGTGCTCAACGAAGGCCGCGAGGAGAACTACTACGTCTCCGGCGGTTTTATCGAAGTGCAGCCCGAGAAGGTGATCGTGCTGGCCGATACAGCGGTTCGCGCATCCGATCTGGATGAGGCGTCCGCCGAGGAGGCGCGCAAGCAGGCCCTGAAGGCCATGGAAGACAAGTCTGCGGAAATGGATTACACCCGTGCCGCAGCGGAGCTTTCCGAGGCCATGGCTCAGCTGCGTACCATCCAGCAGCTGCGTCGCAAGGCTGGCAAGAGCTAACCGCTCGCGCCCCGGCAAGCAAGCCCCCGCCCCCCGAGTGGTCTCCACTCGGGGGGCGTTTTTTTGCTGGGTAAGGTGGTCGCCGCCAGGGTGGCTGACGGAGCGGCTGCTGGAGCAGGGCACGAAGGGCGACGAGACGGCTTATGCATGGCCCTTGCTCATGATCCGTGCCGGTAGATCTGCGTTGCTGGAGCGCTTTTGTCACGAGAGCGTGGCATCATATCGACTTTCGTTTAATGCTCTGGGGCAGCATGCCTCCCGGCAAGAGCTGACAGCATGGCGAGTCCTCCAAGACGGCCGTGTCGCCGATCATGTCACGGCTCATGCCACTGCCCTTGCCACCGAGCACGCTGGTTGAAGCATGTTGCCACGCCCCGGGTCTGCGCATAGGCCGCACGGCACGTCGCAGCGCCACACTCAGACCTTTTTCTGTCACGCCCAAGGAGACGCCCATGACATTGACTGCTCCCTTGATGCAGCACCAGCAGGCCCTGTTGGCGGCCCTGGCGCAAGGTGACAGTGAGGCGCTGGACGCCCGCTTGCCTCAGATACGGTCGGCTGATCTGGCGGATATCCTCGAGCAGATGCTGGAAGATGAGGCCCAGGTGGATAGCGCCTTGGCGCTGCTCAAGAGCCTGCCCATGGAGCGCCAGGCCAGCGTCTTTGGACACCTGCCGAACGATGCCCAGGATGAAATGGCGGGGCGGGTAGAGGATGCCTGGTTATCGCGCATCCTCGACAAGATGGGGTCCGATGAGCGAGCCGATCTGTTCAAGGTGCTGGGAGACGACCGCAAGGAGGCGCTGCTGCGCCGCATGGCCAGGCGTGAGCGGGAAGCGTTGAAGCGCCTTGCGAGCTACGAAGAAGGCACCGCTGGTGCGCTGATGACCGCGGATTACGTGGCGATCCCGATGGGACTCACGGTCTCTAGAGCCATGATGAGGGTGCGCCAGACCGCCCCCGACGCGGAAACCGTGTATCAGCTGTACGTAGTGGATGAACAGGGGCGTCTGGCAGGCACCATGTCGTTGCGTCAGCTGATGGTGGCACGGCCCCAGGCGACCATCGATGAACTGATGATACGTGACGTCATCAGCATCAATGTGGATGCCGAGCAGGAGGAGGTCGCGCGGGTGGTGGCACGCTACGACCTGCTGGCCCTGCCGGTGATTGATGGCGACGCGCGGCTGGTGGGTATCGTGACCCACGACGACGCGCTGGATGTGGTCGAGTCCGAGGCCACCGAGGATATCCATAAGGGGATGTCCATCGGCCAGCTTGAGGGCGGGGTTTCGCGAGTGCCGTTGTGGAGCCTCTATCGCAAGCGGGTCACCTGGCTGGTGCTGTTGGTGTTCGGTAACCTGTTTTCTGGCGCTGGTATCGCCCATTTCGAGGACACCATCGCGGCTCAGGTGACCCTGGTGTTTTTTCTGCCGCTGCTGATTGGCAGTGGCGGGAATGCCGGTGCCCAGGCCGCCACCTTGATGGTACGTGGCATGGCGACCGGCGATGTGGGGATCAAGGACTGGGGCAAGCTGCTGGGGCGAGAGTTGCTGGTCGCGGGATCGCTCGGTCTGACCATGGCGCTGGCGGTGGCCCCCATCGGCGTGATGCGGGGCGGTGAGGCGGTTGCCATGGTGGTCGCCATCAGCATGATCTGCATCGTGCTGTTTGGCAGCCTGCTGGGCATGTGCCTGCCGTTCGTGCTGGACCGCCTGGGCTGGGATCCAGCGACTGCCTCTGCTCCGCTGGTGACCACCTTGATCGATGCCTCCGGTGTGGTCATCTACTTCTCGATTGCCGCCCTGATACTGACAGGCTCTTGATGGCCGTCTTGCCGGGAGCTCTGCCTCATCTTCCAGCGTGTGAACGGTGGTGACGCGCCAACAGCACGGTAGGTTGTCGGTGGTTGACCCAGGTGGGGAAAACGCTGCCCGTGGGCTCCGCTTCAAGGCTCTGGGCGGACATCCGGCGCGGCGGCGTGTATGCTCTTGCACGCGTTTGCCTGTCACCCTTTCATGCTTACGGGTTATCCGATGGATTGGCTACAGATAGTTGTACTTTCCCTGGTTCAGGGAATTTCAGAGTTCCTCCCCGTCTCCAGCTCCGCTCACTTGATTCTGGTTCCGGTGTTCAGCGATTGGCCCGATCAAGGACTGGCCTTTGATGTCGCTCTGCATCTGGGGAGTCTGGCGGCCGTGCTCATCTACTTTCGTGATGACATCCAGCGCATGATCTTGAGCTGGTGCAGAAGTGTCGCTGGCCGTGGCACCGATCAGGACGGCAAGCTCGCCTGGTGGGTCATCCTTGCCACGATTCCCGTCGGCGTGGCAGGCCTCCTGTTCAAGGACATCATTGAACAGTACGCGCGCTCCCCCATGGTGCTGGCATTCGGTTTGATCGCCTTTGGTCTGTTGCTGGGTCTGGCTGACTGGCGCTTCCGTGGGTCCCGCAGTGAATATCAGCTGAGCTGGAAAGACGCCCTGTGGATTGGCATCGGTCAGGCGTTGGCGCTGATCCCGGGTACCTCGCGTTCCGGCATTACCATTACCGTAGCGCTGTTGCTTGGCATGGGCAGAGAGGCCGCGGCACGCTTTTCCTTTTTGCTGTCGATTCCGGTCATCATCCTGGCTGGCGGGCTGGAAGCCTGTGAGCTGCTGCAGTCCGGTATCGATGTGCACTGGGGAGATCTGGCGATAGGCACCTTGCTGTCCGGCGTCAGCGCCTATCTGTGCATCCACTTCTTTTTGTCATTCATCAAGCGTATCGGCATGCAGCCTTTCGTCGTCTATCGCGTGCTGCTGGGCATCGCGCTGATCTGGCTGTTTGGTTGATGCTCAAGGAGGCCCCCATGATCAGCGCCAAGACTGTGCGACGTTGCTGGCTTTTGCCTGTGCTTGCATCACTGTTGATCGGTTGCAGCGATGAGCCCGACACCACCACGTCGGCGGTGACCCTGGAAGGTGACATCTTTGGCACCTTTTACCAGATCACCGTGGCGGATCCGCTGACCGAACAGCAGCTGGAAGAGATCGAGCAGGGCGTGCTCGACGAAATGCACGATGTCGATGCTTCCATGTCGACCTGGCGGGATGACTCCGAGCTCAGTGCCTTCAATCAGGCCCCGTTGGCTCAGTGGCAGCCGATCTCCGACGAGTTCATGGAGGTCCTGGCCATCAGCCAGTCGGTCAGCCAGCAAAGTCACGGTGCGTTCGATGTGACCGTCGGCAGTCTGGTCAATTTGTGGAGCTTCGGTCCTGAAGCCGAACCCGAACAGATTCCCGATGAGGCGGTGCTGCAGCAGCGCCTGGCCGAAGTTGGCATGGATGCCCTCGAGATTGATACCGACACTGCCCAGGCCAGACGCCTGCGCGACGTCTATGTGGACCTTTCCGGCGTCGCCAAGGGGTTTGCCACGGATGAAGTGGCGGCGTTTCTCGACCGCCAGGGCATTGCCAACTACCTGGTCAACCTGGGCGGCGAGGTCAAGGTGAAAGGCCACCGTGACGGTGGTGATGGCCTATGGCGCATCGGTATCGAGGTACCCGAGAACGGCACTCCCAAGGCACAGCATGTGGTCGGTCTGGACGATATCTCGGTAGCCACCTCAGGCGACTATCGCCATTACTTCGAGGTGGATGGCAAGCGCTATTCCCACACCATCGATCCGCGCACTGGACGGCCGATCACCCATCGCCTGGCGTCGGTCAGCGTGGTGCATCCCTCCAACGCCTGGGCAGATGCCTGGGCCACCGCCATCAGCGTGATGGGCGAGCGGGAGGGCATGCAGGCGGCGATTGCCGCGGAGCTGCCGGTCGTCATGCTGGTACGTCAAGGCGAAGGATGGGAGAGCTGGGTCAGTCCCGCCTTCGTCGAGCGGTTTGGCAGTGATGTCGTCGACAAGCTTGGTCTCAAGGTAGTGTCCCAGGACGACATCCCGCTAGAATAGAAACACTGTTCGCAAGAAGGCGCGACCAGGCGCTGACCAGACTATGCTGTCTCAAGGGCAGCGGTCCCTGCTGGTCAAGGTCATGGCGTTCTGGTCAGCCCGGATCTTTTTCTCTCCTCTACACGACAAGGAGTCACAATGAGCCTCGATGTGGTGATTCTGGCCGCCGGACAAGGCACCCGCATGCGCTCCAGCCTGCCCAAGGTACTGCATACCCTGGCTGGAAAGCCGATGGTGCGTCACGTGGTGGACACTGCGTCGGGACTTGGCGCACAGCGTACCCACGTGGTCATCGGACACGGCGGTGAGAGGGTGCGCGAGGCGCTGGCCGATACAGGAGTGGGATTCGCCCATCAGGCGGAACAGAAAGGGACCGGACATGCCGTGGCCCAGGCGCTGGGACAACTGGGAGATGGCAAGGTCTTGGTGCTGTATGGCGATGTGCCGCTGATTCGTCGCGATACGCTGACGTCATTGCTCACCCAGGTGAATGATCACAGCATGGGCCTTTTGACGGTCACTCTGGAAGATCCCAGCGGCTACGGACGCATCGTCCGCGATGAGCAGGACAATGTCGTGGCCATCGTCGAGCAGAAGGATGCCAACGACGAGCAACTTGCGATCCGTGAGTGCAACACCGGCATCATGGCCATGACCAGTGCGCAGTTGAAGCGCTGGCTGCCCGAGCTTTCCTCCGACAATGCACAGGGTGAGTACTACCTCACCGATGTGATTGCCATGGCGGCTGCCGAGGGTGTCCGCGTTGCTACCGCTCAGCCGTCGCGTCCGATCGAGGTGGAAGGCGTCAACAACCGGTCTCAGATGGCCCGGCTCGAGCGTGCCCACCAGCACAGCATCGCCGAGTCATTGATGGCCAGTGGTGTGGCCCTGGCCGACCCTGCACGACTCGATGTGCGTGGGCGTCTGAGCTGCGGTCACGATGTCTTTATCGACGTAGGCTGCGTGTTTGAAGGCGAGGTTGAGCTGGGCGAAGGCGTACGGATTGGCCCCTACACGGTGATTCGTAACAGTCACATTGGTGCCGAAAGCGTGATTGAGGCGCATAGCATCATTGACGGCGCCGTATTGGCGGGACTCAATCAGGTCGGCCCCTTCGCCCGGCTGCGTCCTGGCTCGCGACTGGCGGTCAAGGCCAAGGTGGGCAACTTCGTCGAGACCAAGAATGCCGAGGTCGGAGAAGGCAGCAAGATCAACCACTTGAGTTATGTGGGCGACGCTCGCCTGGGCCGTGAGGTGAATATCGGTGCAGGTACCATTACCTGCAACTATGACGGTGCCAACAAGCATCGTACCGAGATCGGCGATGCCGCCTTTATCGGTTCCAATTCAGCGCTGGTGGCGCCGGTCAGTGTCGGTGAGGGGGCGACGGTAGGCGCTGGTTCGACCATCAGCCGAGACGTGGCCGATCACAGCCTGGCGGTGACCAGGGCACGTCAGATTGCCAAGGCCAACTGGCCGCGGCCGTCCAAGGACGATGAGTGAGGGTGTCAGTGCCCTGATGCGTAGCTGCTGTAAATCATGATGTTTTTCAAGGAGTGACCCCTATGTGTGGCATCGTCGCCGCGGTTGCCCAGCGCAACGTACAGAATATCTTGCTCGAGGGACTCAAGCGCCTCGAGTATCGCGGCTACGATAGCGCCGGAATGGCGGTGCGAAGCCCCATGGGTAGCCTCGATCGTCAACGTGCCGTGGGCAAGGTAGCGGCCCTGGAAGAACGCCTGCAGGCGACGGGCTTGCCCGGTCACAGTGGTATCGCCCACACCCGCTGGGCGACCCACGGCCGTCCCAGCGAGCCCAACGCACATCCTCACCAGTCCCGGGACCGCCTGGCGGTGGTGCATAACGGCATCATCGAGAACCATGAGTCGCTGCGCCAAGAGCTCAGCGATCAGGGCTATCAGTTCGAATCCGAGACTGACACCGAAGTCATCGCCCATCTGCTGGAGCGCGAGTCGCGCCGCGACGGCAATCTCTTGAGTGCGTTTCAGCGGGTTGTCGCCGGGCTGGATGGTGCTTACGCGCTGGCGGTCATGGCGGTGGATGAGCCGGGGGTCGTGGTGGGAGCACGCAAGGGCAGCCCTCTGGTGGTGGGGGTCGGTATCGACGAGGCGTTCCTGGCCTCTGATCCGCTGGCGCTGTTGCCAGTCACCGATCGCTTCATCTATCTGCTCGAGGGAGATGTGGTCAGGCTGTCGGGTGACGGTCAGATTGAGCTGTTTGATGCCGACGGCGTTGCGGTTCAGCGTGAGATCCACACCTTCGAGCACGGTGATGGAGCGGCCAGCAAGGGCGCCTACCGTCACTTCATGCTCAAGGAGATTCACGAGCAGCCGGAGGTGATCGCCGCCGCTCTGGAAGGGCGTCTGGGGGATCGCAGCGTGCTGGTGGAAAGTTTCGGTCCCGATGCCGAGCGCCTGTTCAAGGACGTTCGCCAGATTCACATCGTGGCCTGTGGTACCAGCTACCATGCGGGAATGGTGGCGCGGTACTGGCTGGAGCGCTACACCAATGTGCCCGTGCAGGTGGAGGTGGCGTCCGAGTATCGCTACCGTCAGGTAGTGGTTCCCCAAGGTACCCTGTTCGTGACGCTCTCCCAGTCGGGGGAGACGGCGGATACCCTGGCCGCCATGCGCTTTGCCATGCAGCAGCAGAACTACCTGGGTAGCCTGGGGATCTGTAACGTGCCGGGGAGTTCGCTGGTACGTGAGGCCGACCTGACCCTGATGACCCAGGCGGGTCCCGAGATCGGCGTGGCCTCTACCAAGGCCTTCACCACCCAGCTGACGGCGCTGATGCTGTTTGCGCTGGCGCTGGGACGGGTGCGTGGCATGGACGAGGGCGAACAGGCCGAGATCGTCGATGCCCTGCGTTCGCTGCCCACCCTGTGCAGCCAGGTACTGGGTCTCGACCGGGACATCGAGGCCATGTCCATGGCCTTTGCCGAAAAGCATCATGCGCTGTTCCTGGGCCGTGGTGCCCACTTCCCCATCGCCCAGGAAGGTGCGCTCAAGCTCAAGGAAATCTCCTACATTCACGCCGAGGCCTATCCGGCGGGCGAGCTCAAGCATGGCCCGTTGGCACTGGTGGACAGCGACATGCCGGTGATCTCGGTAGCCCCCAACGACGAGCTGCTCGACAAGCTCAAGTCCAACTTGCAGGAAGTCAGGGCAAGGGGCGGAGAACTGTATGTCTTCGCTGACGAGAACGTGGGTCTGCATGAAAGTGACGGTATCCGCGTCCTGCATCTGCCCCATGTGCATGATGCCTTGGCGCCGATCCTCTACACCCTGCCACTGCAGCTGCTGTCCTACCACGTGGCGGTACTCAAGGGCACCGATGTGGATCAGCCCCGCAACCTGGCCAAGTCGGTGACCGTGGAATAGCCACGGGGCCAGCGGTAAGCCACAAGAGTGGTTCTCTACCATAGACAAGCGACGGCGCCGAACACTCAGTGTTCGGCGCCGTCGCTTCGAGAGGCCGTTAACGTTTCGCATCCACTGCACAACACTCTTCGATATGTGTGCAATGGCGTGCATTGCGAACTGCTGCGGTGCAGAAAATGTGTCTTTGACGTAAGGCTAGTTCCCTGAAAATAGGGATAAAATCCTCTCTAGTGTGCCAATAGATGCCATTATGTGCTTAGCCTTATTGAGCACATAATCAAACACCATGGATGCATCTTCGTTCCTATAGTCGCTTATCAAGCGCTTGTGATGTTGGCCGGTAGCGGTGAAGCCAATCTCCTGAGCCTATAACGATAACGACCGAGGACTGGCGATGATCAGACGATGCTCCAGCGGCCCCTTACGCTCCCCTGTCATGCTCTCTCCTGTGGTGCTCTCGGCTGCCATGCTGACCGGCGTTCCTGTGCTCGCCATGGTGCCTATGAAGGCCGTTGCCCAGACCACCATGCAGGAACTCAACGAGCTAAAGGCCCAGATCGAACTGCTGAAACAGCAGCAACAGGCGGCGATGGCGCTGGTCGAGCAGCAGCAGGCCCAGATCGACAGCCTGATCAGCCAACAGACCCATATGCAGCATGAGGTGGCCGAGGTCAGCGACAGCGTGGTCAGGCGCACCGACGACGGCGACTTTCTGGTGGGCGAGACGACGGTGGCCATCGGTGGTTATATCAAGGCCCAGGCGGCTTTCTCCGACAACGGTTTGAGCGACGGCAAGGCCAACGAGACGGTGACGGCTGGGCTGTTGCGTGCCACCGATGATGACAAGGACAATCGGGTCAGCCTCAGTGCACGTGAAACGCGCTTCAATATCGGCACCTCCACGCCGGTTGGGGGCGATACCATGAACACCTTCATCGAGATGGACTTCTACGGTGCCGACGATGAAGCCAACGAATTTGTGTCCAACTCCTACGCCCCCAGATTGCGGCACGCTTACTTGAGCTGGGGAAACTGGCTGGCCGGCCAGACCTGGTCGACCTTCATGGACGTGAAGGGACTCGGGGAGCTGGACGCCTTCAGTACCCATACGGGCTCCATCTTTGTGCGACAGCCTCAGCTCCGTTACACCTACCCGCTGGACTGGGGCAATCTACAATTCGCGGTGGAGAACCCTGAGGATGGCGACGACGACCAGGACACCCCGGATATGGTGGCCCGAGTCAACGTGGATCAGGACTGGGGACATGTCTCTGCTGCCACCGTCGTCCGACGCTTCAGCCTGGACGATGCCGAGGATGACGACAGTCGCTGGGGGGCCGGTTACAGCCTGACCGGGCGTTTCCCGGTGTTCGAAAAAGATGACCTTATGCTCCAGGCCAACTACGGCAACCTGGGGCGTTACATGGCCCTGGGTGCCTATCCCAACGCCAAGGTCGAGGATGGACAGCTCAAGATGGTCGAGTCCTGGGGGGCGTCCGCCATCTATCGGCACTACTGGACCGACACCTTGCGCTCAAGCGTTGCCTACTCGGCCACGGAACTCGACAGCCATGGCAGCGGCAATGATACGGACAGCTACGACAGCGTTTTTCTCAACCTGATGTGGTCTCCCTTCGCCAATACCACTCTGTCAGCGGAGTACCAGCGCTACGACCTGGATGAGGTCGACGGGGACACCTTCGATCTAGACCGCGTGCAGCTCTCTGCCAAGTACGACTTCTAGGCAAGGTTCCACCCTCGATGGCGCACCACGATGTACCCAACGGAGACCAGGGGGGCATGCAACCGTGAGAGAGGTGTCATGAAGAGCCGTCATCGCGGATGGCGTCCGGTCTCGGTAGATAAGGGAGCTCGCGCTGTCGCCGGACGATAATAGATCGGGGTGGTATCCTGTCGCCCCTGATGGCTCGGCGAGAGCAAGACCTTGTGTGAATATCCACCTGAACGCCCGCTGCATATCGGCTTGCCCATGTGGGCGAATCCCGACTGGCGAGGCGGGCTTTACGCCCCTCATGCTGGTCGCGACGGATGGTTGTCAGACTACGCCGAAGTATTCAATGCGGTGGAGGGCAACACGACCTTCTACAGCGGTGCGCCTAGGCCTGACACCGTAGATGCCTGGTCGCGACAGGCGCCTGCGGGCTTTCGTTTCTGCTTCAAGCTGCCCCAGCGACTGACCCACGGCAAGCGACTCAGGCAGGTGGGGCAAGAGGTGGAGGCATTCCTGGAGGCGCTGGCGCCTCTTCGGGACAGGCTTGGGCCCGTCATGATCCAGCTACCGCGAGACTTCGGTCCGGACGAAATCCCGGCACTGGCGCAGACGCTCGAGGACTGGCCGTCCGACTACCCCTGCGCGGTGGAGCTGCGACACAATGAGTTTTTCCACAAGGGGACCGCTGAGCGGGATATCAACGCGCTGTTGATAAGTCATGGTGTCGATCGCGTCATGCTCGACGTGCGGCCGCTGTTTTCAGGCCCACCGATGGACCATCCCGGGCTCCTCCAGGCAAGGCGCGAAAAGCCAAGACGCCCACTACATGTGCTCTCCACAGCAAATTTTCCTGTCATTCGTTACATCGGGCATCTTGACAAGGACGTTAATGAGCACTATTTCGCGCCCTGGGTACGGCAGCTATGCCTGTGGATAAAACAGGGGAAAACCCCTTTCCTGTTTGTGCATACCGCTGACAATCGTCAGGCCCCAGAACTGGCTAGAGTGCTCTACGCCAGAATCGCAAGGGAAATGGGGTGGCCAGAACTCTGCGCTTTCCCCGGAGATCGACAGAATCTGCTGCTTTGACCAATGTTGGCTGGCGTTTGTTGGTGTCATACGCTAGTTTGGTCGGCTGTTCGTCACTTGCCATGGGCCAGGGCGGCCGTCGCCTTACCTCGGACGACGACCCACCTGAACCCAACGGTCTCGACCAGCGCCCAACCGGCGTTGGGGAAGAGTGTTGTGCCGGCAGTGATCCTGCTGACATCCGTCAGACCCCTTGATTATCGGTAGTACCGTGACCCGGGCTATCGAGGACGTGGCGACTACAAACACAACGCCGTCATTGCATCCGATCGATCAATGACGACACGTATCCTCAGGGTGATTTATGTCCAAGACTACACATGCGCAGTGGTCATCGCGCTTGTCCTTCATTCTTGCTGCTACCGGCTCGGCCGTTGGTCTCGGTAACATCTGGAAGTTTCCTTACATGGTGGGCGAGAGTGGCGGTGCCGCCTTCGTTCTTGTCTACCTTCTGTGTATTGGCCTGATTGGCCTGCCTATTCTGGTGACCGAGTGGATGATCGGTCGGCGTGGGCAAAGCAACCCGGTCAATGCCATGGCCAGCGTGGCCAAGCAGGCCGGTCAGCCCAAGATCTGGGCGTTGGTGGGTATCTCCGGTGTGATCGGTGCCTTCCTTATCCTGTCGTTCTACAGCGTGATCGGCGGTTGGTCCCTGTACTACACCCTGGGTAGCGTCACTGGCGACTTCAGCGGTCAGGATGCCGACGGCATCGGCGCCCTGTTCGGTGGCATGCTGGCGAGTCCTGGTCTGCTGCTGCTGTGGCACTCCATCTTCATGTTGCTGGTGATCGGCATCGTGGCGCGGGGCGTCACCAAGGGTCTGGAAGGTGCGGTCAATGTACTGATGCCCGCGCTGGCGCTGCTGCTGGTCGTGCTGGTGGGTTATGGCATGACCACTGGCCACTTTGGCGAAGCGCTCAACTACCTGTTCAATCCGGATTGGTCAGCGCTGAACGGCGAAGTGGTGCTGGCAGCTCTGGGACATGCCTTCTTCACGCTGTCTCTGGGCATGGGCATCATGATTGCCTATGGCTCTTACCTGGGTGAAAAGGTGGATCTGATCAAGACCGCTCGCACCGTCGTTATCATGGATACCGTGATCGCACTGGGCGCGGGCCTTGCCATCTTCCCCATCGTGTTCGCCAATGAGCTTGACCTTGCCTCTGGTCCCAGCCTGATCTTCGTTACCTTGCCTCTGGCCTTCGGTAACATGGGTGGCGGCTTGATTCTTGGCCTGATGTTCTTCCTGCTGTTGACCTTTGCTGCCCTGACATCGGCCATTTCGCTGCTGGAGCCGGTGGTGGAATTCGTGGAAGAGCGTACGCCCCTGTCGCGTTCGGCCTCGACCGTCGTTGCCGGTATCGGTGCCTGGGCGCTGGGCATTGCTGCGCTGTTGTCGTTCAACCTGTGGAGCGAGCCGGTACTGTTTGGCCTTGGCGTTTTCGATCTGCTCGATAAGCTGACCAGCAAGTTCATGCTGCCGTTGACCGGTCTCGGCGCCATTGTGTTCGCTGGCTGGTTCCTCAGCCGCGAGGGTGTCGCAGAAGATCTGGGCCTGTCCGGCGGCAAGGAAATGGTGTGGGTGGCTCTCACCCGTGTTGTCGCGCCCATCGGCGTTATCGTGGTGTTTATCTCGAGCCTGTAAGCCGCTCGTCAGATCGGCGTCGCTGTGGCGTCGATCGACTCTGTGCTTTCAAGACCCGGCCTTGTGCCGGGTCTTGGCGTTTTCGCCGATCTCTTTCGATGGCCTGCCGTGCATTGTGGGGCTGAAGACACATCGCAAGCGCACCGAGCCGCGTTTGGCCAGGGCTTTGGTTAATAGGGCTTTGGTTAACTGGGCTCGAGCTGGGCAGGGTTCGTCGTGAGTAGGCGGGAGACGCTGCCACGCCCATTTTTTAGGGCGGAGCCGATCACCTGCCCTCGTGGCGGGGCAAGATGGGGAATGGCATGTCCAGAGAGGACGTTGCCATTCATTGTCGTCAGGCAGGAACGTCGGTGGTGGCAGGCCTGCCTGATCTGATGGGGCTGTCTAGCTAGTGCATTTCGTCTTCGTTGCCGTCTTCCGGCAATTCGGCGATGTCTTCAGAAAGGCGCTTGAATTCTCGATGCAGCTCGATGCCGCGGCGGGCCCTGAGGTTACGCTGGGCCGCGCTACGGGAGCGCTTCTCGTGTTCGGCGACTTCCATGCTCATGAAGATGTCGAGGAGTTCACTCTTTACGGAGGTTAACCGTTCGACATTACGCATGATCGACTCTCCTATGCAGTGAATGTGCCGGCATCCAGGACGCTGCGCGACACTGCCCTTTTACTATACCCCAGTTGACAAAAAGATGACGGTGTGGATGTCAATTCTGTAACGCTCTGCCAACGCTTGAGAAAAAAGTGCCTTTGTTCAAACCATTGGCCTCTATCAGGGGGATGTCGATTGGTTGGGCAATCCTCGTCGGCATCGGGCATACTGGAATGCAACACCGGCCCGACAGCCATGGAGCTGTATGTCATGCTGCCATGCACGATGTCGGGCGGGACAAGGCTCAAGGCCTGCTACCTCGGGGCCTCCCGTCAGTCAAAGGAGTAAAGGGTGAGTCGCGCGCTGTTTGATGAAATGCGACGTCGCATGGAACACTTCCGGCGGTCAGAGCAGAAGGTGGCACGCTTCGTTCTGCGTAACCCCGATGAAGTTATCCACATGCGTATCGTCGATCTTGCCACTGAGGCAAAGGTCAGCGAGCCCACGGTCGTGCGCTTCTGTCGCGCACTTGGCTGTGACGGGTTTCAGGATTTCAAGCTGAAGCTAGCGCAGATGCTGGCGTCAGGTAGCCAGTTCGCTCAATTCTCGATGAATGACAGCGACTCCGTGGCCGAATTCTCCCACAGCATCTTCGACTCGACGGTGGGCACCCTGCTGTCGATTCGCGATCGCCTGGACAATGATGCGTTGAACAGGACCATCAACGCGCTGGCCATGGCCAATCGTGTCGAGTTCTATGGTTTCGGCGCGTCTGGTGCAGTGGCCTTCGATGCGCAGCACAAGTTTTTCCGGCTGCAGATTTCTACCGCTGCCTATGCCGACCCCCATATGCAGAACATGTCGGCGGTGACGCTCAAGGAAGGCGACGTGGTGGTGGCCATTTCCCAGACCGGGCGTACCCGCGCCCTGGTCGCCAGCGTCAAGCTGGCACGGGAGGCGGGAGCCACCGTGGTCGGCCTTTGCCCGAGCGGATCGCCGCTGGCGGATGAGGTAGACCTGCCGCTGTTTATCGATGTGCTCGAAGACACAGAAATTTATACGCCGATGAGCTCGCGAATTGCGCACCTGGTGCTGATCGACGTGTTGGCGGTAGGTGTCGCCAAGACCCGAGGTCCCAAGTTGGCCGAACAGCTCAAGGCGGTAAAGCGTAGCCTGAACCCGTTGCGTTATCCCGAATCCGACTCATCTTGACGCGCACAAGCGGAGACTGACGACCCGCGCCTTGGGGTCGATGGTCTGCTGTCCTTTTATCCAGCATCGCTATGGTAGACTGGGCGCCCACTTTCTCTCCAGCGGTGCCTTCTCCATGGACGACGTCACGGCGATCATTGACGGCCTCAATTCGGCGCAGCACGAGGCGGTATGCGCTCCTCAGGGCAACATGCTGGTGCTCGCCGGCGCGGGCTCCGGCAAGACCCGCGTGCTGGTGCATCGTATCGCCTGGCTGATGCAGGCCGAGGGGCTGTCACCCTACGCCGTATTGGCGGTGACCTTCACCAACAAGGCCGCCAGGGAGATGCGCACGCGTCTTGAGGCCCTTCTGGGACTCTCGCTGAGGCATGTCTGGGTGGGCACCTTCCACTCGATTGCCCATCGCTTGCTGCGTACTCACTGGCAGGATGCTCGTCTGCCCCAGCACTTCCAGATCATCGATTCCGATGATCAACTGCGTCTGATCAAACGCCTGTTGAAAGATAATCAGGTCGACGACGAGCGTTTCCCGCCGCGCCAAGTGCAATCCTTCATCGGTGGTTGCAAGGAAGAAGGGCTTCGGCCACACCAGGTACGTACCAACGGCGACGCCTATGTCGAGCAGATGGTATCGCTGTACGACATCTATCAGTTGACCTGTGAACGTGGTGGTCTGGTCGATTTTGGTGAGCTGTTGCTGCGCAGCCTGGAGCTCTTGCGTGACAATCCTGCATTGCTGGCTCATTACCAGGAACGCTTTGCCCATGTGCTGGTGGATGAGTTCCAGGACACCAACACCTTGCAGTACGCCTGGTTGAAGCTTCTTACTGGGCAGCGCACGCCAATGACGGTGGTGGGTGATGACGATCAGTCGATCTACGGTTGGCGTGGGGCCAAGGTGGAGAACATCCGTCGCTTCGAGCAAGAGTTTGCGGATACCAAGACCGTCCGACTCGAACAGAACTATCGCTCTACCAGCGCCATCCTTGATGCGGCCAACGCGCTGATCAAGCAGAACTCTGATCGCATGGGCAAGGAGCTGTGGACGGCTGGCAGTCGCGGCGAACCCATTTCCGTGTATGCCGGTTTCAATGATATGGAAGAGGCACGCTTTATCGTCGATACCATCAAGGAAAAGGTCGATGAAGGGTTCCAGCGCCAGGAAGTGGCCATTCTGTATCGCTCCAATGCTCAGTCTCGAGTGATCGAGGAGACCTTGATTCGCCAGGGCATGCCGTATCGCATCTACGGGGGGCAGCGGTTCTACGAGCGCCTTGAAATCAAGAACGCCTTGGCATATCTGCGCCTTTTGCTGAACCGTGACGATGACGCGTCTCTGGAACGTGTCATCAATGTGCCCGCTAGAGGTATCGGTACGCGCACAGTAGAGGGTTTGCGCGATCGTGCGCGCCGCGCGCAGGTATCGCTGTGGCAGTCCATCCATGACACCCTGGCTGATGGCTCTCTCAAGGGGCGTGCCGCCAACGCCGTGACGGCATTTGCCGACCTGATCGAAGGTCTCGACAATGACACCTCGGGGATGGCGCTTCACGAGATCATCGCCCACGTTAACCAGCGCACGGGACTGATTGATCACCACCTCAGCGAAAAGGGCGAGAAGGGCCAGGCTCGAGTCGAGAACCTGGAAGAACTGATCAATGCCGCGCGGGCGTTCTCCCAGGGCGAGACATTGGATACCGTGGAGGCTGGCGAGGGCATGGTGGCGCTCGAGGCCTTTCTGGCCGAGGCGGCGCTCAACGCTGGCGAGCACGAGGCCGACGAATTCGAAGACAGCGTGCAGCTGATGACGTTGCACTCCGCCAAGGGGTTGGAGTTCCCGGTGGTGTTTATTGCGGGAGTCGAAGAGGGGCTGTTTCCCCACCGCATGTCCCTGGAAGAGCCCGGCCGCCTCGAGGAAGAGCGCCGACTCTGCTACGTCGGGGTGACCCGGGCGATGAAGAAGCTGTATCTGACCCATGCCGAGATTCGCCGCATGCATGGCAAGGAAACCTTTCAGCGGCCGTCTCGTTTCCTGCGCGAGTTGCCCGAGTCGCTGCTGGAGGAAGTGCGTCTTCGCGGCCAGGTATCGCGTCCCGTCAGCGCGCGGCCGACGCCGCCACGCTTTGCCCAGTCCGGTGTCGAGGCCAGCGGTGACCTGCCTGCACTGTCATTGGGGCAGCGGGTTCGCCACCCGGTATTTGGTGAGGGAGTCATCCTCAATGCAGAAGGTGAGGGGGAGCGTGCCCGGGTGCAGGTCAGCTTCGAAGGCCACGGGGATAAATGGCTGGTACTCGGGTTTGCCAAGCTCGAGGCGCTGTAGCCCACTGCCGTCTTTGCCAGCTGCGCTCTTGAGCGCAGCGTCTCAGGCCTGGCTTGCAGGCTAATTTCTCTTTCCCGCATACTTCCCGGCGGACACCACGCCGGGGAGAGCAGCCTTCGACCCTGCTGCTTTGATGCCGGCGTCGACATAACACGCTTCAGGAGCTCGCCCCATGGAACGCCGTTCCTTTCTCAAGACCGCCAGCCTCGGCGCTGCAGGCGTCGCCGCCGCCCCCTTTGTCAGCACCGCCAGTGCCCAGGAAACCATTACCTGGAACATGGTCACCTCCTGGCCCAAGAACTTCCCTGCATTGGGAACCGGTGCCAATGACCTGGCCGAGCGGATTGAGCGGATGTCCGGCGGGCGCATGAAAGTTAGGGTTCACGGTGCAGGCGAGATGGTGCCGGCCATGGAAGTCTTTGACGCAGTGTCTCAGGGCACCGCCGAAATGGGACATTCCGCTTCCTATTACTGGCGCGGCAAGGTGGCGGCATCCCAGTTCTTCACCGCCGTGCCATTCGGCATGACCACCACCGAGACCAACGCCTGGCTCTACAACGGCGGTGGTCAGGAATTGTGGGACGAGCTGTATGCCGGGCATAACCTCAAGCCATTTGCGGTGGGCAATACCGGGACCCAGATGGCCGGCTGGTTCAAGAAGGAGATCAACTCACTGGAAGATATGCAGGGGCTCAAGCTGCGTCTGCCCGGTCTTGCCGGTGAAGCCATGTCAGGCATCGGGGTCACCACGCTGACGATTCCCGGCAGCGAGATTTTCACTTCGCTGCAGACCGGTGTGCTCGATGCTGCAGACTGGGTCGGACCGTACAACGACTTGGCCTTTGGTCTGCACCAGGTCGCGGATTTCTACTATACCTCTGCCTGGAACGAGCCGAGTGCCATCCTTGAGGGGACGGTCAATCTGGATGCCTGGAACGCGCTTCCCGACGACCTCAAGGCCATCGTGACCGAGGCGGCGAGAGCCTCCAACCTGGCGATGATCAGTGAATTTGCCTTCCGCAATGCCGAAGCCCTGGACGCGCTGGTCAATGAGCACGGCGTGCAGCTGCGTGCCTTCCCTGACGACGTGATCACGGCGTTGCACGAATCGTCGGAGCAGGTATTGCAGAAGCAGGTGGACAGCGACGAGGCGTCTGCGCGCATCTACGAGTCATACCGCAACTTCCAGGCCCAGGTGCGCAAGTTCTCGGATGTGGGCGAGTTTGCCTATCTCAAGGCGCGGGACAACGTGCTGTCTTGATGTCTGAACGCCCGGGCAACGGTGGACGAGTGCCGTTGCCCGGTGGCAGGCCGTCGGATCAAGCATGCACGCCTCGGATGCGGCCATTGTCGTCCAGTGCCACCAGCACGTGGCGTGCCTCGGTGACCTTGTGGAGGTCATCCTCGCTGTCGTGAGCTGTACGAACCCATACCTCCACATCAATCTTGATCGAACTGTGGCCAATGTCACCGACCTGGGTGTAGACGCAGACCAGAGACCCCACACGCACCGGGCAGAGAAAGTCCATTCCCTCGATCGCCACGGTGGCGGTTCGTCCCCGTGCCTCTTGGCTGGCGGTCCACTCTGCGGCCTGGTCCATCAGGCGGGCTAACCAACCAGCGGGAATGTCACCGTGCGCGTTGGTGTCCTGGCGAGTCGCCGCGAGCTTCAAGGTCAGTTGACCCTTTGGCACAGGAACGTCATCGACTTCGGTCATCATGATGAGTGGCATCCGGCGTGAGTTGTTGTCATCGCTGACGTTCGCAAGCAAACGCCATCGTCGCTGACGTCATGAAACCACCCCGGAGCGATATACTCCACCGTTCGTGCGTTACCCTGCAGGGACGTCGCGCCGAGGACCACCACGCCCAGAAGCTTTGTTAGACGTTCTGCCAGAAGCTCTGGGTGGTTGCCTTGGCAACCATGTGGCACGGATGATGTGAAAACTCAGGAAGATAGCCGAGCGAAGGCGTCATTCTGTCTGACGTGATGCTGAGCCAATGCCGGGAGGCCAGATGTCCAGCGTGTCCCATTTTGCTGCCACCAGCAGGCGCATCGCAATGCTCCTGTGGCTGGGCTGGGTGGCATGGTTACCCTTGCCGGCGACGGCACACGATGTCGCGGGGGCATTGAACGCAGTAGGCTCGGACACCATGGCCGAGCTGATGCTGCGTTGGGGGGAGCAGTTCGAAGAGCAGCGTCCAGGCGTTCGTCTGCAGCTGCAAGTGGCAGGATCCGCCAGTGCTCCACCCGCGTTGATTGCCGGCACTACGCTGTTGGGCCCCATGTCGCGGCCCATGCAGGATGATGAGAAGGCGGCATTTGCGGCACGTCACGGCTATGCCATCACTCCCGTGGTCGTGGGCAAGGATGCCCTGGTCGTGGTGGTCAATCGGCATAACCCCCTCGAGCGTCTGAACCGCCAGCAGCTCGACGCCATCTTCTCCGATACGCTGGCCTGTGGTGCGGAAGAAAGCATCGACCACTGGCAGCAGCTGGGGCTGGATGATCCCCAGGGCAGCATCCATCTGTACGGTCGTAATGCGGTCTCCGGTACTCACGGTCTGTTTCGGCGTCGTGCGCTGTGTGATGGTGAGTTCAAGGTATCCGTCACCGTCTCGGCGGGATCGGCAGCGGTGGTCGCCGCTGTCGGTGACGACCCGCGAGGCATCGGGTATGTCGGTTTGAATCATTTGAACGCTGACGTGCGTGAGGTGGCCATTGCCGATGGCCAGCGTGACGTGAGACCTGAGCGTCAGGCGCTGCGGGATGGGGACTATCCGTTGGTTCGCGACTTGCTCATTTACGTCAACCGGCCCCCGGAAACACCGCTGCCGGAGGTAGAGCGTGCCTTCCTGGACATGGTGCTGTCGCCGTCGGGTCAGCGCGTGGTGAAGGAACTGGGCTTCGTGGCGCTGTCACCCTCGGCATTGATGGCACAGCGACGAGCGCTGGGGCTACCGGCGTTGGCACGAGAGGAACGTTGATCAAGCCGCCTTCTGTCATCCAGATGTCATGAAGATGTCGTAATCTTCCGCTATGCAACAATGGCTGGCCTAGATGTCTGATCCTACCTCCACTAATCCTCTCTATCGGTCCCGCCAGCGGCGAGATCGACTGGCCACCCTGCTGATCACGGCAGGGGGGATCGGTGTGCTGTTGACGGTCATTGCCATCGCGGTATTTCTGCTGGTGGAGGTGGTGCCCCTGTTCTGGCCCGGGGCAGACGGAATGTCTCTGAGTGCGCTGTGGTCGGCCCCCGGCACCAGTGGCGAAGCTGAGTTTCGCTGGCTGCCTCATCGCCTCGAAGAGGGGGTGGTTGCCCAGGCCAGTCTGGCGCCGTTGCTGTGGGGGACGCTTGAGGCCGCTATATGGGCGCTGATAGTGGCCATACCGTTGGCACTGGGCGCGGCGGCCCACTCGAGTCTGTATATGTCGCCGGGACTGCGTGCGCGCATGAAGCCGACCCTGGAGCTGATGGAAGCCATGCCCAGCGTCGTACTGGGTTTCATTGCCGGACTGGTGCTGGGCCCCTGGGTGGAACGCCATCTGGCCGAGGCAGTGTCCGTCGTGCTGCTGCTGCCCCTCGCGATGATCACGCTGGCGCTGGGCCATCGTCGGCTACCGGTCCCCGTGCAGCGGTACCTGTCGCTGAATTCGGCCGCCTTGTGGTTATTGCCCTGCCTGTTGTTGCTGGTACTCGCCGCGGTGCAGCTTGCCCCGCTGTGGGAGAGCTGGTGGTTCGGTGGCGACCTGCGCGAATGGGTCGAGCAGCGCTGGGGGCTCGATGTTCAGGCACGCAATGCCCTGATCGTGGGGCTGGCGATGGGGTTTGCCGTGATCCCCGGCATTTACGCGCTGGCCGAGGATGCGCTCAGTGATGTGCCGCGAAACCTGGCGGAAGGCGCCCAGGCCATGGGTGCCACGCGCTGGCAGACCCTGACCCGCGTCATGCTGCCGATTGCCCTCCCGGGGATCTTCTCCGCCATCATGATCGGGGCCGGTCGAGCGGTGGGAGAAACCATGATCGTGTTGATGGCCAGCGGTAACAGCGCCCTGATGACGGCGACGCCGTTGGATGGCCTGAGGTCGCTGGCCTCGAGCATTGCGATTGAACTGCCCGAAGCGGCACCAGGCGGCACTCACTACCGTTTGCTGCTATTGGCGGCCCTGGCGCTGTTTCTGTTTACCTTTCTGATGAACACCCTGGCCGAGCTGGTGCGTGCAAGACTCAGGCAGCGCTTCCGGCGTTCGCGGGGTGATACATGAAGATTCCCGGCCATACGGCGGTCGGCAGCAAGACGCTTAGACGTCCGCATGAGGGGCCCTGGGCGTGGTTGGCTGCGGCCTCGGTAGCGCTGTCGATATTGATGCTTGGCGCCTTGATTGTTCTGCTCAGCGTGAAGGGGCTGGCCAACTTCTGGCCGTCGACCCTGCACGAGGTCACCCTTGATGACGGCGACACGGTCATAGGCGTGCCTTTTGAGCAACGCACGCTGCCCGGTGGAGAAGGCGTCGAGCGGCGCTACTGGATAGCCAATCGCGATGATGGCGGTGGCATCTGGCGCTGGTTGAGCGTCCCGCGGCTGGCGAGTGACCAGACGCCTGATGACCTGGTCGTGCTCGAGCGACGTCACTGGGGCACCTTCTTCGGTCGCCTGGTGGCAGTGAGGCTGGAGGGTGAACGGCTGACGGGAGAGGCCGCGTGGCTGGCCATGGAGCAGCGGCTCAAGGAGCTTGATGCCCTGCGCCAGGCCCGACAGCAGTTGACCCGTGATGACATACTGCCGTTGATCCGGCGCATGGAGCGCGAGCCGTCGTCGAGCGAGGCACAGCACCGCCTGGATGACCGGCAACTGGAAGCGTTACAGGCGCGGGCGACGGAGCTTCGTCGGTTGCAGCAGGGCGGCGTACTGGTGCTGGAGAACAGCCAGGGCCAGCGTCAAGAGCAGCCCTTGGAGGAAGTGCTGGATGCCTGGCGCCCCAACGCCATGGCCTGGTACGAAAAACTGGGCCACTGGGGAGGAGAACTGTGGCAATTCCTGTCCGAGGGGCCCAGGGATGCCAACACGGCCGGTGGCGTGTGGCCTGCGATCTTCGGCACTATCTTGATGGTGTTGCTGATGTCGGTGCTGGTCACGCCCTTCGGTGTGCTGGCTGCCGTCTATCTCAATGAAGTGGCCCATCAAGGTCGCTTGACTCGGCTAGTGAGGATTGGCGTGCGCAATCTGGCCGGGGTGCCCTCCATCGTGTACGGCGTGTTTGGCCTCGGGGTCTTCGTCTATGGTGTCGGTGGCAGCATTGACCGGTGGTTCTTCGACTCTTCTCTGCCATCGCCGACCTTTGGTACCGGCGGATTGCTGTGGGCATCGTTGACCCTGGCGCTGTTGACCCTGCCGGTGGTGATCGTGGCCACTGAAGAGGGCCTGTCACGGATTCCCCTGCACCAGCGCGAGGGGGCACTGGCACTGGGAGCAACACGCTTCGAGACCTTGACTCGGGTGGTGCTGCCGATGGCCATGCCGGCCATGCTGACAGGACTGATTCTGGCGGTGGCCCGGGCCGCAGGAGAAGTGGCGCCGCTGATGTTGGTCGGCGTGGCAAAGCTTGCACCACAGGTTCCAGTGGACGGTGAGTTTCCTTTCCTCCACCTTGAAAGAAAGTTCATGCACCTTGGCTATCACATCTACGATGCCGCCTTTCATTCCAGCGATGTTCAGGCCGCCATGCCGCTGGTCTATGCCACGGCTCTGTTGTTGGTAGTGGTTATTTTGGTGCTTAACCTGACTGCAATATTCATGCGGCATTATCTGCGCAAGCGTCATGGTGCGCCGGTGCGTCGATGATGCAGGGAGAGTCAATGTCCATCGATGGAAGGCTGCCCCAACGCCAGCTCAGCCAGGCCTCCCTGGGAAGTCGGCGCGGGGCGGTCATGGCGTTTTCGGAAGCCGATACGTGCCTGGATATCCAGGGGCTAAGCCTGGCCTATGCGGGCAAGCCTGCATTGAAGGATCTGACGCTGCGCATCCCGCGGCACCGAGTGACGGCCTTCATCGGGCCGTCGGGCTGCGGCAAGTCGACGTTGCTGCGGGCACTTAACCGGCTGCATGACCTCAACGAGGACGTCAGCCGGCGCGGCAGTATCTATCTCGATGGGCACGACATCCATGATTCGCGAGTGGCCGTGTCGGAGTTGAGGCGACGGGTAGGCATGGTTTTTCAGGCACCCAATCCTTTTCCCATGTCGATCTACGACAATGTCGCCTTTGGTTTGCGACTGCAGGGGGGACTGAGCAAGCGGCGCATCGATGATGTGGTCGAGTGGGCGCTGAAGTCAGCCGCACTGTGGGAAGAAGTGAAGGGGCGCCTGCGTGCGTCAGCCTGGTCACTGTCAGGTGGTCAACAGCAGCGACTGGTGATTGCGCGGACCCTGGCGGTAGAGCCCGAGGTGCTGCTGCTGGATGAACCCGCCTCCGCTCTCGACCCGATCTCGACGCTCAAGATCGAGGAATTGATTCGCACGCTGAAGCCACATCTGACCCTGGTACTGGTCACTCATAACATGCAGCAGGCGGCACGCGTGTCCGACTACACGGCGTTTCTGCATAACGGTGAGCTGGTGGAGTACGGACCGACCGACACCCTGTTCACGCACCCGCGCCTGAGGCGCACCGAAAACTACATCACCGGACGTATGGTGGGCTGATCGCCCCCTGCACCTCCCTTCAGGAGACCTCCATGGATATCACCAGCGATACCCACAGTCAGCATATCTCGCGCCAGTTCAATCACGAGCTTGAAGAGCTCAAGACCCACCTGATGGCCATGGGTGGCCTGGTCGAGAAGCAGGTGCAGGATGCTGTCAGCGCACTGCTCGACTCCGACTCGGCGTTGGCCTCCCGGGTGGTCGACAATGACCGCGCGGTCAACGATATGCAGATCAAGATTGATGACGAGTGCACCCGCGTGCTGGCCCGCCGCCAGCCGGCCGCCTCGGACCTGCGCCTGGTGCTGGCGGTGATCCGCGCCGCATCCGATCTCGAGCGTATCGGTGATGAAGCCAGCAAGATCGCCCGTAACGCCATCGAACTGGTGGACGGCAACAATGGCACTCGCGGGTTCGTCGAGGTGCGCAATATCAGCGAGCACGTTCGCCACATGATGCGCGATGCACTGACCTCCTTCGCCCGCTTCGATACTGAGCTTGCGATGCAGGTGGTGCAGGAAGACGAGCGCGTCGACAGCGAGTATCAAAGCGCCATGCGATCGCTGATGACCTTCATGATGGAAGATGCGCGGTCTATCTCGCCAGTGCTCGCCATCATGTGGATTCTGCGAGCCCTAGAGCGCGTGGGTGACCACGCCAACAACCTGGCCGAGTACGTCATTTACCTGGTCAAGGGCCTGGATATCCGTCACGTCTCGCCGGACAAGATTGACCCGGATCTGCTGGACGACGACGCCTCGTCTTGACCTGAACGCCGCAAGCGGCGTCAATAGGCCGGCCCTGTCAGGGTCGTTGCCGGTACCCTGAACTGCGGGCCATCGTCGAGACGATGGCCCGCAGTCGTTATGGCCTTGTTGATGTCATTGCCAAGGATAGAAGTCATGCTGAATGCTATTGAGGCGGTTCGTCGCGGTACGCGGCTGGTCTATAGCCGTGGACTGCGCCGCTACGTCTTTCTTCCCATTCTGGTCAATCTGCTGGTCTATGCCGGCATGCTCAGCTATGTGCTGGGTGAGTTTGGTGGCTGGCTCGACAGCTGGATGGCCATGGTCCCGAGCTGGCTGGAGTGGCTCGACTGGCTGATCTGGCCCCTGTTCGTGGTCAGCCTGATCGTGATCGTGTTCTTTTCGTTCACCCTGGTGACCCACCTGATCGCTGCCCCCTTCTACGGCTTTCTGGCAGCGCGTGCCGAGGTCGAGCTGACGGGGCAGGAGCCCAGCGACGACCGCGGTTGGCTCAAGACCGGTGTTGATGCACTCGGGCGTGAACTGCTCAAGCTGGCGTATATTCTGCCGCGCATGATAGGCCTGTTCATCCTCAGCTGGATACCCGTGGTGAATCTGGTGGCACCGCTGCTCTGGGCGGCCTTCAGCGCCTGGACCATGGCGATTACCTATCTCGACTATCCGATGGACAATAACAAGGTCAGTTTTCCCGATATGCGCAAGCGACTGTCGGCGCGCTGGTGGCCGAGTATCAGCTTTGGCGGCCTGGTGACGCTGATCACCTGGATACCACTGGCCAATCTGTTTCTGATTCCCGGCGCAGTGGCCGGCGCTGTGCTGATGTGGGATCAGCACTATCGCCAACTGCCGGTGGTGCGTCGCTGATGGCGATCTGTCACCTGGCCGGTGCGGGATGTTGACAGGGTTGCCTGGGCTGGCCATCTACCTGTTGGCAGCGGTGGCCGAGATCGCCGGCTGCTTCGCGGTCTGGCGCTGGTGGAGGGCGGATGGTGCGGCCTGGTGGCTGTTGCCCGGTCTGTTCAGCCTGGCGTTGTTTGCCTGGCTGCTCAGCCAGGTAGACGCTGACTATGCTGGACGCGCCTTTGCCGCGTACGGCGGCGTGTATATCGCGGCATCGTTGGGCTGGATGTGGTGGGTGGAGCAGCGCCCCCCCGATCGCTGGGACATGATGGGGGCGGCGCTTTGCCTGGCGGGCGCTGCGGTTATCTTGCTGGGTCCCAGGAGCTGAAAAGACACAGTGCTGCCAGCCTGGCTTGAAGCGGGGCTGGTGTGTCCCTGGGGCGGGGTCAGGGCGAGGCGGCCGTCTGGCGGTTCTCCTGCACTCGGCTCGAGGGGAAGATACAGCGGAAGGTGGCGCCTTCACCCGGATGTGAGTCGATGTCGAGGCGCGCATCGTGGCGCAGCAGCACGTGCTTGACGATGGCGAGGCCTAGTCCGGTGCCACCGGTCGCCGTGCTGCGTCCCTTGTCTACCCGATAGAAGCGCTCGGTGAGGCGCGGAAGGTGCATCGGATCGATGCCGTCGCCGTCGTCCTCCACCTCAAGGCAGGCGCCATCACCATAGGCCCGCCAGCGTAGCTGGATACGTGCGCCATCGCCGGCATAGCGCACGGCATTGAAGGCCAGGTTGGAAATGGCACTGTGAATTTCCTTCTCACTGCCCTTGAGCCCACGCGGATCGTCGATGGACACCTCGATCTGCTGGCGCCCACCCGACAGCGCCTGCGCATCTCGCTTGACGGTCTGCAACAGCGTGGTGGGGTCGAGCCGCGTGTGGTCATCGCCGCCCTGATCGTTTTCCAGTCGCGACAGTAGCAGCAGATCATTGACCAGGTTCTGCATCCGACGGGTCTGGTTCTGCATCTGCGCCACCCCCTTGCCGAGCCGTTCGGGCAGCATGTCGGCCATGTCGCCGTAGGTCTCGAGATAGCCAGTCAGTACCGTCAGTGGCGTGCGCAGCTCATGGGAGACGTTGGCCACAAAGTCTCGGCGCATCTGTTCCAGGCGATGCAGGCGCGTGATGTCGCGCGCCATGACCAGGCGTTCATCGTCACCGTACAGGGTGATCTGGAACTGCAGCATCATGTTCTCGTCGATGGGCGATGGCAGGCTCAGCGGCTCACGATAGTCCCGCTCGTTGAAATAGCCGACGAAGCGCGGATCACGCAGCAGGTTGGTGATATGTTGACCACGGTCCAGCGCCGGCTTCAGGCCTAGCATGCGCTCGGCAGAGCTGTTCCACCATTCGAGATCGCCATGGCGATCCAGCATGACCACACTGTCGCGCATCGCTTCAGAGGACTCCTGGATACGCTGAAGCGTTGAGCGCAGACGTCGTTGGGTAATGCGCTGGCCCTTCTGGTAGCGATAGAGTCGATCAAACAGCTCGCCCCACAGGCCGCTGGCGGTGGGAGGTTCCTGCTGGGGACGATGGGTCAGCCAGTCGTGCATGGCGTGCAGGTTGCGCAGATGATAGGCGAGACCAAGCGTCAGGCCCGCTCCGACGCCGACACTCGTCAAGGAAAAGGGCCAGCCCAGCAGGGCGCCGATGCCGACCAGCAGGGTCAAGCGCCAGACTTCTCGTCTCCACAGTCGACCCACGTCAGCTCCTGGCTCCGTTCACCTATGTCCTCCTGTCTGCCGCCAGCCGTACAGGCGCTGTCAAGCCTGCGTGGAAGGGAGGCAAGACGTCACATCTTGGCCGAAAAACGGTAGCCGGTGCCGCGCACGGTCTGAATCAGCTGCTGATGTGGCTCGCCAAGGGCCTTTCGCAGGCGGCGAATGTGCACGTCGACGGTGCGTTCCTCGACGTAGACGTTGCCACCCCAGACCTGATCAAGCAACTGGCCGCGGGTGTAGGCGCGTTCCTGGTGGGTCATGAAAAACTGCAGCAGGCGGTATTCGGTGGGCCCCATCTCGAGCGACTTGCCGTCGACGCTGACGCGGTGGCTGACAGGATCGAGCTTGAGCCCGTCGACTTCCACCGGGTCTTCAACGCCTCGGGGAGTGGCACGACGCAGCACCGCTTTTAGACGGGCGACCAGTTCCCGGGGAGAGAACGGCTTGGTGATGTAGTCGTCTGCACCTGCTTCAAGCCCCTGAATCTTGTTGTCCTCCTCACCCTTGGCGGTGAGCAGGATGATCGGCAGCTCGGCGGTGGTTTCTTCCCGCTTGAGGCGGCGTGCCAGCTCGATGCCACTGGTTCCGGGCATCATCCAGTCCAGCAGCAGCAGGTCTGGCTGATCGTCCACGATAATCGCGTGAGCCGCCTGGGCATTGTCGGCCTCGAGGACCCGGTAGTCGGCCATTTCCAGTGCCACCGCGATCATTTCGCGGATGGGCGCTTCGTCGTCGACGATCAATACGGTCTTGGCTGTCATCCCGGGCCTCTTGTTCAGGGTCTTCCTATCAACGGTGACAGATGACACCACGTCAATGTGACATTTAGATGACATTGGCCGACCTGTCGAGCCCTCGACAGCTCGACAGGGTCATCCCAGGTCGGGATAGAGACTCAGCGCCAGGCCGGCAAACAGCAGCAGGCCCGACCAGTGATTGTTGAGAAAGGCCTGGAAGCAGCGATCGCGATCACGCTCCTTGATGAGTTTCTGTTGGTGGATAAAGGTAGCCGCCATGGCCAGCCATCCCAGCCAATAGAAACCGCCGATATTCAGCAGAGCGCCCGCCCAGGCCAGCAGGCCCAGCGTTGCCAGCTGCAGCAGCGCGATGATGCGAGTGTCCCAGCGACCAAACAGCACTGCGGTCGATTTGATGCCGATCTTGAGATCATCGTCACGGTCCACCATGGCGTATTCGGTGTCATAGGCCACCGTCCACAGTACATTGGCGGCGAACAGGATCCAGCCGACCGTGGGTACCTCGCCCAGCACGGCACCGAATGCCATGGGAATCGCCCAGGAAAAGGCCGCCCCCAGCACCACCTGGGGAAAGTGGGTGTAGCGCTTCATGAAGGGATAGCTGGCGGCCAGCACGGCGCCGATCAGCGACAGCCATACGGTAAAGCCGTTGGTCAGCCAGACCAGCACGAAGGCCGCTGTCAGCAGACCGACGAACAGGATCTTGGCTTCCTGCTCGCTGATACGCCCAGTCGCCAGAGGGCGGTGTTTGGTACGTTTGACGTGACCGTCGAAATGGCGGTCCGCATAGTCGTTGACGACACAGCCTGCTGCTCGCATCAGGTAGACGCCAGCGACAAAGATCAGCAGGGTGTCGCGGGCGGGAATGCCGTCCGCCGCTACCCACAGCGCCCACAGTGTTGGCCACATCAGCAGCCAGGTGCCGATGGGGCGGTCCAGACGCATCAGCGCCAGGAAGTCGGGAATTCGGGCGAGGCGTCCGGGGGGACGCAGCAGGGAGCGGTCCATCGTGGTCTCTCGAGGGCTAGTGGAAAGTCGCTGTCACAGGCATCGTGGCGGGCACGCTTCAGTCGTGTCCGCATCCGCTGGTGTGGCGTTGAGCGTCGAAACAAGACGAGACAGTTCATCCATGGGTGTCGCCGGGAGCGACCATTTGCTGCCAGGTCTGGTCAGCGCTTGTCGACATGACGGACCAAGCCTAGCGCGGGGAGACGGGCGTGACCAGTACAGCGCGGTCGCTGTCTAGCCTGGAGACGGGTCCAGTGACAGTGCCTCGGCCATGGCGGGCAGAAAGCTCTCTTGCACCAGCATCACCCAGCCCCCGTGGCAAAACAGAGAGCGCCGTTGCCAGATACCGCGGTATCCGTGGATAGGACGAGATATCCGGCTGATCTCGATCGGGCTGCGGCGAAGATCCGGCTGCTGAAACAGCCAACTGCCCAGCGAGTTTTCGCCAAGGCCGGCAAAGGGCGCCTGTTGATCGCTCACCCGTGGTGCCACTGAGCGTGCCACCACCCAAGGGACCTCGTCGACGCACAGCGCGACCTCGCGCAGCCAGGCCTGCTGGCCGGCCGCCAGTCCCAATGCCTCGGCCTCGTCCGGCCATGGCTGCCCCAGGTATTGGTCGAGCAGACGCACGTGAAAGCGTCCCTCGCCAGCGGCCGCCATCAGTCTCTCCGTCAGTGAGTCGCGGGAAGCCAGCCACTCCAGCCAGCGCTCAGAGATAGCATGCGACGATGCGGGGATGTCGCGCCACTCGGGAGTCGATCGCGGGCACTCGGGCTCGACATGGCAACGGGACGGGGTGACATGAGGATGCTGTGACATGGGGCCTTGAGGTCCTTGCTGCACCGGACGTCGTGCTCCGGTAGATGGGCGCATAGTGTACCATGGTGCACAGGAGTCACTCGCTGGAGCCCCCGCTGGGCACTCCGGTTTCTTGAATGACCGCAGGGCGGTCGTCGGCAGAGTCGAAGTACGTGATGCAAGCACCCTTGACCATCATCGGCACTGGCATGGCAGGCATTGGCCTGGTGCGCCAGGTGCGCGCACTGGACGCCCGGCGTCCGATCACCCTGATCACGGCCGATAGCGGCGATGACTACTCCAAACCCTTGTTATCCACGGGCTTTGCCAAGGGCTTGGCGGCGGATCGGCTGGCGGCCCGTTCGGCCCTGGAGCTGGCCGATCAGCTGAATGTGGTGGTGCGCCCCCATACCTGGGTAGACCGAATCGACACAGCGTCCTCGTGTCTGTGGATTGGCCAGGAACGGCTGCCCTGGTCGGACCTGGTGCTGGCTACCGGTGCCAGCCCTGTCGCTCCCTTCGCCATTCCGGCGGAGCTCAGCGGCCGCGTGTTCTCGATCAATGATCTCGATGACTACCGCCGCTTCTCGGCCATTCTTGACGGCCTGGAGCGTCCGGCGCGAGTGGCGGTGATCGGGTTGGGCCTGGTGGGCTGCGAGTTCGCCAACGACCTCCAGGCGGGCGGACACCAGGTCGTCATGGTTGGCCCGGAGCCCACCTTGCTGCCGAGGCTGCTACCCCAGCAGCCGGGCCAGGCGCTGGGCAATGCGTTTCGTGACGCTGGCATCGAGATCAGAAGCGGGCGCCTGGTCGACAGCGTAGCGCGTCAGGCTGCGGGCGATGAACAGGAGATCGTCCTTCGGCTCGATGACGGCCAGACGCTGAGCGCTGATCTCGTGCTGGTCGCTACGGGGCTCAGGCCCCGCAGCCAGTTGGCCGAAGCGGCGGGCATCCGTACCGGCCCCGACGGCATCCAGGTGGATCGCTATCTATCGACGTCCTGTCCGCGTATACACGCACTGGGAGACGTGGCATCGGTGGACGGCGTCAACGCGATGTATGTGCAGCCGTTGCAGGCATCGGCCAAGGCCCTGGCCGCTACCCTGTGCGGCAGCCCGACCCCGGTGAGCTACGGCCCATGGCCCGTGCTGGTCAAGACACCGCTGCTGCCGGTGGTGGCGTTGCCGCCGGCAAGTGAGCGAGTGCAATGGCGGATCGAGGCCGATGGCGATGACATCAGCGCCCTTGCCGAGGACGAACAGGGGCAGCTCAAGGGGTTTGCGTTGACGGGAAAATGCGTTCGTCGGAAAGTCGAACTGGCGCGGGCGGCACCGCCGTTGCTAGGCTAGGTTCGTTGATGGTGGCTGGGCCACCGTCGTTGAAGGTGCCATCGTTGCAGTGTGTGATACTGATTCTGATTCGTGTAACACGAATGGACGGTGTCACGTCGATGGATTTCGAGTGTCATCTCACCACAACAAGGATGCACTGATCGATCCGTGACGTTCATTGCCGGCATCGTATGGGAGCGTTGGCATGGCAGGACCTGGAAGGGTCCAGGTGGACACACGGACAGTGTTTCCATAACAATGATCCCGGTGCCATGGCACCGGGTAGTCAAGCCAAAATTAGGAGGGCTGTATGCGCAAGCCAGAACTCGCCGCGGCAATTGCCGAGCGCGCTGATCTATCCAAGGACAAGGCCAGCCAGGTGCTGAACGTGATTCTCGACGAGATCACCGGCAGTGTTTCCTCGGGCCAGGATGTGTCTTTGATCGGCTTCGGCACCTTTACCGTGCGCGAGCGTGCCGCGCGGACCGGCAAGAATCCCCAGACGGGTCAGCCGTTGAAGATTCCCGCCAGCAAGACAGTCGCCTTCAAGCCCGGCAAGGGCCTCAAGGACGCCGTCGCCCGCTGAGGCGACGCTTGCCATTGTCAGAAATGGCAGCGAATGGCTGATATCGCGGCTCGCTTGGCGGGCCGCGCCTTCCTATTCCAGCGTGAGGCAACATGACTCTGAGACTGATGTTGTGGCTGCTGGGTGTCATGCTGAAGCGGGCACTCAAGCGCAAGGCGCGCTTTCGTGAGCGGCTGGAAGAAAAAGGTGGGCTCGACTGGGGTATCGCGACAGAGGACCTGTCGATCGCTCGTTACTACCGCATGCGGCCCAGCGGTATCGAGACCCAGCGAGGACTCCCTGTCGACCTGGACCTCGAGCTGCGCTTCCAGGATAGCCAGACAGCGGTGAAGGTGTTGCGTCGGCCCACCCAGCAAGTGTTTTTCGACGCCATGATGTCGGGACAGTTGCGCCTGGTAGGGGACGCTCAGGATATGGACAGATTGCAGCGTCTGCTCAAGCATCTGTAGGTGGATGACGGCAACCATTGTGTGGCTCGTGATCGCGCGGAGCTGGCCCACCGACAGCGAGTGAATCTTGGCACCCTCATCCACCACACCTTGATCGTGTTACAGAACTTGATAGTGCTGCAGGCATTGAGGACATCCCGTTTCAGGGAGCATCACCCACCGTCTTCCTGCACGCTTCCCACGACATGCCTTATGGCTCTGCGCGGTCTACACCTGCCCATAGCGCCCAGCTTCTTCTCCCAGCCAGCGCCGGATCAGCGGGCGACTGGCCCCAGGATCGCGTGCCAGTAACGCGTCCGCCAGTGGGGTGATCTGTGGCAGCAGGTCGGCGTCGCGTTCCAGATCGGCAATCTTCATCTGGGCCAGGCCTGTCTGGCGGGTGCCCAGCACCTCGCCTGGACCACGAATTTCCAGATCCCGCTCGGCAATGCGAAAGCCATCGGTAGTTTCTCGCATCACCGCCAGGCGCTGCTTCGAGGTGTTCGACAGCGGCGGGTGATAGAGCAGCACGCAGTAGCTTTCGGTGCTGCCTCGACCGACGCGTCCACGCAGCTGGTGAAGCTGGGAGAGCCCGAGACGTTCAGGGTTCTCGATGATCATCAGGCTGGCGTTGGGCACGTCGACACCGACTTCAATGACGGTAGTCGCTACCAACAGGTCCAGCTCACCGCCCTTGAAGGCAGCCATGGTAGCGGCCTTGTCGGCGGCTTTCATGCGACCGTGTACCAGCCCGATGGACAGCTCAGGCAGGGCCTCTGTCAGCTCCTGATGGGTCACCTCGGCTGCCTGACAGGTCAGCGCCTCGGATTCCTCGATCAAGGTACACACCCAGTACGCCTGCCTTCCTTCGGCACAGGCGTTACGAATTCGTGCAATGACGTCGGGCCGACGCTCGTCCGGCACCACAGCAGTGGTGACCGGAGTTCGGCCGGGCGGTAGTTCATCAATCACCGACACATCAAGATCGGCATAGGCACTCATCGCCAGGGTGCGTGGGATCGGCGTCGCAGTCATGACCAGCTGATGGGGCGTCAGACCACCTTGCTCGCCTTTCTCGCGCAGTGCCAGGCGTTGGTGGACGCCGAAGCGATGCTGCTCGTCGATGATGGCCAGGCCAAGGCGGTCAAAAGAGACGTCATCCTGAAAGATGGCATGGGTGCCGACAATCATCCGCGCCCGACCATCGGCGATAGCCGCCTTGGTATCCAGTCGTGCCTTGCCCTTGAGCTTGCCCGACAGCCAGGCGACGTCGATGTCCAGAGCGATGAACCAGTCGCGAAACGCCCGATAGTGCTGTTCTGCCAACAGTTCCGTCGGCGCCATGATGGCGGCCTGGCAGCCTCCGGCAATGGCGGTCAGGGCGGCCATGGCAGCGACCACGGTCTTGCCTGAACCCACGTCACCCTGGACCAGCCGCAGCATGGGAGCAGGCTTGGCCAGATCGACGCCAATCTCGTCGAGCACACGCCGCTGGGCGCCGGTCAGAGAAAAGGGCAACTGCGCCAGAAAACGCGTCTTCAGACTGCGTCCGCTGGGCAAGCAAGGGGCGCCGTCGGACTGAATACGCAGGCGCACCTCGCGCAGGCTCAATTGATGGGCCAGCAGCTCTTCCGTGGCCAGGCGTCTGCTGGCCGGATGGCGGCCATCGCTCAGGGCGTCGACATCGCTGTCCGGGGGTGGGTGGTGCAGGGTCTTCAGGCTGTCCTGCAGTCCGACCAGGGAAAACTGTTGGCGAATGTCGTCCGGCACATAGTCGGGCAAGGCTGCTGGGTCGGCCTCGAGCATCGCCATGGCCTGGTCGATCAAGGCGCGCAGCCTGGCCTGGTGGAGACCCTCGGTGGTCGGATAGATGGGGGTCAGATGATCTTCCACGGGTGGCTCGTCACCCCCGATCAGGCGGTACTCGGGGTGGTAGATCTCCAGCCCCGTGGCACCGGCGCGGGCTTCACCGAAGGCGCGCACCCGTGTGCCTGGACGGAATTGCTGCTGCTGGGCAGGAGAAAAGTGAAAGAAGCGCAGGCTGAGAATGCCGCTGCCATCCTTCAGTCGCACCAGCAGACTGCGGCGCCGACCGCGGATGACGTCAGCGGCACTGACATCTCCCTCGACGACCGCTTCATGGCCCCCGCGCAGGGTCGCGATGGGGGTGATCCGCGTGCGGTCCTGGTAGCGCAGCGGCAGATGAAAGAGCAGATCCTCGACGGTCTCCACTTTCAGCCGCGCGAGCTTCAGTGCCAGCGCCTCGCCCACACCCTTCAGTGATGTGACGGCTTCGTTCAGGCGACTCACGCCGTCTCCTGGTCGGCGGCGCGGCAGCGGGCGATGGCTTCAGTGACCGCATCGATCGCCTTGGGCCGCGGAAAGCTGGCGCGCCAGGCGATCGCCACCGTGCGCCCCGGGGGCTCGCTGAACGGTCGGCTGATCAACATGCCGCTCTCATAGTGGCTGGTACCAATGGCGGAGCGTGGCAATACCGTGATGCCAAGACCCGACGCGACCATGTGGCGAATGGTCTCCAGGGACCCGCCTTCTGCGGTCAGCGTGTTGTTGGGACTGTTGAGCTTCTGGCTGATGGCCGGGCAGGCTTCCAGGATCTGGTCACGGAAGCAGTGACCTTCACCCAGCAGCAGCAGGCGTTCTTCCAGCAAGTCTTCCTTGGCGATGCTCTTGCGCTTGGCCCAGCGATGATCTGACGGTAGCAGAACCTCGAAGTCTTCTTCATACAGCGGCTTGGTGACCACGTCGGTCTCGGTAAACGGCAGGGCGACGATGATGGCATCCAGCTCGCCGTTCCTCAGCTTGCGCCGCAGCCCACCGGTGAAGCCTTCCTCGATATAAAGAGGCATCTGGGGGGCGCCTCGGGTCAGCTCCGGAATCAGATGCGGGAACAGGTAGGGCCCGATGGTGTAGATCGCACCAATGCGCAGGGGACTGGCCAGCTGGTCACGTCCGGCCGTCGCCAGTTCCTTGATGGCGCTGCTTTGTTCCAGCACGCGCTGAGCCTGCTCGACGATCTTTTCGCCGAGGGGTGTGACCTGTACCGTGGACTTGGATCGCTCGAACAGGGCGACCTCCAGCTCCTCTTCCAGCTTTTTCACCGCCACCGAGAGTGTCGGCTGGGAGACAAAGCAGCGCTCTGCGGCACGCCCGAAATGGCGCTCCTGGGCCAAGGTTACGATATAGCGGAGTTCTGTTAGAGTCATATGGTGCCGATCGGCATCCTCTGTTCGGGGTATTGATCAAGGCGCCAGACGCTGGATGCGCGGGTCTCCGGACCGGAGCCTCATAGGGATTTTATATCAGGGGGACGCGGTAAAGGTGAAGACGACGACGTTGATTGTTGGTTGTGGCGACATTGGCATAGCGCTGGGCCGTGAACTTCTGGCCAAGGAACATCGGGTCATTGGTGCTCGGCGCCACCCCGAACGGCTGGCCGAAACGGGCATCGAGGGAGTGACGGTGGATCTCGCCGATCCTGAATCCGTGACTGCTCTACCGGATGCTGACATCGTGGTATACGTGGTCAGCGCTGACCGCTTCGAGGAAGATGCGTATCGTGCGGCATATCCGCAGGGGCTGAAAGCGGTCCTGGGCACCCTGTCAGAACGTGATGTCCCGCCCCGCCATGTGTTCTTCGTATCCTCCACCAGCGTGTACGCCCAGCGTGACGGAGAAACGGTCGATGAACAGAGCCCTACCGAGCCATCCGGCTTTTCCGGCGTGTTAATGCGGGAAGCCGAACAGGCGTTGATCGATCACTCGCTACCGGGAACCGTGGTGCGCTTTTCCGGCATCTATGGGCCTGGCCGCGACCGTCTGATTCGGCAGGTCAGTGAAGGACGGATTGCGCCCGCCACGCCCCCCATGTACTCCAATCGCATTCATCGCGACGATTGCGCCGGGGTGCTGGTGCACCTGATCGACAAGGCGTTGCAGGACGACGCCCTGGCCCCGCTCTATCTGGCCAGTGACAGCGAACCCGCCCCGCTCAATGAAGTGATGACGTGGTTGGCCAAGCAGTTGAAGGTCGAGTGCACCGAGACCATTCAGTCCCCGCTGCGGCGCAGGGCCAGCAAGCGTTGCGATTCTCGTCTGCTGATCGAGAGCGGCTACCGTTTTCGTTACCCCAGCTTTCGCGACGGCTACGCTCAGGTCCTCAAGGAAGGGGGCTTCCTGCAGGTGGATCCCGTCGGCTGAGATTGCCTGGAAAGGTCAGGGCCCGCGACATGTGTCACGGGCCCGGTCGCTAGGACAGCTCGACAAGACGCTGATGGCACAGCGAGTCATCACGGTGCCTATGGGCTTGGCTAGTAGGCCAGACGCCAATTCAACCCATACAGCTCGAAGCCGTCATTGGGTTCCTTGATACTGGCGTTGGAGTAGTGGGTGACGCTGACTGACAGGTCACCATAGACCCCCATTCTTACGCCCAGAGCCAAACGATCTTCGAACTGAAAGGCGCTGCCCAGGTCTCGGTCCTCGATGTGGGTATCGACAAATCCTGACGCGCCAATACCTCCCTCGACGAAGACGTGTTCCCAGCTGTAGCGAAGTGCCGGACGAACATAAAACGCCTGGTTATCGCTGCGTTCATCCCCCTCGAAAAGAATGAATCCTGTGCCCAGGCGAAGATCCAGTGCCGGATGATAGTGGCTGAGGTCAAAGGTCCAGTCGTAGCCCAGGTCCAGGGCTCCTGTCCCTTCACTGGTGGAGCCGAGACCAAGCGTCGGACCAGCCATGGCTGGAGTGGCAAGGCTGGCAAGCAGGCAGACGGCCAGCGGACGAGCAAGTATGTTTGGCATGAGTGTTCCCTGGTTCTTTTCATCCCTTGTTATTGGCCTGCGATGTCCCTGCAAGCCTTCACCCGAGACAGGGTGAACCTGTCTGTCACGCATGTGCGGTCGGTGCGGACCGCGGGGGGCTGGCAGCACGTTGGGCAAAGGTGCTGGCAACTCTGTGTATGATCGATGCCACAAAGATGCGTCAGTTTTTTGCCAATAGAGCCACCAACTGACGGTGATTCACCCTGATGATTCGCCTTCATGCCTTGCTGGAGGCCAAGATCGTGTAGTGGCTTCCCTCATGGCTTAAAGATGACTGTATTAGGTGAATAGAAGTATAGGGCCAGCAGAATTTGTCCACGGATAAAGCTTGTGCCGCAGGCGCCATTGCTCTACGCCGTAGCGATACATGGGGACGAAAATGAGAAGGCCGGTGAGCCAGTCCCATGTCAGCGAGCTGACGAGACAGCGCTGCCTGTTGCAGCAGAAGATTCTGAGGTGGTTGCCCGGGGCCGATCCAGACAATGCCGGGAGTCTTAAAAACACCGAGGGTATCGAGGACGAGCCGGCCGTTCACGGGCGGGTAGTGTTCGACAAACTGGCGAAGGCGTGCGCTTGTCGTCGCATCCTGTTCACCCAGGAAGGCCAAGGTCAGGTGAATATTGGCATCGGCAATGCGGCGGCCGCCACAGTCAGCCTCCAGCGCTTCGGAGAGGGCACCCAGGCGCTTGCGCAGGGCGTCGTCAGGGAGCAGGGCGATGAACAGTCGCATGATGGGCTGGGCCAGCGAGGAGCCATGCCGGTACCTTGATGACGCCACAGGCACCGGCAGGCGTGAGGGTCATCAGTCGCCGATGACCATGACCGCTTCTGCTTCGAACTGGCTGCCCTTGGGCAGTGCCTTGACGCCTACCGCCGCACGGGCCGGGTACGGCTTGGTGAAGATCTCTTCCATCACCTTGTTGACCGTGGCGAAGTTGTCCAGGTCCACCAGATACAGGTTGAGCTTGACGATGTCCTGCAGTGAGCCAGCGGCTTCTTCGCAGACGGCTTTCATGTTGGTGAACACCTGGCGCGCCTGGGCCTCGAAGTCATCCGACACCAGCTCCATGGTGGTCGGGTCGAGCGGGATCTGGCCTGACAGGTAGACCGTGTTGCCGGCCTTGATCGCCTGGGAGTAAGGACCGATGGCGGAGGGGGCTTGATCGGTGTTGATAACAGCCTTGTTGCTCATTATTGACTCCTGATGTCATGTCGATGGCGACAGCCACGTGGCGAACGGCCATGGGATTCATGGCCTGTTGGCGCCACCCAGGTCAGTTGCCGAGACGAGAAATCTTGCCGATATGGGAGAGATTACGCAGTCGCTTGATGATGCGCGCCAAGTGAATGCGATCCCGCACAGAAAGCGTCAGATTGACGATGGAGAGACGAGCGTCTCTCTCTTCGATACCAATGCGCTCGATGTTGGCGTCGGCATCGGTGACCAGTCCGGCCAGTTCGGCCACCAGACCGCGACGACTCTCGACCTCCAGGCGCAGTGCCACCTGGAAATCTTCATCAATGGTGTCCGACCAGTTCAGGGTGAACAGCTTTTCCGGATCGCTCTTCAGCTCCTGCAGATTGCGACACTCGGAGCGATGTACCACGATGCCCTTGCCCACCGATAAGTGGCCGATGATCGGATCGCCCGGTAGCGGATAACAGCAGCGCGCAAACTTGATCACCATGCCTTCCACGCCACTGATAGTGACGTTGGAGCTGTCGCTGCTGTCGCGATTCTGCGTGATCCGCTCGCCCCGCTGCAGCTCCACCAGGCGCCGCGCGATGACGTGGGTCATGCGGTTGCCAAGCCCGATGGCTTCCAGCAGATCGGACTCGTTCTGGATCTCCATTTCCTTGAGCAGGCGGGCCATGACGTCGTCACCCAGATCTTCCAGGTGTACCTCGAACTCCATCAACGCCCGGGTCAGCAGGCGGCGACCAAGCTGCACGGCTTCGGTGTGCTGTTGGTGCTTCAAGGCGTGACGAATGGCCGAGCGGGCCTTGGCCGTGACCACGAAATTGAGCCAGGCAAGGTTAGGCTTGCCCCCAGGAGAGGTGATGATCTCCAGCGTCTGGCCGCTTTCGAGGCGGGTCGACAGCGGCGCCAGGTGACGATCGATGCGACAGGCGATGCAGGTGTTGCCGATCTCGGTGTGTACCGCATAGGCAAAGTCGATCACGGTAGCGCCCTGGGGCAGCTCCATGATGTCGCCCTTGGGGGTGAACACGTAGATATCGTCCGGGAACAGGTCGTTCTTGACGTGCTCGATGAACTCCAGGGAGTCGCCGGCATGGCGCTGCATCTCCAGCAGGCCCTTGACCCATTCGCGGGCCCTGGCACGGCTGCCCTCGGCAATCGGATGCGAGGTCTGGCCTGCCTTGTAGAGCCAGTGGGCAGCGATGCCGTTGTTGGCCATGGCTTCCATTTCACGAGTGCGGATCTGCACTTCGATGGGCATGCCGTTGGTGCCGAACAAGGTCGTGTGCAGGCTCTGGTAGCCATTGGCTTTGGGGATCGCGATGTAGTCCTTGAAGCGTCCGGGTACCGGCTTGTAAAGGTTGTGCACCATGCCCAGGATGCGATAGCAGCTGTCGACATCGTCGGCGATGATGCGAAAGCCGAACACGTCCATGATCTCGGCGAAGGACTTTCGCTGGTCGCGCATCTTGCGGTAGATCGACAGCAGATGCTTCTGGCGACCGATGACGGTGCCCTTGAGCTCGTGCTCGTCGAGCCGCGTCTGCAAGGCGTTCTGCACCTGGCGAATGGCGGAGCGACGATTGCCACGGGCGCTGGCCACGGCACGCTTGATTCGCTCGGCCCGCATCGGGTGGATAGCCTGAAAGGACAGGTCCTCGAGCTCGACGCGAATGGTGTTGATGCCAAGGCGGCTGGCAACGCGAGCATAGATTTCCAGGGTTTCCCTGGCGATGCGACGCTTCTTGTCAGGTCTGAGCGCACCGAGGGTGCGCATATTGTGCAGACGGTCGGCCAGTTTGACGATGATGACCCGGATGTCCTGGGACATCGCCAGCACCATCTTCTGGAAGTTCTCAGCCTGGGCGACGGCCTTGTCCTCGAAGGTGATCTGGGTCAGCTTGGATACACCGTCGACCAGGTCGGCCACGGGCTCGCCGAACTGTCTGGCCAGGGCCTCCTTGGGGACGCCGGTATCCTCGATGACATCGTGCAGCATGGCCGCCATCAGACTCTGATGGTCCATGTGCATGTTGGCGAGGATATTGGCCACCGCCAAGGGATGAGTCACATAGGGTTCACCGGAACGCCTGCGCTGGCCGTCATGGGCCTGTTCAGCGTAGTAAAAGGCACGCCTGACCTGCTGGATTTCCTCGGCGGGCAGATAGCCTCCGAGTCGGTCAGACAGATCGTCGATGGTGAACATGTGGCGTGCCCCGACTGCGTGATGAGGACCCCGTGGGATGGCCAACGGCCATCCCCGGCGCGATCATTCCTCGGAGGGCGAGGCGTGAGAGTACTCGGGACGGAAGCGGCTGGGAGCCTCGACCGGCTCGTCCAGTACGCTGTCATCGATCAGGCCGTCGGCGATTTCACGCAGGGCCATGACCGTGGGCTTGTCGTTTTCCCAGGGCAGCAGGGCATCGCGGGAGCCGCGGGCCAGCTGACGGGAGCGCTGGGTGGAAATCATCACCAGCTTGAAACGGTTCTCGACATGTTCCAGACAATCTTCGACGGTAACTCGCGCCATTGGGCCCTTCCTGATCTGACAGACAGTGTGTCGGGCAGGTGCTGGCCTTTCGCGGTCGGCGAGACGGACTATGCCCCCGCCGACGATTGCGCCCGGGGGTTGCACCTGCGAAGTGACAGGCTAGATTACTCGAGTCACGCCGCTTCTGACAAGACGCTGGACGGTCGTTGCAGTGCCGAACCGCTTGCCCAACGGCGTGGTGGTGAGGAGGTACCTCAATTGTGTGGCTGCGTATCGGTCAACAGCGCTTCGAGCAGGGCAGCATGACGCTGATTCTGGCGCGGGGTCGCCAGGCGCTGGGCGACGACCAGTGCACGCAGTTCGTCCAGCGCCGTGGTGAAGTCGTCATTGATCACCAGGAAGTCGTATTCGTCATGGTGAGACATTTCACTGACGGCTTCACGCATGCGCGCGCTGACGACCTGATGGTCATCCGTACCACGGCTCGACAGGCGACGCTCGAGCTCTTCCCGGGAGGGCGGCAGAATGAACACCGAAACCGCGTCCGGCATCTGCGCCCTGACCTGACGAGCGCCCTGCCAATCGATCTCGAGGATGACGTCCTGACCTGCGGCCAACAGGGTTTCCACGGCGCTTCGCGAGGTGCCGTAGCAGTTGTCGAAGACCCGTGCGTGCTCGAAGAAGTCGCCCTTGTCGATCATGGCGTCGAAGGTTGGCATGTCGACGAAATGGTAGTTCACGCCATCTACCTCGCCCGGTCGCTTGGCTCGGGTCGTATGCGAGACCGATACCTGAATGCCGTCGAGGCCCTCGATCAATTCGCGCACCAGGCTGGTCTTGCCGGCGCCGGAAGGGGCGGAAATGATGAATAGCGTACCTTGGGACATGGGCGGGGTCTTCACCTGAGGGATTCGGAACAGAGAGTGCAATATGAGGGCAACCGAGGGCCCGAAGTATGGCACAGTTGCCGTCCGGGCTGCACCCGTCGACGCCGGAGAGGGAGATCTCGCACGCGGTGCCTGATACAGGGAATGAACATGAAGAAACCCTCTTGGAGGGCGTCATTGACGGGCATGCTGATTCGCCTGTTCGCACGCCTGGTGACATCGCCACGGCCAATCTGGTCGGGAATCGCGCCGATAGCGCGCCAGCGGCTGTATTACGCCAATCACTCCAGTCATGGCGACTTTGTCTTGATCTGGACCACCTTGCCGCCGCGCCTGCGAGCGCGAACTCGCCCGGTGGCGGGGGCCGACTATTGGCTGGCGTCGCCGCTGCGCCGCTTTTTGATTCATGAGGTGTTTCAGGGCGTGCTCATCGCGCGTCAGCGCAAGACAGACCAGACGGCGACGCAGCCACAGGGAGACCCCCTCGAAGACATGGGCGCTGCACTGGCAGCAGGCGACTCCTTGATCCTGTTCCCTGAGGGCACGCGTAACACCCGTGAGGATGGCATGCTGCCGTTTCGTTCCGGGCTTTATCACCTGGCCCAGCGCCATCCCGAGGTCGAACTGGTACCGGTATGGATCGATAACCTCAACCGGGTGCTGCCCAAGGGCGAGGTGGTTCCCCTGCCCCTGCTGTGCACCCTGACCTACGGGGCACCCCTGCCGCGTATTGATCACGAGAGCCGCACAGACTTCCTGGCGCGTGCCCAGGAGGCGCTGATGGCGTTGGCGCCGAACGCGCAAGAAGCATCGCTCCAGGGAGGCGCGTCGCATGAATGACATGGTGATCCCCGCAGGCCTGGGAACGCTGCTGGCGGCGATTGCCGGCATCCTGGTGGTCGCGAGTACCATCGGTTTCGTGTTGGCGAGGCGTTACTCCCCTGGTGGGGAGAACGAGGTGATCGAGAACCTCAACCAGCGTATTCGTTCCTGGTGGCTGATGGCGATACTGATGGGCATCGCCCTGCTGGGCGGACGAACAGGCGTGGTGCTGCTGTTCGCCTTTGCCTCCTTCTCCGCGCTGCGCGAATTTCTCAGCCTGATTCCTTCTCGACGCGCCGATCACTGGGCGTTGGCGCTGGTGTTCTTCGTGGTGCTGCCCGTGCAGTACGTGTTTATCTGGCAGCAGTACTACGGCATGTATTCGATCTTCATTCCGGTGTATGCCTTCTTGCTGCTGCCGGTTGTCGCCGCGATCAGGGGCGATAGCCATGGCTTTTTAGACCGAGTCAGCGAGGTGCAGTGGGCCTTGATGGTGTGCGTGTTCTGCGTATCGCACGTGCCCGCATTGCTGACGCTGGATATTCCCGGTTTTGAAGGGCGCAATGTCCTGCTGATTGCCTTTCTTATCGTCGTCGTCCAGCTCAGTGACGTGCTGCAGTACGTGTGGGGCAAGCTGATAGGTCGGCGCAAGATCGCCCCACGCTTGTCCCCATCGAAGACGATTGAAGGGTTTGTCGGAGGGGTGGCGAGTGCCACCCTGGTCGGTGCCGGACTGGCCTGGATGACCCCGTTTACCTTGCTCCAGGCGGCCTTGCTGGCACTGATGATCGCGTTGCTGGGCTTCGTTGGAGGGCTGGTGATGTCAGCGATCAAGCGTGATCGCGGGATCAAGGATTGGGGACACCTGATTGAAGGGCATGGTGGCTTTATCGATCGCCTGGATTCAGTGATCTTTTCCGCGCCCATCTTCTTTCATGTGGTGCGCTACTTCTGGTCTGTCGCCTGAGCTGACTCGCTACCTCTGCCTTGTGGGCGTCATGACGACAGCGCCGGTCCTCAGGGGACCGGCGCTGTCGTATGAACCACCCGGCGGAGCGGGTCGGGAGTGTGCCCGGCCGAGATCGTCGGTCGGTCGCCGCCTCAGGCGTTGTTGTCGGCCGCCTGCGCCCGTGCGGCACGACGGGCGTCGCTGCGTTTTTCTGCCCGCAGCCCCAGCATGAACACCACCAGGCCGCCAAACGCCAGCCCTGCACCCACCAGGCCACTGGATGACCAGGGAGCGCCCGCCTTGATGGCCACACCACCGAGATAGGCACCCAAGGCATTGGCACAGTTGAACGCAGCGTGGTTCATCGAGGCCGCCATGGTCTGAGCGTCGCCGGCGACGTCCATCAGGCGGGTCTGCAGGGCAGGCCCCAGCGCCATGCTGGTGCCGACCAGGCCGACAAACAGTATGCCGGTGTAAAGGTTGTTGGCGGCAAAGTAGAAGGCGGCCTGGACGACCAGACACCACAGCAGGATTCTGGGCACCGCTTTCATCAAGTGGCGATCGGCGGCGCGTGCACCCACCAGGTTGCCGATGATGCCACCGATGCCGAAGATCGCCAGGACCCAGGGTCCGATGGACTCGGGCATGTCGGCCTGGGCGCGCAAGGTGGGGACCACGTAGCTGAAGACCGAGAACATGCCGCCAAAGCCGATGCTGGCAACGCCCAGAGTGTAAAGCACGCGTTGTTTCACCAGGGCTGTCAGCTCGCGCTTGGGACTGGCCTTGACGTCATGGGGCTGGCGCGGCACGAACAGCCGGATCATGCCCATGGTAAGGAAGGCGATGACACCGACCGCATGAAAGGCAAACTGCCAGCCCATCCACTGACCGGCCCAGGTCGCCAGGGGGGCGCCGATCACGATGGCACTGGTCAGACCCAGCATGACACGACTGATGGCCCGCGCTCGCTCCTCGACCGGGACCGCGGCGGCGGCGACCAGAGCGGCGACGCCGAAATAGGCGCCGTGGGGCAAGCCCGCAATGAAGCGCAGCCCGACGAAGGGCCAGAAGCTGGTGGCCAGGGCGCTGGCGATATTGCCAATGGCGAAGACCAGCATCAGGCAGATCAGCAGTGTACGCCTGGGCACCCGTGCCGCCAGCGCCGAGATCAATGGAGCGCCGACAACCACGCCGAGGGCATAGGCGGAAATCGCGTAGCCCACGTCAGCGGAACTGACCGACAGGTCCAGAGCGACCCGCTCCATCAACCCCATGATCACGAATTCGCTGGTACCGATGCCGAAGCCACCAAGGGCAAGGGCGAGCTCCGCCAGGCGAGGATGCCGTGCACGAAGATTGGTGATGGAGATTGCCATGGGACCTCCCGACAAACGAAAACGATCCCGACGGGATGTCGAGATCGTAAATTTACGACGAAAGTATAAAGCAACTAACAGGCGTGTTCTACCGTCTGTAGGGTCCTTTCTCGGCGACAATGATGACAATATTCTCGAATATGCCGACCTTTTGTCGCCAGTACGCCGGTGGTGGCAGGCCTGCGCAGAGCGCACAGCTGGCGATTTCATCGCTGATCAGATTCGGAGCTTTACTACATGAACGGCACGACCTGGCCTGGACGAGACCTTCACTCAGCTTGGTGTGTCCTTAGGTGAAAAAGTTTCATCTCTCGCCAGCCCACTGATTTTCTGTGCACTTTTTTCTCAGGGAACTGGCACCACCCGGTGTGGATGATCCGTTCACTCAGATGATTCGATGATGATCAAAGAGTTACGGATAGGTGCCTGAGGTTGCTGGAGCCAGGGCAGCCACAGACGGTTGGCCGTGAAACAACTACCTTGATAATCCATTACGCTGCGGCTAATTCCGCTGAAGAGGGTTCTGCCGGTGAGCGGGACCGTCTCGTTCTGGCGCATCGTCCCTGCTGCTGATGGCAGCAAAGGGTGACTCCATGAAGGTGATACTGAGGCAAACGATAACGTCTTCTTCCGCTCGCGCCAAACCGCTGACAGTAGCGGGAGTCTGGCGGGTGCAGGCGGGAGGTCAGCAGTTGTTGGTCGCGCCCAATGCGCGCTGGCCGGCGCTGCGTGCGACGCTTGATGACAGTACTGGCGATAGTACTGGAGATAGTACTGGCGATAGTACTGGCAATAGCGCCGACGTGCAGGCGGTGGATGTCGCCCGAGGGAGCCTGCACGGTGTCTGCCAGAAGGGCCGGCTGTTTCAGCAGCAGTATCCTGACGTGCCGGTACTGCTGAATGCGGGCCGCTATCTGGTGGTCGACCTGGACCGAGCCACGGCGCGTCAGATCAACGCTGGGCTCGATGACCATCAGGAGCCGTGTTTTCGCCTGTTTCCGCTGAACAAGGACACTGTTCTGTTCCATCAGGCCAAGCCCACCGCGGTTCCTGAGACTCGCGCCACGTCGCTGACTGCCCTGGTGAACTCGGCCTCGCGTTCACGCTATGACCAGTTGATCAGACAGCTGGTGTCCTGGCCCACTCGGCATTCTACCAGCGCCAGCTATGGCGAGGCCGCGGATTGGGCGGAAGGCCAATTTGCTGCTGCGGGTTTGTCCTGTTCGCGTCAGACCGTATCGATCCCGACAGGGGGCACCAGTAGCAATGTGGCAGCCGCGCTGGCAGGGGTTGGCGCCCATCCTCGGCATTGGCTGGTCGTGGCGCACCTGGACAGCGTCAATCATCAGGGAGGACCGTCGGCGCCAGCTCCGGGCGCCGACGACAACGCCAGCGGATCGGCGGCGGTAGTGCTGATGGCCGAGGTGCTGGCTCAGCGCCAGTTCGACGATGACATCAGCTTTGTCCTGTTCGGTGGGGAAGAGCAGGGGCTGCATGGTAGCCGTCAGTGGGTCGCGGGACTGTCGAGTAGCGAGCGGCAACGGATCGCGGGCGTGGTCAATATGGACATGATTGGTTCGGTCAATGCGACGCCTCAAGCCGTCCTGCTGGAAGGCGCGCCGCTCAGCCAGGACATGCTCGATGGACTCAGCGCCGCGGGAGCGCAGTTTACTGATCTTGAGCTGCAGGTCTCGCTGAATCCCTTCGCGAGTGACCATGTGCCCTTTATTGATGCTGGCATTCCGGCGGTATTGACCATTGAAGGTGCCGATGGAGCCAACGCCAATATCCATGGGCCTGGTGACGTGCTGGCCACGGTCGATATCGACTATGCGATGAAGATCTTCAGCATGAACCTGGCCTTTGTGGCCGAACGCGCCGGGCTACGGTCGTCGATGCAGCCCCCCGCGCCGCTGCCGCTATGTGTTTGCCGCGGCGACGAGCGCCATCATCGGGGGGACCCGTGGCGTCACTTCGAGGCCCACCGGCAGGCGCTGCTGGCGCAGTACCGTCGTCTGCAGGCGTCGGCACAATGGCATCCGTCCCTCGACGCCGGGTGGCAATGGGCCTTGGCGACGAAGGTCTCTGCATGACCGCGCTGGAGCGTAGAACAACACCTCATAAGGAGGCAGCCATGACGATGCCGCTGTGCGGAGACTGGGTGGAAGTGAAGGAGGAGGGAGTGAACGGCTGCATGATTCTGCGCCATCCCGATTCACCGGCGATCGCCCCGTCGCGCATGCCTCGTCGGCGGCTTTGCCTCCACCCTGATGGCTCTGCCGAGTGCTACAGCGGCAGCGCATCCGACCGGCCCTGTCGTGATGCCACGGGACATTGGCAGCAGCAAGGACAAAAGCTGCAGCTGACGTTGCCCGGATGGGAAGGCGATTACGACATTGATGCAGTGGAAGAGGACATTCTGATCATCACCAAGCGATAGGCTCCTGGCGCAACCCGCCCGAGGCGAATGGGAAGAGCGTTGTGGGGCCGCAGGAGGCCAGCCTGCCGCTGGCCAATGAGTCCGTACTCACAACGCTGGCCTCCTGGCTGGCGGGGAGCAAGTCATGTCTGAAGAAATGAACCATCCAAGAGGATGTCGCTGCTGTGGCACCATGGCGCTGCACCGGCGCCTGCTTGACGAAGACCCAGGGTACGCCCGTCGCCGGGCGCGCATCGAGGAGCACGCCTTTCGTGCCATGCGTGGCACCATGGCACAGCGTCCGGGATGCACGCGCATACCGGTGGTGGTGCACGTGGTCTACAAGACCGATGCCCAGAACATTTCCAGAGAGCAAATCGACAGCCAGATCGAGATCCTCAACCAGGATTTCCGCAAGACCAACGCCGATATCTCCAGCGTACCGGCGCCGTTCGCCCCTTTGGCGGCGGATGCCAGACTGCTGTTTGTCCTGGCCACCACCGATCCAGACGGCAACGCCACCGACGGCATCACTCGCACCCAGACCGAGGTCAGCGGGTTCTCGGGGGATGACAAGGTCAAGGCCGACGCCACCGGCGGCAAGGATGGCTGGCCCTCTGATGAGTACCTCAATATCTGGGTCTGCCCGCTGAGCGGAGGTCTGCTCGGCTATGCCCAGTTCCCGGGAGGCCCCGCCGCCACCGACGGCGTGGTCGTGACCTACACGGCCTTCGGCAACATGGGCACCGCCCAGGCGCCGTTCAATCTGGGGCGTACGGCCACCCATGAAATCGGCCATTGGCTCAATCTGTTCCATATCTGGGGGGATGACGGCACCGGCTGTTCCGGCTCGGACTTTGTCGACGATACGCCCAACCAAGGCGGCGCTAACGTGGGCAAGCCCAGCTTTCCCAAGGTGTCCTGCGACAACGGTCCCAACGGCGACATGTTCATGAACTACATGGACTACGTCGATGACGACACCATGGTGATGTTCACCGAAGGCCAGGTGGCACGGATGCAGGCCTGCCTTGACGGACCCCGCAGCGCCATCGGCGAGACGGTGTCCTGTACGCCGGTATTGCCCAAGTTCCCGCCTAAGGACAGCCCCAAGGAGCTGACCAAGGAGATCGTCAAGGAGCTGGCCAAGGACCCGATCAAGGACCCGGCCAAGGAAACCGGCAAGGAGCTGCCCAAGGATCGCCCGAAGGAGGTGATCAAGGATTTTCCCAAGGAGGGACCGAAGGATGGTGGCAAGGATCTGTTGAAGGACGGCATCAAGGAGCCGCCGAAGGAGCTCAGCAAGGAAAAACCCAAGGAGCTGCCAAAGGACCTGGCCAAGGACAAGCCCAAGGACCTGGCCAAGGATCCAGGCGTCGACCCTGGCAAGATCAAGCCGCTGGATCCCCCCAAGCAGGTCTACGAAGCCCCTGGCAAGGCCCTGCTCGAGGGCGGCAAGCAGGCCTTCGAGAATCCGCAGCCCGGCGGCTGGGGCAGTGTACCGGTGCAACCCGCCATGCCGGTGCAGCTTGGTACGCCGCTGCAGCCCTTCGTGCTGGCGACCGGCCAGCCTCCTGCCGGAGCGTCATTGAAGCCGCCCACCAGTGACGGCGCAGACAATGGTCAGGCGCTGCTCGCTGAGTACGCGCAAATGCTGGCGTACTACGCTCAGCTTCACCAGATGGGCATGCTCGATCAGCAGGGGATGATGGCCTGGCAGCAGGCCTGGGAAGCCTACCTCCAACTTGGCGGCCAGTAGCTCCCGTTCACATGGCGAGCGTCACCCTGGCGCCCGCCATGTTTCATGTAGCGGTCTCATTGCCCATGGGAGCTTTCCATGATTCTGATCCTGTCCTTTGCCGACAACACCCACGTCGAGCGTGTGCTGGAACATCTGCATTCACCGGTGGACGTCATCGACGTCGCCGACTTTCCCCAACGGCTTGGCATTCTCGCCTACGCCGGTGCCAGCGGCGACAGCCTGTGGTTGACGCTGCCCGATGGTCGGCGTCTGGCACTGGATGAGGTGCGCTCGGTGTGGAATCGACGTCTGCGCCCCTTCGACCTGGACCCGGCGTTGGGCGATGGCACCGAGCGCCTGTTCGCCTGGTCTGAAACTCAGGAAGCGGTTCAGGGCCTGTGGTACGCCATGGACGGCTTCTGGATGAATGATCCTCTGGCCGACGAGCGTGCCCAGCGCAAGCTTGCTCAACATCGACTGGCCCACCGGCTGGGGCTGGAGATACCCGATACCCTGATTACCAACCGTCCGGAGGCCGCCGCGGAATTTGTCGGCCGACACCTGGAGGGTGGCGTGGTGCGCAAGGCCTTTCGCAATATCGTCGAGGCCCCGCGAGAGACCTTGAAGGTCGGTGAGGCCGAGATCGCCCAGCTCGATGCTGTGCGCCTGGCCCCGGTGATCTTCCAGGAATATATCCCGCTGGCGCTGGATATTCGGGTCACCGCCGTGGCCGGCGAGATGTTCGCCACCGCCTTTGAAAGCGAACCTCAGTATGAGGTCGACTACCGCAGCGGGGTGGGCAGCGCCAGGGTGTTTGCCTATACCCTGCCGGCCGAGGTGGAGACAGGCCTCAGGGCACTGATGAAGGCCTTCGGCCTGGCCTACGGCGCCATCGACCTAAGGGTCACACCCGAGGGACGTCACGTCTTTCTCGAGGTCAACCCTGCCGGCGAGTACCTGTTCGCCAGCGAGCGCACCGGCCAGCCCATTCCCCAGGCCATCGCTGCCGCCCTGGAGCGTGGCGGCGGCGAGTGGTAGCCGTCAGGACTCCTGCGAACGTCAGTAGGGACCATCGGCGGAAGAGGGGGAAGCGGGGCCGAGCGAAAAATCAGCCGCCCGCTGTCGTACCGCTTGCATCAGCAGGCTGACGTCCAGCCCGACAGCTACAAACTGGGCACCAAGGGCCAGGTAGTGCCTGGCCTGATCCGGGTCACCGGTCAGCACACCGGCAGCTTTGCCGCTTTGCTTGACCCGCGTGATGGCGGTGTCGATGGCTGCTTGCACCTCGGGGTGGGACGCATTGCCGAGATGACCCATGGAGGCAGCCAGATCAGCGGGACCGATGAATACGCCATCGACACCATCAACGGCACAGATGGCTTCGAGGTTATCCAGCGCCGTTACGCTTTCCGCCTGAACCAGCAGGCAAACCTCGTCATTGGCGTGCTGAAGGTAGTCTTTGCGGGCGCCCCAGCGGGAGGCGCGAACGATGGGTGAGGCTTCTCCGCGGATGCCCTGTGGAGGGTAGCGGGTGGCCGCCACGATGGCGCGGGCTTGCTCCGCCGTGTCGACCATGGGCACCAGCAAGGTCTGTGCACCGATATCCAGTACTTGCTTGATCAATGCCGTTTCGCCCTGCACCACTCTTACTACCGGGTGGCCACCGGCGGCCGTCACCGCCTGCAGTTGGAAAAGCAGTGAACGCAGGTCATTGGGGCCGTGCTCGCCATCTACCAGCAGCCAGTCAAAGCCTGCACTGGCGCACATTTCAGCGCAATACGGGTCGCCCAGCGATAGCCACAGGCCGATGCGATGATGACCCTCGGCCATCGCGACCTTGAAGGGATTACCCGCCGAGGGGGCGTGCCGTGGAGTCGTTGTCATTGTCGGTGTCCTTTCGAGCGTGTGAGCAGCGCTGACGCGATGGCCATTTATCTGCCTCTGTGTGCCGATACTCTTACGCGAATTGCCACCTCATCGCCAGCACACGGTCTAGCGTAGTCATCCCTCATCCCTCATCCCTCATCCCTCATCCCTCATCCCTCATCCCTCATCCCTCATCCCTCATCCCTCAGCCATCGACATCAGGCGGCGCAGCACCGTCGGATCCTGGCGCAGGCCATCGTGCTCGTACTCGTTGGTGATCCAGTAGCGCAGGTGGGGAATGGCCTTGGCGGTGGCCAACGACAGTTCGGCGTCCACGTACATGTCGTCGAAGCAAATCAATGCCATCACCGGGACCTGATTGGCGGCCAGTTGGTGGCGATCATAGAAGGGATGGGACAGGCGGCGCTGTGCCAACCGGTGTACGGCGTCGCGAAACGGCCTGAGGGCCTGGATGTCGTCGAACATCCAGGGGTAGATCATCTCGCCGGTCAAGCTGAGAGGACGCCGCGTTTCGTCGAAGATGTCGCCGCGCTGGCGTTCGGCGGACCAGTCGCAGGTGCCCTCGGGGCGGGCGTAGATATTCTCGTGAATGGCGGCAAACAGCGGGTTCTCGTCAAACCCGGTCAGCGTCATCACCTCCACCAGGAAGTGATGATTGAGGTGGCGACGGTCATCATCGCTGAAGGCTTCTTCCAGCAACCAGTGCAGGCGCTCGGCACCGTCACCCATGCCGAGCATCAGGCCCAGGCTCTGCAAGCGGCGGACGCTGAACGGATCACCATTGGGCAGGCGCACATCGTGGTCGAGCAGGTGATCGGCGATGGCATCGAGCTGGTCCTTGTCAGCCGGAAAGCGCGCCAGATAAGCGTCCAGCTTGGCCGCCACCCGCCGATGGGTACGTCGATAGACCTCGTCGGGGTCGGCTTCGATGGCAGGGAGCCCGCCGGTGATATAGCACCTCTCGAGTCCCTGAGGCGCATAGGACAGGTAGGTCAGTGTAAGGAAACCGCCGTAGCTCTGGCCCAGGGTCGCCCAGCGCGCCCCTTGATAGCGAGTCTTGCGCAGGTGCTCGAGATCCGCCACGACCGCGTGGGCATCGAAGCAGGCCAGATAGTCCGCAGCGGCTTCGGCATCGTGGAAGGCGGCCATGATGTCGCCGGTGATACGCGAGCTACGCCCCGTACCCCGCTGATCCGGCAGGATCACCCGGTAGTGCTTCAGCGCCTCGTGCAGCCAGCCAGGCCCATGGGCTGTGGGGCGGGGAGACTTGCCCCCCGGCCCCCCCTGGAGAAACACCAGCAGTGGCAGATCCTCATCCTGACGCTGTGCGGCAGAGACCTCGCGATAGAACAGGCTGAGGGTGTCGCCGTTGTCCGGGTGGGACCAGTCAAGGGGCACGGTCAGTCGATGGTCGGTGATATGCAGGCCCTGGATGGCGTGGTCGGTCGGCATGTTGGTTTCCTGCGTCCTGAAGCGATGCAACAACCGGGCGGCGATGGCCGCCTGGCACGTCGTGTGCGGAGTGTGTCCCCTGTGGCCGGGGCGGGGCGAGGGCAGACTCAGTCGGCGCCGCGCATCGCCCGGCGGATGAAGGGCAGGCAAAGAGCCAGCAGCAGGGCGCTACCCCCGCCAATCGCCGCCATGGCGATAAAGTAGCCGACTTCGCTGTCCTCGGTATAGAAAGCGCCCAGCTTGCCGCCGGCAGCGAAGCCAAGTGACAACGACAGGAAGAACAGCGCCATCATCTGAGTCTGGAAGGAGCGCGGCGCCAGTTTCGTGGTCACCGACAGGCCAATGGGGGACAGGCACAGTTCAGAGGCGGTGAAGCCCAGCAGCAACAGCACCAGCATGATCAGGGGCATGCTCGAACCGTCCTCACCGAGAAACGGCAGGTACCCCAGGAAGGTCGCACCGATGATGGCCATGGCAATGACGAACTTGCCGGCAGACGAGGGTTGGCGTTTGCCCAGCGTCGTCCACAGCCAGGCAAAGACACCGGAGAACAGAATGATGGTCAGCGCCTGTACCGATACCAGCCAGCCAACGGGAATCTCCCAACCGAACACGACGCGATCCACGCGCTGGTCGAAGAAGGCAGTGATCACGGTATAGGACTGGCTGTAGAGCGCCCAGTAGGCGGCACTGGTCAGAAACAGCGGGATAAAGGCCAAGACTCGGCTGCGCTCTTCGCGGGTGACCTGTGACGAGCGCAGGATGGTGGCGAAGTAGGCGACAGTGGCGACGGCAATGATGGCCAGCATCACTTCGGACAGGTTGTTGGCGCGTACCAGCCCGCCCATGGTGGCTACGACCAGAACGGTGATCGCGATCACCGCCATGACCAGATAGCGTTTGAGGGTCGTGGGCGCGACAGGGTTCGGGGCGACCTTCTGGTCATCCGGCAGGCCCTTGCGACCCGCGGTGTACTGGGCCAGACCGATGGCCATACCGACCGCTGCGATACCGAAGCCGACATGAAAACCGGCCTTTTGCTGAAGCAGCCCGGTCAGCAGAGGGCCGACGAAGCCACCGATATTGATGCCCAGATAGAAGATCGAGAACCCTGCGTCTCGCTTGGGACTGCCCGCTTCGTAGAGCGCGCCCACCAGCGCCGAGCAGGTGGCCTTGACCCCACCGCTGCCCAAAGCGACTAGCATCAGGCCTGCTGTCACGCCGTAGACCCCTGGCAGGATCGCCAGGGCAATATGGCCGAGCATGACCACGATGCCGGAGTAGAACAGGGTGCGCTCAGCCCCAAAGACCCGGTCGGCTAACCAGCCACCAAGAATGGTCGCCAGATACACCGAGCTTCCGTAAGCGCCGACGATGCCGATGGCCACCGATTGATCCATCGCCAGGCCACCACGGCTGGCCTCGTAGTACAGGTAGATCAGCAGGATCGCCTGCATGCCATAGAAAGAGAAGCGCTCCCACACCTCCATGCCGAACAGGGTGGCCAGTGGCCAGGGATGGCCGAAAAAACGGCGCTCTTTGCCGGAATTCCCGGCAGGGTTGGAGGTTTCCATGGAGTAACTCCCGATGGTTAGCAATATCGAACGGATAATGCGCAATGACGTGGTGAAAACCCTAAGGTTTGTCACGCGTCAGCGCAAAGTTCGTGTCCCTAGACGGCAAAGCTTCGCCGCAAGGTCGCAAATGCTGCCGACGCCGCAACACCGCTGGACGTCAGGCGCTAACGCGATGGGTTGCCTTGGGTAGAAAGAATGTTCTACTCTTCGTAGTAGAATATTCTTTCTACCACGAAGAGTAGGTAGCGCCGCTACCACCTTCTCCAGGACAGTGCATGAATCGAGAACAGATTGCCGAAGGGCTGGAAACCGCCTTTAGTCAGCGTGGCTTCGCCGAGCCCAGCGTGCCGGAGCTCAAGATTGCCTCGGGCGTCAGCTTGAGGACCTTGTATCGGCACTTCCCTTCCAAGGAGGCCATGGTCATCGGCGCGCTGGATCACCGACACGCGCGGTATCTGGCGCTGCTGTCACAGTCGCTGCCCGCTCCGGGGGCGGAAGCAGTCTGTGTGCTGTTTGATCGGCTAGGGAGGTGGATGGCCGACAATGCTCCCCACGGCTGTATGTCGATGAGTGCCTTTGCGGCGTTTCCCGGCAACGTCCACATCACCGACTCGGTCATGCGCCACAAGCGAGAGGTGCGTGAACTGATGGGCAGTGCCAGCGGCAGGCCTGACCTGGCGGCAGAACTGTTTTTGCTCCACGAAGGTGCCTCCAGTGCCTGGCCCACTCAGGGTGATGCTGCCATCCACGCGGCCCAGCGAGCCGCTCGACGACTGTTGGGAGATGTCTGATGAACGATGTTCCATGCCACATGATGAAAGGCGTTCAGCTGCTGGGCCATGGCGGCCCTGAGATGCTGGTATACCGTGAAGACCTTCAGGTGCCTCAGCCTGGCCCTGGAGAGGTGCTGATCAAGGTAGCGGCTGCCGGGGTCAACAACACCGATATTAATACGCGCCTTGCCTGGTACTCCAAGGGTGACGGTGACAGCGAAGATGCCAGCTGGTCTGGTCAGCCTCTGCGGTTCCCGCGTATTCAGGGCGCTGATGTGTGTGGCCGGATCGTCGCGGTAGGTCGTGGTGTCGACGACTCGCGGGTGGGCGAGAGAGTGTTGATTGAACCTTGTGTCCGCGAGAGTGCTGGACAGGAACTGGCGGCTCCTTGGTATTTCGGTTCGGAATGTGATGGCGGTTTTGCAGAGTTCACCAAGGTGGCGTCTCGACATGCCTACCGTATCGAGAGTGCGCTCTCCGACGTTGAGCTGGCGTCCTTCCCTTGTTCCTACTCCACCGCGGAAAACATGTTGACCCGGGCCCAGGTGGTGGAAGGCGACAAGGTCCTGGTGACAGGGGCTTCCGGAGGTGTGGGGTCTGCAGTGGTCCAGCTGGCCAAGGCCCGAGGAGCTGATGTAATCGCCATGACCGGGAAGGGCAAGGCGCAGATCCTGCGTGAGCTGGGTGCCAACCAGATCGTGCTGAGGGATCAGCCGTTGTCTGAGCATGTCGCTGCGAATAGCGTCGACGTAGTGATCGATCTGGTAGCGGGCGAGCAATGGCCTGAGTATTTGAACGTGCTGCGCCCCGGGGGACGATACGCTGTTGCGGGCGCCATCGCGGGCCCTCTAGTGGAGCTGGACGTTCGCACGCTCTACCTCAAGGACCTCAGCCTGTTGGGCTGTACCGTGTTGGCTGAGGAGGTCTTCGGCAACCTGGTCGAGCGTATCGAGCAGGGGCAGGTTGCCCCCCTGGTGGCAGCAACCTTTGCGCTTGATGATATCGCTTCGGCGCAGCAGCGCTTTCAGGAAAAGCATCACGTGGGGAAGCTGGTGCTGGACGTCGGCAGCCAGCGTTGACGGGTGATTCCGCGCTAGCGAGGGAGTCCAGAGAAAACCATGAAGGTCTCTGGAGGCCGCCGTCGAGATCATGCTGATCCTGCAATGGCCTCCAGAGCTAACTGTTATGCCGGAAAGGCAGGTAATGCGACGCTACAGCTGCATTGCGTTAGCTTGGTTTGCGCTCGCCGGCAGTCCATCCACAAAGCGTGCGATGCGCTGGCAGGCGTCTTCAAGCTGCGCCTCGGACACGGCGAAGGATAGCCGCACGAAGCCTTTGGCGCTGCTGCCGAAGGCTTCCGCATCCAGTACCGAGACCCCGGTGCTGCGGAACAGTTGCCAGGCGAAGTCGATGCTCGAAAGCCCCGTCTCGCGGATGTCCACCAGCATGAACATACCCGCCTCGGGCGCCTTGATGCCAAGCCGCGAGCACTGTCCCAGACCCTCCATCACAATCGCCCGGCGGCGCCGATAGACCTCGCGCGCCTGGTCGACAACGTCGTCGTCCAGCTCGAGCGCGCGCAGAGTGGCCTGCTGAACGAAACCTGGCAGGCCATACAGCATGCTCAGCAGCAGGTTATCCAGATGCCCGATCAGCGCCTTCGGTCCCACCACCCAGCCGGTACGCCAACCGGTCATGGCATGGGATTTCGACAGGCTGTTGATGACAATCGTCCGCTCCTGCATACCCGGCAGGCTGGCAATGCTTTGATGGTCGCGGTCGTAGGTCAGCTGACCGTAGACCTCGTCGGAGATCACCCACAGGTCATGGCGCCGCGCGACCTCGGCGATTGCCTCGAGCTCTTCCGGGCGGTAGACGTTGCCCGTGGGATTGTTGGGCGTGGCAAAGGCGATGCCGCGGGTGTTGGGCGTCAGCGCCGCTTCTATCGCCTCTCGGGTCAGCCGGAAGTCGTCATCGGCATGCTGGGCGATGGGCACCATGCGTGCCCCGGACGCCTGCAGGCTGGCGGCATAGGTCAGGTACATGGGTTCGGGGACGAGCACGTCGTCGCCGTGTTCAAACAGACACAGGGCGGTGGCGAACAGCCCATTTTGTGCCCCCGCCACCAGCGTCACCTCATCGGCGGAGACCGGCGTGCCCTGGAGGCGGCGCTGTTTGGCGGCGATGGCACGGCGCACTTCTTCTCGTCCGGTCACTGGGGTGTAGTGGGTATCGCCAGCGGCCAGCGCCTCCACGGCGGCTTCGATGATGCGCGGGTCGGTGGTGAAGTCGGGGTCGCCGATACTCAGCACGATGACGTCTTCACCCCGTTCGGCGGCGTCACAGGCCGCGAAGTGGATGTCCCAGGCGGTAACGGTCTCGCCGGCGATACGGCCCACCAATGAGGAATATTTCATGCAAAGCTCCTGAGCTATTGAGCCAGGCTTTGGCGAGTGCCTGGCGTAGACGATCTGGTGTCAATGGTCTGGCGTAAATGCTGTGGGGTCATGGGACCCATAGGGTGTCTTGAGCGCGTCAGGCGGATACCTGCCCCCCCTGGTCCAGCGGGGTTTTTCCGGCGATCTTGCACAGTTCTGCTCCGGGGGGCAGATAGCGACTGGATGTGCGCATGTAGACGACGCCCTGACTGGCGCTGACCACCGGCGTCACCTCCGCCGTGAGTGGGTCGACCAGATCCGCCAGCCGCTGGCCGACGTCAACGCGATCCCCGGGGGCCACATGAAAGGCCACCACTCCCGCCACCGGCGCCTTGACGGTCAGGGCGCCCTGGAAGGGGGTGGGCTCGGCCTTCAAGGCGGGCGCCGGGGGAATCTCGTCAGCGATGAAGCCTTGCTGGACCAGGTAGCGATACAGGGCAATGGCATCGGCCCGTGCGATCTCGTGGTCTACGTCCTGCTCTCCGCGCAGTTCCACGGTGGCGGTAACGCAGGCCGCGGGAACAGGGAAGCGATCCCCAAAGTGGTCGGCCAGCCGCCACCAGGGCTGGCCGCAGGCCTCGTCGAAGGAAAAGGATCCGGTGCCTGTCCCGAGCAACATGGCCTCGGCGCCCAGATAGCGGGCCAACGGCTCGAGCTGTGGCCAGTAGGGGGCTTCCAGATACAGATGAACAATCGCCTGGGCATCGCAGTGCAGGTCCAGCACCAGATCGGCGTCATGGGCCAGACGCAGTTGCGCCTTCTTGAGTGACCGGATATCGCTGTCACAGGGGAGCCTGTCGATGGCCCCCGCCAGCGCCTGGTGGATGATCCGGCGGTTGTCCTGGGGGGAAGGGCCGAGCTGCCCTTCCAGCGCATCCATCAGGGGGGTGGCCAGATCCGGATAGTCACGATTGAAGTTGAGGCCGGTGGTGAAGTCGAAGCGGCCCATGGCATCGTGCATCAGGCGTTGGCCCAGGGCGATGGGGTTGGCCACCGGGACCAGGACGATCTCCCCGCGCAGCAGGTGGTGGTTTTCGGCGTCAGCGATCAGCTGGCGCAGGTGGTGGAGCACCAGCATGCCGGGAATTTCATCGCCATGCAGGCTGGCCTGCAGGTAGGCCTTGCGAGCTCCTTCACCGAAATGAAAGCTGGTCAGGGTTCGTTCCACTCCATGCACCGCTGGCAGCAGCGGGCAGCGCTGTTCACGCATACTCGGTATTCCCGTCCTGATAGGTCGTTGGTGGGGCCATGTCCTGTGTCACGGACGCTTGTGGACGCGCATCGTGGTGGGCCTTTTCTATGTCGGTTGGCCACACCACGCAAGCATCCAGCGTTTCCTGCAGCGTCAGCGGGTCGATGCCTCCTAGCGGGGCGATCATGATCAGGCGGCTGCAGGCGTCTGCCATGGAGGTATCTGCCAAGGTACTTTCTGCCATGGAGGTATCTGCCAAACCGCTGTCACCAAGGGGCGCTATATCGATACGGCTGCCGACCAGGTGCACCGCTACCGCGCGACCGTTCATCTCCTCGGGATAGCAGATCCCCTTGGCCCGGTAGATGGACGTAGGCAGTGCGCGCAGCGCTTCTCGCAGCGCCTGCAGCCGGACGGGATAACGGCTGGTCCAGTGGGTGCTGGTGAAACGGGCGGCATGGTCCTCGCCGGCGCCCTGGCGTGGAGCGACCAGGCCACCGGGGGATGATGGCATCGCCCGCAGCGATATGGGGCGCTGACCCACATCGACGCCCAGTACCATCGAGAGCGGCACCTGTCCCCGCTGGGTCTTGTATAGACGAACTCCCGGGTAGAGCCAACGGCGCTCGAAGGCGTCGATCTGCGCATCGCTGGCCAGATCGGTCTTGTTCAGTATCACCATATCGGCCACATCCAGCTGCTCCGTGGCCAGTCTCGCCATATCGCCGTCCAGGCGATCGAACTGTTCGGCGTCGACCACCGTGAGAATGCTGTCGATGGTGACCCTGTCACGAAAGATCGGGTAGCGCAGCGTATTGGCGATCTTGGTCGGATTGGAGACACCGCTGGCCTCGATCACGATGTGCTCCGGGCGGCCTGCCTGCATGTTCAGCAGTCCCGTCAGCTGATCGATAAGATCGCCCTCCACCGTGCAGCAGATGCAGCCGTTGGCCAGGCTGACGGTGGTCTGGGTTTCGCTGATGATCAAGTCCTTGTCGATATTGATGGCGCCAAAGTCATTGACCATCACCGCGACGCGCCGACCGCTGGTGGCATGCAGCAGGTGGTTGAGCAGGGTCGTCTTTCCCGCCCCGAGAAACCCGGTGATCAAGGTGACGGGAACGACAGGGAGTGAAGATGCCATGGGCCGTCTCCTGGGCGTTAGGCTGTAGTCATCGCAACGTGGTGTCTCAGAAGGCCGGCGGCGGCTGCGTCCACACGGCTTCGAGCTCGCTCTGCTGGAAGTCACCTGCGGCGTCCCAGGTCGGGCGACCTTCCAGCAGTGTCCACTCCACCTGGGTGGCATGAATGCCGCCACGGGCGGGCACCTCGAACAGGTTACGGTCCAGCACGATCAGGTCGGCGGACTTGCCAGCCTCGATGGAGCCGGCCTGGTGCTCCATGCCCATGGCGTAGGCGCCGTTGAGGGTCGCCACGCGGATGGCCTGCTCCAGGCTGATGGGGGTGCCGTGGAAGGTCTCGTCATCCTGTGACCAGGGGTTGGCGCGAGTGACCATGGCTTCCAGCCCGATCCACGGGTCCGGGTTCGAGACCGGCCAATCGGTGCCCATCACCGCGACACCGCCTGCCTGCAACACGCCGGCAAAGTTGTAGGCGCGCTGCATGCGCTGCTCACCGAAGACGGCACGTGCGTAGGCGAACGATGAGGGGAACCAGCCCACCGGCGAGAATTCGGCAATCGCATCCAGCTCGGCGAAGCGCGGCAGATTGGCGTCGAGCAGGGTGGTGCTGTGGGCGCACTGGTGGCGCATGCGCAGGCCGCCATTACGACGCTTGGCCTCGGCGATGGCGTTGAGAAAAATGTCCGAGGCGCCATCACCGGTACAGTGGGCGATGACTCGGATGCCTCGGCGATCCATGTCGGCGATCATGTCGCAGACGTGCTCGGGGGTCAGGTTCAGATGTCCTTGCCAGTCCTTCTCGCCGGGCCAGGGGCTCGACAGATAGGACGAACGGGATTCATGGGTGCCGTCGAAGTGGAACTTGACCGCGTTGGCGTTGAGTCTGGCGCTGCGATAGAAGTGACGCTCACCGGCCAGCAGCTCCCAGCGACGCTTGACCGGGAAGATGTCATCCTGCCAGCTGATGGCGGCTTCGACCCGTGCGGTCAGGCGGCCTTCCTGATCCAGACGCTTGAGCGCATCCAGCCGATGCTCGCAGACGTGCACGTACTTGGTGCCGACCACCCCGCGTGAGCTTTGGAAATGCACCCCATCGCGGTAGGCGCGGTAGAGCGCCTGGGCCGGTGTCGGCGGCATGGCGGCATGGATCATGGCGTAGGCGCCGTCGACCAGAATACCGGTGGGTTCTCCGCTGATGCTGTCGCGCTCGATGTAGCCATGGCGGGGGTCGCTGGTGTCCGCCGTGATGCCCGCCAGTTCCAGCGCCTTGGAGTTGGCCAGCATGCAACCCCATGAGCGATCGAGAATGGCCACCGGCCTGTCGGCAATGACGCTGTCGAGCCAGTGGCGGTCCGCCGTCAGCCCGGCCTGCTTGAAGGTGTAGCGGACGAAATAGGCGCCGTAGATCCAGCCTTCGGGCGTCTGCTCGGCATAGTCGAGGATCGCCTGCCGGACCTGGGCAGGCGTCGGGTCCTCGATGCCCACATCCAGATAGCCGGCATAGTCAGGGGCCAGCGCAAGATCCGGATGGGTATGCATGTCATACAGACCAGGCATGGCAAAGCGACCCTTCAGGTCCACCACCCGGGTGTGGGGGCCGATGGTTGCGGCAACGTCGGTGTCATCACCCACCACGAGGAAGCGCCCATTGGCAATGGCGACTGCCTGGGCCCAGGGCTGGGCCTCATTGACGGTATAGATACGGCCGTTGGTAAGGACCAGGTCAGCCTGTGGAAGCTCGCTGCCCATGTGAGGGGCGGAAAGTGGTGCGGCATTCGCCATGACATCGATTTCCTGAAGGTAATCATCGACAAGGGGCCGTGAGGCCCCTGACGTTCACAAGTACCGACGCGTGCAGTGACAGCGTGGGGATGGGCACGGTGTTGGGGGCCACCGTGCCGTTTTCGTCAACCGAGCAGCAGGTGGCCGAGCAGTGACAGCACCGGCAAGGACACCAGCACCCGCAGCAGGTAGATCCACACCAGGTCCAGAAGGCTCAGGCCGATGTTGGCTCTGACGAGCACGATGGCCACTTCGGTGAAGAACACGATCTGATTGACGGCGACACCGGCCAGGACAAAGCGGGTGACTTCACTTTCGATGCCAGCGCCCAGCAGTGACGGCATGATGCTGTCGATCAGGCCCGCCAGCAGCGCGGGCGCTGCCTGTTCAGCTTCCGGCAGCGCCAGCAGGTCGAGCAGCGGTACCAGCGGCAGCGAGAGGATGTGGACGATATCGGTGAACTGCACCAGCGCAAGCCCCGTACAGCCGATGACCATCATCGCCGGGTATATCGTGATGATGATGTCGCCGCCGACATGCAGGCCACGCTTGACCAGCTCCAGCGGGGAAGCTGCGTGCTCGGCGCGCTCCACCGCGCGACGCACGCCCAGGGCCAACAGGCTTTCTCCTGTCTGGCGGTCTTGCACCTGTTGCTGGCCTTCTGGTGGAAAGTAGGAGTGAGGCTTGCGTGACAAGGGAGGCAGGCGCGGAATGATCAGGGCGCAGACGAAGCCCGTGACGGCAACGCTGGCGTACCAGATCAGGAAATGCTGCTCGAGACCGATCAGCTTGATCAGCAGGTACGCGTAGGCCAGGGAGACGATCGAGAAGTTGGTCGAGATGATGCAGGCTTCACGCATGGAGTAGAAGCCGTTGCGGTACTGTTGCGTCGTCAGAATGATGCCGACACTCGATGAGGACAGCCAGGACGCCAGGCTATCCACCGCGGAGCGGCCGGGAAGGCCGAACAGGCGCTCGAACGCACGGCTCAGCAGGCTGCCGACGAACTCCATCAGCCCGTAGTCAGTCAGCAGCGGCAACAGCACCGAAGACAGCAGGCAGATCGCCACCACCACGGGGCCCACGTCGTACAGCAGCACGCCTCCGGTGTCGCGGTGCCAGATCCACTCAGGGCCCCACTGGAAGTACACCATGACCATCAGAATGGCGCCGGTAACGCGTACCAGCGTCCACACCGGGCCAGGGTTGAACAGCTGGATGAACCTGTTCTGGTTGTGCTTCAGCGTCGTCAGGCTGACCACCACGGTGGCGATAGTGGGGATGACGGTGACCAGTACCGTACCTTCCACCATGATGGGTTTGATCACGGCGTTGATGATGTCGACGATGAAGGCAATCATCACCGTGATGCGGCCATCGACAAAGACGGGAGTCAGAAACAGCAGAATACCGAGGAGGGTCGGCAGGAGGAACTTTAGCAGTTGGGAGCGACGATACTGACGTAATATCTGAAAAAGTCCACCGGAATGCGCTTTTATTTCGGGGATATCGTGCATGTGGTTACCAGTTTATTCGTTGTTGTCGAGTATCAGTCTAGGAAGCTTGGCGGGAACCGAATAACGATTTATTCTTCACATGTCATGCGCAAATGGAATGAACTTTCGTGGCCCGTCAACTGCCCACCATGGTGTCTCTCGCCTGCTTCGAGGCAACCGCACGTCATCTCAGCATGACCCGGGCGGCGGAAGAGATGAGTCTGACCCAAAGCGCGGTCAGTCGTCAGATCCGAAATCTCGAAGAGATGCTCGGTTGCGAGCTGTTTCGGCGGGTGCGTCAACGGCTAGAGCTGACCGGTGAAGGTGCCGATTACTTGCGTGAAATTTCCCCTTCCATGGAGCAGATCGAAGCCGCTACAGCAAAGTTGCTGGCGCGCTGGTCGGGGCAGTGCCACGTGGGAGCAGAGCCCTCCTTCGCCATGCGCTGGCTGTTGCCACGGTTGCCGGCGTTTCAGCAGCGCCATCCGGACATTCAGATCGAAATCATGAATGACTTGAGGCGGCTCTATGAACGCCGAGATGGCTTCGACGTGGCGATTCTCTATGGGGATGGGCAGTGGCCCGATCTGGAGTGCCGACTGCTGATGCCGTGCTCGCTGGTGGCGGTATGCACGCCCACGCTGCGCGACCGCTATGGCGTGATCGATCACACCGAAGAGCTGCTCCGTTACCCATTGATTCACCACACCTGCGTCAGCTCGGCACGGCTATCCTCGACCTTTCTCTGGCTGGAGGCGGCTGGGCTCAGTGGGGAGCAGATCGAAGCGCTGCCGGGGCAGCGCTTCGAGCACTTTCGCTTTGTGCTGGATGCTGCGTTGCACGGGGTGGGAGCCACCGTGCTACCTGACTACTTTGTGGACCAGGAGCTGGCCGATGGGCGGCTGGTGGCGGCGTCCACGACACCCCTGATGATCGGCAACTACTACGTGGTGACGCCACGCGGACGACATCCCGATCATCGTATCGAGGCCTTTAGCCACTGGCTGCTGTCTTCCATCCAGCAGGCTGATGGTTAGCCTGCAAGAGCGGATGATCAGGCAAAGTCGCCCTCTTCACGCACCTCGATCAACCACGGGCCGTCGGCCTCTTTGGCCTGTTGCAGCAGACGCTCAAGGTGGTCGAGGCCGGTCGCGGTATGGGCCTCGCAGCCGTAGCCCCGCGCGATGGCCACCAGGTCAGGCGTATAGATATCCACCCCTATTGTGGGAATTTCCCGCTCCTGCATATAGCGTTTGATCTCGCCGTAGCCCTGGTTGTTCCACAGCAGGATGACGATGGGCGTCTTGGTTTCCACCGCCGAGGCCAGTTCCGGCAGGGTGAACTGGATGCCCCCATCACCGATCAGCGATACGACGGGGCGGTTGGGAGCGGCCAGCTTGGCGCCGATGGCGGCGGGAAGGCCGTAGCCCAAGGTGCCGTAGCCGGTTGATGAATTGAACCAGCTGCGCGGCGACTCGGCCTCGTAGAGGAAGTTGCCCGAGTAGACCGGCTGGGTCGAATCCCCCACCACGATAGCGCCTGGCAGCGTGCGCTGGACCAGCTCGAGCACGCGTTGCTGGGTGCGCCAGGCAGGCGGCCACTCGGGGGCGAGCTGACGCTGGATGTCCGCCACCCGCTGCTGTCCTGGCGTCGGCGTCGCGGCGGCCGCTGGGGTGGCTGATGGGGTGGCCGATGGGATAGAAAGACGCTCGAGCAGCGCCTGCATGAAACGCCCGGCGTCGCTGACGATGGCAAGGTGCGCAAGGTGGTTACGTTGCAGCTGCTCGGCATCGATGTCGACGCGAATCAAACGACCGTCGATCCTGAAGTTACCGTCGAAGACGGCGTCATAGTCGGTCTCGCCAAGCTCTGTGCCGATGGCCAGTACCACGTCCGCCTCTCGTACCAGCTTGCGCACAGGGTCCAGGGACTGGGTGGAGCCCAGCGCCAGTGGATGACCCTTCGGCAGTAGACCCTTGGCATTGACGGTGCAGGTGGTGGGGGCATCCAGCGCCTCGACCAGCGCGCGGGCAGCCTCTGCATGGTCGGCAGCGCCGCCCCCAAGCAGGACGACCGGCTGCTGGGCCGCTGCCAGCAGCTCGGCGGCGGCGTCCACCAGCGCCGCATCCGGTGCGGGAGGGGCTGGCAGTGCGGCAGCCTCCAGCACCAGGTGATCGGCGGGGGCGGTGATGACATCAATCGGAATTTCGATATGCACGGGTCTTGGGCGAGCCCCGCGGAACACCGCAAAGGCTCTGGCCAGTACCCGTGGCAGCTCGTCGGGCTGCTGCAGGGTATGGCTGAAAGCACTGACCCCAGCGACCATGTTGCGCTGGGAAGGCAGCTCGTGCAGACGGCCCTCGCCAAGGCCAAGCTGCTCGCGTCGGTTGACGCTTGAAATCACCAGCATGGGCACGGAATCCGCGTAAGCCTGTCCCATGGCGGTCAGTATATTCGTCATTCCTGGACCAGAAATGATGAAACAGGTGCCTGGTTTTCCTGTTACACGTGCATAGCCATCGGCCATAAAGCCAGCACCCTGCTCGTGACGTGGTGTCACATGAGTGATCCGGGTGGCAGGTAGTCCTCGGTAAAGTTCTACCGTGTGGACGCCGGGAATGCCGAAGACGGTATCAACACCATAAGCCTCAAGTAGCTGAACCAATGCTTCGCCACAGGTCAACATGTCGCCTTTCCTTCTTGTTGGAGTAGGGCACCGGAGATTAGCGCCTGGTGACAGGTTTGCGCTACAAAAAAACCTGCGTTTTGAAAAGAAAGGGGCGCGCTGAATGGCGAAGCACAGTAGAGATATCGTTCAGTGACTGGGAAAATGCATTGTTCATTTTTCAGCAATATGCTTTATTGACCCTATCGCACGCAAAATTGCGTGCAATCCTGATCCGGCCTATATTGGTCACATAACAACACTAACAATCACGGCCTCGGTGCAGCATGGCGAGGCCTCAGGAGAGACAGGATGTTGCCGCAGCGCGACCTCATCGGCTATGCCGATACTCCCCCCGGCGGGCGTTGGCCCAACGGCGCCCGTCTGGCGATCAACGTCGTCGTCAACTACGAGGAGGGCTCCGAGCGCTCCTTCGCCATGGGCGATGATGACCAGGAATCGATGACCGAGTGGGGCAGCTACGTGACCCCCGCCGGCACCCGTAACCTGGCCATGGAATCGATGTACGAGTACGGCTCCCGGGTCGGCATCTGGCGAATTCTCGATATCCTGCGCGAGGCCGGGGTGCGCTCGACCTTCTTTGCCTGTGCCGTGGCCCTTGAGCAAAACCCCCGCGTCGCTCGGGTGGCGAGTGCCGATGGCCATGAATTCTGCAGCCACGGCTATCGCTGGGAAGAGGTCTTTCGCTTGAGCGAAGACGAAGAGCGTGAGCATATTCGACTGGCCATCGACTCCATCACCGCCACCACCGGCAAGCGTCCTGTTGGCTGGTACTGCCGCTACGGACCCAGCGTGCATACTCGGCGCCTGCTGTTGGAAGAAGGCGGTTTCCTGTATGACGCCGACGCCTATAACGACGACGTGCCGTACTTCACCGAGGTGGAGGGCAAGCGTCAGTTGGTGGTGCCCTATACCACGGACATGAACGACTTCCGCTTCTGGCTCTCGCCAGGACTGACCTCCGGTCGCGAATTTCTCGACAACCTCAAGGAAGGCTTCGACGTGCTGTTCGAAGAGTCAGCGAGGGGGCCGCGAATGATGTCCGTGGGGCTGCATCCGCGGATGGTCGGGCGGCCCGGAAAGATCCGCGCGCTCAAGGATTTTATCGCCTACGCCCAGGCTCACGAGGGGGTCTGGTTCGCGACCCGGGAAGAGATCGCCAGAGCCTGGCTGGAGCGTGAATCAGCCGCGTGACGCTTGATCCAACCACTGGCCTGAACAGCAGCATCGCTACGACAGTGCCTGGTCTCGGCACCCGGTCCCAGGATCGGCACAGAGACAACCGCGCTTCCGCCGCTTGGGGGCGCACAAAAAATAGCCACTCCCGCAACAATGACAACAAGCAGAGGAACGTCCCATGACCCTTTTTTCCAAGACGCCACGCGTAGTGACCCTGGCCGCCGCCCTGGGCCTGAGCCTTGCCGCTGGCAGCGCCATGGCCGAGACCCTCAAGGTCGGCGCCAACATCGGCAACCTGCCCTGGGAATTCCAGGACGACAGCGGTGACTACGTCGGCTTCGAGATCGACCTGGTCAACGAGGTCGGTAGTCGCCTGGGCTACGACGAGGTCGAGATCAGCAACATTCCCTTCAACGGCCTGTTCTCGGCGGTACAGTCCGGGCGTATCGACGTGGCGGTGTCCTCCATCACCATCACCGACGAGCGTCTCGAGTCGGTGTCCTTTGCCCAGCCCTACTACGACAGTGACCAGTCTCTGGCGACTCACACCAGCAAGGGCATCACTGGGCTCGAGGACCTGGACGGCAAGGTGGTTGGCGTAGACACCGGTTCCACCGGCGACATCTGGACCAGCGAGAATCAGGAGCAGTACGGCATCAAGGAGATCCGCCGCTACGAGGGCCTGCAGCCGGCCATGCTTGACCTGTCCAGCGGCCGCCTCGACGCCTACATTTCCGACATTCCGGCGGTGCAGTACTACGTGCGCGACAAGCCCAACCTGGAAGTGGTCAGCCGCATTCCCAGCGGTGAGCAGTACTCGATGATGTTTGCCAAGGATGCCGAGCTTGCCGCCAAGGCCAGTGAGGTGATCACCGAGCTCAAGCAGGAAGGCTTTATCGCCGAACTGCACGAGACCTGGTTCGGCGCCGCGCCGGATGCCGGCACCAGCACCGTCGACGTGCGTGATATGCCAAGCGTCAAGTGATGTCGGGGCCGTGGCGCCCGCGCGCCACTGCCCACCCACCCTCGGCCGTGGAGGCTGGTTGAATGGACCTGGTCCAGACATTCTTTAACTGGGAGGTGCTGGTACGCACCTTCCCGATGCTCGTCCAAGGGCTCGGCATGACCATCGCGCTGGGCTTCTTGAGCATCCTGCTGGGGCTGATCGGTGGGCTGGGGCTGGCGCTGTTGCGCCTCTACGGCCCCAAGCCACTGCGCTTTCTGACCATTGCCTACATCGATGTGTTTCGCTCGCTGCCGGTGCTGGTATGGCTGGTCATCGTCTACTACGCACTGCCGTTCGTCGGCATCACCCTGTCACCGTTTGCTGCAGCCTGTACCGCCCTGACCATGATCTCCAGCGCCTACGCCGCGGAGATCTACCGCGCCGGCATCGAAGCGGTGCCTCGGGGCCAGTTCGAGGCCGCCCAGTCGATCGGCCTGAGTCAGTATCGGGTGATGTGCGACGTGGTCCTGCCCCAGGCGATCCGCCTGATCATTCCGCCGCTGACCAGCAACTGCATCAACGTGATGAAGGACACCGCCCTGGCCTCGGTGGTGGCGATGCCCGACCTGCTCAAGCAGGCGACCCAGGCTCAGGCCCTGGCGGCCAATCCCACCCCGCTGATTGGCGCAGCGCTGCTGTATCTGGTGGTGCTGTTGCCGCTGGTGAGGCTGGTCGGCTTGCTAGAAAAACGCTTCGCCCAAGGCCGAGCTTGAAGGAGATTGTCATGATTGAACCGACCCAGCCGGTGTCGCAGGCCCCTTCCGCTGCGTTTGACCGCCAAGCCGCCGCCGCCCGCAGAACCCTCATCTCGCTCAAGGGCGTGAACAAGCACTACGGTGATTTCCATGCGTTGAAGAATATCGACCTGGAGGTGGCGGAAGGCGAGGTGGTGGCGATCCTCGGCCCGTCGGGCTCCGGCAAGTCGACCCTGATTCGCTGCATCAATCATCTGGAGGCCTACAGCGCCGGCGATATCTATGTCGATGGCACCCGGGTCCAGCCCGGCCCGGAGCTGATCGAGGTGCGCAAGGGCGTGGGCATGGTGTTCCAGAGCTTCAACCTGTTTCCCAACATGACGGTGCTGGAGAACGTCACCCTGGGGCCGATCCGGGTACGTGGCATGAGCCCAGGGGCTGCCCAGGCCAGAGCCAAGGAATTGCTGGAGAAGGTTGGCATCGCCGAGCAGATGTACAAGTACCCGAGCGCCCTGTCCGGCGGTCAGCAGCAGCGGGTCGGCATTGCCCGGGCACTGGCCAATGAGCCGCGGGTGCTGCTGTTCGATGAGCCGACGTCGGCGCTGGACCCCGAGATGGTCGGCGAGGTGCTAGACGTCATCAAGACCCTGGCTGGTACCGGTGTGACCATGCTGCTGGTGACCCACGAGATGGGCTTCGCCCGCCATGTGGCGGACCGGGTGATCTTTATGGAGGCCGGACAGATCGTGGAGGAAGGCGCTCCCGAACAGATCTTCTCTGCGCCGCAGGAAGATCGAACCCGCGCCTTTTTCCAATCGGTGCTGGCGCACTGAGGCTTGGCCTCGACCCGTTTACTTGACCCAGTTTCTCTTAACCCAGTTTCTCTTAACCCAGCTTCTCTCGACCCAGCTTCAAGGATTCCCCATGGCTTTCGAATCACATTCCGCCCCCCCGCTTGATCTGGAAAGCATCAGAGCCCAGTTTCCCTCCCTTGCCAGTGACTGGGTGTTCATGGATAACGCCGGTGGTGCTCAGGTGCCGCGTGTCGTGGTGGATCGCATCAGCGACTATCTGCTGGGCGACAATGTTCAGCTAGGGGCCAGCTACGCCCCCAGCCAGCACTCCAAGGCCAAGGTCGACGCCGGTCGCCGGGCGGTGGCGACGCTGGTCAATGCGCAGCATGTGGAAGAGCTGGTGTTCGGGCCGAACTCCACCATTCAGTTCCGGCTGCTGGCGGACGCCATGGCGAGCCAGTTCGCCCCGGGCGATGAAATCATCGTGACCAATACCGACCATGAAAGTCACATCGGTCCCTGGCGACGTCTGCAAGCGCGAGGCGTCAAGCTGCGCTTCTGGAACTGCCATCCCGAGACCCTGGAACTGGAGCTCGACAGCCTGGCCGAACTGCTCAACGAGCGAACCAAGCTGGTCTGCGTGACCCATGTCTCTAACCTGCTCGGCACCATCAATCCGATCAAAAAGATCGCCGCCATGGCTCACGACGCCGGTGCTCGCATCTGCGTCGATGGCGTGGCCTTCGCGCCCCACCGTGCCATCGATGTCCAGGACTGGGATGTCGACTACTACGGCTTCAGTCTCTACAAGGTATTTGGGCCGCATCACGCGGTGCTTTACGTCAAGAAAGAGTGCCTGCTGGAGCTGGACAGCATCTATCACCATTTCTTTACCAAGGACCAGATACCGGGAAAAGTGGAGCCGGGAAATCCCAACTATGAGCTGACCTACAGCGCTACGGGAATCCTCGAATATCTGACCTCGCTTTCGCCTAAAGACGACGGCGTATCCTTGCGCAATAGGCTGGAAGATGCCTTCGAAAGGATCGCGACACATGAGGCGAAAATTGGCAAGAAACTGATCGACTATCTCAATCAGAAAGAGCGCGTCCGTATCATCGGAAGAGCGGATGCTGACATCGATAAACGTGTCGCGACGATCAGTTTTATTGTGGAAGGAAGCCAGTCTGACGATATCGTCAGGCGCATCGATGACGCGAAGGTCGGTATTCGCTACGGAGACTTCTATGCGCGTCAGCTGGCCGAGGACCTCGGACTGATGGAGATCCAGGGTGTCGTGCGGGTCTCGATGGTGCACTACAACACCGAAGACGAGGTGGACCGGTTGATCCAGGCCCTGGACGCGGTGCTGTAGTAGACGGTCGCAATAGACAGAAGCGAGGCCTGGTGACAGGGGCCTATCGCCGACGAAAACGCCCACCATCGCTGACAAGGCTAGTCAGGCCTGGTCAGTGATGGCGGGTGTCGGTGGCGATATCGTAGATGTTGGCCTCGGCGCGTCGCTGCTCGGACAGTTCCAGGCTGTAAAAGATATGCCGGCAGTGTTCCATCATCGACTGGGCGGCGCCCTCGGCGTCGCCGGCCTCGATCATATCGACCAGGGACTGGTGCTCATGGGTCAGGCATAGCACCCCGCTGGGGCGTTCGTAGAGTGACTGGATAATACAGAAGCGACGGATGATGGGGCGCACGATGGCGATCAGCTCTTCATTGCCGGTCAGCTCCGCCAACAGCAGGTGAAAGTCGCCGGAGATGCGGTTGACGCTGGGCTTGCGTTCCTCGAACACCTGATGCTCCAGGTCCAGATGCTGACGCAGGGTGGCAATGCCGCTGGCATCGATGCGCTCGCAGGCGATGCGTGCCACCGCCGCTTCGATGTGCAGCCTCGTCTCGAAGATATCGTAGGCTTCCTTGACGGACGGCAGTGAGACAAAGGCGCCCCGATGCATCTCGAAGCGTACCAGCCGCTCCGCCGTCAGTCGGTTCAGCGCACGCCGAACGCGGCTTCTTGGCGTGTTGAACGCCGTGGCAAGCTTCGCCTCATTGAGTCGCTCGCCGGGACGAAGGCGCTTGTCGATCAGCGCATCAACGATGCGGTCATAGACAAGCTCTTCAGCCAGCGCTTCGGGCTTTTCATGTGGGGATGAAGGTGCGTCTGTCGACATGGCTGCGTCTCGCCATCCCTTTCTCCTTGGTGCTGGCTCCCAGATGCGGGAAAGCCTGTCCAGGCAAGGTGAAAAGTGGAATAAGAAAAAGACAAACCAGCATATGACGCTGGTCTATTTCTTTCCAGAGACTACCATGACCATGGCCGCCACGTCATACCGCTTCTACCAAAGAATGTCTCCCTGTCATCACCTGCTGTGTGACAGCCTAGAGTCCTCAATAGCGAGGCAAATAACGATTGGCTATTGGGCGGCGAGATCGTCGATTTTCTGCCCCTCAATAAAGGCGATAAGGTTGCTGAAGGCATCGCCAAAGTACAGCTCATAGCCATCTTTTTCCACGTAGCCAAGGTGGGGCGTTGCCAGCACATTTGGCAGGTGCAGAAGAGGGTCTTCGACCACCGGTTCCTGCTCGAACACATCCACCGCCGCCATGCCGGGGCGTCCGGTGCGCAGCGCCGCCTCCAGGGCGCCAGAGGCGATCAGCTCAGCGCGACTGGTATTGACCAGCAGCGCACAGGATTTCATCGCCGCCAGGTCAGCGTTACCGACGATACCGCGAGTCGCCTCGTTCAGGCGCAGGTGCAGGCTAAGCACGTCGCTGCGCTCGAACAGCTCGCGTTGGCTGGCGACGACCTCGATGCCGGCCTGGCGGGCACGCTCACGGGAGCCCTCTCGCCCCCATGCCAGCACTTTCATGTCGAAGGCTTGGCCGTAGCGAGCGACACGGGCACCGATCTTGCCGTAGCCCAGGATACCGAGGGTTCTGCCTTCCAGGGCGGTGCCCAGCGTACGCTGCCAGCGACCCGCCTTGAGGTTGGCGACTTCCTCGGGAATATGCCGCATGGCGGCCAGCACCAGCGCCCAGGTCAGTTCCGCGGCGGCGGTGGGCGAGCCGCGGCCTGCCAGCACCGTTACACCATGCTCGCGACAGGCCTCGAGATCGATATGGGCCACGCCACCTCCGGTCTGGCTGATGACCCGGAGCTTCGGCAGGCGTTCGAGCAGTGCGCGGGTGATCCTGGTTCGCTCGCGGATCAACACGAGTGCCTCCGCGTGGTGAAAGCGTTCAACCTGGGCATCCAGCGACGTCAACGTGTCGTTGAACAGCGTGACCTGGTGGCCGGACAGACGATCAAAGGCCGACAGATGGCGAACGACATCCTGGTAGTCATCGGGAATCACGATGTTCATGGCGGGCTCCGGGGTGAGGCGCAGCGAGACGAGGGAGTGACCAGCATGCCACAGGAGATGAGTCGCGCCCTACCGGGGGCTGCATTGCTGGCGGCCAGGCGGCAATGGGCATTGCTATCCACTAGGGCCAGTGGGATCTTGGGAAGCCTGGGTGGAGCGGGCCTCTCGCCTGTTCGCTCCAGCGGGTGTTGACCCTCGGTGATGGTTGACTCTCGAAGACTGTTGACCTTCGAAGATGGCGCTCTGCATTCAGGATCGGCCCATGACCCATACTCAGGAGTCCCGCACCATCCACACAACCGCCGTCAGTGGCTTCGACGACGCGCTGCTGGAGCAGGTTCGCGCTCGCTTTCATCACGTGGATCACTGTCCCTACACCGGCCCCCGGGTCTTTTTCGAGAATGCCGGTGGCTCGTTGACCCTCAAGGCGGTGGTCGCGCGCATGGCGGAAGTGGCCGCCTTGCCGGATAACGACCATCGCGACAATGAGGCGTCTCGAGCTATCTCGGCCGTGATCGACGACGGGCGCCAGGCCATGGGCTGCCTGCTGGGCGTCGAGGATGGCATCGTGTTCGGCGGTGAGACCGGCACCGAGTGCCTGTTTCGGGTGATTCGCGCTGCCGCCACTGCCGCATCACCAGGTGGCAGTATGGTCGCCTGCGAACTGGAACACCCCGCGACCTTTGACGCCACCGCTGTGTGGGCCAAGCGCACCGACAGACAGCGCCTGACGGTGCCCTTTGACCCTCATACAGGCAGAGTGACGGCCGAGGAGTATGCCCGCTTTGTTCAGCCTGACACCCGCGTCGCCACGATTCTTCACACCAGTCCGGTCACCGGTATGACCCAGGACGTTGCTGCCATTGCCGCAGCGATCCGTTCTATCGCGCCGGACTGCTACATCATCGTCGATGGTATCCAGCATGCACCCCACGGAGCCCTGTCGGTATCGGCCTATGGCGTCGACGCCTACGCGGTGTCGCTGTACAAGGTGTTTTGTCCCTTCAACGATGGCTACGCCTGGGTCTCTCCGCGCCTGAGCGTCGTGGACCATGACCGTCTAGCGGGCAAGCCGGACGACGCCTGGGAACTGGGTAGCCGCGACCCTGCTGCCTGGGCGGGTGCCAGCGAGATGGTGGCGTATCTCGAGTGGCTGGGCGGGAACTTCACCACGGTGAAGGGTCGTCGAGAGCGATTGCTGGCGGCCGGCCAGGCCATGCATGACCAGGAGGCGGCGCTGATGCAGCGGCTGATCCATGGTGGTGACGGCGTTGCCGGACTCAAGGAGCTGCCCGGCGTGACCTTGATCGGCGAGGTCGATAGCCCCTGGCGCGAGGGCGCGGTGTCGTTCTGCGTGGAAGGGCGTGACGCCCTGGACATCGTCGCCGAGCTTGGCGAGCGCGGTATCCGCGTCCACGCCCGCAAGGACGACGCCTATTCGGGCAATATCCTTCGTCCCTTGGGCCTGCCCTCAGTTACCCGAGTCTCGCTGGCCCACTACAACACGCCTGAGGAGGTCGATGCTTGCCTGAGCGCGCTGGCAGAGGTGGTAATGGGCCGGTGACATTGGGTCGGCAAGGCTCACTTTTCCCACGCCCAGGAGTTGTCCCTTTTTCTGATCGGCGAGGACCCAAGCGATATCGCTCAATTGTGGCATGAGCTGGCGTGGAAGGGAGCGTCGTAGTCGGCTGGAAGGGATGTGCCTTTACTGAGGTTGTCTCGTTCCACGACGACGCCCAGCACGGGTCCGCCATCCTGTCAGAGCACAGTGTGCTGGCTCAGACGCCGCCCGCGTTGCAGGGTTTCGGCAACAGCATCGCGAGATCTGGGGGAACGGTGTGCCTACTTTGGAAGCGCCTTTCTCAGGCGCCTCCGCCCATCACTCAATATTCTGGATCTGCTCGCGCATCTGCTCGATCAACACCTTCAATTCCACCGCGCAGCGGGTGGTGTCGGCGACCACGGATTTGGATGACAGGGTGTTGGCCTCGCGGTTCAACTCCTGCATCAGGAAGTCCAGGCGGCGGCCGATGGGGCCTTTCTGGCGGAGCTGGCGGCCTACCTCGGTGACGTGGGTGTCGAGCCGGTCCAGCTCTTCGGCGACGTCGGCCTTCTGTGCCATCAGCACCACTTCGGCTTCCAGTCGCTGGGGGTCCAGCTCGACCTGCAGGCTGGCGAGCTTGTCTTCCAGCTGGGTGCGCTGACGTTCGAGTATGTCGGGCATTTTTTCCCGGACTTCCGCCACCAGGTCGTGGATTGCGCTTAGTCGATCCTCGATCAGGGTCTTGAGCTGCTCGCCTTCACGGGCGCGACCTTCCACCAGGTCATTCAGCGCCTGCTGGAACATCTGCTGGGCGGCGGACTTGACCGCCTCGATATCCAGGCCGCTGCTTTCCAGCACCCCCGGGTGGCCGAGCATTGCCAGTGCATCAGGCATATGCACTTCAGGAATGACGGCACGCACTTCGCCCAGCGCGGATGACAGTGCTCCCAGGCGTTCGCGGTTGACGCTCAGGCTTGCCCCGGACTCGCTTGCCTCGAAGCGCAGCGTGCATTCGATCTTGCCCCGGGCCAGGCGCTTGCGCAGGGCGTCGCGAAAGCCGGGTTCCAGGTCTCGCAGGGCTTCCGGCAGGCGAAAGTGCGGTTCCAGGTAGCGCTGGTTCACGCTGCGCAACTCGAGCTGCAGACTACCCCAGTCGGCTTCCAGGTCCTGGCGCGAGAAGGCGGTCATGCTGTGAACCATGGTGATCTCCTGATTGGGCGGCTGCGGCAGTGGTGGCAACGGGGACGGACACCAGGACAGGGTGCGGCTCATGCCTTTGGCTGATGGTGGTTGTCTGGTGGTTCTCGGCAGTGTACCCGATTCGTCGGCCAAGGCGTGTAGAATGGTCGGCCGTGTTTTCATTCCATGATCGATGTCGTAGCCCCGGTCAGGTCGCGTTGTCTACCTGGCCCAGGCGTGATGTCGACCAAGAGAGGTGCCATGTCCTCCGACATTCGTCGTCCCAGCGGACGCGCTTTTGATCAGACCCGCGAGATTCGCCTGACCCGTGACTATACCCGCCATGCCGAGGGCTCGGTATTGGTGGAATTCGGCGATACCAAGGTGCTGTGCAACGCCAGCGTCGAGGCCGGTGTGCCCCGTTGGCTGCGAGGCAAGAAGCAGGGCTGGGTGACGGCCGAATACGGCATGCTGCCCCGGGCCACCCACTCACGCAGCGGACGCGAGGCGTCACGCGGCAAGCAGGGTGGTCGCACCCTGGAAATCCAGCGCCTGATCGGACGCTCGTTGCGCGCCTCGGTCAATCTCAAGAAGCTTGGCGAGTTCACCATTACCGTGGACTGCGACGTGATCCAGGCCGATGGCGGTACCCGCACCGCTTCCATCACCGGTGGCTGTGTGGCACTGATCGACGCGGTTCGCTACCTGCAGCGTGAAAAGCTGATCAAGACCGATCCCTTCGAGCAGCTGGTCAGCTCGGTGTCGGTGGGGCTCTACCGCGGTCAGCCGGTGGTGGATCTCGATTACCCGGAAGACTCCAGTGCCGATACCGACATGAACGTGGTACTGAGCGAAGCGGGTGAGCTGATCGAAGTACAGGGCACGGCCGAGTCAGGCACTTTCTCCCGCGCTCAGCTCAACGCCATGCTCGACCTGGCCGAGAAAGCCGGTCATGAGCTGTTCGAGCATCAGCGCGAGGCACTGGGCAACCGTAGCTGAGTGCCGACCATCCAGCGGTGGCGCCACCCAAACGATGACGCCGGCCCCCCATCTTCACAGGGGGCCGGCGTTTTCGTGCCAGGCCCCGGACCAGGGCCTGACGGCGACGTAGGGAGGCTTACAGCTGCAGATCGTACTCGACGATCAACGGTGCGAATTCAGAGAAGGTCGCATCGTAGTCGATCCAGGCATCGGTGATATGCCGGCGGAAGTTCGGCCCGACGATCTGGTAGTCCAGGCGCCAGCCCTCCTGGCGGGAGCGCGGCTGATCCTGATCCAGCGCCGGCCACCAGGTGTATTCATCACCATCGCGGTTGATCTCGCGGAAGGTATCGATGAAGCCGGTGGGGCCGAACACCTGGTCCATCCAGGCGCGCTCTTCGGCCTTAAAGCCTGGCGTCGTCTGGTTATCGGACCAGTTGGCCAGATCGATGGTCTTGTGGGCGATGTGCCAGGTGCCGCAGATGATGTACTCGCGACGTTTGCGAGCCATCTTGGACAGATACTCCTGGTACTGCGCCATGAATGCCTGCTTGGCGGCGGGGTCGCTGCCATCAGGCATCAGGAAACTGGCGATCGAGAAGCGATCGTAGTCGGCCTGCAAGAAGCGGCCTTCGTGGTCGCACTGGGGAAAGCCCAGGCCGTACATGATGGCCTTGGGGATTTTGCGGCAGTAAAGGCCGACCCCTGCAAAACCGTCCTGCTCGGCGTCGAGGAAGTAGCCCTCGTAGCCCTCAGGGTAAAGAATGCTGTCGTCCAGCTCGAAGCTTTTGGCCTTGATGTTCTGGACGCAGACAACGTCGGCGTCCTGGTTGGCAAGCCAGTCGAGAAAGCCTCGACCGACGGCCTCGCGGATGCCGTTCACATTGATAGTGGCGATTTTCATACGTGGTCCCTTTTGCGTCGCGCGTGTATGATACCCGACGTTTCGACGTTTGGGTAAATGGCCGTTCGAGAAAAACGTGATAAGGCCAGGCAATTGGACAGGAGGCCTCGTGGCTGACAAGGCACCACAACAGCCAGGCGCGGCGCGCCTTCACCCCTACCAGCGGGAATTCATTGAATTCGCCATCGGCGAGGGCGTACTCAGCTTTGGCGAGTTCACCCTGAAGTCCGGGCGGGTGAGCCCGTACTTCTTCAATGCCGGCCTGTTCAAGACCGGGCGTGCTCTGGCCAGTCTCGGCCGCTTCTATGCCAAGGCCATCGAGCACAGCGGTATCGACGCCGACGTCCTGTTTGGCCCCGCTTACAAAGGCATCTCCCTGGCTGCCACCACGGCAGTGGCATTGGCCGATCATCATGACCGCGACATGCCTTTTGCGTTCAATCGCAAGGAGGCCAAGGATCATGGTGAGGGCGGTAACATCGTGGGGGCCGCGCTGTCTGGCCGCATCATGATCATCGATGACGTGATCACCGCGGGTACCGCGATTCGCGAGGTGATGGGCCTGATCGACGGCGCCGGTGCTCAGGCGGCGGGCGTGGTGGTCGCGCTGGATCGTCAGGAGCGCGCCAGCGACGACACCGACAAGAGCGCTATCCAGCAGGTCAAGGCCGAGTTTGGCATCCCGGTGGTCAGCATCGTGGGGCTTGACCAGGTATTGGCTTACCTCGAAGAAACCGGGGGCGATACCCTCCAGGTTCACGCCGACGCCATTCGCGCCTATCGCGAACGCTATGGGGTCAGCGCCTGACGCTTGTTCGCATCCCTGCGCCGAGGCCTGTGTCCACCGAGGGCCTCGGTGATCTCCCTGCCTCACATCGTCCTCCGCCATCCTGGTGATGTCTCATGCTCGACGTGGTGCTGTATCAACCCGAGATTCCGCCGAATACCGGTAATCTGATTCGGCTGTGCGCCAATACCGGATTTCGTCTGCACCTTATTGAGCCGCTAGGTTTCACCCTAGACGATAAGCGGCTCAAGCGCGCGGGCCTGGACTACCATGAATGGGCCAGGGTCAGGGTGCACGCCGACTGGGATGCCTTCGTCGGTGAGGTGGCGCCAGAGCGCATCTTTGCCGTCTCCACCCGTGGACGTCGCGGCTACCACGAGCCCGACTATCGCGCTGGTGACGCCCTGGTATTCGGCCCCGAGACCCGCGGCCTGCCACAGGCCATGCTCGATGCGCTGCCCGCGTCTCAGCGCCTGCGCATCCCGATGCTCGAGGATAGTCGTAGTCTGAACCTGTCCAATGCCTGTGCGGTGCTGGTGTTTGAAGCCTGGCGACAGCTCGACTTTGCCGGTGCGCTGCAGCTGGACCCGGTAGCCGAAGCGCCGCAGGCGGTCAATGCAGGTGCCCATGGCGGCGCCCAGGAAGACGCATGAACGCTCCCGTGAAGACCATCCGTGAACGTATCCGGGGCCTCAACCCGCGTCAGCGTGAGGCCGTCCACTACATCGATGGGCCTTGTCTGGTCTTGGCCGGCGCCGGTTCCGGTAAAACCAGCGTGATCACCACCAAGATCGCTTACCTGATCCAGGAATGCGGCATGAGTGCCCGCCGTATTGCCGCGGTGACCTTTACCAACAAGGCAGCCCGGGAAATGAAGGAGCGGGTCAGCTCGATGCTGCAGGGTCGCGAGGGCCACGGCCTTACCGTCTCCACCTTTCATACCCTTGGCCTCAATATCATCCGCGGTGAGCTCAAGGCGCTGGGCTACAAGCCGGGCTTTTCGCTGTTCGACCCGGAAGATGCCAAGGCGCTGCTGCGCGACCTGATGAACAAGGATGCCCAGGTCGACGCCGACCAGATCAACCAGGTCCAGGCAGTGATCTCCAACTGGAAGAATGATCTGGTGCTGCCAGGGCAGGCGCTGTCCCATGCCGCCACGGAAGACGAACAGTATGCGGCGCGGGTCTATGAGGCCTATGTGCGTCACCTCAAGGCGTACAACGCGGTGGACTTCGATGACCTGATCCTGCTGCCGGTGGTGCTGCTGCGTGACGATCCTGAGGCGCTGGCGCGCTGGCGGCGCAAGATTCACTACATGCTGGTAGATGAATACCAGGACACCAACGTCAGCCAGTACATGCTGGTGCGCATGCTGATGTCCGAGCGCCAGACCTTTACCGTGGTTGGCGATGACGACCAGTCCATCTACGCCTGGCGCGGCGCCAGGCCGGAAAACCTGGTCACCCTGGGGGAGGATTTTCCGCGGCTCAACGTCATCAAGCTGGAGCAGAACTATCGCTCCACCGGCATCATCCTGCGCGCCGCCAACACGTTGATCGCCAACAACCCCCACGTCTACGACAAGACCCTGTGGTCGGACATGGGCCAGGGCGATCCCATTCGAGTGGTGGTAACCCGCCATGAAGAGGCGGAGACGGAGCGCGTGGCCAGCGAGATCCTGACCCGGCGAATCAAGGAGCGCGCCGAATGGCGGGACTTCGCGGTGCTTTACCGCGGCAATTTCCAGGCGCGCCTGCTGGAGTTGAAGCTGCAGCACTACCAGATTCCGTACAAGCTGTCCGGCGGCACCTCGTTTTTCTCCCGTGGCGAGATCAAAGACGCCATGGCCTACCTGCGGCTGCTGATCAATCCAGCAGACGACAATGCGTTCTTGCGAATCGTCAACGTGCCGCGCCGCGAGATCGGCCCGACGACACTTGAGAAGCTCGCCAACTACGCCACCGAGCGGGGCGTATCGCTGTTTGCCGCCTGCCATGAGCTGGGGCTTGCCGAACAGTTGCCGGCCCGCGCGGTGGAGCGCCTGACACGCTTTACCCACTTCATCGACGGCGTACGTCGACGGATGGACCAGGGCGACGCCATCGCGGCCATTCGCGAGATGATGCGCGAGATGGACTACGAGGCCTGGCTCTATCAGAACGCCAGCGCTCCCACCATTGCCGAGCGGCGCATGGCCAACGTGTGGATCCTGATCGACCAGTTGGAAAAGTCGATGCAGTCGGACCCTGAGGAAAACACCGCCAGCACCGATACCGAGACGGACGACGTGGAGTCAGCCATTTCGCGCCTGGTGCTGCGTGACATCCTCGAACAGCAGGCCGAAGAGGATGACTCGGACAGGGTGCAGCTGTTGACCATGCACGCGTCAAAAGGTCTCGAGTTTCCCCACGTCTACCTGATGGGGTTGGAGGAGGAGCTGCTGCCCCATCGAAACTCCATCGAAGCCGGCACGGTGGAAGAAGAGCGCCGCCTTGCGTATGTGGGCATCACCCGCGCCCGACGTACCCTGACCATGACCCTGGCCCGCCAGCGCAAGGCCTACGGTGAGCTGATGGACTGTGTGCCTAGTCGCTTCCTGGATGAACTGCCGCCGGATGACCTGGAGTGGGAAGGGCGCGCCGATCGGGAGGACCCGGATCGCAAGCAGGAGCGCGGCAAGAGCGCAATTGCGGGGCTTCGCTCGCTACTGGATTAACGTTATCCACACCCCTTTTTTGCAGCAGGTGGTGTGGATAAATGGTTGCGGTGAAATGATGGCGGTGAAGGGTAGCGCCAACGACGGCGGGGCGCCCTTGGGCGCCCCGCAGCATCTCGTGATGAGATAGCCAGTCATGAGCAGGCCAGTGATGAGTCAGCCCTTACTGGACCATGTAGTGAACCGCGGCCTTGATCTCATCGTCGGACAGGCTCGGATTGCCTCCCTTGGGCGGCATGGCATTGAAGCCGTTGATGGCGTGGTCGTACAGGGTCTCGAAGCCCTGGGCCAGACGCGGCTCCCAGGCGGCAGCATCACCGCGCACCGGGGCGCCAGCGATACCCGCCTCATGGCAGGCCATGCAGATACCACCATAGACCGCAGCGCCATCAATGGCGGCAACAGCGGGATCCATCTCCACCGCAGCGCCGTCAGCTGCCGCTTCGTCGTTTGCTGCCTGGTCTTCCGCTGCCTGGTCTTCCACTGCTTGGTCTTCCACTACAGGATCGCTGGCGGCGGTGTCAGCGGCAGCCGTGTCCTCAGCCGCCGTCTCGTCTGACGCGGTAGCGTCTGCCGAGGCATCTTCGGTGGCGTCGGCGTCGGCGTCGGCGTCGGCGTCGGCTGCCGGCACGTCCATCACCGGTTCCACCAGGTAGGCCACCGCTGCATGGACTTCCTCATCGGACAGGTTGGGGTTGCCGCCGCGGGCAGGCATGGCATTGAAGCCATTCAGCGCATGATCCAACAGCGTGTCGAAGCCTTTGGTGGTGCGCTCGGCCCAGGCGGCTTCGTCGCCGCGCTTGGGCGCGCCGGCGACGCCGGTATCATGGCAGGCCATGCAGATGCTGCCATAGACGGCTTCGCCGTCGGCGCCACCCGATGCACCGCCGCCGTCGCCCCCTGCTGACGCCATGGCCGCGCTGCCGCAGTCCTGGCCCTCGAGGCAGAGCGATCCCACCGGTGCCAGGCGCTCGGCCATGGCGTCCCGTGCGGCGTCGTCCTGCGCCATTGCCTGGCTTGTGGCCAGGCCCAGGGTGATCAGGCACCCCAAGATCAGCTTGCTGGATTTCACTCTCACCACCTCTAGTGACGGTCTACTGAATCACAGTTTTTGTATCGGTGGCGCCGAGCTCTTGATACCCCCTCGCCGGGCGTCACGCTGTGCCGGCAGTATAGCGACAACGCCGAAAGCGGGAAAATGCCCCACCCTGGCGCAAAGGCGCGCGATAGCCCGTAGCGTGCGCCATCGGGTGGACACTGAGTGGCGCCCGATGTAGGATATGGCTCGCCGTGTGGCAGCTGTCCACGGCATCGCGCGCCCTTAGCTCAGCTGGATAGAGCGTTGCCCTCCGGAGGCAAAGGTCAAAGGTTCGAATCCTTTAGGGCGCGCCATAGAATTCAAAGGCTTACGACACGTTCGTAAGCCTTTTTTCGTTTCGGGAGAAGGGGCGTTTCAGGCTTGCTGGCGGTCCTTCTGAGCTGTGCAGAGCAAGGCTTTCCCACGCGTCCCATCTGCTTGAAACAGCGGGTTTTCTGATCGAAAGAGCACGTTTTGCTCGATGTTTGACCCGGCCGAGAGTCAGCGCTTTCGATGATCCAGGTCATGTTTGTAGTGACGAAGACGACGCATCTGCCAGCGGGGAGGCGTTGTCCGTCCTCGGATGGCTGGCCGAGTCGTCTACCTTGAAGCGCCCCACCAGTGCGGCCATCTCACGGGCGCGTTGATCCAGCGCCTGGCCTGCCGCCGCCACCCTTACCACCAGGTTGGCGTTTTGCTGGGTCACGTCTTCCAGCTGTGCCAGTGCCTGGTTGACCTGCTCAATGCCCAGAGACTGCTCGCTAGCGGCGATAGAGATCTCGGAGACCAGCGTCGCCGTGCGTTGGGCATGCTCCGAAATGGTGTCCAGGGCCTCACTGGTAGACACCACCAGCTGCTCCCCCCGATCGACTCGCTGCGTGTTCGTGTTGATCAACTGGCGGATGAGGGTGGCCTCCTCCGCACAACGACTGGCCAGCTTCTGGACCTCCGAGGCCACCACGGAAAATCCTCGTCCTTGATCACCGGCACGTGCCGCTTCGACAGAGGCGTTAAGGGCAAGGATATTGGTCTGGAAGGCAATATCGTCTATCGCTTCCACGATCTTGGTGACTTCCTTGTTGGCGTCACGTATGTCTGCCATGGCCTCACGGGTCTGGGCGGCATTGTGGCTGACGTTGCTGGCTCTACTGGCCACCTCTTGGGTCATTGCCTGGGCCTGCTGAGCGGAGTCCGAGGTCTGTTTCACGGTCGCCGTGATCTGTTCCATGCTGGAAGCGGTCTCGACCAGTGAGGCGGCCTGCTGCTCCGTTCTGCTGGCCAGGTCCTGATTGTCCCGGGCAATCTCGCCACTCACCGCCTCGACGGCACTGGATCCGTGCTTCAGGTTGATCACCAGGCTCGCCATGTTGCTCAAGGCGCCGTTGAAGGCCCGATACAGTGTCGACAGTTCATCGGCGCCAGCCACCTCCAGGCGCTTGGTCAGATCATCTTTTTGCTTGCTGATCTCCGCCACCGCAGCCGACAGTGGCCGCACCACGCTGCGTGCCGTGATGAGCGAGAAGCTCAGGGTGATGATCACCACCGCCAGCATGACAAGCCCCTGGTAGATCAGTTGCTCGAGGGCTTGTTGCTGAAGGTGTTCGGTCGTCTCGTAGAGCGTCTGCTCGGTATTCATGGCAACGTCTTTCAGGCCATCGATGAAGGCTGTCTGGGCGTCGAACCAGGTGTGGGGATCGATACCGAAGCCACCATTGGTCGACTTGTCGAAGACCACCTCGCGCATGGTGGCGAGCTCTGTGCCCAGAGGACTGTCGAGCAACTCCTGCAGCGCGAGCTGGCTGTTCTGGGGCGACAGCTCAAGGAAGTTCTTCCTGTGGACGTCGGATTTCACGATCAGCGCGAGGAGCTTTCTGAACATGCTGGTCGACAGGGAGTCGGCGCTGAAGGCAGCGGCCAGCACTGCACGCTCGATCCCGGCAAGCTCCTTGATGTTCAGCAGGTCGTAGTAGGCGGTCAATTGCCGCGAGACGTCTCCCTGATCAATGCCGAAGGTCTCCTTGGCGACGATGTCGATCAGCGCCTCGTTGATCGCGCTGTAAGCATCCGTGACGTCCTCGGCACTTGCCGCGAGGCTGTCTGCACGCTGGCGCAGCTGGTCCGTCTTCTGGAGCAGGCCCAGTGCATGCTTGACCTGCGCCTCAACCCTGGCGTCGTGCTGAGAAAAGTCGATCGCAGCGACATGGTCGTTAAAGGCATCCGCTTCGACGCTGGTTGCCTGCCGCTGTCCAGGCAGCTCCGTGCGGTAGTTGACGCCATGGCTGCTGACAAACGCAGCGGTCATGCCCCGCTCACGCTGAAGCTGATGCACCAGGTTGCCCGCATATCTGCTGAGAGTGGCCATCTCCTGCAGATCCTCCATCTCGGCAACGACTGCCTTGCGGTCCATGACCGTCGTGATGGTGATCCATGTGATGGCCAACAAGGGGATAGACAGCACGAGGAGGAATTTACCTCCCATGCTCAGGCGATTGAGAAGTGATGTCATGGGTACGGGCTCGCGATGAAAGAGTGCTATCGCCTGTCGTAGGGAGGAAGAGGCGAGTGCTCACTTCCCCCATGACGGCTGCGAGTAGCGGTGATGCGAGGGTTATCGACCTGTGATGAAGCAAGGTTGAGGAGCTTGTGCCATTGCCGCTGGGCGGCATGATCTGAGTCACCGGAACGGGCTTTTTACACCGAAGAGGTAGTGCGTTTTCTTCACTGGTAGCGTTAGCCGTCGCCGTGTCGCAGCGCGTTGTCCTGGCCGTGGAGCAGCGGGTGGCCGACATGCGGTGACGGTCTTGAATAAGCCATGCTTATTCAAAGAATAAAATCTCGAAAATTGTCTTATACATCCCCCTGTCCGACTCTCTAGTGATGCCGGTAGGCCTGCGTCCTGCTGGTCCCGTTCCCACAATCACAACATCACTCGGGCAGACTCATGAACTCAAGAACACTTGGTGTGTTGGCGCTTGGCGCCTTTGCCGGACTGTCTTCTTCCGCTCACGCTCTCGATATCAAGCTGGGCCACGTGCTGGCACCCACCCATAGCTGGCATATCGCCGCGGAAGGCTTCGCCGACGACGTGCGCGAGGCGACCGAAGGGCGCGTCAACTTCCAGGTCTTTCCCAGTGGCCAGCTCGGCAACGAGAAGACCATGGTGGAAGGCATGCAGATTGGCAGCGTTCCGGCGGGAGTCATCGGGTGCGGCTCCTTCCAGCCGCTTGATGCACGCTTTGGCATCGTCGAGCTGCCCTATTCCTGGGCGGACCGCGAAGACGCCTATGCCGCCTACGACGGTGACCTGGGTAGCGCGCTGGAAGAGATCGCCGCGGGTTACAACATGAAGATTCTGTCCTGGTGGGAAAACGGTTTCCGCCACGTCACCAACAACCGCGCTCCGGTGGAAACGCCCGAGGACCTGGCCGGCCTCAAGATTCGGGTGACGCCGGACAAGATGCGCCTGGACACCTTCACCGCCCTTGGCGCGAGCCCCGCTCCCCTGTCCTTTGGTGAGCTCTACTCGGCACTCCAGCAAGGCGTGTTCGACGCTCAGGAGAATCCGCTGTCCATCATCCACTCCTCGTCGTTCTTCGAGGTGCAGGACTATGTCTCGTTGACCGGACATGTCTGGGCGCCCGCCTGCCTGACCGTTGCCAATACGGTATGGCAGCGACTGTCCGAGGAGGATCAGACGGTCGTCCAGACGCTGGCGAACCAGTGGCGGGATGAGCAGCGTCGCATGACCCAGGAAGATGACTCGCGCCTGGTGGCCGAACTCGAAGCAGAAGGCATGAGCGTCAACCAGGTCGATACCGCGCCCTTCAATGCGGCGGTACAGGGTGTCTGGTCAGACTACGAAGACGTGTTTGGCAGCGAGCTGATGGGTCTGGTCAAGCGCTATCGTGAAGGTCAGTGAGCCCCATGGGACTCGCGACCCTCGCTCGTTTCGTCTCGCGCCTGAGCCTGGCGCTTGCCGGTATCGGTGCCGCCATGCTGGCGGCACTGGTGGCCTACTCGGTGTTCATGCGCTGGGTGGTAGGGGCACCGCCACACTGGGCAGAAGAGCTGCCCCAGCTGGTACTGGTCTGGACGGCTCTGCTGGCCGGAATCGCCTGTACCCACAAGCGCAGCCATCTGAATGCCGGTCTGCTGCCGCTGTTGGTCACTGCCCCTTCACTACGCCGCGTGATCACGCGCATGACCGACCTTTTGCTGTTGGTCATGCTGCTGATACTGGCCAAGGCCGGGTGGGACCTGGCCTGGTTGACCATGTCCCAGACCACCACCGCGCTGCAGCTGCCGGCCGGGCTGGTCTACCTGTCGGTCCCGGTCTGCTGTGGGGCGATGGCGTTGATGCAGTGTGGCCACGTGCTGGCCCCAGCGCCGGTGACTGAGGAGCGTGCATCATGACCCTGGGAGCCCTGACCCTGGTGGGCGTTTTCGCCCTGGCCATCCTGATCGACATTCCGATTGCCTTCGGCCTGATCCTGGCGGTGCTGTCGTACCTGCTGATGTTCGGTGCCGCGCCAATGATGGTATCGGCCCAGCAGTTCGTGGCCGGCATGGAAAGCTTCACCCTGCTCGCCATTCCGCTGTTCGTGCTGGCCGCCCAGCTGATGAACCATGCAGGTCTGACCCAGCGCCTGGTGCGCCTGTGCATGGCTCTGGTGGGCGATATCAAGGGCGGACTGGCGGTAGTGGCGGTGCTGGCGTGCATGATGTTCGGTGCGCTGTCTGGCTCCGGCGTGGCTGACGTCATTGCCATCGGCAGCATGCTGCTGCCGGCGATGCAGCGCAGCGGCTATCACCGTGGCTTCAGCAGTGCCCTGGTCGGTACTGCCAGCTCCATCGGTACGGTCATACCGCCCAGCATCGTCATGATTGTCTACGGTACGACCTCCAACACCTCCGTCGGCAAACTGTTCATGGGCGGCGTGATCCCCGGAATGCTGCTGACCCTGGCCCTGGTAGGCGTGGCCATCTACGTCTCTCGGCGCAACGGCTGGAGTGGCGGCACCCGGCCCGAGCCAGGCGAGCGTCGCCGGGCATTCATTGCCGCCTTGCCGGCCCTGCTGGTACCTGTGCTGATTATCGGAGGCATTCGGTTTGGCGTCTTCACGCCTACCGAGGCGGCTGCCTCGGCCATTGTCTACGCGCTGATCGTCGGCACCCTGATCTACCGCAGCCTGAGTCTCAAGGACATCGTCGACAGTGTCATCGCCACCGCCGAGACCTCCGGGGCGATCCTGATCATCATCGGGGCGGCCGGCATGTTTGCCTGGGGTTTGACCTACGAGCAGGTGCCCCAGGCCATCGCCGCGCTGATTGGTGACATCACCGACAGCCGCTACGGCGTATTGCTGCTGCTGACCGCCGTGTTGCTGGTGCTCGGCTCCTTCATGGAGAGCATCGCGATCATCATCATTGTCACCCCTATCGTGATGCCGCTGCTCGGTCAGTATGGCATTGACCCGGTCCACTTCGGGGTGCTGCTGACGGTGAATCTGGCGATTGGTGCGAATACTCCGCCACTGGGTGTCGATCTGATGGCAGCCTGCCGTATTGCCGGTATCAGCGTCATGGAGTCGCTGCGCTATCTGGGACTGATGCTGGGGGCCATGGTGGCGGTGTTGCTGCTGATCACCTTTGTGCCGGACATCGTCCTGTTCCTGCCCAACTTGATGGAGTGACCGTCATGAGTGCCACGACGTCGATCAGCGCTCCTCTCAGCGCCTGCCGTAGCTGGCTGTTCGTGCCAGGACATGACCCGCAGCGTTTGGAAGAGGCGCTGGCAAGTGGCGCCGAGGCGATCATTGTCGACCTGGAGGAGTTCACCCCCGCGCCGCAGCGCTCCCGTGCCTGCATCGACTTTGCGTCCTTTGCCGAGCGTTGCCGTCAGCGGGGGCGCCTGCCCATGGCGCGCATCAACCCGCTGGCGCAAGGCGGTGATGGCGAACTGGCGGTGCTGATGCGTGGGCTGCCGGCCGCCATCTTTCTGCCCCAGGTCGAGTCGTCCATGGACGTCGTGCTGCTGGCGATGGCCATGGCACGGGAAGAGCGCCGCGGCCGCCTGGAGCAGGGGGCGACGGCGCTGATTCCGACATTGGAGAGCCGCGTTGGCGTGCAAGCCGCCCAGCACATCCTCAAGGCCAGCCCAAGAGTCACGGCGGCGCTGCTGGGTACCGGCGATCTGTCTCGGGATCTGGGGGTGGCCGCCGACGCCGACGTGAGTCACCGCGTCCAGGTGCTGGCTCCCTGGCGCGAGCGCTTCTTCGCCGCCTGTGCCGAGGCCCAGTGCCTGGCCATCGATGGCCCATGGCCCTATCCGCAGGGCATCGACGACGATCTGGCCTGGGCCAGGTCCCGTGGCATTCGCGCGCGCTGTGTCGTGCTGCCAGACCAGGTGGCCACCGTTCATCGCGTCCTCGGTGACGCCTGAATTGCCTTTTCATACCAACAACGATATCGAGAACTCTGACATGAGCCAGCCAGCGACAACTGCCGTGACTTCTGCCTCTCAACCACGCCGCAACGGTGGTCAGATCCTGATGGATCAACTGCGGTTACACGGCGCGCGCCGAGTCTTTCTGGTGCCTGGTGAAAGCTATCTACCGTGCATCGATGCCTTGAACGAGCACCGTGGTGCCATCGACCCCATCGTCTGTCGACAGGAAAGCGGCGCGGCCTATATGGCCGAGGCCTACGGCAAGCTGACCAACGAGCCCGGCATCTGCTTCGTCACACGAGGACCCGGAGCCACCAACGCGTCCATCGGCGTGCATACCGCTTACCAGGACTCCACGCCGATGATTCTGTTTGTCGGCCAGGTGGGGAATGATTTCGTGGAGCGCGAGGCCTTCCAGGAGATCGACTACCGTCGCATGTTTGGCCCCATGGCCAAGTGGGTGGCGCAGATTGATGCCACCGATCGCATCCCCGAGTACATCGCCCGAGCCTACCGCGTGGCCACCAGCGGTCGACCGGGGCCGGTGGTGCTGGCGCTGCCCGAAGACACCCTGTGGGGCGAAGCGGAGGTTGCTGACGCCCGGCCCATGGCAGCCTTGCATAGCTATCCCTCACGCGATCAGTTGGCTGAACTGAAGGCACGCCTGGCCGAGGCCGAGCGTCCCTTCCTGTTGATTGGCGGCAGCGGCTGGACGAGCGAGGCCCAGGCGCAAATGGTCGCCTTTGCCGAGCGCTTCGACTTGCCGGTGGGTGTCGCCTGGCGCCGGCTGGAATGCTATGACCAGCACGATGAACGGTTCGCCGGACATGTTGGCTTTGCCATGGATGACGCCCTGCGCGAGCGCCTGAAACACAGTGACCTGCTGATCGCTGTCGGCACTCGCATGGGGGAGGCGACCAGCGAAGGCTACTCCTGGATTCAGTCGCCGAGTCCCCGCCAGACGCTGGTGCATGTCTATCCGGACCCGGAGGAGCTGGGCCGGGTCTATCATGCTGACCTTGCGATCAACGCTGACGTGGTCGGATTTGCCAGCGGCCTGGACGCGCTGGCCCCTGATGCGCCGCCACGTTGGGCCGAGCAGACCCGTGCCGCCCGTGCCGATTATCTGGCCACCCTTGAGCCGCAGCCCGCGCCGGGACCGCTGAGCCTCGACCGTGTCGCTTGCAGCGTGGACCGTCGGCTGCAGGGACAGGGCTGCGTCACGGTGGGGGCAGGCAACTACGCGCTTTATGCCCACCGCTACGTGCGCTTTTCCGGCCTCGGCAGCTCACTGGCGCCGACCGTAGGGTCAATGGGCTACGGGCTGCCGGCCGCGATCTCATACAAGCTTGAATACCCTGATCGTCCTGCCGTGTGCTTCGCCGGGGACGGCTGCTTCCAGATGAATCTGCAGGAGCTGGGGGTCGCACTGCAGTATGGCGTGGGTATCGTGGTGCTGGTGTTCAACAACGGCATGTGGGGCACCATTCGCGCCCATCAGGAAAATGACTTTCCGGGGCGCGAGATTGCGCTGACCTTTACCAACCCGGCGTTTACCACCCTGGTGGAGTCCTACGGTGGCCTGGGCGAAGTCGTTGAGCGTGACGCGGACTTCGACGGCGCCTTTGAGCGTGCTTTGGCCTACGCCGAGCGTGAGCGGCGCCCAGCCTTGATCGAGCTGCGCTACGAAACTGACGGCATCGCCCCCGGCAAACGGCTAAGCGCGATTCGCGAGGCGGCCCTGAGCCGGTGATAGCCCCGCTTATCGCCCCGCTTATCGCGCAGATGGCTAGCCTGGCTCGTCGGGGCTGAGCGAGGCGGCGAGCGGAGCCAAAGCGGCATCGGCCATGTCGATACCGGTCGTCAGCCGAGCTTCCATCGGCACCTTGGCCATGCAGGTCTGAAAGAACTCGATGAAGGTCGTCTCGGCAACACTGGCGCGACCTTCACGATGCCACATCACGTGCAGGTCGATGTCGGCCACGCCGGCGTAGGGCGGCAATGGCCACAGGTCGCCGTCCGCGACCTCTCGGGCGACCAGGTGTTCCGGCAGACAGCCGATGCCCCATCCCGCCATGACCATGCGTTCGATCTCCTGCAGGCGACTGGACTGGCCTACCACCGGGCCCTTGAGACCGTGCTGGGCGCGAAACACGGCCAGCGGCGACAGCACTCCGTCGAGCTGTTCGCTACCGAAGGATACGTAGGCCTCACGCTGGAGTTCGTCCATCGGCAGGTTGTCCCTGCCGAACAGCCGATGGCTGCGGCCACAGAACAGGCGATAGCGCTGACGGGCCAGAATCTGGCTGTCGAGATTATCCGGGCAGCCCTGGGCCAGACAAATGCCCAGGGCGCTCTGGCGCTGGGACAGCACATGCTGCACCTCCTGACTGGACATGTCCTCGATCTCGAAGGTGATCTGCGGATAGCGACGATGGAAGGCGGCCAGCACGCTGTCGAGAAAGCGACATTGAATGCCGGTGATAAACGCCAGTGAGACGTGGCCGGCGACCTCGGGATCCGCCTCTCCCACCGATGCCGCCAGGCGCGCTACGTTGGCGTAGATATCCACCGCCTCGCGATACACCAGCTGGCCCGCCTGGGTCACCCGAAAGCGATGGCTGTCGCGCTCGATCAGCTTTTGCCCGAGCCGCTCCTCCAGGCGTTTCAGCGACAGGCTGACCGCCGGCTGCGACAGATACAGGCGCACGGCGGCCTTGCTGACGCTTTCTTCCTGCACGATGACGATGAAGGTACGTAGCAGATTCCAGTCCAGAGTATCGTGAATCGGCCGCATCGCTGGCTCCTTTCGCTATGGTGGGCGTTGTTGTTGATATTGGGCTTGTCATCGCTGCTGGCATCGCTGTTGTTGCTGTTGTGAGCGATGCCGAGGGCACGGACACCAGGCGTGGCATGACGCCCTGGCGCATCGGTTGCACCTTTTTGGTGATTTTTCCGCTGTGGCTCAGCTTAAAATGCGCCGTTACTTCTAGCGAGTTTATGTGTGTATTTTTTTGCATAAATCACATAAATTCTAAGTATTAAAAATCGAAAAACTCCGTGGCCTGATAGTCGTTGACCCTGGCGTCGTGCCCTGACTAGATTGAAAAGGTATCCAGGAACCTTTTGCCAGGCACCTCCCGCCTCGGCCACGGATGATAACAACCATAATCGCGAGGAAACCCATGAATCGCTCCCTGTCCCGACTCTCCCGCTCTCTGCTGACCGTGTCAGCGCTGTCGCTTTCAAGCCTGACCCTGTCCGCCGTTTCGACGCCTGCCGAGGCGACCGACCTGCGTATGCTGTCGAGCTATGATCTGACGTCGGCCTACACCCGTGAAGTCGCCCAGCGCTACATCGACAAGGTCCAGAGCGCCAGCGATGGCGACGTCAACATTGCCCTCAATGGACCCGATGTGGTGCCGCCCTTCGAACAGCTGCAGCCGGTCTCGGCAGGGGTGTTCGACCTGCTCTACACCCATGGCGCCTACCACACGAACACCACTGGCGTCGGTGCCGCCATGGACGGTGTCTTCGTCGACCCTGCCAAGACTCGTGAATCCGGGCTGTGGGACTTTATCGACAGCGAATACAACGCGTTGGGCCTGAAGCTGCTGGCCATTCCCCCGCTGGGCTCCAGTGGCTTCCAGTACATCCTCAAGGATCCCATCGATGGCACGCCGGGCCTGGAAGGGCGACGCCTGCGCGGCAGCCCCACCTACACCAACGTGACCCAGGGCCTGGGGGGCACCCCGGTACTGATGTCCAGTGGTGACGTCTATTCCTCCCTGGACCGTAACGTCATCGACGGTGCTGCCTGGGGTCTCAACGGCGTCGAGGACCTGGGCTGGCATGAAGTGGCGGGGTATTTCTCCAAGCCGACCTTCGGCCAGACCTACACCTACCTGCTGATGAACCTCGATACCTTCAACGGACTCGACGACGCTGAGCAAAGCGTGCTGCTGGCCCAGGGCGAAGCGCTCGAGGCTGAGATCGCCGGAATCCTCGACCAGCTGGCCGTGGAAGAGTGGGAGCGCCTGAAGGAGCTGGGCATGCAGGAGACCGAGTTTGCGCCGGAAGACGCCGAGCGGCTCGACGCCCTGGTGACCGAAGGCATTTGGCAGCTCGGACTCGACAAGTCCCCCGAAGCGGTCGCCAAGATGCGTGAGATCGCTGAAAGCAACGACATGACCCCCTAAGCGGATGGCACCCATGCTGGCTACCCTTGCCCGTTGGCACGATGGCCTCACGCGATTCGGCTTTTACCTCGGCGGTGCCACCTTGTGTGGCATCGTCGTGTGCTTCTGGATCGAAGTGGTGGCCCGCTACTTTTTCAATGCTCCGACCCTGTGGTCGAGTTCCATCGTCGCCTACTGCCTGTGTCTTTCCGCCAGCCTGGCCATGCCTGAGCTAGCTCGCACTCGCGGTCATATCGCGATCAGCGTCGTTCAGGACAGCCTGCCGGCGGCGCGCCAGCAGGGCTTCGAGCGCGTGACGGCGCTGCTGACCGCTGCGGTCTGTGGACTGGCGGCGTGGATGCTGATCAGCGAAAGCGCCCGCCAGCTGGCGAGTGGCACCACCACGGCCATGGGGCTCGACATCCCCAAGGTCTGGGTATCGAGCTTTATCGGCTACGGCTTCACCAACACGGCGCTGCATTTTCTGCGACGCGCGGTGTTTCCCGCCACCGTCGAGTGGCCCAGCGACACCCACGGCGACAGCCCACAGCAGGAGAGCTAGGTGATGGAGTGGTATGTGACCCTGGGCGTGGCCATCGCCCTGCTGATGGGATTGTTTGCCTTGGGCGTGCCGGTCTTCGTGGCGTTTCTGGCGATCAATGTGGCCGGCACGTTCTGGCTGATGGGCAGCGCCGGCTTCGGCATGTTCGCCAACAGTGTGTACGACACCGTCACTTCGGAGACGCTGACGACCATCGCACTGTTTGTGTTGATGGGGGAGCTGCTGTTTCGTTCAGGCTCCATAGACGTCATCTTTGACTCGCTGGACACCCTGATGGGGCGCATTAAGGGACGTCTCTATTTCTTTGTCGTGGCACTGTCCACCTTGTTTGGTGCCCTGTCGGGGTCGGCCCTGGCGGTGACGGCCATGCTCAGCCGTTCAGCGCTGCCGACGATGCAGCAGCGCGGCTATGACGACCGCCTGTCGATCGGCCTGATTCTAGGAGGGGCCGGCCTTGCACCGATCATTCCGCCGAGCCTGCTGGTCATCATCATTGGCTCCATGGTCGATGTTTCCATCGCGCGTCTGCTGATCGCTGGCATCATCCCGGGGATGCTGCTGGCCGGGCTGTTCGTCACCTATGTGGTCGTGCGCATGCTGCTGGACCCGTCGCGGGCCCCCGCGGTGGATGACTCAGGTGGCGGTAACTGGCGACAGCGAGGGCGTGCCCTGGCCAACATGGCGCCGTTCTCGATCATCATCTTCTCGGTGCTGGGGCTGATGATGCTGGGGGTGGCGACACCTTCTGAGTCCGCTGCCACGGGGGTGCTCGGTGCCATTGTGGTGGCCATCTACTACCGCAAGTTCAGTCTCAAGATGGCGGGCCAGGCGTTGCTGTCGTCGTTGTCCATCAGCGCCATGATCATCACGATCCTGGCCTGCTCCAAGCTGTTCAGTCAGCTGTTGTCCTTTACCGGGGCAACCTCGGGACTTGTCGCCGCGGCGACCGCCATGGACCTGAATGCCGGACTGATGCTGCTGCTGTTGATGCTGATCCCGTTGATCGCCTGCATGTTCATCGACCAGATCGCCTTCATGATGGTGGTGATTCCCATCTATGCACCGCTGGTCAAGGCCTATGGCTTCGATCCGGTATGGTTCTGGACGCTGTTCTTGATCAATCTGGCGGTGGGCAGCCTGACACCTCCCTTTGGCTACAACCTGTTTGCGGTCAAGGGCGGGGCGCCATCGGTGTCGATGCCGACCATCTATGCTGCTGCCTGGCCCATCGTGCTGTGCTTCCTGCTGGGCATGTTGCTGCTCTATTGGGTGCCGGCGTTGATCACCTGGTTGCCCAGCTTGATCTGATTCTGGCGTTACCTACTGAACCGGCCTCAGCGATCCTCAATCATCATTGCAAGCCGTTATCGTGCTAGTTACGTAATGGCATTACGGGAGTTACATGTACACCATTGCTGATCTTCCTGCCCCATTGGAGGCAGCCCGTCACGAGCGCCTGCTGATGTGCGAGACCGCCACCATCGGCCATTTCCGCGAGAGCGGCTTTATCGATCCCGAGATACGCTGTCAGCTCGATGAGGTGCGTGTTGCCGGCGTGGCCGTCACCCTGTCACTGCCACCAGGGGATGGCACCCTGCTCAACCATGCGATGCGTCTGCTGCGCCCGGGAGACGTCCTGGTGATTGACCGTCAGGGCGACCGACATCACGCCTGCTGGGGTGGCGTACTGACCGAGGTTGGCTCTCGTCTGGGACTGGCCGGGGTGATCATCGATGGCACCGCCACGGACCTTGCGACCATAAGGGCCAAGCGCTTTCCGGTGTGGAGTCGCGGTGTCTCGTCGTTGACCACCAAGCTTGCCAACCAGGGCGGCGCGATGAATCTGCCGGTCAGCGTCGGCGGTGTAGTGGTGTCAGCGGGAGATGTGGTACTGGCCGACGAGAATGGCGTGGTGGTCATCCCCCCCTCGGAGGTCGATGCAGTGATCGATCACACCCTGGAGTTACAGCGGCAGGAAGAGATCATCCTGGAACGTCTGGCCGCGGGCGAGTGCCTGCCAGATATCAGCGGTGCTTCTGCCCTGGTGAATGCCGCCACGGTGTGATGGGCGGCTATTGCTCTGGAGCGCATAAAAAAGCCGCCCCGGAGGGCGGCAGGCTAGTCACGACCTTCCAGGTCGTGGACATCGCAGGGGCAAGGGGGCCTTGCGATGTCGTCAGGGAACGTCGTTACGTCTCGATGCCGGCGATTTCCTTACTCGAACACTGCATAGATGCCTGCGTGGTCGAGTCGCTGCACGGCGGGCGCCAGGCACCGCTGGGCTCATGTATTCAGTGCTTGCTACTGCCGGATCAGGTAGTCAAAGGCACCGAGAGCAGCGGTGGCGCCTTCACCGACGGCAATGACGATCTGCTTGTACGGCACGGTAGTGACGTCGCCAGCAGCAAAGATGCCCGGCACTGAGGTCATGGCGTGGGCGTCGGTCACGATCTCGCCGCGCTCAGACAGTTCGATCGGAGAATCCTTCAGCCACTCGGTGTTGGGTACCAGGCCGATCTGCACGAAGACACCTTCCAGCTCGACCGTCTTGAGTTCGCCGCTGGAGCGCTCTTCGTAGCTGAGGCCGGTGACGCGATTGCCGTCGCCGTTGATCTCGGTGGTGCGAGCCCCGGAAATGATCTCGACATTGGGCAGGCTGCGCAGTTTCTTCTGCAGCACGGCATCGGCACGCAGCTCGTCCATGAACTCGAACAAGGTCACGTGGGAGACGATGCCCGCGAGGTCGATGGCAGCCTCGACGCCGGAGTTGCCACCGCCGATGACCGCAACCCGCTTGCCCTTGTACAGGGGGCCATCGCAATGGGGGCAATAGGCGACGCCGCGATTGCGGTACTCGGACTCGCCGGGCACGTTCATTTCGCGCCAGCGGGCACCGGTGGCCAGGATCAGGGTCTTGGAGCGCAGGCTGGCACCTGAGGCGAAGCGGACCTCATGCTCGCCGCCCGGGGTGCTGGCCGGTACCAGTTCCACAGCCCGCTGCAGATTCATGATATCCACATCGTACTGCTTGACGTGTTCTTCCAGCGCCGTGGCGAGCTTGGGACCCTCGGTCTCCTGCACCGAGATGAAGTTCTCGATGGCCATGGTGTCGAGTACCTGACCGCCAAAGCGGTCTGCCGCCACACCAGTGCGAATGCCCTTGCGCGCCGCGTAGATCGAGGCGGCGGCTCCGGCGGGGCCACCACCGATGGTCAGCACATCGAAGGCCTGCTTGGCGGACAGCTTCTCGGCTTCGCGCTGTTCCGCGCCGGTGTCGACCTTGGCCAGAATCTGTTCGAGTGTCATGCGGCCCTGGTCGAAGGGCTGCCCGTTCAGATAGACACTGGGCACCGACATGATCTCGCGAGATGCCACTTCGTCCTGGAACAGCGCGCCGTCGATGGCATCGTGGGAGATGCGCGGATTCAGGATAGCCATCAGGTTCAGCGCCTGGACCACGTCCGGGCAGTTCTGGCACGACAGCGAGAAGTAGGTCTCGAAGTGCATGTCCGCATCGAGGGACGTGATCTGTTCGATCACTTCTTCGCTGGCCTTGGGCGGATGGCCACCCACCTGCAGCAGTGCCAGCACCAGCGACGTGAATTCGTGGCCCATCGGGATACCGGCAAACACCACCCCGGTAGGGGCTCCGTCGCGATGCAGGGCAAAGGAGGGCGCGCGCTGGTCCTGGCCGTCGGTGGACAGGCTGATATGGTCACTGAGTGCGGCAATATCGCTCAGCAGACCGTGGAGTTCCTTGGACTTGTCGCCGTCATCCAGAGTGGCGACAAGCTCGAAGGGGCGAGTGACGCGTTCGAGATAGGCTTTCAGCTGTTGCTTGAGAGAGTCGTCCAACATGACAGCGGCAATCCTGGTATCTATGGGAAAGTAAAACTCTGCGGCGGACTCGGCTTCACTCGGTCACGCGCTCGAGCGCAAGCTGCGTGGGCGTTGAGCAGACCGCAGAATCCCCACCGAACCCCTCCAAACCCGCAGGGACCCGATCTCGCTTGCGCGACTGGTAGGATGATCGGGACGAGGAGCCCGGTGGGGAAAAGGGAGATCATCCCAGCGGGATGACAGGCGCCTCGCAGGAGGCGCCGTACTGCATATCGGCGAGGTTTAGATCTTGCCGACCAGGTCCAGAGACGGAGCGAGAGTCTCTTCGCCTTCCTTCCACTTCGCCGGGCACACTTCGTTCGGGTGAGCGGCGACGTACTGAGCAGCCTTGACCTTGCGCAGCAGCTCTTCGGCATTACGGCCGATGTTGCCAGCGTTGATCTCGACGATCTGGATCTTGCCTTCCGGATCGATGACGAAGGTGCCACGCTCGGCCAGACCGTCTTCTTCGATCAGTACTTCAAAGTTGCGCGAAATGGTCAGAGTCGGGTCGGCAATCATCGGGAACTGCAGCTTGCCGATAGTCTCGGAGCTGTCATGCCACGCCTTGTGGGTGAAGTGGGTGTCGGTGGAAACGCTGTAGATTTCCACGCCCAGCTTCTTGAACTCTTCGTAGTTGTCCGCCAGATCACCAAGCTCGGTCGGGCAGACGAAGGTGAAGTCGGCCGGATAGAAGAAGACGACGCTCCACTGGCCCTTCAGGTTGTCGCTGGTGACGTCGACAAACTCGCCATTGTGGTAAGCGGTGGCCTTGAACGGCTTGACTTCGGTGTTGATCAGGGACATTCCCGTCTCCTTTGAGCGATGGGTGTGTTGTCTGAAGACAGGGCATACCTTACGCAGATTCGGACGATAGGATAAATTGAATGGCCTGATGATCCTGATAAGAGCTGGCTATGTTTGAGCGCGGGTGAAAGCGTGACACTCTTGCCCACAGGGTGGCCTCAGAGGGCCTTGCACCAGCGCCTCAGTAGTCGGCGAGATAGCCCCGCAGACGGCTGACGGCCTGGCTGTGGAGCTGACACACCCGCGATTCGCTGACCCCCAGCACGGCGCCGATCTCCTTCAGGTTGAGCTCTTCCTGATAGTAGAGCCCCATCAACAGCTGCTCGCGCTCTGGCAGGGCGGCAATCGCTTCGACCAGGGCCTCGCGGCGCTCTCCGTCCAACAGGTCTGCCAGCGGCGCAGCAGCAATCTGGTCGCTGAAACGGTGCTCGTTGCCTTCGGCCAGCAGTTCTTCGAAGGGCATCAGCTGGCCGTTGTTGACGTCGCCGAGCAAGCGCCGATAGCTGACCAGATCCATATCAAGGGCGGCCGCTATTTCATGCTCTTCGGGGGCGCGGCCCAGGCGTTGCTGCAGCTCCCGGGTGGCTTGATCCAGGGCCCTCGCCTGGCGCCGAACACTGCGCGGCAGCCAGTCGCGACTGCGCAGTTCGTCCAGCATGGCCCCGCGTACGCGCTGGCTGGCAAAGGTCGAGAACTGGGCGCCCTGGCTGGCGTCAAAGCGCCCCAGGGCTTCCAGCAGACCGACGATGCCAGCCTGAATCAGGTCGTCCAGGTCCACCCCGGCGGGGAGTTTGACCTGCAGCGCCAGAGCCTGTCGGCGCACCATGGGAAGGTAGGCCTCAAGCTGGGATTGGTGCTCCATTCTGCCTTGAGCGGTGTACATGGCATTGTCCTCGGCGACAGCGTCAACGGTGATTGACGATCACGGTCATGCCCTCGACCGTCTGCGGTGGCGCACCCTCCGCCAGACGAAAACGAAAGACGAAGGGGCCGGCGGCGGCGAGCCCGGCAAAGGCCTCGGTGCTGCCACGCGCGGCGTTCAGGCGTACGCAGCGATGGCCATGGCACAGGCGTGCCAACAGGCCTGCGCCAGGGGCCTGGCGATAGCGCCAGACCACTCGCTCGACGACACCATCGGCGTGTCCGGCGGGCGGTGCCAGCGCCGCTGAATCACGCTCCAGTTGGCTGGAGGCGACGGACAGGCGCGGAGCGCTGGCGGTCCAGGCGCCCGGAAAGGCCACGGCGGTGGCACTTGCCAGCACGACCGCGATGGCCACAGCGGCAGCGCTAACGGTGCGACGCAGGAAGCGGTTCACATGCCCCCCACTTGATGAGTGACGCGCAGTAGCCTGTCGTCTGGAATTTCGGCCTGGGACATCACCACCAGGTGACGCAGGCGCCGACGCAGGAAGCGCGCCAGCACTGGACGCATGTTCGGCGATACCACCAGGACCGGCGGCTCGCCGGTCGCTTCGTGACGAGCCAGGGCGGCCTCGGTCTGGTCCATCAGGGTCTGGGCCAGCCCCGGTTCGAGCGCACCGTTGCCGTTCATCGCCTGATTCAGTACCTGCTCCAGCTGAGGTTCGAGGCCGATGACGTTGAGGGACGCCTGGCCGGCAAACCACTGCTCGGTGATGGCCCGGCCCAGGGCAATCCTCACCAGCGCCGTCAGCTCGGTGGGGTCCTGTTGATGGGGAGCGTGTTCTGCCAGGGTGTCGAGAATCGTGCGCAGGTCGCGGATCGACACATCCTCGTCCAGCAGCTGCTGTAATACCCGGGTGAACGCGGTCAGCGATAGCGCCTTGGGAACCACCTCTTCCACCAGTGACTTCTGTTCACTGCCCAGCTTGTCGAGCAGTTTCTGTACTTCCTGGCGACCCAGCATCTCGGACGCATGACGATGCAGCAGGTGATTGAGGTGGGTGGCCACTACGGTGCTAGCGTCGACCACGGTGTAGCCATAGACCTGAGCGCGCTCACGCTGGCTGGCATCGATCCAGATGGCAGGCAGGCCAAAGGCGGGGTCCTGGGTCGGTGTGCCTTCCAGCTCGCCGGACACCTGTCCAGGGTCGATGGCCAGCCAGCGGCCTGGCCAGGCTTCGGCGCGGCCGATCTCTGCCCCCTTAAGGGTGACGCGATAGGTCGAGGCGTCGAGCTCCAGGTTGTCGCGAATATGTACCACCGGCGGCAGAAAGCCGACTTCCTGGGCAAACTTCTTGCGCACACTCTTGATCCGCCCCAGCAGCTCACCCTGCTGGCGGGCATCGACCAGGGGAATCAAGCGATGTCCCACCTCAAGACCCAGGGTGTCGACCAGCTGCACATCATCCCAGCTGGCCTCCGGGGCTTCGGTGGGAGGTGCCGGCGTTGCGCTTTCCTGCTCTTCCACCAGGCGCTTCTCGGACTGCCGCGATAGCCACCAGGCAAGTCCTGCCAGCAGACCCGTGAACAGCAGGAAGACCAGGTTGGGCATGCCCGGCACAAGACCGAGCAGGCCCATCACCCCAGCGGCCAGCAGCAGCACCTTGGGATTGACGAACAGCTGGCTGATCATCTGCTGGCCCACATCCTGGTCGGTGTTGACCCGGGAGACCGTGACGCCGGCGGCGGTGGAGATGACCAAGGCCGGGATCTGAGCCACCAGACCGTCGCCAATGGTCAGTAGGATGTAAGTGCGAGCGGCGTCGGAAAAGGCCATGTCGTACTGCATCAGGCCGATCATCAGGCCGCCAAGGACGTTGACCACCATGATCACCAGGCCCGCCATGGCGTCGCCGCGTACGAACTTGCTGGCACCATCCATGGAACCGTAGAAGTCGGCTTCCTGGGCCACTTCGGCACGCCGACGCTTGGCGTCTTCCTCGCCGATCAAGCCGGCGTTGAGGTCGGCGTCGATGGCCATCTGCTTGCCGGGCATGGCATCCAGCATGAAGCGAGCGCCCACTTCGGCGATGCGCCCCGCGCCCTTGGTGATGACCATGAAATTGATGATCACCAGGATCAGGAAGACCACCAGCCCCACGGCGAAATTGCCGCCGACCAGGAACTGGCCGAAGGCCTCGATTACCTTGCCCGCGGCGTCGCCACCTTCATGGCCGTTCATCAGCACGACCCGGGTCGAGGCGACGTTGAGTGACAGCCTGAGCAGGGTGGTGAACAGCAGCACCGCCGGGAAGGCAGCGAAGTCCAGCGGCTTCTCGGTGAACATGCTGACCAGCAGCACCATCACCGCCAGGGCGATGTTGAAGGTGAAGAACAGATCCAGCGCGAAGGGCGGCAGCGGCAGGATCATCATCGACAGGATCATGATGATCAGCAGCGGCCCGGCCAGCACCTTCATTGGCACCTCGGCCATCCAGTCGCGGCGCGTCAGATACTGGGAAAACGACTTCATCCGCCTGCTCCGTCAAGCCTGGATCGGGTGCTGGTGTCAGCGGTCATGGCTGTCTCTCATCGGTAGTCACGTCCTGTTCGGGCGCATCGGCGGCCACGGCCAGCTCGTCGGGAACGGCGATGGCCGTGGGGGCAGGGGGCGGGGCCTCGCCCTCGCTGGCGGCTCGCTTGAGGCCGAAGGCCCAGGCCAGCACCTCAGCCACGGCGGTATACAGCGCCATGGGAATCTCGCGATCGAGATCCACGTGGCGGTAGAGCGTTCTTGCCAGTGGCGGCGCCTCCAGCAGCGGCACCCCAGCCTCCTGGGCCAGGTCGCGGATGCGGGCGGCCACCGCGTCGGCTCCCTTGGCCACCACCCGCGGCGCCCCCATGTTGCCCTCGCGGTAACTCAAGGCCACGGCGAAGTGGGTGGGGTTGGTCACGACCACATCGGCCTCGGGCACCTTGCTCATCATGCGCCCGCGGGCCATGGCCTGCTGCTGCTGACGAATGCGGCCCTTGACCTGGGGGTCGCCCTCGGATTCCTTGTGTTCCTGCTTGATCTCTTCCTTGCTCATGCGCAGCTTCTTGGCGTGGCTCCAGAGCTGATACGGCACGTCGATCAGGATCACCACCACCAGGGTCAGCACCATCAAGGCGCTGGCTTCGGCCGCCATGCGCATCGCTGCGGCCAGGGCGGCGGCGATCGGCATCTCCATCAGGCCCAGCGCATCGCCCTTATGCAGATAGACGTAGCCCAGGCCGACGCCGCCGACCAGTACCGACTTGGCAATGGCCTTGGCCAGCTCTGCCAGGGCGTGGGTCGAGAACATCCGCTTGAGCCCCTTGGCGGGGTTGAGCTTGGACAGCTGCGGCTTGAGCGACTTGGCCGACACCAGCCAGCCTCCCAGCAGCGCCGGCGCCACCAGCGCGATCAGTGTCAGCAGCAGGAACAGGGGAATCAGGCTGATCAGGGTGCGGCTACCCAGGTCGAGGGCCTGGGACAGCATCGGCATGGTTTCCATGGCCTCGCGCCGCTCGAACAGGAAGGCCTGCTCCATGACCGAACCTAGCTGACCGTAAAGCATGGCACCCATCGACCACAGCCCGACCACACCGCCCAGCAGCAGCATAAAGGTGGCCAGCTCGCGGGAACGGGCTACCTGGCCCTCCTCCCTGGCCTTCTCCAGGCGTCGGGGGGTGGCCTCTTCGGTCTTTTCCTGATCGCTCGCGCTATCGGCCATGGGCAGTCAATGGGCACAGATTCTGGTATGACCCATTGTCGCCGCTGTTAGCCAGATCAAAGGCTCGAAAAGATGACGAGAACGCAGGCTTACCCCCGGATGGAGGTAAGCCCAGAGACATTCCCGGGGAGAGCAGTCAGACGCCGCTTCAGCGCCGCAGCCGAACGATGTCGTCGGCGATCACGCGCACGGCAGGCCTGTCACCAGGCGTATGGACAACGGCGTGAGCTTAGAAGCCAAGCTCGTCCAGCAGATCGTCGACCTGGTCCTGACTGGCCACCACGTCGCTGCTTTCCGGCTTGATCTGCGGGCCGTTGAGCAGCGAGTCCTCGTTGCGCCGCCGCAGGCTGTCGCGGGCATCCGTATCAGGCACATTGTCGATGAGCACCTGCACCAGCTGGTCCTCGATCTCACGGATGACGTCCATCATGCGCTTGATCACCTGGCCAGTGAGGTCCTGAAAATCCTGTGCCATCAAGATTTCCAGCAGCTCCTTCTGGGTGGCCTGGGTGTTTTCCGGCACCATCGCCAGATAGGCGCGAGTGTCGCTGACCAGGTCGCGGGCGTCGTCCAGCTCCTTGGGAGCGTCGAACCAGGCCTGCCAGCGCTCGTCCAGGGCCTGGGCATGCTCGCTCAGGCTATCCTGCAGAGGCTGGGCGCGATCGATGGCGTTGAGTGAACGTTCTGCGGCCTGTTCCGTCATGCTGGCCACGTAGCTGAGACGATCACGAGCGTCGGGGATGGCCTCTGCGGCCTTTTCGATCTCCTTGTCCAGGCCCAGCTCACGCATGCTTTCGCGCAGCATGCGGGTCAGCTGGCCAATGCGCTGGACCAGGTCGTCGCCTTGTGCACCGGAGTTGGCGCTGGCGATCTGCGGGTGTGTCATCGTTGTCTCCTGGTGACGCCTTGGCGTCACATGCCGAGCTTTTCGAAGATCTTGTTCAGCTTTTCTTCCAGGGTGGCGGCGGTGAAGGGCTTGACCACATAGCCGTTGGCGCCAGCCTGGGCCGCGGCAATGATGTTTTCCTTCTTGGCCTCGGCGGTCACCATCAACACCGGCAGTGCCTTCAGACTGTCGTCGCCGCGGATGGTCTTGAGCATCTCGAGGCCGTCCAGGTTCGGCATGTTCCAGTCGGAGACGACAAAGTCGTAGCCGCCTTCACGCAGCTTGTTGAGCCCGTCCTGTCCGTCCTCGGCTTCCTCTACATTGGTGAAGCCCAGTTCCTTGAGCAGGCTGCGCACGATACGTCGCATGGTGGGAAAATCGTCCACCACCAGAATGCGCATGTTCTTGTCGGCCATGAATCAGGTTCCTCATCGTTCGCTTGGGGAGGAGGGGGCCTAGAAGGCCTCCCATTCGGTTTCTTCGTGTCGTTGTGCGGTGCGTGTCGCGGGGGGCGCCGACTCGTCGTTGCGCGGTCTTGCGTCAGCAAGCGTTGGCGCGTCCGCGGCCGGTTCCGGGGCACGCTGAGAAAGCGCGGCGTTGCTATCGTCGGGCAGCTGGAAGATGGCTACCGTCGTGGCCAGCTGGCGGGCCTGGATGGCCAGGTCTTCGGCGGCGCGGGATACCTGCTGTACCAGCGCTGCATTTTGCTGGGTGGTCTGGTCGAGCTGGGTGACGGCCTGTCCGATCTGGCCGATACCCTCGCTCTGCTCGCGGGAGGCCACGGCGATCTCGTCGACAATGTCGTGGACCCGGCGCACGGCGTTGACCACCTCGGCCATGGTGTCACCGGCCTGGCGTGCCAGCTGGGTGCCCCCGTCGATACGCTGGGTGGATGTCTCGATCAGCGTCTTGATACGTCCTGCCGCCTCGGCGCTGCGGCTGGCCAGGCTGCGCACCTCGCCGGCGACGACCGCGAAGCCACGGCCTTGCTCGCCGGCCCTGGCGGCTTCCACCGAGGCATTCAGCGCCAGGATGTTGGTCTGGAAGGCAATGGCGTCGATCATCCCGGTGATATCGCTGATCTGACGGGAATCCTGGCTGATGGTCTCCATCGTCTCGACCACTCGCCCGACCACGTCTCCGCCCTGCTCGGCGGTGGTCGAGGCCTGGCTCGCCAGATGTCGCGCCTGGCCTGCGTTATCGGCATTCTGGGCGACGGTGGTGGTCAGTTCGTCCATGCTGGCGGCGGTCTGTTCGATCGATGCCGCCTGCTGTTCGGTGCGTGCCGACAGGTCGACATTGCCAGCGGCGATCTCGCGACTGGCGTCGGCCATGCGAGTGCCGCCGTGGCGTACCTCGCTGACGGTCTGGCCCAGTTTGGCCTGCATCTGGTGCATGGCGGTGAACAGCTGGCTGATCTCGTTGTTGCCGCGCACCTCGATGGGCTGGGAGAGGTCGGCGTGGGCGATCGCGTCCAGGGTATTCACCGCGCGCTTGAGCGGTTTGATCACCAGGCTTCGCAGCAGCAGGTAGGCGCCCAGCACCGCCAGCAGGATCATCACCAGGGCAGCGATCTCGAGCAGGCGGTCCGTGGCCACCTGGCGTTCGAAGTCGGCCTTGATGACATCGCCACGGCGGTCGGCGTAGTGACTGAAGTCGTCGAGCACGTCGTTGAGGGCGTCAAGCTGCGGTGCCAGTTGACGGCTGCCCGCGGTGAAGCGCGTCATGTCGCCGGCTTCCAGCGCGTCGATCAGTGTCATCGCGCCCTCGATGACCTGGGGATAGCGGTCTTCGATCAACTGCCCCGTGGCGTCTCCCTGGGCGGTGCGTGGCACGGCGGCAAAGCGTTCGAAGTGGGTCCTGGCGCGTTCGACCAGTTCCCTGGCATGGCCAAGTCCGGACACCAGTTCCTGATTGACGCCGCCTGATGCCACTTCCACTTCCAGCAGGGCCTCATTGAGCAGCGCGTCACCGCGGCTGACGGCGTTGAGCTGCTCGACGTTGATACGATTGAGCAGAGACAGGGTCTGGGCGGCCTTGTGACTGCTCAGCATGCCGATCCCGAGGCCGACAATGGCCGCCACGAGCAGGCTGGCGAGCATCGCCACCATCAGGGTGTGCAGGCGAATATGATGAAGTCTTGCCACGGTAGAGTCCTCTAGCTGACGGCGCCCTGCCCAGGGCGATGATCAAACACGTTGGGCGCGCCCTGCTGCGGCCACCAGCGCCAGGATGCGCGGCGCGACGTCGGGCAATGCAATCACTTCCGTGGCGCCGCCCAGGGCGATGGCTTCCCGCGGCATGCCGAACACCACACAGCTGGCTTCGTCCTGGGCGAGGGTCTTGGCGCCGGCCTCGCGCATGCGCAACAGGCCCGCCGCACCGTCCTTGCCCATGCCGGTCAGCAGCACGCCGACGGCATTGGCACCCGCCAGGCGTGCCACGGAGTCGAACATCACGTCCACCGAGGGGCGGTGACGGTTGACCGGTGGGCCTGCGTGAAGTCGCGCGATGTAGTTGGCACCGCTGCGGGCGAGTTCCAGGTGATGATCGCCGGGGGCGATATAGGCATGGCCCGGCAACAGGCGCTCGCCGTCGCTGGCTTCCTTGACGGCGATTTGGCACAGCCGGTCGAGGCGTTCTGCGAAGGAACGGGTAAAGCCCCCAGGCATGTGCTGGGTGATGATGATCGCCGGGCTGGCGGCAGGCAGTGGCTCTAGCACCTGCCGAATGGCTTCGGTGCCGCCGGTGGAGGCCCCGATGGCGACCAGCTTTTCACTGCCGATGATGGGTGCCGAAAGGCGCTGTGGTGGGGCTTCCCGAGGCTTGGTCTGACGCGGCCGAGAGCGCGCAGCAGCGCGTATCTTGTCGGCAATGTCATTGGCGTAGTCGAGCATGCCGTCGCGGATGCCAAGGGTCGGCTTGGCCACAAAATCCAGCGCGCCAAGCTCAAGCGCCCGCAGGGTGATGTCCGAGCCGGCCTGGGTCAGTGACGACACCATCAGCACGGGCATCGGTCGCAGCCGCATCAGTCGCTCAAGGAAGTCGAGCCCGTCCATGCGCGGCATTTCCACGTCCAGCGTCAGCACGTCCGGGTCGTGGCGCTTGATCAAATCGCGCGCCACCAGGGGATCCGGCGCCACTGCCACCACTTCCATATCCGGCTGGGATTGGATGATTTCCTTGAGCAGGTTGCGAATCAGTGCCGAATCATCGACGCACAACACCTTGATCTTGGGGGCACTCAAGCCGCTCTCCTCTGGGTGGTCCATGCCAGGATTATCGGCAGGCGCGCGCCGATCTTTAGGCGTCTGTCAGGGCGCCTGGCAACTGGTAGACCGTCTGCCCGCGCAGGCGGAAGGCGGCGGTGATCTGGGAAAAGTTCTCGGAATGTCCGGCGAACAGCAGACCGTCAGGCTTGAGCAGGGGGGCAAATCGCTCGAGGATGCGCTTTTGGGTCGGCTTGTCGAAATAAATCATGACGTTACGACAGAAGATGGCGTCAAAACGCCCCTCCAGCCCCCAGCTGGGCGAGAGCAGGTTGAGGGCGTTGAAGCTGACCCGACGGCTGAGCTCGGGATGGACTCGAGCCATACCCTCCTGACGTCCCTTTCCCCGCAGGAAGTGGCGCCTCAGCAGGGCCGGGTCAAGCCGCGACAGCTGCTCGATGCTGTAGACCCCGGCCCGGGCGCGGGCCAGGGCCTCGGTATCGATATCGGTGGCGATGACCTCCAGATTGGCGGTGTTGCCGCCAAGGGCATCGCTCAAGGTCATGGCGATGGAGTAGGGCTCCTCGCCGGTAGAGGCGGCGGCGCTCCAGACGCGGTAGCCGCCGGAGCGCTGACGAGCGTGCTCTGCCAGCAAGGGAAAATGGTGGGCCTCACGGAAGAAGGCCGTGAGGTTGGTGGTCAGGGCGTTGGTGAAGGCTTCCCATTCCCTGGCGTCCGGGCGCTGTTCGAGCCGCTCCAGGTAGTCACTGAAGCGTACCAGGCCGTGATGGCGCAGGCGCTTGGCCAGACGGCTGTAGACCATCTCGCGCTTGTGCTCGGCCAGCACGATACCGGCCCGCTCGTAGATCAGCTGACGAATGCGAGAAAAGTCTCGTTCGGTCAACAGCAGGTCGCGCTCGAGCGAGGCCATGGCCTCGCTCGGATGACCGCTGATAGAGGCTGCCAGGGGGTCGTTCAAAAGGCTTCCCACTCCTCGTGGTGTGATGATGGGGCCGCAGGAGCTGCGCGGGAGGGCGCTGGCTCGTTGGCAGCCGGGCGGCGCGTGGTGTCGGGCTGTTCACTGACCTCTTCGCGCACGGCGCCCTTGAGACGGAAGGCGCGGATAGCGAACGACAGCGCCTCACTGTGATCCCGCAAGCGCATGGCGGCAGCGGCAGACGTCTGCACCCGAGCGGCGTTCTGCTGGGTGACCTGGTCCATTTCGGCGACGGCCTGATTGATTTGCACGATGCCGTTGCTCTGCTCGTTGGACGCTGCGGTTATCTCCGCCATGATGTCATTAACCCGGGTGGTGGCTTCCATGACCTCGGTCATGGATGCCTCGGCTTGACGTACCAGAGCGGCACCGCCATCCACGCGCTGGTTGGCATCGTCGATCAGTGCCCGAATTTCGCTGGCGGCATCGGCGGAGCGCCCGGCCAGGGTGCGCACCTCTCCGGCCACCACCGCAAAGCCACGGCCTTGCTCACCGGCACGGGCGGCTTCGACCGAGGCGTTCAGTGCCAGGATGTTGGTCTGGAAGGCGATGGCATCGATGGTCGAGATGATCTCGGCCATCTTGCGTGACCCTTCGGTGATCTCCCCCATGTTGCCGACCAGGCGCTGCATCAGCTCGCCGGTGGCCTGGGTCCGTTCAGCGTTGTCAGAGGCCAGGCCGCTGGCCTGACGGGCGTTGTCGCTGTTATGGGCCACCGTGGTGGTCATCTCTTCCATGCTGGCGGCGGTCTGCTGCAACGACGACGCCTGCTGTTCGGTACGTGCCGACAGGTCTTCGTTGCCACGCGCGATCTCACCCACCGCAGGCGTGACCTGGGCGATGGCGCGGTTGACGTCGCCGACGATGCTGCCGAGGCTCTTGCGCATGACGTCGAGGCCAGAGACGACCTGGCCAAACTCATCGCGGCGGGCACGCGGGACCTGGGCACCGAGATTGCCGGAGGCGATCTGCAGGCTGAAGCGCTGCACATCGCGCAGTGGCTTGAGCATGGCGCGCAGGGTCAGGGTGCCAATCAGCACCAACAGCAACAGGCCTGCGCCGAGAACGCCGGCGAGCACCATCAGCATATTTTGCTGCATCTGGTTGGCCTGCATGGCCAGGGCATTGGCGGACGCCTGCTTGTCCTGGATCAGACTGGTAACGCGATTCGACAGCGCCTTGCCCTGGGCCTCCACACCGCCGATATGATTGGGCAGGGCCACAAACACTTCGTAGCTGTCATCACCGGACAGGATATCAATGGAGGCGCCGAGGCCTTCTTCCAGATAGTCGTTCAACTGGGTGTCGAAGGCGTCCGCCAGCGCGGTCTGGTTGACCTCACGGGCGTGATAGCCGTCCCATAGCTTCGTTAGGCTTTCCTGAATGCCCGCCAGGTTGGCGGCATGCTCTTCGCGCTTGTCCATCAGCGCCATGCGTTCCTTGCCGACCAGCGACTGGTAGCCCTGGGTGATCAGCTGATCCATGCGCTGCAGCCGGGCCACGTCCTGCAGACCATCCTGGTGAATGGCGGCCAGGTGGCTTTCCGCCTGACGCTCGGCGTACAGACCCACCGCGCCGCTGGTGGCCAGCAGCAGCACGGCGACGCCGATCAGGCCGATCAGGCGGGCCTTCATGCTGGTCAGGTTCAGGCGGCCCAGGGCGCCCAGCAGGCCACGTCGCTTCAGCTCACCCTGGCGCAGGACGAAGCGAGGGCGACGCTTGCCCGCGTGGTAGTCCGCGTAGGCGCGCTCGGCAAGCGCCACCTCATCGGCAGAGGCTTTGGTACGGACAGAGGCGTACCCCACGACCTCACCGCCTTCTTCCAGCGGAGATACGCTGGCCTTGACCCAGTAGAAGTCGCCATTCTTGCGCCGGTTCTTGACCAGGCCTTGCCAGTTGCGCCCAGCCTTCAGGGTCTTCCACAGATCGGCAAAGGCCGCTGGCGGCATGTCCGGATGGCGCACCAGGTTGTGATGGGCGCCGACCAGCTCGTCACGGCTGAAGCCGCTGACCTCGACGAACGCCGGGTTGGCGTAGGTGATACGGCCCTGAAGGTCGGTACGGGAGATCAGGAAGTGCTCGTCGTCGAGGACGAACTCTCGTTGTGTCGTGGGTTGATTGTTGCGCATCATGCCCCCTGCGTGGCGGTGTTCTTATGTGTTTCTTTTTGGGCTCCGCGCTGGGTGTTTAGGGGCACGCCAGCGCGGTTCTGGTCAGGGCGTCAGAACGACTCCCACTCCTCTTCACTCGCATTGCCGTCTGCGCGGCTGGTGGTACTGCTGGCGTGTTCGTTGCGTTGTTGCGCGTGACGGCTGGCGTCGGCATCGCGCTGACTCGAGCGCAGCGCCGGCATCCAGCGGGTCAGGTCGTCCTGGCGCTGGCGCTCACCGCTTTCGACAAGCTGGAAGCGGCTCATGGTGGCGGTCAGGCGGCTGGCCTCGGCCTCAAGCTGATTGGAGGCCGATGCTGCCTGCTGCACCAGCTGGGCGTTCTGCTGGGTGACCTGTTCCATCTGGGTGATGGCGTCGTTGACCTGGCCGATGCCGTGGCTCTGTTCGGTGGTGGCAGAGGCGATTTCGTCCATGATGTCGCTGACCCGCGTCACCGCCTTCACCAGCTCGCGCATGACCCCGCCGGCTTCATCGACCAGCTCGGAGCCGGAGCCGACCTGGCTCAAGGAGGCGTCGATCAGCTCGCGAATTTCGCGGGCCGCCTCGGAGGAGCGGCTGGCCAGCTTGCGCACTTCCTCGGCGACCACGGCGAAGCCGCGGCCATGTTCACCGGCACGGGCGGCTTCCACCGACGCATTCAGCGCCAGGATGTTGGTCTGGAAGGCGATGGCATCGATGGTGCCGACGATGTCCGCTACCCGGTGGGAGCCAGAGCGGATGTCATGCATGGTGGTGACGACCGATTCCATCACGTCGCCGCCACGGCCAGCGGCACTGCTGGCCTCATTGGCCAGCTGGCTGGCCTGGCGTGCGTTGTCGGCGTTCTGGCTGACCGTGGAGGACAGCTCTTCCATGCTCGAGGCGGTTTCTTCCAGGGCTGCCGCCTGCTGCTCGGTGCGCGCGGACAGGTCGTTGTTGCCGCTGGCGATATGCTGGGCGCCACGGTAGATCAGGTCGCCGCTGTCGCGCACGGCACCGACGGTACTGGCGAGCCCGGCCTGCATCTTGGCCAGGGAGGCGTAAAGACGGCCGATCTCGTTGTTGCCGCGCTGAGGAATCTGCTGGTCGAGGCGTCCTCCCTCCACGGCTTCGAAGTAGCCAACCAGCCTGCCCAACGGACGAATGACGTTGATGGTCACTCCCCACAGCACGCCAGCGATGGTCAGGGCAGCGATCACCAGTACCGCAATGATGGCCCATTGCAGCAGGCTCATGCGCTCGAGAAAGGTGTCGTACAGGGCATGACCGTTGTGCTCGGCCGTGACGAAGAAGTCGACCGCCGCGGTATAGAAGGCTGTGCTCAGGCCGATCAGGTTCTCGCGACCCTGGGTGAAGGCATCGGTATTGCCCGCTGCCAGCGCGGCCTGCTGCGGGGCCAGACCGTCATCGACCAGAGCATGAAAGCTGGCTTCGACAGCAGCGATCCGCTCCGCCTGTTCGGGCCGTGCCGGCAAGGCCATGAACTCGTCAAAGGTCTGTTTGAGCTGGACCAGCTGGGCGTCCAGCGCGGCGGCGGCGGCGGTCAGGGGGTCCCGCTCCTCAGGCCAGACGGCGTCGAGCAGTCCGGCTTGGATGTCGCGCAGCTCCACCTGTACGAAAAGCTGCTGGGAATTGACCCGATTGAGCGTCGACTGCTGATCGACATTGACTTCATTGAGTCGCTGGATCGAATTCTCACTAAGCGAGGTGATGTACAGGCCAAGGCCGCTGAGCACCAGTACCAGCAGCGCGAAGGTGCCGAGTACCAGGGTCCAGCTCAGTCTTACCGTCATGTCGTTGAGTCGCTTCACGTGCCATTCCTATTGGGGCGTCTTTTCTTGTCAGCCGTGGGGCGTTGGAGTCGTCAGGGGCGTGTTCAGGCGCTGGCGCCGGCGTGCTCGACCAGGGCCATTTCATCGCTGGTCAGCAGCTTGTCGATGTCCACCAGTACCAGCATGCGGTCATCGAGGCTGCCCAGACCGCTCAGGTAGTCCGACGACAGGGTCACGCCGAATTCCGGCGCTGGCTTGATCTGGTCCGGCGCCAGGGTCATGACGTCGGAGACCGCATCGACCACGATGCCGACCACCCGTGTGCCCACGTTGACCACGATGACCACGGTCTGGCCGCCGTACTCCACGCGTTCCAGGTGGAACTTGATGCGCAGGTCGACAATCGGAACGATCACGCCACGCAGGTTGGTGACACCCTTGATGAAGGCCGGAGCGTTGGCGATGCGGGTGACGTTCTCGTAGCCACGAATCTCCTGAACCTTGAGGATGTCGATGGCGTATTCCTCGTCACCGAGGGAAAACACCAGAAATTCACGATGGCTCAGGTCGGTGGCGGCCTGTGCCGCCAGATCGGTGTGCTGGTTCATGCTGAAAGGTCCTCCGTCAGGGAGTGAGAGGCGGTCTGGCTAGCGAGGTCGCGGGGCTTGCGCTGGCGCTTCTCCCGATGCAGCCGGTGCAGATCGGCGATATCGAGGATCAGCGCCACGCTGCCATCACCGAGGATGGTGGCGGCAGAGACACCGGGGACTCGCCGGTAGTTGGTCTCGAGATTCTTCACCACGACCTGCTGCTGGCCGATCAGGTCGTCCACCAGCAGGGCATAGCGGCGGCCCTCGCCCTGGACGATGACCGCGATGGTCTCGGTGATCTCGGTTCGGGCATTGGCGACATCCAGCGCTTCGTGTACCGCCACCACCGGCAGGTATTCGTCGCGAACCTGCAGCACCTGGTCATCGCCGGCCATGGAATAGAGGTGCTCCCTGGACGGCTGCAGCGACTCCAGCACCGCCGACAGGGGCAGGATGAAGGTTTCGTCGCCGACCCTGATCGACATGCCGTCGAGGATGGCCAGGGTCAGCGGCAGCACGATGCGGGTGGTGGTGCCCTGGCCCTGGCGCGACAGAATTTCCACGTGACCGCCCATGGCCTGGATGTTGCGTTTGACCACGTCCATGCCGACTCCGCGGCCAGACACGTCGCTGACCTGGGCGGCGGTCGAGAAGCCCGGTGCGAAGATCAGCTGCCAGACCTCGTCATCGCTCATGCTGTCGGACACGCTGAGGCCGCTGTCTCTGGCCTTGGCCAGGATGCGTTCACGGTCGAGTCCGGCACCGTCGTCGATCACCTCGATCAGAATGTTGCCGCCCTGGTGCTGGGCCGACAGGGTCAGGCGTCCGGTGGCGGGCTTGCCGGCGGCCAGGCGGGTCTGGGGAGACTCGATACCGTGATCCAGGCTGTTGCGAACCAGGTGCGTCAGGGGGTCGATGATGCGTTCGGTCAGGCTCTTGTCGAGCTCGGTGGACTCGCCTTCGGTGGTCAGCTCCACTTCCTTGTCGAGCTTGCCGGCCAGGTCCCGAACCAGTCTGGGGTAGCGGCTGAAGACATAGTCCATGGGCACCATGCGCACCGACATCACGGCTTCCTGCAGGTCCCGGGCATTGCGCTGCAGCAGGTTCATCCCGTTGAGCAGGCGCGGATCGGCGGCGCCGTCCAGCTCGCTGACCGTCTGATCGAGCATGGACTGGGTGATGATCAGCTCACCGACCAGGTTGATGATCTGGTCGACCTTGTCCACCGACACCCTGATGGAGCTGTTTTCCTTGGCCGGTTTCGCGCTGGTCTTGCGCTCGGCACCAGCCGCCGCCTTGGCAGGAGGCGTAGAGGCAGGGGGCGTCGAAGCAGGGGGCGTCGAGTCAGGCTGCGATGTGGACGGAGAGTCGGTGGAAGCAGAGCCCTGTGAAGAAGCGCCCTGTGAAGAAGCCTCCGGCTCGCTGCCTGTTGCCTGCGCGTGCACGTCAGCGGCCGCGTTGGATGAGGCTGCGGTGCTTATCGCTACCTGCTCTGGTTCGGCGATAAAGCACATCACCGCCTCGATATCTTCGGCGCTGACGCTGGTGGACAGCACCACTTCGTAGCGCTCGGCATCGCCGCGCTGTTCCACCACCTCGCCCAGCTGGGCCAGCTCTTCCACCAGCAGTTCCCGGTCCTTGTCGCCGACGCCGATCAGCGCGACTAGCAGTCGGTCTCCTGCGCTCGGGAGGGTGGGCGCGTCCTCGGCCGGGGCGGCCTCAGGCTCTGGTGGCGTGACGGGCGTTGGCGCTGGTGCTGCCTCATGGCCGCCATCCAGAGACTGGCCGATCTCTTCCAGGGCCAGCGTCCTCAGGGTCTGGCAGATGCGCTCGTAGGCCTCTTGATCCGGCGCCTGTTCGTTGCGATAGGCGTCCAGCTGGTCGTTGAGCATGTCCTTGGTTTCCAGAAAGATATCGACGATGTCGGGGCGCAGGCGCAGCTCCCCCCGGCGGGTATGGTCGAGCAGGTTCTCGAAGAGGTGTGTGGTGCGTTGCAACACGTCGAAGCCGAACGTGCCGGCGCCGCCCTTGATGGAGTGGGCGGCACGAAAGATGGCGTTGAGCTGCTCGGTGTCCGGCGCCGCCGGGTCAAGCTCCAGCAGATGGCGCTCCATGTCTGCCAACAGTTCTTCGGCTTCCTCGAAGAAGGTGTCGTAGAAATCGGTGATATCCATGCGTGTGTCACCCGGGGTCAGTGGGGCTCGTCGGACGGCGCTGTCGTGGCATTGGCCAGGGCGCCCTGGAAGCGCGCTTCGATGTTCTCGAGGGGGCCTGCCATCAGTGCCCTGTTGTCATTGCTGGTGGGGGGCGTGGAGCGCGGATCCAGCGTGCCGGGATGACGGATCAGCTCGGCCACACTGGGAAACAGCACCACCAGCTCGATGCGGCGGTTTATCGGGTCGTCGGCCTGGGTGTCGGGCATGACGACCTGGTCGGCCAGACCGGCCACGCGCAGCAGCTTGCCACTGTCGAGGCCGCCGCCGATCAGCTCGCGGCGCGACGCATTGGCGCGGTCCGAGGACAGCTCCCAGTTGCTGTAGCTACCGTTGCTGTTGAGGTAGGCCAGGCTATCGGTGTGGCCGCTGATGCTGAGGTCGTTGGGCAGGTCATTGAGCAGGGGAGCCATGGTACGCAGCAGGTCCCGCAGGTAGGGCGCCACCCGATCGCTTCCCAGCGCGAACATCGGACGCTGCTCATCGTCCAGGAGCTGAATACGCAGGCCTTCCTGGGTCATGTCAAAACGCAGTTGATCGCGCAGGCCACGCAGCTTGGGGTCCTGCTGGATGGCCAGCTCGATACGCTGCTGCAGGTTGCGAAAGGCCCGGCGCTGTTGCTCGCTGGGCCGGGTCTGGCGCTTCAGGTCGATGCGCATGCGCTCGCCCTGCTGGCTGGTCACGTCGGGTCCGCCTCCAGGAATGACCTGGGGGCTCATGGCGACGCTGTCACCGTTGGTCATCGACGCCAGCAGCGGCATGCTGAAGTAGTCGGCGACCCCCTCGCGGGTCTCGCGGCTGGAGGATGACAGGATCCACATCACCAGAAACAGCGCCATCAGTGCGGTCATGAAGTCGGCCAGGGCGATCTTCCAACTGCCTCCATGGTGACGATGCACCACTTTCTTGCGGCGGATGATGATGGGGCGACGCTGGTCGGCGCTGCTCATGCCGCCCCCGCGCCAGCCTTGGCGTCACGCACGTGATCTTCCAGCTCCTTGAAGCTGGGGCGCTCGCTGGTGTGCAACGCCTTGCGGCCGAATTCCACCGCCAGCTGCGGCGGGTAGCCATGCAGGCTGGCCAGCATAGTGACACGCAGGCATTGCAGCATCTTCACCGACTCGCCTGTCTGACGCTCGATGCGGCTGGCCAGTGGGCTGATAAAGCCATATCCCAGCAGAATCCCGAGGAAGGTGCCGACCAGAGCGTGGGCAATCATCACGCCCATCTCGGAAGGGTCGGCGGCGGAAGCGCTGAGCGCCTTCACCACGCCCATGACCGCGGCCACGATCCCGAAGGCCGGCATGGCGTCGCCGACCTTGGCGATGGCATCGGCGGGGATATGCGCTTCCTGTTCGAACATCTCGATCTCATGGAGCATCAGTTCGTCGATCTCCATGGGATCCATGCTGCCGGCGACCATCAGGCGCAGGTAGTCGGTCAGAAAGTTCATGATCATGGGGTCGGCGAGCACCTTGGGATACTCGCTGAACAGCGCGCTCTCGGCGGGGTTGTCGATATCCCGCTCGATCCCGAGCATGCCGTCGCGCCGGACCTTGGCCAGAATCCGGTAGAGCAGCGCCATCAGCTCCATGTACATGGCCTTGTCATAACGCTTGGAGCGTTTCAGGCGCGGGAAGATGCGGAAGGTCGCCTTGAGCGCCTTGCCGTGGTTGGAGGCGATGAAAGCACCGAGACCGGCACCACCGATCATCAGCAGTTCGGTCGGCTGGAACAGCGGGCCCAGGCTGCCGCCGGAGAGCACGAAGCCTCCGAACACCGACAGCAGCACGACCGCGAATCCGATGGGTATCAGCACGACGACTATCCTTTGCTGGGACGTGGAAGACGTTCTGCTGGTGTTATCGGCCTGGTCACGCAGGACTTGAGCGTGAAATCAGCGTTCATGGAAAAAAAGTGCCTGTTCGCGGCGGGCCGGGGTTTGCACCGGCTCCATCGTGGTCGCGAAGAGCGCCAAGCTATTCCAACGGCGGTGCTGGGCTGGGCGGCGAGGATCGGGCCGCTGAGGTGAGCTGAATCGGAGCGAGAGAGGCAGGAACCACCACGCCGGGGCTTGCTGCGAAGCCCACGGCGCGGGGCTGGATCAGGCTTGGTGCTTGACCGGTCGGGCGATCGGCTCGGCGCTGACGCCGTCCTGTGTCAGCGCCTGGCGACGGCGGGTCTTGCCGGCACGGGATGGGGGTTGGCAGATGCCGCACACATAGTCATGGCTGGGGGAGTGGGCATGGGCCACGAAATGTCCCTGGCACCGGGTGCAGGCGTTCAGCTGCAGCAGGTCGCTTTCGAAGAAGCGGATCAGGGTCCAGGCGCGGGTCAGGCCCAGCACCGGCTCGGCGGCGTCGATGTCGACCTGCTCGGTATACAGCCGGTACGCCTTGACGAACGCCTCCATGCGCTCGCAGTCCTGCTCCAGCAGGCGCTGGTAGTAGGCATAGAACAGCGAGGAATGGATGTTGGGCAGCCAGGTGATGAACCAGTCCGTGGAGAACGGCAGCATGCCCTTGGGCGGAGACATGCCGCGAACTTCCTTGAACAGGCGAATCAGGCGCGCCCGGCTCAGGTCGGTTTCCGTTTCGAGTACCTGAAGACGAGCGCCCAGCTCGATCAAATCGATCGCAAGCTGAACCTGGTGCATCTCCTCGACCAGACTCTTGGTGCTCATGGTCATGCCCCTCCGGCGCGAGCCGAGTTGCAGGCCATCAGCAGGGAAGAATGAAGATGGGCAAGTCCCTGCTCCCGCGGGTTGTCCACGACTTGGCGCAGCTGGTCGGTGGAACCGATGCCAAGCTGGCACAGCAGCTGGTTGGTGCGGGACAGGCGGGTCAATTGGCGTGCGTTGAAGCTCTCGAGAAGATCCGCCTGTTCCTCACTGATGTTCAGGCGTAGCCTGGCAGTGGTGCGGTCTTCGGCCAGCAAGCGCTGCGCCAGCAAAAGATAGGCAAGATTCAATTCCTGAATCTCGTCGATCAGTGAGTGACTGCTCATAGGTTCCCTGCCTTGATCGTTTTCTTTTTTGCTGATCATCGCCAGCTTTAGATAAAACTGTTACACCCCTGGGGATGCGGACGAAGAGTATCGCCACTGTGTGACGTTTACGTGTTCGTCTTCACTCCTTCGTCCGGGGTATTGTCGATCAGTAACAGTGTGGCGCAAGGCAAGAGTGCCGCCAACGCATCAACGCTGGTTGGCTGATATGTATCAAGAAAAATGAATGTTCATAGAAAACCGACGCTTACGACGCCATAAAAATCCAAGTAAACTTAGCGTCGTACATTTATTTACCTTTTTGTTTCATTGCTTACATCATTCAGCTCGCCAATCCATACCAGCAGCTCGGCAATGACCTGGTAAAGCGCAGGCGGGATCTGTTCATCCAGATTCAACTGCATCAGCAGACCCACCAGGGCGGGTTCGTCGTGGACGTGGATGCCCTGCTGGCGCGCCTGGTCGATGATCCGGGCAGCAATGTCCCCATAGCCCTTGGCGATCACCCTGGGCGCACTGTCTCCCTCGCCGTAAGCCAGGGCAACGGCCTGGCGCCGTGAAGGCGTGTCATCCGTCATTGTCGGCGCCTCGCTGGATGGTCATGCTCACCTCGCCAACGCCATGGCCGCTCAGGCGTTGGATCAGGGTTGCGCGGCCCTGTTCCAGCTGCTGCCTGAGGGGTTCGCTGGCGGTGGCAAGAATCAGTTTGAGGTGCTGTTGTCCGACCACGGCAGTGACGCTGAGCGTGCCGTGGTCGGGCAATGTGAGCTGGATGTCCGTGCGCCAGGCACCCTCGTCGCCAGGCTCCTCTCCGCGTTGCTGGCCCCCTTCGCGCCGATCGGGTTCGCGTTGAGGCGGATGGATGGCCAGGGCCATGAACAGCCCGCTCCAGACATCGCCTTCCCAGCGCAGGACGGGGGCGGCGAGCAGCTCTAGCTGATGGCGAACCAGCGGCGCCAGGCTCTCGTGAACGCCGGTCGGCTGCGCGGGTTCCTGGCGCCCTGCGGGCCGCTCGCCCGCTTCGACCAGGACATCGCCCCGAGGATGGGCCACCGGTGCCAGGCTGGGCAGGAAGCCGGCGGGTTGGGTGGTTCGCCAGGGCGCCTGTAGTGCCGATGGGCTCGAAGGCGCCACGCTGGGATCGCTGAGGGGGCGGAAGACCAGGGGGCGCCACATCTGTGGCTCCCGAGCGAGTTGGGCGCGATCCAGCTCGCCACCCAGCCAGCGTCCCAGGTGGGATTCGTAGAACAGGCCACTGTCACGCACGCTGGAGCCAAGGCGCTCGGCCAACTGGGCCACTGCTGGGGTCGAAGGGCCAGCCAGAGGTGCGCCTGCAACGGGTGAGCCAGCCACAGGCGCACTAGCAACAGGCGCACTCGCAGGCGGTCGGCTAGCAAGGGAGGCTGCGGCGGCAGAGCTGGCCGCGGTTGCTGCCGGCGGAGGTGGCGAGCTTGCGGCTGGCGACAGCGTTGCGGGGGATGGCTGGGCAGCCGCTGCAGGCCCTGGTGGTGTTGCCAGCAGCGGACGTGACGGCGACAACGCCGAAGGCGGTGCTGGAAATCGCGCCAGCAGCTCAGCGATACGTGCTCCCGGAGCGCTGAGCTGGGTGATGGTCGAGGCGGGTCGGTCAGCGCTTGGTGCAGTGTCCCCACCGGCTGAAGCAGGCGCGGAGGTGGTGACACTGCTGTGAGCGGTACGTCTAGCGTCCAGCCGCGAGTCGCTGTGCACGGCGCCCGGCCCGCGACCTGGGTCGATCGGCTTGACCGGGGCGTTGGGGTCCTTGGCGGGGGGCACATCGACACGCTTGCCCAGCACCTGGTGGAGCAGGGTGTCGATCAGCGGAGTGATGCCGCTCACGGCGTCTCACGACGGAAGCGAGCGCCGGCGTTCACCACGCGACCGCCGGTGTAGGCACGGTGCAGATCCTGCTGGTTACGAGAGACGTTGAGCAGTTCGCCCAGCTCGTTTCGCCGTTCGACCAGACGTTCACGCAATACCAGGTCATTGTGCAGGATGGCCTCGAGCAGCTCACCCAGACGCTGGCGCTGGGTATCGCTCATGCCGTCTGCGGGCAAGGGGCCCTGAAGCGCCGTGACCTGGGTCACGTAGTCCGTTTCCAGACGCACCAGACCGTCCCAGTCATGCTCGCTGGCCATGGCCAGCATCTGCTCGGTCAGCGCTAGCAGCGCTTCGTAGCGAGTCAGCAGCAGGGTCGCGGTGTCGGTACTGTGGTACTCGGCAAGCGGGGGCATGGAGAACCTCGGGCGCTCAGGGGTGATTAGGGGTGCCGATCTCGCGCCAGGCCGAGGCGACTTCCTCGATCAGGCGTTCGGCTTCGTCGAGGCCAGCGACATCGTTGCGCAGGTTGGCATCGAGCAGACGGCGGGCGATGTAGTCATAGAGGCTATCCAGCTGGATCGCCACCTCCCCACCCTTGTCGCCATCCAGAACAGCACGCAGGCCGCTGTTGATGATGTCGAGAGCCTTGGAAATGGCGGCGCCCTTGGCCGCGATGTTGCCGTCTTCCAGGTGTAGCCTGGCGGCGCGAATCGAGGCCTGGGCGCCGTCGAACAGCATCACGATCAATTGATGCGGACTGGCCGACATCACGCCGCTTTCTACTCCCATGCGCGCATAGGCGCCGGCGCCGCGGCCGCGGCCGTAAGTGGCCTGTGCCTGGTTCATCTCACTCTTCCTCTTGTCGTGGGGCTGACGACATCATCGTTGTGGACGCAACGTCATTGATTCAACTGAGCATTGAGGGCATCGAACTGCTGGGTCAGATAGCTGCTGGTCTGGTTCATGCTGGCGATCATGCTGTCCAGCTGGCCGAACTGAGTGCGGTAGCGACTGACGGTGGCATCGATGCTTTTCTCGGTACGTTCGTACTGGCGCTCGAGGCTCTCCATGCGGGTCTCGAGGCCGCTGGTGGCATTGTCGAGCAGGCCACCGTCATCCAGGATGGCGGCCAGGGTGTCATCGAGACTGTCGGCCAGGCCGACACCGTCCTCACCACCGGTGAAGAAGCTGGCAAGATCGTTGCGCTGGGTGGTGATGACCTCGTTCAGGCGGTCTTCATCCAGCTCCAGGGTGCCGTCCAGCTGCAGGGTGATGCCGATATCGGTCAGGCTGCGGAATTCGCCCTGGGCGACGCCGCCCGTCAGGGTGCCGCGCAGCCGCGACTCGATGCTGCGCAGGGTGGCATCGCCCAGCAGCTCGCCGGAGGCGCCAGTCTCGGCATCGAAGCTGGTCAGGGTGCCCATGGTGCCCTTGAGCTCGTTGTAGCTCTTGACGAATCCGCTGACCGCCTCGCGCAGGGCCAGGTTGTTGTATTCGACCTTTACGGTGGTGTCGCCGGTCTCGGTCAACGACAGCTCGACCCCTTCGATGGCGTCCTTGACCGTGTTGGAGGCACTGGTGATGGCGATCCCGTTGACGCTGAGCTCGGCGTTGGCGCCGGCCACGGACTGGTGCATGCCAGCGCCGGTGTCGTCGGGGTCGGGGGTGGCGATATCGAAGGCCAGCTTGGTATCCAGATCGCTGGTGACCCCGGCATCAGGGGTGAAGCTCATGGCGCTGATGGAGGCGTCCACGCCGGTCTCGCTGGTGGAGAGTACCAGGCGATAAGGATTGTCGGCGTCGCCGGTATCGATGATCGAGGCGCTGACGCCGGCCTCGGCGTCATTGATGGCATCGCGCAGGCCTTCCAGGGTGCTGTCTTCCTGGCTGAGGGTAATACTGATGTCTTCGCCACCCACGGTCAGTGACAGGGTGCCGGCGCCAAGCTCGCTATCCTTGGTCGCGAAACCGTCACTGGCCAGGCTCTGGGCCCGGGCCAGCTGGGTCACCGATACGTCGTAGCGCCCGGGGCTTGCGGCCTGGCTGGCGCTGGCAGTGATGCCTTCACCGGAGACACTGCTCGACAGGCTCTGGTAGAGCGTCGGGTCTCCCAGTTTGTCGACCGCTTCCTTGAAGCTCTCGAGCGATCCTTCCAGGGTGCCGTAGGCGGAAATCTTGGCCTCATAGCTCTGCTGCTGGGCCACGATGGGTTCCAGCTGCTTGCGTTCCGCCGCCTCGAGCTGGTCGAGCAGCCCATTGAGGTCGAGGCCGGAGCCTATGCCGAGCGATGAAATCGAGGCCATGTCGTGATTCCTGTGTAGTGTGACCAGTGTGACAGAACGCCAGAGGGCCCGTGGCTCGAACAGGCGTCCTTGTGCTTGGTATATCGTCTTATCGGCGGTGTGATTGGCAACTTGAGCCAGCCTGCATCAGGCGCCGATGATCACTTCTCCCTGAATGGCGCCGAGCGCCGCCAGGGCCTCGCCCTCGACCCGGGGCCCGTCGAGCGGGGCGCGGGGCACTTGGCTGGGGGGCTTGCCCGTCGTACGTTGCACGCAGGCCGGTCGGCCCTGGTCGTCCAGGGCCAGAATCCAGCCCAGGGAGTCATCGCTGAAGCGCACCAGGGCGCCGATCGGGTACAGGCCGAAGCGCTGGATGAAGCGCTTGACCCAGACGCTGTCGAACTTTTCAGGATGATCGAGCAGGTAGCGGTAGATCGCGGCGATACGCCAGGGCGGTCGATCCGGACGCTGGGCGCGCATGGCATCGATGGCGTCGACCACCGCGCTGGCCCGGGCCAGTTCCCGCAGATCGGCATCCTGCATGCCCAGGGGGTAGCCGCTGCCGTCGAGGCGTTCATTGATCTGACAGGCCACGGCTTCGAACACCGAGGCGTTGATCCAGGCGCAGTGACTGAGTCGCTCTTTCAACCAGCCCACGTGCTGGATCAGTCGGCTGCGCTCGGCGTCACCAAAGGTCGGCGTCAGCCGCAGGGGGGCCGGCAGCAGTACCTTGCCCAGGTCATGGATCATGGCGCTGGCGGTGATGGACTTGCGCAGCTCCGCTGGCAGGCTGTCGGCCAGCAGGTCAACCAGCAGGATGGCCACTGACAGTCCATGGCGCACCGGCCAGGATTCCCGGGTCAGGAAGCGCAACGCAAATATCAGGCCGTTGCGGTCTTCATCGTAGAGCGCCAGTAGCTGATCGGTCTGGCGAGACAGGCGCGGGCCATGGATGCAGCCTCCTTGGGCAAGCTCCAGGGCCTGGGCATGCAGGTAGCCGGCGATGCGCGACAGGCGTCGGGTCATGTCGGTGGGATAGGTTTCTGCCTCGCGTCGGCCAAGGCGAGGCCCGCGCCGCCCCTGGCTGGGCTGGAACAGGGCTGAAGGCGGTCGCCGCGAATCGACCCCCTCGGCGATACGCGCAGACTCTCGCTCGATCTCTCTCACCAGCTGCCACAGGGTGCGCTCCTGGTGGGCGCGTACAGCGGTGAAGTGAAAGCCCGCCTCGACCAGCCGACGCTCCGGATCGAAGCGGTGATGCTGGACGCAGGCCTTTAGCGTCAGCCGCGAGCCGTCAGGAAAGCCCAGCTCCAGGGGGATGGCAGCGCCGCCGTTGCCCAGCAGTGCCGCGGCGGTGTGGGGCAGATCGAGGCGACAGCCGTCGATGGACAGGTCGATCAGGTCACCGGAAAAGCGCTGTCCGTCGCTATCGTGCAGAATCGCTTCGGCGGCCATGCCCAGGCGCAGCCTGGCCCGGAAACTGCGACGGCGCTGCAGTCGTTCCAGCGTTTCCGGGTAGGGACAGCGCCACAGCTGGCGCGGTGGCACTCCGCTGCCCCGAGGGCGAGCGGCCTCCGCGGCCTGGGCCGTTGCACTGAGTGCGGTGACGACCTCGCCCTGACTGGCTTCAAGAACTGAGGTGCGGGTGATCATGCCTTCGCAGTAGCCCATCAGCCGGAAGGGCTGCCCTTGCTTGAGGCGCCTGCCCAGATCGCCGGCGGCGGTAATATCCAGGGTGATCGACTCGCCGGGCAGCAGCTCCACCAGAACCACTGGCGCCGGAGTTCCCGCACTGTTCTCCCACACCAGACCGGCGCCTTGCGGCCCACTCAGGCAGTCCAGCAGTTGGGCCACTTCTTGGGGGTGACGGATGGTTTCGAATTCTTGTTGGTCTGCCACCTGCGGGGCTCCTCGACGACGCCTGTTCACTCGTGCACAGGTTATCGGCGGGGAGCGGTGGATCTTTAGCCGGCATATGACGCTCGCGAGGGGGCGAGAGCGTATCAGCCGGGCAAGGACTGGCGCTTGCGTGAGCGGGCCATGACCTCTCCCTGGGTGGCCAGCGGGTGTTCGCCCAGGAACTGTTCAAGCTGGTCAAAGGGCATCGGGCGTGCCAGGTGAAAGCCCTGGAAAGCATCGCAGTGATGCTGGTTAAGAAACTGCCACTGTGCCTCGTGTTCGATGCCCTCTGCCACCACCATCAAGCCCAGGTGATGGGCCATGGCGATGATGCCCTGAAGGATGGCGCCATCCTCGTGGTTGTCAGGCAGGCCTTTGACGAAGGTGCGGTCGATCTTCACGGTGCTGACCGGCAGATGCTTGAGATAGCCAAGGCTCGAGAAGCCGGTGCCAAAGTCGTCGATGGCGACTTCCACCCCCATGTCCCGCAGTGACTGGAGGGTCTCGATGGCACTGTTGGTGTCATGCATCAGGATGCCCTCGGTCAGTTCCAGGACCAGCTGCTGGGCGTCGATGCCGGTGCGATTGAGCGTGTCGCGCACGGTTTCGAGGAAGTTGGCCCGTCGGAACTGCAGGGGCGACAGGTTGATCGCCACCGCCAGGCCGCGTAGCCCTGACTCATTGAGCAGTTGCAGGTCGCTGCAGGCCCGGGTCAGGACCCAGTGGTTGATGGCGATGACTTGTCCGGTCTCCTCGGCCAGCGCAATGAAGTCCTGGGGCGGCACCTGACCGCGCACCGGATGCTCCCAGCGCAGCAGCGCCTCGACGCCGATGATCGCCCTGTGGCTGTCGAATACCGGCTGGTAGTGCAGGCGCAGCTGGTCGTTGTCGATGGCGGCCTGCAGGTCGTGACGCATGGCCACGCGCTCCGACATGCCCCAGTGGATGTCCTGGCTGAAATGCTGCAAGGCATTGCGGCCCTGGTGCTTGGCCCGATACATGGCCATGTCGGATTGTTGCAGCAGTTGCATGGGCTCCAGGGTCGAGTCGTCGGAGACCGCGATGCCGATGCTGGCGGTGATGTGCAGTTCGTGCTCGCCGACCCGGTAGGCCCGTGCCACCGTGGGCAGCAGGCGTTCGGCCAGGCTGACCGCCTGTTCCGGCTGTTCCAGGTCCGGCAGCAGCACCACGAACTCGTCACCGCCAAAGCGTGCCACCGTGTCACCGGGACGCAGCGCGTCGGTCAGGCGCTGGGCCACCTGCACCAGCACCTTGTCACCGACGTCGTGGCCGAGACTGTCGTTGATCGGCTTGAATTCGTCGAGATCGATGAACAGTACGCCAAGGTGATGGTGCTGACGCTTGGCCAGGGCAAAGTCGTGGCGCAGGCGATCCTCGAACAGCGCGCGATTGGCAAGCCCGGTGAGCGCGTCATGGCTGGCGTGGTAGGCCAGACTTTCCTCGTAGGCCTTGTGCTCGGAAATATCGTGCTGTACCCCGACAAAGTGGGTGATGTCGCCGTCGGCATCCGTCACTGGAGAGATGTACAAGTCGTTCCAGAAAGCCTCGCCATTCTTGCGGTAGTTGCGCAGGGTGGCGCGCACCTCACTGCGATTGGCCAGCTGCCGACGGATGCGCTCCACCACCTGGGGGTCGCTTTCCCCCCCTTGTAGAAAACGGCAGTTGCGGCCCAGCACTTCATCTTCGGGATAGCCGGTCATCCGCATGAATGCCGGATTGGCGTAGATGATGGGGAAGTCCGGCAGGCGCGCATCGGCAATCACGATGCCGTTGATGCTGGCCTCGACGCTGCGCTGCAGGATACGCAGCTGGGTTTCCTGGGTGTGGCGCTCGGTGACGTCCTTGGCGATGCCGAAGGTGCCGCGAATGTCCCCTTCGATCATGATCGGCAGGTTGGTGATATCCATCACCCGCTTGCCCAGCGGGGTGGTGATGTTCAGGGTGTAGTGAGTGACTTCCCCCTTGAGGGTCTTGCGCACCGCCTCTCTGACCCAGCCGCGGTCCCGGTCCTTGACGAACATGTCGTAGTGACGGCCGAGGATATCGTCCAGCGGCACGCCGGTGAGGGTCGAGCAGGTGGTGTTGGCGGCGATGAAGATGCCTTCATGATCCAGCGAGTAGATGGCATCCGGGTTGTAGGTGAACAGCGAGCGGTAGCGCTGCTCACTCTGGATCAGGGCCTGGCGGTCCTGGTCGCGCTCCACCGCCAGGGCGATCAGCTCCAGGCAGCGCTCGATCCGGCGACTGTGTGTCTCTTCCAGGGTGGCCGGCGAGTGAAAGAACAGGCTGACCACACCCAGCAGGCGGTCGTCGCTGGCGGTCACCGCGAAGGCCCAGCAGGCTTTCAGTTCGCTGTCCAGGAGGCGTGGATGAATGCCGGCGCAGGTCGGGTCGTGGCTGATGTCTTCGCTGACGCGGGTGGCCTTGTCCCTGGCGGCGATGGCCCAGGTACCAAAGGTGTCGCCGATGGGCGTGCGCTCCAGCAGGGGGGCAAGGTCGGCGGGTAGACCACGGCCGGCGACCAGGCTCAAGGTCTCGTTACCTTCGTCGACCGTCAGGACGGTGGCGATGGCATCCGGCAGCTGGCCTTCGACCAGTCGGCAGCAGGCTTCCAGGGTTTCCGCCAGCGGCGCCTCGCGGGCGATCATCGACTGAATGCCCTGATAGCTTTCCAGCTGGTCCTGGGTGGCGACCAGGCTATGGGTCTGCCATAGCAGGGTGCGCATCAACGACAGCGTCAGGGCCAGGCTGTAGGACATCACGAGCCCGATCAGGGTGATCAGCGCCGGCAGGCTACCGGCCAGCCACCAAGGGCTGGCCGGGCCGGGCAGGGCGCGCATGCTCAGGGTGCGCCCGTCCAGTGACAGGGAGAGTTCCGCCAGCCGCGGAATGGTGGGGTCCTTGACCTCGATGCTGTCCTGACCGAAGCCGCACCACCAGTCGCCATCGACATCCTGCATGGCCAGGATAATGGTGTCGTCAGCCACCGCAGGAGCCAGGGTCCCGGGAAGGTCGATGCAGGCAATCAGCCTGAGCTGCCCATCGGCCAGGGTTCTGACCATGCGTGCCGGTGCCGACAAGGGGTTGTCGGGAAGCTCCAGTTCAAGGCTTCCGCCAGCGGGCAGGTTCAGCGGAGTGCTGGCGTGGCAGATGGCGGGCTGGGCGCGCCGGGAGCGTTGCCACAGGCGCTCTTCGCCGCGATATAGGGACAGGCTTTCCAGGCTTTGCACATCGCGCAGGTAGAAGGTGATCATCCCGGCCAGGGTTTCCACGTCGCTGCTCTGGTCGCCGATTCGATTGGCCAGGCGGTCGAGCCAGCGACGATGCAGCGCCATCTGGTCGTGGCCGCGCTGTTCGATGCTGGTCAGGGTGTGTTCGGCTTCCAGCTTGACGTGGCTCTGGCGCACATGATTCAGCGACAGCCAGGCCAGGCTGCTGAGCAGCACGCCAGCGCAGGCCACCGCGACGCTGGCCCGTTGCAGGTGCAGTGGTCGTGTGGGCGGACGAGAGGCCAGCACCAGCGATGCCGGGCCGGCCAGCAGGTAGAGCAGACAGACCGCCATCGGTGAGGTGCTGCGAGTCACCTGCCAGATCTGCGGAGCTTGCCCGGGAATCAGCAGCCAGACCGTGAACAGCAGGCCGATCAGCAGCAGCAGGGTGCCGGAAAGGCGCCACCAGAAGCGCCCGTGACGGTGTTCCACGCCAACGATCAAGGCGACGCAGCCCGGCAGCATCGAGATGCCGGCCCAGCTGGTCATGCGCGGCCCTCCCGTCAGCAGCGAGAAGACGTCCATGGGGCCGCTGGCGACCAGGTCGTGGACGATAGCGTATAGCGCCAGCAGTAGTGTCAAGGCACCACAGAGCATGCGCCCCTTGGCGTAACCCAGCACTTGCAGCAGCACACCGCCACCGCCTGCCAGGCTGGCCAACGCGACATCGGGCACCAGCAATGGCTGGCCCCCCGGCTGAATCAGCCAGGCAGCGAGGCCTGCCGCTCCCACCATCAACATCCCGCAGGAGGCCATCAGCAGCCAGGTGTCTTCTGCTACATCACGAAGTCTGAACGGCATCCTACCTTCGACCTCCCTCGCGCCGGTGATGCGTGGCGCTCGCGTTTCCTTGGTACTGTGCTGCTTCGATACCACGCTTCCAGCATGGCAGGTGCCAGCGTTGATAGATGCCTGTGGCAGCGTCTTGCCGCCGCCATCGAAGGCAACTTCGGATCGCGGGGCACGACACGCGATGTCACCACGTTCCGCGTGGTGGCATATCTCCCCTCAACATACCTGAATGGCTCTGATTCGCTAACCTGTATCGACGATGTAAGGCAACGGCTGCGGCCGATCCGATCAAGAGAGGTGGACAAGAGTCCAGTATTGATCGCGCAAGAACAACCGCATCGCGCATGCCTCAGCGATTGGGCATAGAGAGGAGCGATACTGGCGGCCAGTACCGCCCCTCGGACATCATGCGTCAGGCGGGGTCATGCTTGAAGACGTGCCATTGCTGTTCGAGCCTGTCCAGCGACAGGCCTTCTTTAATGCGGAAGATGCCGGCAGTGTCCACCCGTTTTTCTTCCTCCAGGAACTCCAGCACGCTGTGGTAGTGGGGACGATCCCAGAAGTCATGCAAAAAGAGGCGAGTGTCCCGTGGACGGTCGGCATTCCGCATGGTGTGGATAATGCTTTGCAGCGTACAGGCGACGCGGAAGCGACCGTCGATGAGAATGAGGTCAAACGCGTCGGCCATGTCGTGAATGGCTAGACTATAGGCCTCAAAGCGTTCGTCTGGCCTGGTGTCGACGGGGAATCCCCATTCGCGGGTGCTGCCGATATCGACGCTGCGAACCTTGCACGTCTCGCCGCAGGCTTCGCGTAGCGCCTGAACCCAGTTGGCATCGCTTTCGACGCCATGGACGCTGATGCCTTCGCGAGTTGCCCATATCGTCGAGCCACCCGAGCCGAACTCGAAATAGCGCTGCGTCTTGCGTAGTGCGTCCAGGAACAGCTGTTGCTCGGACACCGTCATGTGGGGGGCATCTGGTAGACGAACGGCGCTGTCCTCTGGCTCTTCGGTGGCAGGTGAGTCCGTGATATCACCGGTGGTGATAGAGGCCGATTCGGCTTCCAGGTAGCCTGCCTCTCTGCCAGCCCTGTGCAATAGCTGCCAGGCCAGATCCTTGGCATGAAAGATGGTGTGTGCCACGAAGGCAAGCTTGGTTATCCGGTTGGGTGCAAGGCTTGCCATGCGCGGCTCGTCGGGAATGAAGAGCGCATCCGCTGATAGCCACTCACTGGCGCCAAGCGAGGCCGAGAGCTGGGCTGCTGGGGCCTGCTGAACCGTATTGAAACGATAGAACCGAAAGCCATGGCGGTGGGCCCAGTGGCTAACCTGGGCGAAGTCGGGCTGACCTTCATAGAGTGGCTGAAAGGGCACCTGAACCTGCAGCAAGAGTGCGTCCTGCAGCGCTTTTTCCCCATGTTCCAGAATGGCCATGGTATCTCCCGAGAGATCCAGGGATAGCCAGTCGATGGTGGGTAGGCCCTCGATGCTGTCCAGGGCAATGGTGCTGATCGGCAGCCGAGTCAGACACTGCATGGGTTGAGCGCATGTCTCCTGGAGTCGCGTCGCGGGCTCCGGCGGCAAAAGCGAGCTGTGCTTTGCATCCAGGGTGGCGTGCAGCTCACCGGGCGTGCCATCGCCAAGGCAGGCGTGGGCAAACAGATCGACGTCGTCTCGGGTCTTGAGAAACTCGGGCTTTTTCACCTGGCTTGCCGGGTCGAAGGCCACCACACCAAAGGCGTCGAGATCGAGAAATGCGCGTGGATTCGGCGTCTTCAGCAGTCGCGCCCCGTTGTCCACGACGATGATGCGGCCCTCGAAGTTCCAGCGGAAGCCGTCGTCGGTAGTGGCCTTGTCGAGGGGCTCGACAGGTACGATCTCGACGGGGGCGCTGTCGCCTTCGAAGGTGGCCTTGCCTTCCTTGTCGAACGTCAGCGCGGCGGGGGCCTTGTGCTCGCAATGGCGTTGCCAGATTGCCCGGACAGCGTGGGTGAAGTGACGGGCAAAGCGCTTGGCGTCGCACACGGGAGAACCCAGCAGCACTTCACGCAGGTGACGGCGAATGGTGGCCAGACTATCGAGATCCGATGCCAATTCGATGACGCGCTCACGATATTCGTCCCAGCTCGAGACCACCAGCTCCGGCATGCCGGCATTGATCAGGTGGGTGGCGCTGTGGCGACCAGCGAAGGTAGGGCCAGGCAAGCTGACCACCGGCACCCCCATGGTGAAGGCCTCACAGGTCGTCAGCCCCCCGGAGTAGGGCCAGGGATCCAGCGCGATGTCGACTCGGTGATAGGTCTTGAGCAGCTCGCCATGGGGAGAGGGGCCCTCGATCATTATCCGCTCTTTGGAAATTCCCTGTTCGGCCATAAAGGCGGTAATGCTGGCGGCCCGTTCGGCTCCCTTGAATTGCTGGCTCTTCAGCAGTAAGCGTGATTCTGGCAGCTGCTTCATCAAGGTGGCCCACTCCGTCAGCAGAACGTCGTTGAGCTTGGTGCCATTGTTGAAGCAGCCGAGGGTGATATAGCCGTTGGCCTTCGCCGGCAAGGCATTGACCTCCGGCGTATAGGGGGGCGCTTCGTAGCAGATATAGTCGTCCGGCAGTCGGATCAGCTTCTCGACGTAGTCATCGTCGCAGCCCGGCGGCGTCTCGATGGCATCGCTCAAGAGGTAGTCAATGGCCTCGACGCCGGTGGTGTTGATCAGCCCCCCTACCCACTTCACGATCAGCGGGGCGGGTTTCATGGTCATGGCCTGCATCCTGGTCCCGGCGTTGTGACCGGCCAGGTCAAACAGGATATCGATGCGATCGTCGCGCACGCGCTGTGCAAAGGCCTCGTTGCCAAGGTGCTTGACCTCGACCCAGTCTGTCGCAAGGGCCTTCAGGCGACGGGTGTAGGCATCTTCCCAGAGGCTAGTGCTGTAGAGAGTGAACGCGAGGTTGGACGTGTCCACCTTCTCCAATGCGGCGGTGATCATGCGTGCTACCGGGTGCCCACGGAAGCCGTCGGACAGCATGCCGATACGCAGCGCTCTGTCGGGGGTTCGCGGTGTGTCGGCCGTGAGTGGCGTAGACGCGGAAAAACGCTCACTCCACTGTCGAGCAAGCGCCAGGATCTGCGACTGCTGGTAGGCAGGATGATAGTGCAGCGTGGTAATCAGGTTGGAAAATGGCAGCGGCGCCTCTGGTTCGATCTTGTGGGCTTTGCGATAAGCGGTGATCGCCGCATCCAGGTGGCCCAATTGGCTTTCCACGCCCCCTAAGTTGTTGTAGGGAAGGTAACTTGAAGGATCTTGCCTGGCCGCCCGGTGATACAGCTCGCGCGCGCGCTCTAGCTCGAACCCTGAGGCCAGACTGGCGGCGAGTGTGGAGAGACAAGCGGCATCGTCAGGAGACATGGCCAAGGCTTGCTCCGCCTCTGCGCGTGCGCGGGCTTTATGGCCCTGGGTGTCATAGACGTGGCTCAGAAGGCGGTGGCCCTCGGCACTCGCCTGACAACCGAGTGAACGTACCAGCGCCTGCTCTGCCGCGGCAAAATTGCCGATACGAATTTCCAGCTTGCCCAGTTCCAGGTGGTAGTGAGCGTCATTCGGTGCGAGTGCAATGGCTCGCTGATAGGCGTCGTGAGCCTCTTGCAGGCGTCCCAGGCGACGCTGAACGGCCCCCAGTTGCTGCCACGCTTCAGGGTCATTTGGGCGCTCGCTTACCTGCCGTAGGGCCTTCTCTACATCGATCTTGATGAGCTTGGCCCCCCTTTGAGGTGTGGCGTGGCGTTTTGGTGGACGCTGGAGTTGGCTCATGACGGTTTCCTCAGGGAGTGGGGAGCGCTGTCATGGTAGGTCGGCCGTTGACAGGTCAAAGCGTCGAACAGCCCTCATATTCGGGTGTTATCGGTGCGTTGATGCCAACCAGGGACCCTGCGTAGCCCGTTGCGAGCCATTCAGGAAGGTGCAGGAAAGTTTTTTCGTCTTCGTCCTAAAGCTTTTGGAAATTCATCCGATAGAGAGAGTAACGGCCAACGGCGCCGTTGCGGCAGGCCCAGACGGTCCGCCAATGGAGCCCAACCCTTTAAGGAAGGATGACACCATGTCCGTGATCAACACCAATATCACTTCCATGATCGGTCAGCAGAACCTGAACCGTTCCCAGAACGCCCTGGCCACTTCCATGGAGCGTCTGTCTTCCGGTCTGCGTATCAACAGCGCCAAGGACGACGCCGCGGGTCAGGCCATCGCCAACCGCATGTCAGCCCAGATCACTGGTCTGTCCCAGGCCCAGCGTAATGCCAACGACGGCATCTCTGTTGCCCAGACCGCAGAAGGCGCCCTGAACCAGGTCAACGACAACCTGCAGCGTATTCGTGAGCTGTCGGTACAGGCTCAGAATGACACCAATTCTGCCGACGACCTGAACTCCATTCAGAAGGAAATCGATCAGCGTCTGACAGAAATTGATCGCATCTCCGACGAGACCAGCTTCAATGGCGTCAAGGTCCTGGCCAAGGATCAGGATCTGACCATCCAGGTGGGCGCCAACGACAACGAGACCATCACCATTGATCTCGACGAAATCAATTCCGAGACGCTGAGTCTGGATAGCTTCAACGTCAATGGTACTGCTGGTACTCCTGCTGCTGGTGCGGCCACTACTCTGGCCACCGACTTTGACCTGGATACCTCTGGTACTACGACTGCTGCCTCCTTCACCGGCCTGGCCACTGGCCAGAGCGTGGTCAAGGACAGCGATGGCGACTACTACCTGCAGGTAGCGGCTACTGGCGGCAACCCGACGACCTTCTACGCACTGGACGAGAACGACGTGTCCATCAATGCGGCTGACAACAAGATCAGCATCACTCTGGACACCTCAAAGGCGACAGGTGTTACCCAGGCGGCGACTACCGATCCGCTGGAGCAGCTCGACTCTGCTCTGAGCCAGGTCGACACGCTGCGCTCTGACCTGGGTGCCATCCAGAACCGCTTCGAGTCTGCGATTACCAACCTGTCCACGACCGAGACCAACCTGTCTGCCGCTCGTTCGCGTATCGAAGACGCTGACTACGCGGTGGAAGTGGCCAACATGACACGCGCCCAGATCCTGCAGCAGGCCGGTACCTCCGTGCTAGCCCAGGCCAACCAGGTGCCTCAGGGCGTGCTGTCCCTGCTGGGCTAAGGCCTGGTGTCAGCCGTTGGCTGACGTGTTCCTCCCAGGGCCATGTTCTTGGCCCTCCCCCAACAGGCGCCTTCTGGCGCCTGTTGGCGTTTCTGGCCTGATGTACTGAGCTCGGGCGTTCTGGGCGCACAGGCTGTCCCTTGTCGGCTTATCGCCCTGTGGCTGCATTGCCATGTCTCGTTGGCTGCTCTGGCCACTTCCTGCGATTCGCTGCTCGTTGGCTTGCGCAGTCTGACGGCAACATCGCATCGGTGCAGGATGCCTGGTGGTGGAACTACAGCTGCTCAGGTCATCCTATCTATCCTCGTCGTACCGCTAGGCGTTTGGCTCTCATCATGGAGCGATTTTCTCCGCTCTTAATGCGAAGCGGCTTGACGCTGTTATCGCTGTTTTATTAACACTCTGTTTTATAAAAAATTATTTCTTCTTATTGCTGTCAGGCTAAGACGATTGTCTTAGCGTCGGCGTCTTGTCTTTCCTTGTCCCATCAACTAGTTTCACTCTGATAAATTCAATTCATCTGATCAATTGTCTCAATAATCATTATAAGGAGTCACTTGTGGATGCATCCTCTGTCGCCACGGCGGGGCCATCGCCCTCGACCGAGCCGTCCTCGTTTCTGCATCAAGGCATGCTCCTGCCCTTTATCCTGATCGTCACCTGCTTTGCCGCCTGGGGGCTTGCCGGCAATCTGACAGACCCCTTGGTCTCTGTGTTTGGCTCTGTGTTCTCGATGAGTGCGCTGCAGGCATCGTTGGTGCAATTTGCCTACTACGGTGCCTACTTCGCGCTGGCGATTCCCGCTGCCTGGATCAATTCGCGCCTGGGATACAAGGGCGGCGTGCTGATCGGGCTGTTGCTGGCGGCCACCGGAGGGCTTCTGTTTCTGCCCGCCTCCCAGATGATGACCTATTCGATGTTCCTCGTGGCGCTGTTCACGCTGGCGGCGGGGCTGTCGATTCTCGAGACCTCGGCCAACCCTTATGTCATGGCCATGGGGCCGCGGCACAACGCGACAAGGCGATTGAACTTTGCGCAATCCTTCAACCCGGTGGGGTCCAATCTGGGGGTGCTGCTGGCGGCGCTGTTTATTCTTCCCAACGTCAACCCGGCTACGGCTGAACAGCGTGCCTCACTGACCCGGGATGCCCTGGCGGAGATGCAGTCGGCTGAGCTGCAGGCGGTCATGGGTCCCTACATCACACTGGCCCTGGTGTATGTGGTGATCGCCATTGCCATCGCCATGGTGCGCGTCCCCCCTCACAAGGCCCTGATGGCGGACCAGCCCGGGGAGAAGACGAGACTACCAGGCAGCCGTTTCGGGCGGCTGATTCGTAACCGCCGGTATGCCTTCGGGGTCGTCGCACAGTTCTTCAATGTAGCGGCCCAGACGTGTACCTGGACCTTCACGATTCATTACGTGACCCAGACGCTGGGAGTCAGCGATGACGTGGCGGGTTATTGGCTGCAGGCGTCGTTGCTGGTGTTTCTGGTGTCGCGCTTTGTCATGGTCGGTGTCATGGGGCGCGTTGATCCACGTCGACTGATGACCTGGATGTGCTCGCTGGGGGTTGTCCTGTGCCTGGTGGCGGTGATCAGCGGCAACCTGCTCGGCGCCGTGGCGATTGTCCTGCTCAGCGCCTGCATTTCTCTGCTGTTCCCGACCATCTACGGGATTTCTCTGGAAGGGCTGGGGCAGGACACCAAGTACGGCGCGGCGGGACTGGTGATGGCCATCGTAGGGGGAGCCTTGATGCCTTTGCTGCAGGGCTGGTTGATCGACATCACCTCCGCCCAGACCAGCTATGTGGTCGTGGCGGCGTGCTTTGCCGTGATCGTCGCATTCGGCATCTACGTACAGCGTCACCCCCGCGATAAGGAGGCCAGTGAAGGCGACCTGGCTTAGGACCTGACTCAGGAGTTGGCATGGTACTTGGCTTAGCACTTGGCTTAGCACTTGGCTTAGCACTTGGCACAGCACGCCGCACTGACTTCACCAGTGGCGCGCAGGGCTTTTCCTGAGCGTTACATTGCCAGAGCGCTACATTGTCAGTGCAGTACGTCGCCAGTGCAGTACATCGCCAGTGAAGCAGAGCTTTAGTGCAGTGAGTCATGGCGTGTTGGCTCAGGCGCTGTGGGTGGTGTCGTGCAAGACAACAGCCACCTGTGCGAGATGGGTCTGCATGGCGGCATGGGCGCTTCTCGGATCGCCGGCGACCACGGCATTAAGAATGGCGAGGTGTTCCTGATGGGTAATCGCCAGCCGTCCGCTCAGGTGGATCGATTGCCACAGGCGCATCCTCAGCGTGGGTCGAGAGAGTGCCTCGAGCAAGGCGATCAACACGGGGTTGCGGGAAATCCTTGCCAGGGTCAGGTGGAACTCCAGATCAGCGGCCATCGCCGCCTCGTGGTCGAGCTCGCGGATGGCGGGTTCCGCCTTGGCCAGCACCGCATGCAAGGAGGCAATGTCTGCGTCTGTTCGGCGTTCAGCCGCGACCGCTGCGGCTTCGACTTCAAGGGCCTGGCGCACGCCGTGAAGGTCGCGGGAGGAGGTGCCGGCCTGGATGCCTGCCCAAAACTCCAGGGGCTTCAGCAGGAGTCCGGGATCGAGCGATGTGACGGTGGTGCCGGATCCCTGGCGGGTTTCGAGGATGCCCATCGCGACCAATGCCCTGACGCCTTCGCGCAGCGAGCTGCGCGATACACCGAAGCGGGACGCCAGGCTTGACTCGACAGGCAGGCGATCGCCGGAGGTGATCTCGCCACACACGATCATCTCCTGAATGCCCTGAACCACCACTTCATATTGGGAGGGGCGGCGCTGGTCGCTGCCGGGCGATGGAGGTGACGTCATGGTGCAGGTCTCCGGCTCGGTAGAGGGGGGAACCCGGCCAGTCTAGCGGAAAGTCCAGAGCGCTTAATACATCTGATGAATCAGGAGCTCATATATGCCGATCCTCACCCACGCCAGAGCTGTAGAGCTGCGCGCCCCTGTCTTCGCCGGCTGGTGGCCTGGCGCAGGCATTGACGGTACGTCCGCCTGGGTGCCCGCAACATGATCAAGGGGCCGCTACTGCATCCGCCGCTATTACATGCTCTTGCGTCAGCGGGCCACGGTGCCAGGGTGCTGGTGGCCGATGCGCTCTATCCGCACTCGACCGGGGCCCCGCCATCCGCGAGCCGGGTCTACCTCAACCTGTGCGAGGGCATGGTGCCAGCGTTGTCCGTCATGGAGGCGCTGGCCCAGGCGGTGTTTATAGAACAGGTCACCTACATGGCCAACGCCGAGGGCGACGCCGCAGAGTGCGTGCTCGAGTGCCAGCAGCGGCTGGCCGGACACCGTCATGGCGGAGGTCAGCAGCTTGACTGGTCGGGCCTGGATCGCTGGGCCTTCTATGACGCCTGCCAACGCCCCGATGTGTGCCTGGTGGTCGCCACCGGCGAGTGCCGCCCCTATTCCAACTTTCTACTGACGATAGGTGTCCCGTGATGATCGATACCCACCTTCACGTCTGGGACACCGAGGTGGTGCGGATTCCCTGGCTCACTGCTGCGGGCCTGCCCCCCATGGCGGCGATTCCTGATGGCCAGGACCGTCGCTACGTGCTGGTCGAGGCCGACGCCCACGACCCCGCCGAGGAAGCCAGCTGGCTGATCGCGCTGGCCGAGCGTGACCCTCGGGTCCACGGTGTGGTCGCCAGCGTCGCGCTGGAGCTGCCGCAGGCCGAGCGGGTGTTGGCGAATCTGGCCGAGGTGCCTCAGGTGGTCGGCGTCAGGCGTCTGCTGCAGGACCGGGAGCTGTTTGACTCGACCTCCCTGGTCGACGGCCTGAAGCGTTTGGCCGGCCGAGGCCTGCCCTTCGATGCCTGTGTCAGGGACCACGAGCTGCCGCGACTTCTGGCGTTGCTCGAGCGGGTGCCAGAGTTGACGGTGGTGCTCGACCATATGGGCAAGCCGAACCCGCGTGACGGCGTCGCCCGTGACGCCTGGCAGCGCAATCTGGCGCGCCTGGCCGAACTCGACCGGGTTCACTGCAAGCTATCCGGGCTGCCGGCAGAGTGTCACGGCATCGATGAGTTGGAGCGTCATGCACCGGACATGATCGACCTGGCGCTTGAGACCTTCGGCGCCGAGCGCTGCCTGGTCGGTAGCGACAGCCCCGTGAGCCAGGATCCTGAGGACTGGTGCGAGCGGGTGCTGGCGCAGGTGCCCGCGGAAAAGCGTCAGGCCGTTGCCGAGGACAACGCCTTGAACATCTACCACAGGAGGGATACCGGATGACGACATCGCCGATCGCCAGCCGTCTGCCGCCCAAGCTGCGCCGTGCCTTCGAAGGCCTAGGTGTTGGTGCGGCGCAGTTCGGCAACATGGGCAAGGTGACATCCGCAGAGGACTGCCTTGCCGCAGTGGACTGCGCCTGGGAGCTGGGGCTCAGGTTCTACGATACGGCCCCTCACTACGGACTTGGGCTATCCGAGCGGCGACTGGGACAGGCCCTCAAGGGACGCTCGCCGGATGACGTCGTCATTTCCACCAAGGTGGGGCGGCTGCTGGAGCCTAACCCTGCTCCGCGGGGCAGCGATGAGGCTAACGGCTTCCTGGTGGCCGATGAGCTGATCCGTCGGCGCGACTATACCGCCGAGGGCGTCCGCCAGAGCCTGGAGGCCTCGCTTGCGCGCCTCGATATGGCGTCGGTGGACGTCCTCTGGATCCATGATCCGGAAGAGCCCACGGATCGCTTCGAGGAGGCCTTGGAGGGAGCGGTCCCTGAGCTTGAACGTCTGCGTGAGCAGGGCAAGATCGCTGCCTGGGGAGTAGGCTCCAAGGATGCCGGCATGCTCAAGCGCTTCGTTGATCAGGCCAGGCCCGACCTGATCATGCTGGCCGGGCGCTATACCTTGCTGGAGCAGGAGCAGGCAGGACTGATGGACGCCTGCCTGGAGCGCCAGGTGGGCGTCGTGGCGGTTGGTGTGTTCAATTCGGGCCTGCTGGCACGTGATGAGCCTCCCGCCGATGCCTGGTACGAGTACGGGCCGGCGCCGGAGGCCATGCTCCAGCGTGCCCGCGATCTTGCCGCGGTGGCTCGCGCCCATGGTGTCAGCCTGCCAGCGGCGGCGCTGGCCTTCCCGTGGCGTCACCCTGCCGTGGTCAATGTCATGGCCGGGATGCGCTCGCCGGAGCAGGTGACGCGAAATCATTCGCTATCCGTGCGGTCGATTCCCGAGGCCTTCTGGAGCGAGCTGCGTGAGCGGGACCTGCTGATGAAAGAGAGATAGGACGGATGCATTGAGTTGTCGTCTGTCTCGAGCAGCAAATGCCCCTGTCTGTGCAAAAACTGCCCGTCCGAAGGCTAAAGAGTGCACTTTGCCAGCCGATAATGACTATATTAGGTAATGCGCACCGCTTACCTTTTTCTGGGCAGGGCACATGGCTAAGGATCGACGAGGAGACATGGGCCCAAGGTCGCTGTCGCAGGCAGGTGGCGGCGGCACTGTGACGCGCCACCCGTCGGTGGTGGCGGGGCTGGTATTGGACCGGGCGCCGGTCGGTATGGCACTGATTGACGCCAACGACAGGCTGGTATGGGTCAACACGGCCCTGACGGTGCTGGCATGCCCCACCGGCGGAGAGCTGATCGGGCGTAATCTCAACGAGTTGTTTCGCCCCTTCGTCAACCTGCTGGGAGAGCGCGGCAGCTATCACACCCTGTCACCCGGTGAGGAATGGCAGCAGGCCTGGCTGCTGGTAGATGACAGCGCCAATGCTCGCCTGGGCCTGATGTCCTGTGTTTCCTTCGATCGCGACGCGGGCGAGGCGGACTCGCCGGCAGAACCGCTGATGTGGCTGGTCACCTTTATCGACCTCAACGCTGACGCCGAGTCGGTGCTCGAGCGCCGCCATGCGGATATCGGCAGCGTGGCCAGCGCCTGGATCTTCGAAGATCGTCTGTCCCACGCCTTCGAACGTGCCGACCGGTTGGGCCAGCGCCTTGGGGTCATGCTGGTCGAGCTGCATGGTATTTCACGTTTGATGGTGGAGCATGGCGCCGAGGTGGCGTCACGTGTGTCACGCCGCGCTGGCCGCCGCCTGGTCAATACCCTGCGACGCGAAGACAGTGTGGTGCAGCTCGACCGGGAGCGCTGGGGTATCCTGCTGGAGCATCCGATGTCCCCCGAGACCCTCCAGGTGATCGCCGACCGCTGCCTGGAGGCGCTGGAACCCCCGTTTACCCTGTCCGGCTACTCGCCTGCGCTGATCGAGCCGCGCATCGGTATTGCGCTATGCCCTGAGGATGGAGAAGAGGCGGGCGAGCTGCTGGCCCATGCGGAAAAGGCGCTGGAAGAGGCGCCGCTGGGTAGCTTTGCCTTCTATGACGGCAGCCTTCAGCAGTTGATGGAAATCCAGCAGTGCTTCCGTCAGGAGCTGCAGGAAGCGCTGATGTTTCCCGATCAGCAGCTGTACCTGGTGTTTCAACCCCAGTTCGATCTGTCCTCGCGACATTGCTGCGGGCTCGAGGCGCTGGTGCGCTGGCGCCATCCCCGCCGCGGGGATATCGCCCCGGAGGAGTTTCTGGGGCTGGCGGCGGAGATGCAGCTGATCGATCGGCTGGACCGCTGGGTGTTGAAAGAGGTCATGGCCCAGCGCCGGCGTTGGCGCGAAGCAGGGCTGGTGCTGGGGGACTGGGATGTGGCGGTGAACATTCATCCCTGCCTGCTCGATCAGGTCAGCTTTGATGGCCGGGCGCTGGACCTGTATCTCCGTCAGCTGTGCAGTGCAGACAGTGGTGGCGACGAGCGTCTTGACTGGCTGAGCCTGGAGGTCGATGGCACCGGTCTGTTCGAGGTGGGCTACCGCCAGTCTCACCTGCTGCGGCGGCTGGTGGCGCTGGGCATACGACTGGGGGTGGACCGGCTGGGCCAGTCCCCGGTGGACCTGTTCGGCATGGCCTCGCTGCCGGTCTCCCTCGGTAAATTGGGGCCCGATACCCTGCGCGCGCTGGCCGAACCCTCATCGAGTGCACGCCAGAGCGTCGCGGCGCTGATTCGCTGCTTCGAGACCCTGGAGTTCACCGCGGTGGCCGTTGGAGTAGAAACCGCCAGCCAGCTCGAAACGGTACGAGCGCTGGGGCTGATGCGGGCTCAGGGGCATTTGCTGGGGGCGCCGTTGGAAGCTCACGCACTGCTGGCCTGGGTGGCGGCGGGAGCGAGGCCGGCGGCACCGCTGTAGTCATATGTGTCACTCGGCCACTGCCCGTCTGTCGGCGCTGGCTGGGCAGCCGCAGTGTGGGTAACTGCAGTATGGGTAACAGCGGTGGGAGTCACTGACGTGTGGAAAACTGCAGTGGCTGGCGGAGAGTTGCCGCGGCTCAGGCCGAGACGTTCAGGCGCGAGGGTTGCAGGCGGGTACGCCCGTCTGGCCGATAGACGCTGGCGTTGGCGATGCGGTGAATCTCGTCGAGCATCTGTTGGTTGTGCTGCATACGCAGGCCGAGCAATTCCCCGCAGCGCAGGTTGGCGCGGGAGACGTCCCTGGCCATCGCCATGGTGGAGTCCCACTGCGCGATACAACCTGCATCCATGGCGGCCTGGCGCGCTCCCTCGCGGTCGTCGGCGTAGCCCAGGCGGCACTGCACCTGGCGACGTCGCGCCTCGGTCTCGGCAAGTTGCTGCTGAATCTCCGACTTGCGCGTGGCCAATCCTACCAGGGCCTCGGTGTCGACCTGGCCTTGCACCAGGCACTCCTGCTCCTGCTGCAGCAGTCCCAGCAGATCGCTCAGGCGGATGTGTTGCTGATCCAGCAGGCGGGTGAGGCTCATGACGGATCGCGTCCGTTGCCGGCCGCCGGCTCGTCCAGCATGCTGCGAATACTGTCGATCAGCCCGTCGGCGATCCGCTCCGGATTGATCTCCAGGCGACCTTCACGAATGGCGTCGCGAATCTCTTCTACCCGTGCCATGTCGATGTCCTGGCTGGCATCGGCCGCCGGACGGCTGAGGTGGGTCTGGGCGCCGGCTTCCGCCGATGACGAGGTGCCAGCGGGCGTCGGTTTTTCGCTCTGCTGAGGCCCTTCGCTCTGGGCGGGGCGGGTCAGCGGCTGTTGCGAATCGATTTTCACGGGCATGGCCTCACAAGATTGGCGCTAGAAGCAGGCGCGGCTGTCGTGCCTGACTCGGTAACTAGAAAGGGTATCGGCAGCGCTGCGCCAAACTTTAGGCCAGCAGGGTCTGGATGACCAGTGGTGGGCGCTGCAAGCATGAAGGCAAGCGGCTAGAAGGCCACGGCCAAGCGTCCGCGATCGACCACCCTGGCCTCGAGCACCTGGCGCCGATCCACTCTGACGCGCACCCTGTCCCCCATTCCTCCAGCCTCCAGGGCTTCGCCTTGGCGGCTAATGCGAAAGCCGCGTCCGCTGGCTTCCACCGCGACCTGTTCGCCTCGTCTGACGAGTTTCGGAGCGCTGAGCTGGTGGCTGGCCAGGGCCTGCCCCTGTCGGATGCCGCGCCGGGCGACCTGGCCGATGGCGCTGGCAGGGTCGCTCAATGCCTGGGAGGACAGCCGGGCCAGGTCGACCCGCTCACGGCTCAGCATGTCGTCGCTCAGACGTTCCCCGGGAGCAATATCGCGAGCCGCCACCAGCTGCCAACCCATGCGGGTGATGTCAGCCTGCAGATAGCGCGTGCGGTGCGACTCCCCGGCGCAGCGCAGCCCGACCGATACCCGTCCGGCCAGGCGCGTACCAGCGCGAGGCAGAAAGGGCTCTGCTGCCTGGCAGTCCGTCAGGTCTGCCGCCGGTGCAAAGACCTCGATCTGCAGGTCTTGTGGCGAGGCGCCGTCGGCCAGCGCCTGTTCGAACAGAAACCCCTCGACCCGATCAAGCAACGCGGTGTGCTGCGGTTCATCCGCGGCCTGTGCTGTGCAGGCAATGGTCAGCAGGGACGTGGCCAGCAGGAGAATGACCAGCAGCAGTCGCGCCAGCGGCGCAAGGCTTGAGCGTCGCTGCGGGTCCAGCAAGGAAAGGGTGTCTAGGCGCTGCGAGCGCTGTGGCATGGCGGGTACCTGTCGCCGAAAACATGGCCTGGGATGGCGTATGGCACACCAGTCTAGCCTTGGCGCGGCGCCGGTATGGATCGAAATGGGCACGCTTATGACGGCTGTTCACGGCTTTGTGCTGACACCGGGCTGGGTATTCTTCATCGTCGAAACCTTTGTCTTTGTTCCCTGCCTACGGAGCGCACTGGGATGATCGATCAGCTCGAAGCCTCTCTGGCCTTTCATCAGCAGGCCTTGTCGCTGCGACAGGAGCGCCAGAAGGTGCTGGCCAGCAATATCGCCAATGCGGATACCCCTGGCTACAAGGCCCGCGACATGGATTTCGCCCAGGCGCTGGAATCCGCTACCCGCGGCATGTCCCAGCCGGGGCTGTCGCTGTCGCGGACCTCTGGCCATCACCTGTCGGGGCACGGCAGCGCGCTGTCCCTGGGCGGCAGTGAACTCAAGTATCGCGTGCCGGAACAGGCAAGCCTCGATGGCAACACCGTGGACATGGATCGTGAGCGGGCGGCGTTTACCGACAACTCGGTGCGCTATCAGGCTGCGCTGACCATCCTCAACAGCCGCATCCAGGGCCTCAAGCAGGCCATGCAGCCAGAGCAATAAGCCCAGGCCACCATTTATTCCACGCAGGGAGAGCGCTCCATGTCGATGTTCTCGATCTTTGATATTTCCGCCTCGGCGATGACCGCCCAGGCTCAGCGCATGAACGTCACCGCCAGCAATATGGCCAACGCCGACAGCGTGGCCGGCCCCGACGGCGAGGCCTACCGAGCGCGTCAGGCGGTGTTTGAATCGCGCGCCGCCAGCGACGGCATCGGCGGTGTGGCGGTGCGCGAGGTGGTCGAGGATCCCTCTCCGCTGCGTCAGGAGTACCGCCCCGAGCACCCGCTGGCGGACGATGCCGGCTACGTGTCGATGCCCAACGTCGACCCGGTGGGCGAGATGGTCAACATGATCTCCGCCTCCCGCTCCTATCAAGCCAACGTCGAGGTCATGAACACCAGCAAGCAGCTGATGCTCAAGACGCTGACCCTGGGCGAGGGCTGAGCCGATGGCCACTACCATTGATCCCAGCGTCTATAACGCCGTCAATGCCGCGACTGCTCAGGCCAGCTCCAAGCAGGCCTCCGATGAGCTCGGCGACAACTTCATGACGATGCTGGTGACGCAGCTGCAGAACCAGGATCCACTCAACCCCATGGACAACAGCGAGATGACCTCGCAGTTGGCTCAGATCAATACCGTATCCGGCATCGAGGATCTCAACGAGACCATGTCGTCGATCACTGGCCAGATCAATGCCGGCCAGGCGCTGCAGGCAACCTCGCTGATCGGTAAGGGCGTGCTGGTGCCCGGAGATCGCATCGTCATGGCCCACAACGACGACGGTACACCGGTATCCACGCCCTTTGGTGTCGAGCTGGATAGTCCCGCTGCCGAGGTCAAGGTGACCATCACCAACGAGTCCGGTGAAGTCATCAACAGCTACAACCTGGGCCCGGCATCGGCGGGGAGCGAGTCGTTCCAGTGGGATGGCATGACTGCGGAGGGTGTGGCCGCCCCTGAAGGTGCCTATCGCGTCAGCATCGATGCCACCGGTGTCGAGGGTGAGGCGCTGTCGGTCACCGCCTTGAACTATGCCCAGGTGGGGGGTGTGTCCCCGGCCACGGACAGCGGCCAGGTCATGCTCGACCTTGGCGCGGTCTACGGCCAGGTGGCGCTCAATGATATTCGCCAGATTCTGTAGGGCGAGACGAGAGGTCGCTGGCGACGTCCAGGCTGTGCCGACGAGGCTGCCGTGCGCCGCTGAAGGTCGAGAACATGATCGTCGAGTCATCGACGCAGGGAACTATCTAAGGAGTGTGACATGGGCTTTTCACAAGCGCTTAGCGGCCTGAATGCCGCCGCCGACAGCCTGGATGTGCTGGGCAACAACATCGCCAACTCGCAGACCGTGGGCTACAAGAGTGGCAGCGCCCAGTTCGCCGACGTCTTCGCCAATTCCCAGATCGGCCTGGGCACCAAGGTCTCCACGGTGCTGCAGGACTTCAGCGGCGGCAACCTGGAATCCACCAATCGTCCCCTGGACCTGGGCATCAGCGGCGATGGCTTCTTCCGCATGGAGCAGAACGGCCAGGTGGTGTACAGCCGCAATGGCCAGCTGACGATGACCCCGGATGGCTACCTGCAGAACGCCCAGGGCGCCCGCATCATGGGCTACGGCGTCAACGCTGCCGGTCAGGTGCAGGTCGGCGGTCAGCCCGAAGTGCTGCAGGTTGAGGCCGATGAAATGCCGGCCAGCGCCACCACCGAGGTGGCCACCACCTTCAATCTGGACTCGCGCAAGGAAGTGGGTGTCGACACCAACAGCGTGACCCTGGCCGGGTCTGGTGGCGCCACCAATGTGCAGGTGGATTATCACTACTCCAACAACTTCACCGCCTATGACTCCCTCGGCAACCCGCGCAACGTGACGGTCTACTACGAGAAGACCGGGCCGAATACCTGGACGGGCACCATGGCGATGGACGGCAAGGTGCTGATGGATGGGGCGACGCCCAGTGCCCCCCAGACCATGGCCATGGAATTTGATGAAAATGGTCAGCTGACCGCGCCGGCCAACGGCCAGTTTGCGATGTCCTTTGCCTCCGCCGACTACTTCGACGGCGCCGCCACGGACATGGACCTGACCTTCGATATCTCCGGCTCCACCCAGTTCGGTAACAGCGCCAGCACCACGGCACTGAACCAGAACGGCTATACCTCCGGCGCCCTGGTCGGTATCAGCATCCAGGACGACGGCACCGTGGTGCGCAGCTATTCCAACGAGCAGACCCGTCCGGCCGGTCAGATCGCTCTGGCCAACTTCCGTAATCCGGAAGGCCTGTCCCCTGCCGGTGACAACACCTGGGCGGCGACGGACGCCTCTGGCCAGGAGCTGGTAGGCGCACCGGGCACCGGCCTGCTGGGTGGCATCCAGTCCGGCGCCATCGAAACGTCCAACGTCGACATGGCCAAGGAGCTGGTCAGCATGATCGTCACCCAGCGGGCGTATCAGGCCAACTCCCAGACCATCAAGACCCAGGACGAAGTGCTGCAGACCGCCATCAACCTGCGCTGATGATGACCGCCCCGGCCGCTGCCGCAGGCAGTGGCCTCCCAGACGCCCCAGAGGGATAGCCGATGGATCGCATGCTCTATACCGCCATGAGTGGCGCCCGCCAGACCATGGAACAGCAGTCGGTGGTCAGCCACAACCTGGCCAATGCCTCCACCTCCGGGTTTCGGGCCCAGCTGCATGCCATGCGCGCGGTGCCGGTGGAAGGCGAAGCGCGTCTGGACACTCGGGTCTCTACCGCCGCCACCACGCCAGGCACCGACTTCACGCCAGGCGCGATTACCCGCACAGGGCGCACCCTGGACCTGGCCATCGACGGTGACGGCTTTCTGGCCGTGCAAGGTGATGATGGCGGCGAGGCCTACACCCGTCGGGGAGACCTGCAGGTCGATGCCAATGGCCTGCTGACGTCGATGGGGCGTCCGGTGATCGGCGAGGGCGGCCCGATTCAGATCCCGCTGGAGGCCGAGCTGTTTGTCGGCGCCGACGGCACCCTGAGCGCCATCGGCATGGGCCAGGACCCGGACGCCCTGGCGGAAGTGGGTCGACTCAAGCTGGTCGCTCCCGAGCCTGGCGAGCTGGAGCGTGGCGCAGACGGACTGTTCCGTGCGACGGGCGCCAACGGCCAGCCGGCTGAGCTGCCGGCGGCGGAGCAGGTCACGGTGGTCAGCGGAGCCCTGGAAGGCAGCAACGTCAATCCGGTGGAGGCCATGGTCTCGATGATCGATGTGGCGCGCCGCTATGAGCTGCAGACCAAGATGATCTCGAGCGCTGACGAAAACGCCCAGAAGGCCAACGGCCTGCTGTCGCTGAACGGCTGATACCACGGCCCCTGAATACAGGCCGGCGCTGGCAAGGCCCGGCACGAGGAGAGAAGCACCATGATCAAGTCGCTGTGGACGGCCAAGACCGGACTCGAATCGCAGCAGGTCCAGCTGGACGTGATTTCCAACAACCTGGCCAACGTCTCGACCAACGGGTTCAAGCAGTCCCGCGCCGTGTTCGAGGACCTGCTGTACCAGAACATGCGTCAGCCGGGGGCCCAGAACAACGTCCAGGATCGCCTGCCGTCCGGCATGCAGATCGGTTCCGGTGTGCGCCCGGTAGCTACCGAACGGCTGCATACCCAGGGTGGCCTGGAGTCGACCGAAAACTCCCGGGACCTGGCGATCAACGGCAAGGGGTTCTTCCAGGTACTGATGCCTGATGGCACCACCGCCTTTACCCGCGACGGCAGCTTCCAGCTCGACGAGAACGGCCAGATGGTGACCGCCAATGGCTATCCGCTGGAGCCGGCCATCATCATTCCTGACAACGCCCTGTCCGTGGACATCGGCGAGGACGGCATCGTCTCGGTGACCCAGCCCGGCACCAGTGAGTCCGACGAGGTCGGCCAGATCACCATCTCGACCTTCGTCAACGCCACTGGGCTTCAGTCCATCGGCGGCAACCTGTACGTGGAGACCAGCTCCTCGGGGCCGCGCAATGAGCTGATGCCTGGCATGAACGGTGCCGGTCGCTTGCTGCAGGGCTACGTCGAGACGTCCAACGTCAACGTGGTGGAAGAGATGGTCAGCATGATCGAGACCCAGCGCGCCTACGAGATCAATTCCAAGGCGGTGCAGACCAGCGACGAGATGCTGGCGCGCCTGGCGCAGCTGTGATCTCGGCCTGTCACTGACACGCCCCTGACCATCGACGTGCTGACACCCTGAATCACGTCCCTGATAGCGCTGGAGCCGGCCATGTACGCTGACACTCACTCTTCCCTGCGGCAGCCACGTACTGGCGTTGATGGGGGCTCTCATGCGGTGCTGGGGCCAGCGCTGCGCCTGGTGATGCTGGCCCTGGCGCTGGCCGTGCTGGCGCTGTCGGGCTGTGCCCAGATTCCTCATGCCTCGGTGGTCGGCGAGCAGGAGCAGATCGAGATCCCCGATCGCCCGTTGCCGGTGGCCAACGGCTCGATCTTCCAGAAGGCACGGGGCTACCAGCCGCTGTTCGAGGATCGTCGTCCGCGCAGCGTTGGCGACATTCTGACCATCGTGCTGGATGAAGAGGTCAGCGCCAGCAAGAACTCTCGCTCCAACGCTGATCGTGATGGCAGCTCCAGCCTGACCTTCTCCCAGGTGCCGGATGGTCTGGAAGACCTGCTGGACTATGGCTTCGAGATCGACGGTGACTCGGACTTTGCCGGCGGCGGCGGCTCCCAGGCCAACAACTCCTTTACCGGCACCATCACCGTATCGGTGATCGAAGTGATGAACAACGGCAACCTGAGAGTGCGCGGCGAGAAGCAGATCGCCATCAACCAGGGTACCGAGTTCATTCGCTTCGGTGGCGTCGTCAATCCGCGCTTCATCACCACCCAGAACACCGTGCCTTCCACGGCGGTGGCCGATGCCCGTATCGAGTACGTCGGCAATGGCTATATCAACGAGGCCCAGCACATGGGCTGGATGCAGCGCTTCTTCCTGAACGTTTCTCCCTTCTAGGCCTGGCATCATGAGACATCCTGTTTCCCGTCGCCCCATCCTGACCCTCGGCAGTCTGATGCTGGTGCTGCTGATCGGCCTGAGCGCCTGGTCGTCCCTGGCCCGCGCCGAGCAGGTCCGCGACCTGGCCACTTTTGCCGGTGTGCGCGACAACCAGCTGGTGGGGTATGGCCTGGTGGTGGGGCTGGATGGCACCGGCGACCAGACCATGCAGGCGCCGTTCACCGGCCAGAGTCTCAACAACATGCTGTCCCAGCTGGGTATCACGGTGCCGCCGGGGACCAACATGCAGTTGCGCAACGTGGCGGCGGTGATGGTGACCGCCGACCTGCCGCCCTTTGCTCAGCCAGGACATCGCCTGGATGTGGTGGTCTCGTCCATCGGTAATGCGCGGAGCCTGCGCGGCGGCAGCCTGCTGATGACCCCGTTGAAGGGGGCCGACGGAGACGTCTACGCGCTGGCCCAGGGCAATCTGCTGATCAACGGCGCTGGCGCGCAGTCCGCCGGTTCCAGCGTGCAGATCAGCCATCAGGCCGCGGGTCGCATCGCCGGTGGTGCGATGGTCGAGCAGACCGTGCCGCTGTCGCTGGGCAGTCGCGACGGGGTGCTCGAACTGCAGCTCAACCAGGCCGACTTCGGTACCGCCGAGCGCATGGTGCGAGCCATCAATGACGAGTTCGACTACCCAGTGGCGTCAGCGCGCAACGGCGGAGTGATCGCCCTGAATGGGCCGACCAACGCCAACTCTCGGGTCAACTTCATGGCCAGGGTCGAGAGTGTCGAGCTGACGCCAATGCCGGCCCGAGCCAGGGTGGTGTTGAATTCGCGGACTGGCTCCATCGTGCTCAATGGCAGCGTGACCCTGAAGCGGGCAGCGGTGGCCCACGGCAACCTGTCGATCGTCATCGATACTGCCTTTGGCGTCAGCCAGCCTACGCCCTTCAGCGAGACCGGCAATACTGCGGTCGTGCCAGATTCCGATATCACCATCAACGAGGAACAGGGCACCCTGCAGATCGTTGAGGGGGCGAGTCTGCTGGACGTGGTGGACGCGCTGAATGCGCTGGGTGCGACCCCCAATGACCTGATGTCGATCCTGGAAGCGCTCAAGGCGGCAGGATCGCTCAGAGCGGAGCTGGAGATCATCTGATGGCCATATCCGATCTGTCGTCGAGCCTTCCTATGGGTCTGTCCGGGTCTGCCCTGGCGGGAGCCAGCCGTGCCACGGGCAGTGTGGGTCAAGCGGGCTTCGCGCTGGACATGCAGGGACTGTCGCGACTGAAGACCAGTGCGCGCCAGCAGGACCCGACCGCCGCCGCTGAGGCCGCGCGCCAGTTCGAGGCGATGTTCATCAACATGATGATGAAGAGCATGCGCGATGCGGTGCCCAGCAGCGGCCTGACTGAATCCCGCCAGACTCAGTATTACCAGTCCTTGCTCGACCAGCAGTGGTCGCAGACCATGGCCAGTCGCGGCATCGGCCTGGCCGACCAGCTGCTGCAGCAGCTGCGCGGGCCCCAGCAAAGCGCCGAGGCACAGCGCCAGGACGTGGAGGCCTTGATCGCCGGGATACCCCGCGGCACCCCGCGCCCGCTGTCGAATGCCTTGAGAAACGATGCAGCGACTGCTGACGAGGTCGAGATGCCCGCCAGCTTCCTGGATGAACTGGGCGCCGTTACCGCGGGGCTGGATCGGCGTGCAGCGGATGCCCAGATCAGCGGTCGCGATGCTCGCGACACGCCGGCCCATGTCCAGGCCTTCCTCGACAAGCTGGCGGCGCCTGCCCAGGCGGCCAGTCGTGCTTCTGGCGTGCCGGCAGAGCTGATTCTGGCGCAGGCGGCCCTGGAAACCGGCTGGGGACGTCATGAGATCGCGACCGCCGACGGCGGCAACAGCCACAACCTGTTCGGCATCAAGGCCGGTAGCCGCTGGGAGGGCCCGACGACTCGCATCACCACCCATGAGGTGGAGCAGGGTCAGCGCCTGCGCATTCGTGATGACTTCCGCGTCTACGGCTCCTTCGAGGAGGCCTTTACCGACTATGCCCGCTTGATCAGCGACAACCCGCGTTACGCCGCCGTCACCACGGCCCCCGATGCCGAAGCTGCTGCCCACGCGCTGCAGCAGGGGGGCTATGCCACCGACCCGGCCTATGCCGCCAAGCTGATTGCGGTCATGCATACCTTCGGTCCGCTGAGCGATGCACCTGCAGCGACCCAGGTGGCCGCCGTCGAGCGCACTGGCGCTGATGCAAGCGCCAGCCAGGCAAGCGACAGCGGAGACTGGTTGGCGCGGGCGGATATTGCGACAAACCCTACCCGCGTCTTCTAGACCCGCAGCACAGCAACGGATGAAACGGTGCTGTCGGCCTCAAGCCTGAAGCGGTTTGGCCGATAACGCTTCTATCGGCGAAAGGAATTCCACCATGAGCATGTTCTCCATCGGCTTGAGCGGTCTGAATGCTGCCCAGAATGCCCTGTCCACCACCAGCAACAATATCAGTAACGTCTACACGCCTGGCTACAACCGCGAGATCACGGTATTGGGCGAGGGGAACGGCGGTACCCAGGGGGTGCAGGTCAACGACATCGAGCGTCAGTTCAACCAGTACGTGGCGGACCAGCTCAATGGCTCGATCAGCGCCTACTCGGCGTTGAATGCCTATCAGACCCAGGTCAACCAGATCGACAGTCTGCTGGCAGATCAGGACGCCGGCCTGGCACCGTTGATGCAGAACTTCTTCTCCTCGATGGAAGACCTGGCCTCGGCACCGTCCGACCCTGCTGCCCGTCAGGGCGTGCTGGGGTCGGCGGATACGCTCAGTGCCCAGTTCCGTGCCTTTGACAGCTATCTGCAGGACATGCAGGACGGCATCAATGGCCAGATTCGCGATGAGATCACCCAGATCAACAATCAGAGCGAGGCGCTGGCCTCCCTCAACCGCGAGATTGCCCTGGCGCGGGCCAAGACCGGGGAAGCGCCCAATGCCTTGCTCAACCAGCGCGACCAGCTGGTGACCGAAATGAGCGAGCGCATCGGCGTCGAGTTGACGGTCCAGGACGGTACCTCCTATCGCGTCAATCTCCCCGGTGGTCAGCCGCTGGTGGCCGGCACCCAGTCCTATCAGTTGAAGGCGGTATCGTCTCCCAGCGACCCCCAGCGCATCGTCGTCGGCTACCAGGATCCGGGGGGTGGTCTGCAGGTGCTGGATGAAGACGGTCTGCAGGGTGGCTCCCTGGGAGGCTTGATCCAGTTCCGTTCCGAGACGCTTGATCGCACCCAGAATCAGATCGGCCAGCTGGCGGTGTCCATGGCGGTGGCCTTCAACGAACAGCACGCTCTCGGCAAGGACCTGGAGGGTATGGACGGTGGCGCGATGTTTGATATCGGCGCTCCCAGGGTCTTCACCCACGATGCCAATACGGGCAGCGCGACCCTGACCGCGAGCTTTGACACCGCCAATATCAGCGAGCTCAAGGCGGCGGACTACCAGGTGCGGGTCACCGATGCCGCGGCCACACCGCCGACCTTCGAGGTCACCCGCAGTGATACCGGTGAGACGATCACCACGACCTTTGATGCGGTAGAAAACACCCTCAGTTTTGGCGGCGTGACGCTCACCATCGACGATCCCACGGCGCTGGCCGATGGTGACCGTTTCGAGATTCAGCCGGTGCGTCGCGCTGCCGGTGAATTCGAGACCGCCATCAGCGATCCCGACAAGATTGCGGCTGGCCTGTCCGGAGCCAGCGGCGACAACGAAAATGCGCTGGCCATGCAGGGGCTGCAGGATGCGCTCACTGTTGGTGGCAGTGCGACGCTCAGCCAGGCCTACGCGTCACTGGTGAGCGATGTGGGCAACCGGACCAATGTGGTGCAGGTCAATCTGGCGGCACAGCAGGGGCTGACCGAGCAGCTCAGCGCGGTCAAGCTGTCCGAGTCCGGGGTCAACCTGGATGAAGAGGCGGCCAATCTGATCCGCTATCAGCAGTATTACCAGGCGAATGCCAAGGTCATCGACACCGCCACCTCGGTGGTGGACACCATTCTTGGACTGAGAGGCTAAGGAGCATCAGGTCATGCGTATCAGCACCGTTACCATGTTTGACCAGAGCGTCAGCTCACTGAACCGTCAGCAGTCCGACTTTATGCACCTGAGCCAGCAATTGGCGACCGGGCGCCGAGTGGTCAACCCGTCAGATGATCCCCAGGCGGCCTCCCGCGCGGTGTCGGTCAGTCAGGCCCAGGCGGTGACCCAGCAGTACACCGATGCCAGGGTCAGCGCACGCAATGCGCTGTCCCAGGAAGAAAGCGTGCTCAATAGCGTCAGCGACGCCCTGGCCAGTGCCAAGACCCTGGTGATTCAGGCGGCCAACGGCACCCTCAGCGATGCCGACCGTCAGTCCATCGCCAGCGACTTGCGCGGCATCTACGAGACGATGATCGGTCAGGCCAATGCGACCGATGGCAATGGACGCTACCTGTTCGGTGGCTATGCCGATGGCAGCGAACCGTTCAAGGACTCTGGCAGTGGCATCGAGTACGCTGGCTCCGATCAGGTGCGCGAGCAGCAGGTCGACGCCTCGCGCAAGATGCCGGTGGGGGATACCGGTGCCGACATCTTCACCAGCGTGCCCAGCGGGGCGGGCTACGTGGCCGAGCAGGGCAGCACCAATGCCGGTAGCGTGACCTTTGCCGGACCTGATGTCGTCGATACCGCTGACTCGGGTTATGGCGATCGCTACCGGGTCGCGTTCGGTGGCACGGCGGATGCGCCCACCTACAGCGTGGAGGTCGACGACGGCAGCGGCAACTGGGTCAGCGCTGGCGCTGCGTTCGAGGATCAGCCCTTTGCAGCCGACGGCACCACGATAGAGGTCGGCGGCCTGCGCCTCGAGCTCGAAGGCGAGCCTGTGGCAGGCGATACCGTCGTGTTCGGCCCCGCCGATAAGATGAATACCAACGTCTTTACCACCTTCGAGAAGGTGTTGGCGGTACTCGAAGCGCCGGCGGACACACCCGCCCAGCAAGCGACGCTGGAGAACACCCTCAACGGCGCCATGCGCGAGCTGGATGCCAGCCTCGACAACGTGCTGACCAAGCGCGCCTCGGTCGGCGCACGGCTCAATGAGCTGGACGTGATCGACTCGGTCAGCGGCAACCGTGAACTCAACTACGCCCAGACCATGTCGGACCTGGTGGATCTGGATTACAACCAGGCGATCTCCGAGTACAGCCTGCGCCAGGTGGGCATGCAGGCCGCCCAGCAGGCCTTCATCGGCATTCGTGACCTGTCGTTGTTCAACTATCTGTAAAAGGGTGGGGCTTGCCCCCATGTCTCTTCCCGTCCCCATGCAAAAACGGCGCGTCCTCTCCAGGGCGCGCCGTTTTTATGACAGCAAGGGCACCGGCGAATCACCGGTCATCAGTCTGTCCGTGGGGCTTGGGCCGGGCTCCCATCACCGGCTGCTCCATGTCGTTGCCCCAGGCCGTTGCCCCATGCCGTTGCCGCCAGACTAGTCACTCCAGGGTTGACGTATCGATCAATATGTCCATAATTCCGGACATATGGACACTAAAGACTTTCAACCGACTCTCGATACCTTCGCGGCGCTGTCCCAGCCTACTCGGCTGGCGGCCTTTCGCCTGCTGGTGCGGCATGAGCCCAATGGCCTACCGGCGGGGGAATTGGCGCGCTTGCTGGAGGTGCCCCACAACACCCTATCGGCCCACCTTGGCGTGCTCAGCCGCGCTGGGCTGGTCAGCCAGCGCCGAGAAAGCCGCTCGATCGTCTATCGGGCAGATCTGGCGCACATGGCCAGGACACTCGACTTCCTGGTGCGCGATTGCTGCGCCGGACGTCCTGAGGTGTGTCATCCGCTGGCCGACCTGATGACGCCTGGCTGTAGCGACCCCACCTGACGGAGCGACCCCGACCATGACCCTGATCTATCACAACCCAGCCTGCGGTACGTCACGTAATACCCTGGCGATGCTCAAGGCCTCCGGCGAGACCCCAGAGGTCATCGAGTACCTGGTGACGCCCCCCAGTCGCGAACGCCTGGTCGCGCTGATCGATGCCATGGGCATCACGCCGAGGGCATTGCTGCGCCAGAAAGGGACGCCCTACGCAGAACTGGGCCTTGAACAGCCAGACCTGTCGGACGAGGCATTGATCGACGCCATGATGGCGCATCCCATCCTGATCAATCGGCCCATCGTGGTCACCGACCTGGGCACCGCCTTGTGCCGGCCCTCCGAGCGCGTGCTTGACCTGCTGGCGGCTCCGCTGTCGCGGGTGGGGGGCACCTTCACCAAGGAAGATGGCGATATCGTGACCCTCAAGGAGGGCAACTCATGACCGCAGCATCCTTGTTGCATGATCTGCCGAACATTGATCCCGAGCACTTCCAGGCCATCGATGTAGATGCCCTGGTACCCGCCGATGCTCCGCGCCATGCCCCGCGCATTCTGGTGCTGTACGGCTCGCTGCGCGAGCGCTCCTACTCGCGCCTGGTCGCCGAGGAGGCGACGCGGCTGCTGACGGCTTTCGGCGCAGAGGTGCGCACGTTTTCCCCGGTAGGACTGCCGTTGCCTGACGGCGCCGAGGCCGATCATCCCAAGGTGGCCGAGCTGCGTGAGCTGGCGACCTGGGCCGAAGGCATGGTGTGGGTCAGTCCGGAACGCCATGGCGCCATGACCTCGGTGATGAAGGCACAGATCGACTGGCTGCCGCTGTCACTGGGCGGGGTACGTCCCACCCAAGGCAAGACTCTGGCGTTGATGCAGGTATGTGGCGGTAGTCAGAGCTTCAATAGCGTCAACCAGATGCGCATTCTGGGACGCTGGATGCGCATGCTGACCATCCCTAATCAGTCCTCGGTGCCCAAGGCATTCAATGAATTCAACGAGGCGGGCCGGATGCGTCTGTCACCGTTGTATCTGCGTATCGTCGATGTCTGCGAAGAGCTGGTGAAGTTCACCTGGCTCAATCGCGACCGTGCGCGCTACCTGACCCAGCGCTACTCCGAGCGGGTGGAAAGCGCCGAGGCGCTGTCGGCGCGGGTTAATCAGGACAGTCTTTGACAGGGAGTCGAGCATGTTGGCCTTTGCTATTTTTGTGGTGACCCTGGTGCTGGTGATCTGGCAGCCGAAGGGGCTCGGCATCGGTACCAGCGCCCTTGGCGGCGCGCTGGTCGCCCTGGTGGCTGGCGTCGTCGACCTGCCCGATGTGCTGGTGGTATGGGATATCGTGTGGGACGCGACCTTCACCTTTGTCGCCCTGATCCTGATCTCGCTGATCCTGGATGAGGCCGGGTTCTTTGCCTGGGCGGCTTTGCACGTGGCCCGTTGGGGCGGTGGCAACGGCCGTCGCCTGTTTCCGCTGATTATCTTGCTGGGGGCGGTCATCGCGGCCTTCTTTGCCAACGATGGTGCGGCGCTTCTGCTGACGCCCATCGTCATGGCCATTCTGGTCCGCCTCAAGTTTTCTCCCCAGGCGTCATTGGCCTTCATCATCGCCACGGGCTTTGTTGCCGACTCCACCAGCCTGCCGTTGATCATCTCCAACCTGGTCAACATCGTCAGCGCCAACTACTTCGACATTTCCTTCAATCGTTACGCCATGGTGATGGTGCCGGTGGACCTGGTGTCGCTGGCGGCCACCCTGGTGGTACTGGGCTGGATGTTTCGTCGCGACATTCCTGGGCAGTACGACGTGGCCTTGCTGGAAGAGCCGCGTCAGGCGATTCGCGACCCGCTGGTGTTTCGCGCCGCTTTTCCGGTGCTGACGGCGCTGCTGGTGGCCTTCTTTGTCACCGCACCGCTGGGCGTGCCGGTGGCGGTGGTGACCGGATCCGCCGCGCTGATCCTGGTGGCGCTGGCGGGGCGCTGGGTCCAGGGTGGGCGTAGCGTGATCTCCCTGCCCAAGGTGTTCAAGGGAGCGCCCTGGCAGATCGTGCTGTTCTCCGTGGGCATGTACTTGGTGGTCTACGGGCTCGGCAATGCCTGGCTGACGGCAGATGCCAGCGCCCTGCTGACCTGGCTGGGTGAACAGGGCACCCTGGTAGCCACCCTGGGGACCGGCTTGGCGTCGGCGCTGCTGGCGTCGGTCATGAACAACATGCCGTCCACCCTGGTTGGAGCGCTGGCCATCGACCAGGCCCAGGTCAGCGATCTGACCCGGGAGCTGATGGTCTACGCCAATGTGATCGGCAACGATCTCGGACCCAAGTTCACCCCCATCGGTAGCCTGGCGACGCTGCTGTGGCTGCACGTACTGGCCGACAAGGGCACCCATATCAGCTGGGGGCAGTACATGAAGGTCGGCATCGTCATGACCCCGCCCGTGCTGCTGGCGGCACTGCTGGCGCTATGGCTGTGGTTGCCGGTGGTGTGACCTGGTCACACTAACCTCTGAGCCGTGCCCATCCGCTCACCTATCGGCGGCTGAGTGGCTCTGGGCCTGCAACGCGGCATGGGCCAGGGTAAGCTGTGTTGCCTGAACCTTCGGGGAAGATGATCTTCTCCGCTGAATTGCTGGCCTGCCGCCTGGTCGCGGTGGCCCATGAGGAGCCTTCCGTGCCCGTAAGTCTGAGCAGTGAACACAAGGATGCCCTTGTCGCGGGTGTCGAGGACGCCGGTCGCCTGGTGCTCGAGATCTATCAGCGTGACTTCGACGTCGAGCACAAGGATGACAACAGTCCCCTGACCGAGGCCGACCTGGCGGCCCATCACGCGCTGGTGGCGCTGCTGGAACAGCTGACGCCCGGCACGCCGGTGCTGTCCGAGGAGTCCGGCGAGATTGCCACCGAGACGCGGCTGGGCTGGGACTGTTACTGGCTGGTGGACCCGTTGGATGGGACCAAGGAGTTCGTCAATCGCAACGGCGAGTTCACCCTCAATGTGGCGCTGATCGAGCACGGTGTACCGGTGCTCGGGGTGGTGCACGCGCCGGTACTGGGGGTGACCTGGTTCGGTGATCGCCAGCAAGGCGCCTGGCGTACCGAGCAGGCCACCAGCGGCCAGGCGCCCGTGCGCCAGCCTATTCGAGTGCGTGACTTGCCGGACCCCGCGGTAGCGCCGTGGGTGGTGGTCGGCAGCCGGCGCCATGGGGCTGAAGCCTTCGAGGCCTTCTGTGCGGGCCTGCCCGCCAGCGAGTGCACGTCCATGGGCAGCTCGCTGAAACTGTGTCTGGTGGCTGAGGGCAAGGCGGACCTCTATCCCCGCCTGGCCCCTACCTGCGAGTGGGACACCGCCGCGGCCCAGGCCGTGGTCACGGCCGCAGGAGGCGAGGTGCTGGATGCCGAGACGTTGATGCCACTGCGCTGCAATCGTGGCGAGTCACTGCTCAATCCGTTTTTCGTCGTCTGCGGCCAGCGTGACCGGCGCTGGGAACAGGCCCTGGCCGCCGCACTGGCGGACTGAGTCACGCTGTTCGGCCGGCTTCAGAAGGTGTAGGCCAGCGAGGCGCTGATGACGTCATATTCAGTGTCGCTGGCGCCCAGCGTGGTCTGTCCCGACAACGACATGACCACGCCTTTGCCGAGGCGGTGTTCAGCCCCCAGGGTCAGGACGAAACGGTCGTCATTGCTGCCGTCCAGGTGGTCGGCGTCGTCGTCCACGTCACTGGACAGGTCGTAGTGATAGAACAGGTGGCCATAGACCCGTCCCGCGCTGAAGCGGGTGCTCAACTTGGCGCCAGCAAAGACCTCACCGGTCTCCTCACCATAGTCAGTGCGCTGCCCCAGGTAATCGCCGTCCAGGTCGTCCTCAAGATAGGCGCCGCCCAGGGTAAGGCCGGTGTCGACCCGGTGATAGCGCGGTAGATAGTAGGTGCCCGAGGCTCGCCCTCCCCAGCGGTGTCCATCCACGTCGATGGGGGCGGCCAGATAGTCCCGATGTGCCTCTCCATCCAGGTCCTGGTACAGCAGGGTGGCATCCAGCACCAGACGGTCATCGAGCAGGGCCACCGCCGCATAGGGCATGACCAGCTCTCCTCCCAGATCGGTGCGGCCGCCATGGTCGCCATGTAGTTCGATATCGCTGTGGCCCGCGGCGAGGCCGACGAGCCAGTTCCGGTGGCGGTAGTCCACCCCTGCCAGCACCGCCTTGGTATCTCCCGAATATCCTGTGTGGTCTGTTTCCCCGTCCAGATCGCCGACCTCGCTGGTCGTCCAGACGCTGATGCCCGGACCTGTCAGAGCTTGCTGAGCGCGCGGTTGCATATGCGCGTCGATGCGCTGGGTGACGGGCTGGAAGTGGCGTGCCAAGGCTTGTTTGAGGGCACCGTACAGGCTCTGATCGATGTCGAGAATGCCCAGGCGGGACGCTAGTGCCAGGGTCTCGTCGCGATCTAGCTCGCTCATCGTTCCGCTGAACAGCAGCGTGCCATCGTCAGCACGCAGGGATATCGGCGTGGTGGCGTTCACGGCGGCCAGCGGTGTGCCGAGGGGCAGCAGAAGGCTAATGGGACGACCATTGAGCACCGCCGTCACACGGTTGTCCGGGCTGCCAGGAGCCGTTTGCTGGAGGTGCTGCAAGGTGAGGGGCCGGCCTTCGAAGCTCGTGTAGAGCGTGCCTGCTGCCGCGGTTGTCGGAAGCGTCTGGGCCAGCCCTGTAGCAGGCATCAGGCTGAGTGCCAGGCTGGGGACCAACAGGCAGCGAGCCAATAGTGAGGGTGCCGGGGCGACGGAGGGGTGGTGGGGTAGGGTCGGTTTCATGGAAATGCCTTTTCGGGATAGAAACACCTTTGGGGCGGCTGATTAGGGGAAATACATCAGCCTTTTCATCCGATTCTTAGCTGAAAATGCGCATGTTGGATGAGGTGTTATCCAGTATCAGGCATTAGAAAGTAACTAAATGTATATACTGTGCCTAAATGGAATTAGGGTTGCATTTTTTTGCTATTTCATCTTTTTGGTGGCGAAAAAGTGCTCAAAAAAGCAGAGAAGGGTAATTAAGAGCACAGTGTTGGTCGGTGTTTGCTGAAAAAAAGACCCATCGCTGTCTTGGCGAGTCAGCCGGGGCTTTGTGAGGGGGCCGGAGCAGGGAAGGACGTGGGTGCAGGGAAGGACGTGGGGGTAGGAAGGGAAATGGGTGTTGTGAAAAAAACGTGGCGCTGTGATCGAGGGTAGAGCCGTTGCTCGTCAGGGTGAGGCGCCGTGCAGGTCATGACCAGAGGATTACTTGCGCGATATCCCATAGCCAAAAAGCTGCAGCAGGCGCTGGGCCCACGCTGGAGGAAGCAGCGTCAGACCTTGGGTCGCCAGGCACAGCGGCAGTGGAAAGCTGACTCTGGGGCGATTGGCATCCACTGCCTTGGCGATGCGTTTTGCAGCGCGCTCCGCGCTCCACATAAAGGGTTTGGGGCCGGGCATGGCACGCGCCATGTCGGACGCCACGTACCCGGGCATGACCAGGGTAACCCCGACGCCGTCACTGCCAAGGGGGGCCCTTAGCGCCTCGGCGTAGGCCTTGATGGCCGCCTTGCTGGCGCTGTAGCTGGGAACGGCCGGCAGGCCATGCCAGGCGGCCAGGGAGCTGACAAAGACCAGCTGGCCGTGACCGCGGCGGCGCATGGCGGTCGCGAGCTGGCGGCTCATTTCCATGGGCACGCGCAGGTTGATGTCCATCAGCTGACGAGCGGCCTCGGCGCATTCATCGAGCCGAGCGGCGCGGATGCCGGTGTTCATGCCGGCTGCCATTATCACGAGATCTGGCGTCGCGCTGAGGCTGTCCAGCCAGGCGCGACGGGCCTGATCATCTTCCAGGGTAACGCTGAACAGGCTTACCTTGGCCCCCTTGGCGCGGCAGCGTGTGGCCAGTGTGTCCAGGACGTCCTGCCGCCGGCCGTGTAGCAGCAGGTGCTGGCCTGGCGCCGCGTAGTGTTCGGCCAGGGCGCCACCGATGGCCCCGGTGGCGCCGGTGATGAGAATCAGCCGAAGGGGCTCGGTCATCTCGCAAGTCCTCAGTAGGGTCCATGCAGGTAGCGTCGGGTCAGGCGGTAGAGGCGCTGAAACAGGGTGAGTTCCTGCTGGTTCTGGCGCGCCGATGCCAACAGCTGGACGGCGGTTTCGACGTTGATGAGCTGACGACTGCGGGGGTCGACGTAGCGGGGGTAGCGAATCAACGCGGCCACCACCAGCTGCTCCAGGCTGATCTTGCGGCCACGACGATCGGGTGCCGGTGCGTGGTCCTGGGTCAGCCCCCAGCCCGCATAGAACGGCACGCCATAGGTGACCACCCGGCGCTCACGAATCAGCGCTTCAAAGCCGGTCAGGGAGGTCATGGTATGGACCTCATCGACCCTGTCGATCAGGGTCGTGATATCGACGTCGGCGACCAACCTGTCCCAGTCGTCGGGGGGGACCTGCGCTCCTTGCCGCACACCCGCCATTACATCCGGGTGGGGACGATAGACAATGAAGGCGTCAGGCCTCGTCCAACGGACCTCCCTGAGAAGCTGCGCATTGGTGCGGATTCGCCCGGCGCCCAGGCGCACCGAGGCATCGCTTTCCACCTGGCCCACCACCAGTAGCAGCGGTCGATCACCTGGCAGTTCAGGCAGGCGGGAAGGCTCGTGGTGAGGGTTGTACTTGCTTAGCTTGAGCTGTCGCAGCTGCTGGATCAGCCGGGCCGCCCGCGCGAGTTCGCGGCGGCTGAACTGGCCGTGGGCGATCAGCCGTTCCAGCTCGCTGGGGCGGCCAGGATCGTAGTGAATGCCACAGCGATCGATGACCAGCGACAGCGGCCTGACCAGGTCGATGCCCAGCCCCACGGAGCGTAGAAAGCCATCTTCCATGCGTGATACCCCTGTCGCTGCTGGTACCTGGCTTCCCCAGAGCAGCTGCCGCTCCGTGGAGGTGGCCACCGGTGATGGCTTGATGCGCTCGTGTGAGTGATGACTGATACACGCCTTGGGTCCCAGAAAATCCCCGACAAACCGCTGCTTCCAGCGTGACAGGCCGTGGCATCGCCAATGCCCCCTGCCGGCGTCGATCTGACGCTGCTGGTCTTCCAGCAGATCCAGGGTGTCCTCCAGGGTGGAAGGGGCGCCGGTATAGGGGTTGGCGTAGCGGCTGTAATGCAGATAAGCGGCGGCGAACAGACGCGGCAGCGAGGCTCGACGGTGACGCCGAGGACAGCGGAGGTGGTCAGTGGTCAGGCCCCATCCCGCGTAGAACGGGAGGCCGTGGCAGGTGACGGGGAGCCCCGCCAGCAGGGCCTCGAAGCCAAGCTGGCTGGTCACGACGTGAACGGCCTGCACCGCATCGAACAGCGCCCAGGGGTTGATGTCATCTGCCAGCAGTTGGCAGCGAGGGTGGCGGCCCGCGTGTTCCAGATGGCCCTGGCGTCGCCCGGCGATGACCTCGGGATGCACCTTGACCAGGATGTCGGCATCGGGATGACGGGTCAGTGCATGGTCGAGCATCTGTTGAAAACATTGACGGTCGGCCAGGCCACCGACGATCGAGGCGTCGTCCCGGGTCTGGTCGACCACCAGTACGCGTGGCCGAGGGCTCGCCGGTAACGGTATGTCCGGGGCGTGGTTGACCTTGGACAGGCGGGAGTGGCGCAGGCGCGCGATCAAACCGCTGGCGCGAAGCTCGTCCTCGGGTGAAATACGGCCATGCTCGATCAGGGATTCCAGGTCGGAGGGGGCCGAAGCGTCGTAATAGATGCCGCTGTGATCGACCACCAGTGAGTGACTGGCATATCCCTCTGCCGCGGGCCCCCAGGAACGCAGGAAGCCTTCCTCGAGTGCAATAAAGGGGAGTTGGTGACGTATCGCCCACTGTCTGGCCCTGGCGGTGGTGGGACGCTGCCCCCAACCCACCACGGCGTCCGCGCGACAGCCGCGGCGGCGTGGCCAGGGGACGATATCAGAAAACTCCGGCAGGCAGGGAGCCAGCGCCGGCAGTCGGGCCAGGGCGGTGGTGGCAGTCAGCGCACAGCCTGTTGGCGACGTGGCGTCACGAAGCTGTGGCGAACGCATGAGTGACCTCTACCCCTTGGACGAGTGTTCAGGATGCTGCCGTCGAGCAGCAGTCGCTAATGCTATCAGGGTGATAAGGGCATCAGGGCGGCGCTTTATGCCGCAGCCAGCAGAGAGGGTGAAGGCGTCGTGAGGGCTCAGCTCGACAGCGGGGCCAGCGTCTCGAGCAGCGACTGCAGAACGTTCAGACCCTGATGGAAGTGGTGCTGCAGGAAGCGGCCCAGGTCGGTCATCAGCACCATCAACAGCGCCAGTCCAACGGTGAGGGAGGTGGGGAAGCCGATGTTGAACACCGTCAATTGGGGAGCCGCCCGGTTGAGGATGCCCAGCGCCAGGTTGATGGTCAGAAGGGGGGCGACCAACGGCAGAGCCAGCAGCAGGCCGGTGGCGAAGATGGTGCCACCGTAGCGCGCCAGCATGATGAAAGCATCTGGATTGAAGCGTTGGATGCCGATCGGCAGCGTTTCGAAGCTGGTGATCAGCAGCTCCAGCACGATCAAGTGGCCGTTGATGGCCAGAAACATCAGCAGGGTGATCATGTAGAGATAGCGCGAGACCACCACCATGTTGGTGCCACTGGACGGATCGAAGAAGGTGGCGAAGGCCAGGCCCATCTGCAGGCCGATGAATTCACCGGTGGCCTGCACCACGACCAGCAGCACCCTGATGCACAGCCCCATGGCGACCCCGATGACCAGCTGCTCCACCACCAGCCCAAGGCCGGCCCAGGAGGCAATCGGAATATCGGGCAATGGGGGCAGCATGGGGCTGATCAGGATGGCGATGGCGCCCGCCAGGCCAATCTTGGCCTGGGTCGGCACTGCGCTGTGGCCCCACAGGGGAGCGCTCAGCATCAACGCAGTGATGCGCATCATGGGCCATAGGAAGAGGCTGAGCCAGGCGTGTAGCTGGTCGAAGGTGACCTCTACCATGGGAGCCGAGTGTTTCCGGTGGTCATGATCTTCACAGCGCTTCCTGCTATTCGGCCACTTGCCATGTTCCGCTGACTGACGCTATGTCAGGACACGAGAGCCGGGATATTGCTGAACAGCTCCCGGGTGAAGGTGATGATCAGTTCCAGCAGCCAGGGGCCCGCCAGTACCAGCACGGCAAACACCGCCAGGATCTTGGGGATAAAGGACAGCGTCATCTCGTTGATCTGGGTCGCCGCCTGGAACAGGCTGACCAGCAGACCGGTGAGCAGGGCGGTCAGCAGCAGCGGCGCACCCAGCAGCAGGGTCACGCGCATTCCTTGATAGGCCAGGCTCATGACGGTCTCGGGGTGCATGGGGATCTCCTTAGAGCGATGTGGCTGGCGCGTGCTAGAGGTAGAAGCTTTCGGCCATGGAGCCGATGATCAACTGCCAGCCGTCCACCAGCACAAACAGCATCAGCTTGAACGGCAGTGAGATCGTCACCGGCGGCACCATCATCATCCCCAGTGACATCAGTACGCTGGCCACGACCAGGTCGATGATCAGGAACGGGATGAAGATGGTGAAGCCGATCTGAAAGGCGGTCTTCAGCTCGCTGGTGACGAAGGCCGGCACCAGGACCTGCAGGGGCACGTCCTCGGGGCCTGCCATGGGGCCGACGTCAGACAGTCGTGCAAACATCGCCAGGTCCGGCTCCCGGGTCTGGCCGAGCATGAACTCGCGGAAGGGCTGCTGGGCAATGTCGATGAACTGGCCGAAGTCGATGGCATCAGTGGTCAGTGGCAGCCAGGCATCCTGATAGACGTCACTGAGCACCGGCGACATGATGAAGGCGGTCAGAAACAGCGCCAGCCCCAGCAAGACCTGATTGGGAGGCGTGGACGCGGTGCCCATGGCGGTGCGCAGCAGGCTCAACACGATGATGATGCGGGTGAAGCTGGTCATCATCAGCAGCGCGGTAGGCAGAAACGCCATCGCGCTGAGCAACAGCAGCGTTTGCACCGACAGCGACCATTTCTGGCCGCCGTCGGCCAAGGGCTCGCTGATCACGCCAGGGATCTGCTGCGCCACCGCCGGCGTGGCGGCTAGACCGCTAAAGGCCAGCACCAGCACCACGGCCAGCAGCGGTGTCAGTAGTCGCGCCAGTGACCGTCGAGTCAGAGGCTGCCAGAAATAACCCGCGGCAGGGCGGCCGGAGGGGTGGGGCAGCAGGCTGTCGATCATCGCCATACCCATCAACGCGGTCGCTGTCCGAGGTTGGTCTTGAGGGCCTGTGCGAAGCGCTCGCCGAAGCTGTCCGCCGCAGCGGACGATGCCGGCAGTTCTGGCTCCTCGGGTGCTGGCAGGCTGTCGAGGCGATTGACCCGGCCTGCGCCGACGCCGAGCACCAGCCAGCGATCCTGAACCTGCACGACCACGACACGCTCACGCTGGCCCACGGCGGTGCTGCCGATGATCTTGAGCCTGCCAGGCTGGCCATGCAGGCCTCCACTGCGCCGTTTGATCAAGGCCGAGAGTCCGAACAGGATGGCGATGATCAGGGCCAGGGCGGCTGCTGTCTTGCCCAGCATCGCCAGGCCCAGCAGGCCGTCACCGCCCTGGGCCAGACCGTCGATCGCTGCGCTGGTGGTCGTCTCGTTCATCGGTTGAGCTTCTGTACCCGCTCGGAGGGGGTGATGATCTCGGTGATGCGAATGCCGTAGCGATCCTCGACCACGACGACCTCACCCTGGGCGATCAGATAGCCGTTGATCAGGATGTCCATCGGCTCACCGGCCAGGCCTTCGAGTTCCACCACCGACCCCTGGGCCAGTTCCAGCAGCTGCTTGATGGTCAGGCGCGTGCGGCCGAGCTCCACGGTCAGCTTGACCGGGATATCCATGATCATGTCGAGATCACGGGTACCGCTGGCGCTGCTGCTGTCCCCCAGTGGCCGGAACACGCTGTCTCCGGCGGCCTTGGGGGTGGGGCTGTCGGCGGCCGTTGCCGTGTCATCGTTGGGGTCGGCGGCCTGCTGTTCCGCCATGGCCTCTGCCCAGGGATCGTCTTCGGGCGTGGTGGCGTCGTTGTCCTGTTGTTCGGACATGGCGGCGGCCCAGTCATCGTCGCCGACCTGGTCTTCGGGCTTATTGGGGTCAGTCATGCTCTGATTCCTTGGAAGGAGGCCGTGTGCCTTTGACGAAAGCATTGCCGGAGGGATGCCCGGCGGCGTGATCGAACATTCGCAGGACGCGCAGTGCGCGCTGCTCGCGCTGGCTACCGTACTCGCACTCCATCACCGGCACGCCGTCAACCTGAGCGGTCACCGTGTCGGGCAGGTCCAGCGGCAGAATGTCGCCGACGGAAAGCGCCATCACGTCGGCGATTCGTGAGTCGACCGTGGCAAAGTTGGCGACCAGCTCGACCTCAGGGTGGCGCAGCTCACCGGCCATGCGGCGATGAAAGGCGCCGTCCTTGTCACGACTGCTTTCGCTGAGGGGGTTGGTCAGCAGGTCCTTCAGCGGTTCGATCATGCTGTAAGGCATGCACACCTGGAAGGTGGACGACAGGCTGCCGACTTCAAGGTGGAAACTGGTGCTGACCACGATCTCGTTGGGCGAGTTGGTGATGTTGGCGAACTTGGACTGCATTTCCGAGCGCAGGTAGCTGATATCCAGCGGATAGACCGACTTCCAGGCTTCGCTGTAGCCCTCGATGGCGAGGTTGAGGACCCGCTGGATAATGCGCTGCTCGGTATTGGTGAACTCACGCCCTTCGGACTTGGTGACGAAACGTCCGTCTCCACCAAACAGGTTGTCCACCACCATGAACACCAGACTGGGGGGAAACACGATCAGCGCCGAGCCTTTGAGTGGCTTCATGGCGATGATGTTGATGTTGGTGGGCACCGGAACGTTGCGTGAGAATTCGCTGTAGCTCAGATAACGAACGGCATCCACGGTGATATCCGCGCTACGCCTGAGCAGGTTGAACATGCCGGTACGAAAGTGACGAGCGAAGCGCTCATTGATGATATCCAGCGCCTGCAGCCGCTCACGGATGATGCGCTGCTGGTTGGCCGGATCAAAGGGGCGCAGGCGGCCCCGGGGCGCGCTTTCCTCGCCATCGGTGTCATCGTCACCGCTGACACCCTTGAGCAGGGCGTCGATTTCTTCCTGAGACAGGAGATCGTCTTGAGACATGATCGCGACCTATTGGACGATGAACTCGGTGAACAGCACGTCGTCGATACCAATGCGGGCGCGATCGGGGCCGAGCACGTCCTTCAGGGTCGTGACGATGTCGCTGGCCAGGGCGCGCTTGCCTGACGCCGTCACCAGACTCTCGGCGTCCCGGTCCGACAGCAACAGCAGCAGCTTGTTACGCACCTGGGGGCGGTGCTGCTCCAGGGTTTCCAGGCTCTGCTCATCGGTCAGTTGAAGCGTCATGCCGGCATACAGAAGACGCGGAATATCGTCGTCATCTGCCAGGTTGACGGTGAAGGGCTCCAGCTTGAGATAGATGGGCGCCACCGCAGGGTGTGCCGGGGTGCTGGCATCCACCAGGGTGTCGCCGATGGCATCTTCGAGACTGGCGTGAGCGGACGTCTTGGCCTTCTCCTGGTAGAGCAGGTAGAAGCCGGCTGCAGCCCCGAAGGATGCCAGGATGACCAGGATCACCAGCAACCAGATGAGCCGTCGAGATTTCGCCATGTCCTGAAGTCCTGAGCCTGTTGTCCCTGTACGGGAAGTATGGGTACACGCGGATGTGCCGCACCCTCAGTATGCCGCTTGAGGGTGCGTGTCGATGGCAAGAACAGGCACCAAGTTCGTGCTTATCTTGGGATATTGTTTTATCGAGGCGCGATTCCACCAGAGCTCTAGTTCACCAGAGCACTCTTTTGCCAATGCTCTAGGCCTCGACAGCGTTACGCATAGAGATCGACACGCCCCTCGCCGAGGGGCAGTGACGGCGCCTGCTGGGAAGTGGCCTCCTGGAGGCCTGTGTCTGTGGAGGGAGCGCTGGCCAGTGCGGCCTGGCCCCCGCCAGCGGCGCTGTCCTGGCCGTTGCCCTGGGAGCCCGGATGCGTGCCCTGGTCGCTGACCGAGGCGTCACCGAGCTGGATACCCTGCTCCGCCAGCGCTTCGCGCAGCTGTGGGATGGCCTGCTCCAGGGTCTGCCTGACCTGAGCATGGGCCGAGAAGAACTGCGCCTGGGCGCCATGTTCGCCGAGCTTGAGAGTGACGCCCAGGGACCCCAGCTCAGCAGGATGCAAGCGCAGTTCGATCTTCTGTTCAGCATCGCCGGCCTGGCTGGAAAGACGCGCCAGGGTGTGGCCGAGCTGCTGAGGCCAGGCGTTGTGGTTGAGGGACAGTGCTGCGGCGGTGGCGGGAAGCGCTGATGCCGCCAGGGGGGCCGCGCCGCGGCTGTTCAAGGATGCCGGAGCTGCCAGGCCATCGGTGGCTGCACGAGCCTCAAGCGAGCTTTCGCTACGAGGCTGATCGGCAGCCTCGCTGGCACCCTGCAACATGCCGCTGGCCAGGGTCGTTGGCGCTGGCGGCTGAGCGGCGTCGGAGACCGGCGCTGACGGCGCTGACGCGAGCGGCGATGACGGCTGGGCCGCGCTGGTAGTCGCCTGGGTCGGATGCTCGCCGCGAGGCGTCAGATGCAGGGCGAGAGGATCGACGGAGGTGGCCATCGCGCGGCCAGTGGAGCCGTCACTTGGCGCCTGATGAACCTTGGCGGTGTCTAGATGCGGTGGCGGAGTGACCTCCGCCAGCGATGACATCGCCCCCGCGCCCTGGGCCGCGCTGGCCAGAGAAGGGCCCGTCAGAGTGGGGGTGAGCGGATCGGCGGCATGAGAACCTAGGCTGGCCTGACCTGCGGCGAGCTGGGACGCGCTGGTGACATCGGCACGGGCGAGACCAGCGCCCTGGCCAGTACTGGCTGTCGTGGCTGTCACCGTGTGCGCCTGGATCGCCGATGCGCGGGCGATGGCCATGGCAAGCTCACCGCTTGCCGGCAACCCTTCGCCGTGGATAGCGATGGGGGCCATGCTGAGACCAGGCAGCGCGGCATCAGGATGATGGGCCGCGACGAGTTCCCCAGCCATGTTCTGATCGCCGTCCTGCGAGGCTGCGCTGCCCCCGCGATCGCCATTGTGGGACCCCTGCACGCCAGGCTGCGTCGTCGAGGAAGCCACCGCGGCCAGGTGCTCGGCGAAGTCGCCGCCGGAGGAGGCTTGGCCATCCGTTGCTGACGAGGCCTGTGCGACGTTGGTCGTGGACGGGCCGGCGAGGCCCAGCAGAGTCAGGTCCATGGGATATCCTTATCGCTCAGTAACCGCCGGGAATGGCGTTGCCACGCTGCAGGCGGCTGTTGATCAGGTCATCGCTGACGCGCTGTTCCTGGCGGGCCTGATGACGCAAGCCTTGCTGTGCACGGCGTTGTGCCAGGGTGTCGTAGGCGCTCAGGCGCTGTTGTTCTTGCTGCCATTCCTGCTGGCTGCTGGTGACCTTGTCACGCTCGCGCTGGAGCGCGCCGCGTGCCCTGGCCAGGGCGTCATCCAGTGACATCAGGAAGCGCTGGGTGTTATGCAGCGTGGCCGGATCGATGCCACGACGCATGTCCTGGTGCAGGCGCTCGGCATATTCCTGCCGGTAGTGCTCCAGCGAAGTCAGCTGGTCGGCCACCTGGCGCTCGTCGCGGCGGGCGCTGGCCAGATGCTGCAGGGCCTGGTCTCGGGCATCCCGGGCCAGCTCGATCAGGGTATCCAGTGGGGTGCTCATGCTGCTCCTCCCAGAGTGGACGAGAGCGCCTGACGCGAGGCCTCCAAGCTGGCGCATTCGTCGATTCGCTGTTGCAGAAAGGCTTCCAGATCAGGGTAGCGGCGCACGGCATCGTCAAGACGCGGGTCGTGACCCGGCTGGTAGGCGCCGACGCTGATCAGGTCGCGGTTGCGCTGATAGCGTGAAAACATGGCCTTGAAGCCCTGTGCCTGGCGGCGCTGGCCGTCGTCGACGATGGCGTTCATGGCACGGCTGATCGAGGCTTCGATATCGATGGCGGGATAGTGGCCGGCCTCGGCCAGGCCTCGCGACAGCACCACGTGGCCGTCGAGTATGGCCCGCGCCGAGTCGGCGATCGGGTCCTGCTGGTCGTCGCCTTCAGTGAGTACGGTATAGAAAGCGGTGATGGAGCCTCCGCCGGGCGCTGCGTTGCCCGCGCGCTCGACCAGGCTCGGCAGCTTGGCGAAGACCGAGGGCGGATAGCCCTTGGTGGCCGGGGGCTCGCCGATGGCCAGGGCGATTTCGCGCTGGGCCATGGCGTAGCGGGTGAGCGAATCCATGATCAGCAGCACGTTCTTGCCGTCGTCACGAAAACCTTCGGCCAGGCGGGTGGCGTAGGCGGCCCCCTTGAGTCGCTGTAGAGGCGAAGTATCTGCCGGGGCCGCGACTACCACCGCACGACGGCGTCCTTCGGGGCCAAGAATGTTATCGATGAAGTCCTGTACTTCGCGGCCACGCTCACCGATCAGCCCGACCACGATGACATCGGCCTGGGTGTAGCGAGCCATCATCCCCAGCAGTACCGACTTGCCCACGCCCGAGCCAGCGAACAGCCCCATGCGTTGACCGCGACCTACGCTGAGCAGCGCGTTGATGGCGCGGATGCCGACGTCGATCTGTTCGTCGATCGGGGCCCGCGACAAGGGGTTGAGCGGAGGGGTGGCCAGCGGTGCGCGAGGAGCGTCGTCGAGCTCGCCGAGCCCGTCGAGGGGGGCGCCGGTGCCGTCGACAACGCGCCCCAGCAGACTGTCGCCCAATGGAAAGCGGCGCGAGGCATTGGCGCCACCCTCACCCAGAGGCAAGACGCGGGCGCCAGGCATCAGGCCACTGATCTCTCCCAGCGGCATCAGAAACAGACGCTCGCCGGCAAAGCCCACCACCTCCGCCTCGGCGTACTGGCTGGCCTGGCTACCGTCTGGTTGGCGTGGGCCTTCACCGGGGAGTTCAATGCGACAGCTGTCACCCAGCGCTACCTGCAGACCCACCACTTCGATCACCATGCCGGTGGCGCGAATGACACGTCCGGTGGCTCGCGTAGCGGGCAGGCCATCAACCCGTTGGGTGACGGCCTGAAGCACGCGCTGCCAGTGCTGATGATGGGCCTGAGGTGAGTTCATGGGGCGCTGTCCTCGCCGCTAGTGCCGTCGTCGTCCGTCTCGCGGGGGGCGCGGCGGCGGACCTGGGCGGTGACGGCCTGCCAGCGGCGCTCCCAGGTGGCGTCGATATCGCCCTGGTCGCCGCTGACGCGACAGCCACCCCGATGCAGACGTTCGTCGACGCGGAGCGTCCAGCCGGCGGTCTCCAGCTGCTCTCCCAGATGGCGCTCAACCAGTCGCAGGTCCAACGGATGCAGCCATAGGCGTTGGCGGCCCACCAGCGGCGGATCGGTATGCAGCAGCTGTTGCACCAGCTCGACGACCTGGCGAGGGCGTGCCTTCAATGCCTCGCCTGCCAGCTGTCGACCGGTGGCCAGGGCCAGGTCGGTCAGCTGTTCCGCCACGGCATCATCGAGCTGCATCAGCGCCGCCTGGAAGTCTTCGACCAGCTGTGCCAAGGGAGCCAGCGCTTCCTCGCTACGGCTGTCGATCGCGGCGGCGATTTCCTGCTCGGCCTGGGCACGCCCGGCGGCAAGCCCTTGCTCCAGGCCCTGCTGATAGCCCTTGGCATGGCCTGCGTCGAAGCCTTGCTGGTGACCCTGGGCATGGCCTTCACGGTGACCTGCGTCGCGCGCACGCTGGCGCTCTGCAGCCAGCTCGTTGCGCGTAGGTGCGTCAGGCGCGGGCGCCTCGTCTGCATCTTCGGGCAGGGCTCCCATGTTCCAGCGACGCCAATGGCTCATGCCCGCGCCCCCTTGTCATGCGTCTTGTGCACGCCCCTAGACATAGGCTTCGTCCCCTCCACTGAGCACAATTTCGCCGTTGTCGGCGAGGCGGCGCACCACTTGCAGGATGACCTTCTGTTCGGCTTCCACCTGGGAGACCCGAATCGGGCCGCGGGCATCCATGTCTTCCTGCAGCAGGTCGGCGGCACGTTGGGACATGTTGACCAGGAACTTGGCCTTGAGGGTTTCCGGAGCGCCCTTGAGGGCGATGACCAGACTGTTGGTCTCGATTTCCTTGAGCAGCAGCTGGATGCTGCGATCGTCGAGGTCGCCGATGTTCTCGAACAGGAACATCTCGTCGATGATCTTCTGGGCCAGGTCCTCGCTGTGGGAGCGCACCGTGTCGATGGCGGCCTCTTCCTGGGTGGTATTCATCAGGTTGAGGATCTCTGCCGCGGTACGTACGCCACCCATCTTGCTGCGTTTGAGGTTCTGCCCGTCGAGCATGCTGGTCAGCACTTCGGTGAGTTCCTGCAGCGCTGCTGGCTGAACGCCGCTGAAGGTGGCGATCCGCAGCACCACATCGTTGCGCTGCTTTTCGTCGAACAGTTCGAGTACATCGGCGGCCTGGTGGCGCTCCAGGTGCACCAGCACGGTGGCAATGATCTGCGGATGCTCGTCGCGGATCAGCTCGGCCACGGTGGCCGGTTCCATCAGGTTGAGGGCATCGATGCCGCTGCTGGTGCCGGCGGTTTCCAGCACGTCTTCGATCAGGCTCGAGGCGCGCTCGCTGCCTAGTGCCTTGGTCAGCACCGAGCGGATGTGTTCGCTGGAATTCATGTTGAGACCGATGAACTCCTCGGTCTCGGTGTGGAAGTCATGCAGGACCCTTCGCATCTCTTCGTGGGAGATCTGGCCGAGCTGGGCCATCTCCCGCGATATCTGCTGGATCTCTTTGGCATTCAGGTACTTGAATACCTCTGCAGCGCTATCTTCGTCCAGGGCAAGCAGCAGCACGGCGCTGCGTCGAATGCCGCTCGAGGTTTCGATGCTAGTCATTGGCGTTCATCCAGCTGCGCACGATCATGGCGACCAGACGTGGGTCTTCCTGAGCCATTTCCCGCAGGTCATTGAGATTCTGTTCGTAGGCATTGGCCTTGCGCTTGCGTCGGTTGTCACGGCTGTATGTGGCCGCCTCGTCTTCGCCTGACTCGCTGTCGCCATCAGCCTTGTGCTCGCCTTCGGCCTCTTCGTCGCCGACCCGGGCCGAGAAGGCACTGGGCATCGCAGGCGCTGGCGGGGTTTCCGTATAGCGGCGAATCAGCGGGCGCAGGACCAGCAGGTACAGCAGCAGTGCAGCCAGCAAGATCAGCAGGTAACGACCTATCTCCTTGGCCAGCTGGTGGACCATGGGGTCCTTCCACCAGGTCGGCTCGACCAGCGCATCCGGCTGGGTAAACGGACGGTTGACCACGGACAAGGCGTCGCCGCGCTCCTCGGAGTAGCCCATGGCCTGGCGCACCAGGGTCTCGACCTCGGCCAGCTGGGTGTCGGAGAGGGGCGTGCGGGTGGCTTCGCCGGCGTCGTCGACGCCATCCTGATAGTTGATGACCACCGCGGCGGAGAGGCGCTCGATGCCTCCACGCTGGTGCTGTACGTGGGAGACCTGGCGGTCGACCTCGTAGTTGGTGACGTCATCGCGGCGAACTCGCTGGGCGCTGGCCTGTTCGTCGCCGGCGGTGTCCTGGGCGTTCCCCGGCTGCTCGGCGGCCGCCGGGTCGGTCTCTCCGTTGTCAATCGGCGACGCGGCGGTGGTCGGGGCGCTGTTGCTCAGGGCACCCGGGATGCCGCTGGCCAGATCGCCCTGGCCATTGATGTCCAGGCTTGACTGGTGACTGCGCACGGCGGCCTGGTTAGGGGGCTGATTGGGGCCGTAGCGCTCTTGGGTCTCTTCACGCTTGGAGAAGTCGACCTGAGCGGTGATCTGCGCGTGCACGTTGGCAGGGCCCACCAGTGGCGCCAGGATGTCCTCGATCCGTCGCTGATAGGAACGCTCGACCTCGGCGATGTAGTCGAGCTGGGTGCCGTCGAGCCCTAGCCCGCTGTGGCTGGCCGCCGACAACAGACGACCGTTCTGGTCGATCACCGTCACGTCTTCACCGGCAAGGTCGGGCACGCTGGATGACACCAGGTGGACCATGGCGGCCACCTGGCCTTCTCCGACTCGCCTGCCGGGCTCGAGGGTCAGCACCACCGAGGCCTTGGCCGGCTGGCGTTCGCGCACGAACACCGAATCCTTGGGCAGCGCCAGATGTACCCTGGCATCGGCGACCGGGCCCAGCGAGGCAATGGAGCGAGCGAGCTCACCCTCGAGGCCCCGCTGGTAGTTGATCTGCTCAGCGAATTGACTGATACCGAAGGCCTGGTCCTGCATCAGCTCAAGGCCCACGTTGCCGCCGTGGGGCAGGCCTTGTTCGGCCAGCTGCAGGCGCAGGGTGTGCAGTTGATCGTCCGGCACCAGCAGGGCGTGGCCGCCGGCGGAGAAACGATAGGGTACGCCGCGACTGTCGAGCTCGGTGATGATGGCACCACCGTCGGCTTCGCTGAGGTTGCTGAATAGCACGCGATACTGCGGGCGTGAGGCCCACAGCACCAGGGCGACGATGAGCGCGATCGAAGCTGCCCCTGCCAGCAGCAGCGGAATCAAGGGCTTGCCACCCAGTCTTGACGTCAGTCCGGACAGGGGGCCCGCGCTGGTGGCTTTGGCGTCTGCCGTGGCGCTCATGGACGATTCCTGTGCGGAAGAGACGTGTAAAGTCGAGTCATTGGCATGACCGGTGGTCCGTTGGTCGAGTGGCCGCGGGCAATGCCCGGTTCTGTGTTGATGCCTATTATCGCGAGGCCTGGTCGAGCCAATGATTGAAATAGCCCATGTTTTGTCGGCCATTTACGGCGATGAGCAGGACGCAAGACTTGGTAGGCTTGCCTGCGACGATCGGGGAACTCCCTGTAGACTAACGAGCACCAGGACTTCACATGTCGACACCCGCGATGCAATCGGCTCTGGCCCAGATGGCCACCATGGCCCGTGATGCCGGTCAGGTTTCTGCGTCACAGCCTCCAGGCGTGCGCGATGGGGCCGAAGCCGACGGCGGCTTCGCCGATGCACTCAAGTCCTCGATACAGCGCATCAATGAGTTGAAGGCGACGGCCGACACCCAGGCCAAGGCCTTTCAGGCTGGCGTTCCGGGCGTCGAGCTCAACGATGTGATGGTCGACATGCAGAAGGCCAGCGTGGCTTTCCAGATGGGCCAGCAGGTGCGCAACCGCCTGGTGTCGGCCTATCGGGACGTCATGAACATGCAAGTCTAGGCTGGCCTCTTACCAGCCCTATCCCCAGCCCTATCCCCAGCCCTATCCCCAGCCCGAGAGGCGCCTGGGCGCAAGGCAGGCTGTGCGTGAGCCGTAGGCGGTTGCCTCGGGCGCCGAGTCCCGTTTCGACACAGTCTTGTCATCAATAGCTGGTATTCCTGCCGCACCCCTTCGCTCAAGAAACGGGACAACCAGGGAACCTTGCTCCGATGACGCCTCTTCGCTTTCTTTCCATCCGCACCGGCGGCCTGCTGGTGCTGGCGCTGTTCTTTTTCCTTATGGCGGGCCTTGGTGGGCTTGGCCTGTATGCCAACCAACAAGGCCGTGAAGCCTTCGACACGATGCGAGAGGAGCATGTCGAGCAATTTCGGCTGCTCAACCTGGCTCAGACCCAGGTCTTTCGCTCACGCGTAGAGATGGACCGGGCGGCGCGGCTGACGCGGGTCCCTTCCTTCGATCGTCCTGGGCCGGTCATCGAAGCGGCCGAGGCGCTGCTGACGGATGCCAAGCTGGCCTTTGACGATTTTATGGCGTCGGACGCCAGTGAGGCCCTGTCGAACAACAGGTCAACGCTGGAACAGCACTTTCGCTCGCTGGTCGGTACCGGCCTTGAGCTGCAATTGATGCTGCTCAAGGAGGGCGACCTGGGGGGCTACGATGCGGGGCAGTCCCGCCTGACGGCCATGAGCCACGATTTCGTGGAGGGTGTGGAGGCCTTTTCGGCCGAGGCGCTGGCCCAGGAGGCGCGGCTTGCAGCGGGCTTTCGCCACCTGGCGGACAGCATGAATATGGCGCTGGCCGCGACGCTGGGGCTGTCACTGCTGGTGTCTGTGTTGCTGGCCTTTGGCGTGAGACGTCACGTTCTTCAGCCGCTCAAGGCGTTGCTGCGCCACTTTGAGGCTTTGGCTCAGGGGCAGCTCGAGCGGCCACTGCCAGACCGGGGCAACAACGAGGTAGGGCAGTTGTACCAAGGCGTTGAGTCACTGCGTCTGGCCTTGGTGAAGAACGTGCGTGACATGCGTGAGACCAGCGACAGCCTCCGCCACAACGCCGAACGCATGCAGGATGATGGCCGTGAGCTGTCCCGTCGCACCCAGCAGCAGGCGGCGGCCCTGGAGCAGACGGTCGCCAGCCTGGAGCAGTTGACGGCGACCGTGGCGCAGACGGTGGCCCATCTCGGTGAGGCCAATCGCCTGGCCGATGACGTGGGGCAGCGTGCTGCCAGCGGCAGTGAAGGAGTTGCCGCGGTGGCAACGGCCATGGCCGAGATTCAGCGTCACGCGGACCAGGTTCAGGCGATGGTCAAGCTGATCGATGATATTGCCTTCCAGACCAACCTGCTGGCCCTCAATGCGTCGGTCGAGGCCGCTCGAGCCGGGGAGCACGGTCGTGGATTTGCCGTGGTGGCGGCAGAGGTGCGCAGTCTGGCGGCGCGCAGTGCGGAGGCTGCGGGCGAAATTCGTGATCTGACCGGGGCGTCCAGTGCCAGCGTGGCAGTCGGCGCCCGGCAGTCCCGTGACGCTGATGCGTCCATTCAAGGCATTGCCGGTGCAATCGTCGAGCTGGGGGCACGCATGGTGGAACTCGAACAGGCGGCTGGCGAGCAGCATCAGGGCCTGGATCAGCTCAACCAGGCCATGGCCGACATCGACAGCGTGACCCAACGCAATGCCGACATGGTAAGGCGCTCCAGGCAAGAGGCCGAGCGCCTGACGCAGACGGCTGTCGCGTTGACCGAGGCCAATGCGCACATGCGCCTTCCAGACACCTGCACGCATCTCGACGATGAATCTTCCTCCCTGGCCCCGCCGACGTCAGCGGCACGAACACAACGCCGGTGGCTGCCGCTGTTCAAGCGTCGACAAACTCTCAAGCCCCAGGGCATTGGAAGTGCATGACCTGGGTGCTGGCACAGGGACGACCTCAAGGGGGCATGCACCGGGAGGCAATGCTAATAAGTGAGTCGTGATGAACCGGCCTGCCAGGCCGTCAACAGAGCCCTTACCTGCGTTGATTAAAGGTGAGTGTGAAATCGCCGATAGAGCTTTTTGTCGACCTCGCTCACGCGAGGCCCACCCCCCTGACAGAGAGCGACATGATCCATTCATTGAGATTTCGGCTCCTGTTGACCACCGTGGCCGTCATCCTGGCGGCCCTGGTGATCAACGGCCTAGTGAACTTCAGCATTCTTCAGCATCATCAGGAGCGCCAGGTTGGTGAACAGCTGGCGTCCGTTGCCGAGGGCAACAAAGCCGCCATCGACGAATGGGTCGTCGGTCATGGCCGGCAGCTCGAGGCGTTGGCGCCAGCGGTGGCCGTAGCGGATCCGATGAGCGCGCTAGTGCAGCTTCAGGCAGGGGGTGGGTTCTACGCGACCTATATGGCCCACCAATCAAGTGGCGAAGCAGTATTTTCAGATGGCTGGCAAGCGCCCGCGGACTATGATCCGCGGCAACGCCCCTGGTACCTCCAGGCGGTGGCTGCAGAGTCGACGGTGGTGACACCTCCTTACAAGGATGCTGATAGCGGTAAGCTGGTGGTGACCTTTGCCACACCTTTCTATCGTCAGGGGAGCCTGGAAGCGGTAGCGGGTGGGGATATCATGATCGACAGCGTGATCGATGTCGTGAAGGGGATCGCCCCCACACCTAACAGCTTTGCCTTTCTGGTGGACGGGGACGGCAAGCTGGTCGCACATCCCGACGCGTCGCTCAGCCTGGTCCCGGCCAGCGAGCTTGCCGAACGTCTCACGCCAGACTTCCTGGTCCGCCTGAGTGAACAGCCGTCGCCGATCGAGGTCGAGATCGGTGAGCGTCTGCGCAAGCTGTACGCCACGCCCATCGATGGCACGGATTGGCAGCTGGTGATCGCCCTGGATAGCCAGGAAGCCGGTGCCAGCCTCGCCCAGGTGACACAGGCGTCGATCTGGACGCTGCTGATCGTTGGCCTGGTGGCACTGCTGGTGCTGGGTGTACTGCTTCGCTTCGCGCTCAAGCGGCTGTCCACCGCCAGGGATGCCATGGTGAATGTGGCCAGCGGCCATGGCGACCTGACCCGACGCCTGCCTGAAAGTGGCAAGGACGAAGTGGCGCAGATTGCAGCCGCCTTCAATCGATTTGTGTCGCGCATGGAGGCGGTGATGGTCACCATTCGCGAAAGCAGCGAGTCCGTGCGCGTGGCCGCAGGCGAGATTGCGCTAGGCGGTCAGGACCTGTCACGACGCAGCGAGTCGACGGCCTCGAGCCTGCAGCAGACGTCGGCATCCATCGAAGAAATCACCAGTACCGTGGCGCATACCGCAGCATCATCCAGGGAGGCTCGGCGCCAATCGGGTGAAGCGTCCGGAGTGGCCGAGAAGGGCGGCGAGGTAGTCGCTGAGGTGGTGACAACCATGGAGTCCATCACCGAGTCGTCAAGCCAGATCGGCGCCATCGTCAAGGTCATGGATGGGATCGCCTTTCAGACCAACTTGCTGGCGCTGAATGCATCGGTAGAGGCCGCGCGAGCGGGTGAGCATGGGCGCGGCTTCGCCGTTGTAGCAAGCGAGGTGCGCCAGCTCGCCACTCGCTCAGCCGATGCGTCACGAGAAATTCGTGGGTTGATAGAGACGTCCGGCGAGCGAGTCGCCAGTGGCACGGAACTGGTGCGTCGGGCCGGGCAGACCATGGACGAAATCGTTCACCAGGTGGGGCGCGTCGCCTTGAGTCTTGACGAAATCAGCGTGGCTGCCGATGAGCAGAGCGAGGGCATCGCCCAGGTCAACATCGCCGTCGCTGAGCTGGATCGTATGTCTCAGCAGAATGCCAGCCTGGTCGAAGAGTCCACTGCTGCCACCGAACGTCTGCTGGAGCAGGCAGACCGGCTGGGTCAGCTCGTCTCGGGGTTTACCTTGGGGACTCCCGCGACCTTGACCCAGACCAGAGGGCCATCGCCGGCGCATATGCCTGATCTGTCTTCGTCTACGAGTGGCTCCGCTGCTACGGCCGTCTAACCCTTGGGGACAGCCCGCTGACCATCCTACGGAGGAACGATGCTTATAAGAAGCGCCTATTCCGAGGGGCTGTTCTAAGGGCGGAGTGCTCTGAGAATGATGGGTCAGCGTGCCCGTCGCTTCCCTGGACATCTGGAGTCGTCGCCAGGCTCGGGGAGCGATGGGCATCGTACTTGTTCAGCCCATCCATGACATCGTACTTGTGACTGAGGCGTAGGGCTGAGTGGCGATGGCGCCCCGCCGCCGGCGTCGGGGCTGGTCATTCAGGACTCGGGTTTACGGCTAAGTGCACAGGGGGAATGAGAAATGTAGGTACCAAAGGTCTGTTGTGTCGATATCGTGTCAATGTCATTTCGCGCTTGCCGATCGAGGCTGCGGCCCTTCCATGCTTCCCCTACTCATTGGCGTCTGACTTTCGTCGACTTCCTACGTTTAATGCCGTAGAGCCAATGTGTGTCCGAGGATTGTCCTTAAGGACGAGGGGATGAACGGGTTTTTTAAAATTATAGAAATTAATATATTAATCCCGTCACGTTAAAATATTAGTATGATGACGTGGTTTTTTTAATTACCCGGCAGCTTTGCATAATCAACTTCGAATAAAGCGTCCTCACTTCTCCCGTGCCATTACGCCGTGCTCTTAGCCATCGCCATGGCTTAATTCCATTCAGCAAAGCGCTGAGGTTGTTATATGTACAACAGTCGTAGGAAATAAGTCGATTACTGTGCTTTCACGAGGCTTTCTTTTTCTTTATTGTTCGTATCTCATTGTTTTTATATTATTTTTTGTTTATTTTCATGCGCTTGTCGGTGCCTTTTCGCCTTCGTTGTCGGGGCGTGAAGTTCATGTTTATTTGTATCGGCATAATTGTATGTCGCTGGATTACTCATTATGCCGAAGTCGTTTTATTTTCGTAGTGAATGGCAGGGTTGGCTGGATGATGACAGACAAGATCATTAACATCCTCGGTTGTAACGTAAGACGGTTCTTTTGTTTCAAAGTGTATGAAGAGCCGCGTAACAGAAAAAATGTGCAGAAAGTGCTGTTGGGCACTGAAGTGGGCGAGGGGAAACGTCCGTGACATCCCCGGGGCGGTAGCGTGCTTTTAGCATTGTTCACGTATATATCGTCCCATCGGCACGTCAGAGTCTGGCAACGACGCGTTAACACATAAGCCTTATCACTCAAGGCGCCATCACACAGGCACCAAGATAAGGGCTGCAGTTGTTGCAGTTGGGTAAGGGGCAGAAGACAGGGGCAGAAAAAAGGGTCAGAAGACAGGGGCAGAAAAAAGGGTCAGAAAAAGAGGGCTTGGCATGGCGTTCACGAACCTGCTGTTTCCATGCCGCCGCAGGCCCCTGACGGTGTCTCCGCCGGTCCTGCTCCTTCCCCGGATGCTTGCTGACACCCTTGCTCACACCTCCTCTTTCACTCTTGCTATAGCAGCCGGCCCCTCCAGCTGTCTCGCCGACGCGCCATGGCCGAACCGTTCCCCTGTACTTCCGATGTCATCTCTCATCACTTTTCTGATGACCCCCTTGCGACCGTATTTCTGGCAGGCATAGGCCGGCCTCTGCTTTCTTGAGGATTAGCTTCCATGGATCTAGCACCCGACAGGCAGACTCACCTGAGACAACTCGAGGCTGAGTCGATCCATATCATCCGAGAGGTGGCGGCCGAGTTTCGTCGGCCCGTCATGCTGTACTCGATTGGCAAGGACTCGTCGGTGATGCTGCATCTGGCTCGCAAGGCGTTCTTTCCCGGGACGCCCCCGTTTCCCCTCATGCACGTCAACACGACCTGGAAGTTTCGGGAGATGATCGCCTTCCGGGACCTCATGGCCAAGCAGTCAGGCATGCAGCTTATCGAGCACATCAATGAGGAAGGCGTCGCTGCCAACATCAACCCGTTTGACCATGGCAGTGCCAAGTACACCGATGTGATGAAGACTGCCGCACTCAAGCAAGCGTTGGACCAGCATGGTTTCGATGCTGCATTCGGTGGCGCTAGGCGTGATGAAGAGGCCAGCCGTGCCAAGGAACGCATCTTTTCCTTTCGTGACCGCCACCATCGCTGGGAGCCCAAGAGCCAACGTCCCGAGCTATGGAGTCTGTACAACGCCAAGATCAACAAGGGTGAGTCGATTCGCGTATTTCCTCTCTCCAACTGGACCGAGCTGGATATCTGGCAATACATCCATCTCGAATCGATTCCCATCGTCCCGCTGTACTTCGCTGCGCCACGCCCGGTGGTCGACAGAGACGGAATGCAGATCATGGTGGACGATGAACGCCTCCCCCTGGCCCATGATGAAGTCCCTCAACAGCGCTGGGTGCGTTTTCGCACTCTGGGGTGCTACCCGCTGACCGGTGCGGTCGAGTCACGGGCATCGACACTACCCGAGATCATTCAGGAAATGCTGTTGACTCGCACCAGCGAGCGAAGTGGCCGCGCTATCGACCATGACCAGGCCGGTTCGATGGAGAAGAAGAAGCGCGAAGGCTACTTCTGACATCACGTCATAGCAACAAGCCTACTTGGCAGCAGATGTAGGCCGCCGCTCTAGGTTGCAAGCATCGAGATGACGGCACCTCGACACCTGAGCGCGGCGGTCAACCCGTGGATGTTGGCTCTGCCTGGGCAGCGTTGCTGCCGCGTTTACCCCCGGCCGTTTTGCATGGCGGCATTCTCTCTTTCAACAGGAATTCTGCATGTCCCACCAGTCCGAGCTGATTGCCAGCGATATCGAGCGCTACCTTCACGAGCATGAAAACAAGGACCTGCTGCGGTTTATCACCTGCGGCAGCGTGGACGACGGCAAGTCGACCCTTATCGGCCGCCTGCTGCATGACTCGAAGATGATCTATGAGGATCAGTTGGCTGCCATCACTCAGGCCTCTCGGACCAGTGGCACGACGGGGGATGAGGTGGACCTTGCCCTGCTTGTCGATGGACTGCAGTCCGAGCGAGAGCAAGGGATTACCATTGATGTGGCATACCGGTTTTTCTCCACCGACCGGCGCAAGTTCATCATTGCTGATACGCCTGGTCACGAGCAGTACACCCGCAACATGGCGACTGGGGCGTCGACGGCAAGTCTTGCCATTATCCTGATAGATGCGCGACATGGTGTGCAGACTCAGACACGGCGCCATAGCTTTATCTGTGACCTGCTGGGTATCCAACATCTGGTGGTAGCGATCAACAAGATGGATCTGGTGGGCTACGACCAGCGGCGCTATCAAGAGATCGTTGAACAATATCAGTCAGTTGTCGATCGCGTCAGCGCTCGGGATATCCGCTTTATGCCGATTTCAGCGCTCAAGGGTGACAATGTGGTGGAGCCAAGTAGCGAGATGCCCTGGTATGACGGGCCGAGCCTACTGGAGCTGCTGGAAACGGTGGAATTGCAGCATGATCAGAATTTGCGTGACCTGCGCTTGCCCGTGCAGTTCGTCAGTCGCCCTAACCTGGACTTTCGCGGTTATGCCGGCACGCTGACGTCCGGGATCTTGACGGCAGGTGCCACGATCAGGGTCCTGCCCCGGGGAACCACGAGCCAGGTGAAGCGTATCGTTACCATGGATGGGGATCTCGAGGCTGCGTTTCCGGGGCAGGCCATCATGGTCACTCTGGCTGGCGACATCGATGTTTCGCGAGGAGACTGGATCGTAGCTGCCGATGACCCTGTGACTCTATGCGATGGTTTCGAAGCCGATATCGTGTGGATGCATGAAACGCCGTTGGAGCCCGGCAAGCTCTACGACATCAAGCTGGCTACGCGGGACCTGGCCGGGAAGGTAGTGGCCATCGATTACCTGGTCGACGTCAACACCTTGGAGCAAAGACATGGTGTACAGCTCGATCTCAATGCCATTGCGCGCTGCCGCCTGGAGCTGACAGCCGAGGTGCCAGTAGATGACTACCGCCGCTACCCGGGTACCGGGTGTTTCATACTGATTGATCGGCTCACCAACCTGACCGTTGGTGCAGGCATGATTCATAGCCCTGTGGATAGCGAACTGCCATATGAGTTTCGCAATCATGACAGCAAAGCCAGCGTGGTCTGGAATCGCACCACGGTCACCAAGGCCATGCGTGAGCGAACCAATGGTCATGCTGGCCGATGTGTCTGGTTCACCGGTCTATCTGGCTCCGGCAAGTCCACACTGGCGAATGCTCTGGAAGTCGAACTGAATCGACGTGGCTATCACACCATGATTCTCGATGGAGACAATATCCGTCACGGGCTGTGCAAAGATCTCGGGATGAATGAGAGAGATAGAGCAGAAAATATTCGGAGAGTCGGTGAAGTAGCACGTCTCTTCGCAGAATCCGGCGTCATTGTGATAACGGCGTTTATTTCACCTTTTCGCGCAGACAGAGAAGCCGCTAGAGCTCTGTTCGATCAGGATGGTTTTGTAGAAGTGTTCGTGGATACGCCCCTGGATGTGTGTGAGAAAAGAGACCCTAAGGGACTGTATCAAAAGGCAAGAGAGGGAAAAATTGCCGATTTCACTGGCATCAACAGCCCCTACGAAGCACCCGTCGATGCCGAAATCGTTGTGGATACTGAGAAGATGAGCGAGAAGGACATTATTGCGAAGTTGCTGAAATATATGTAAGCGTCTACCTAAAGCCATTTGGCGGGACAATCTCAGTGTTTTTGTCACGATGATGTCGGGGTTATACATTTCTGTTAAACACGCTTTTCTTTCTGTGCAGACATGCCATAGAAAGCGACATTATCGCGAGCTCAGAAGCATGGCCGGACAATGCAGGGGACGAAAGGTAGATGCGATGGATGATAAAGGGATGAGTATAGGGGTAGGGGAAGAAAGAGCAAAAAGCGCTGGCAGCAGGGCAGTGTACCAGCGCAGTCAGATACGACTGTCTGCATTAGCACTGCTGTTGCTGTGGACTCTGGGGGGATGTACTCATTCGCCCATGGCGCCGACCCGTGTTGACGCCAGCATTATGGCTACGCCGACTGGGCGGCCGTTAGATGCATCGCTGGCACGGTTTCTGACAGACGCTAGTGCGGGTAGCGTCACGGTCTTGCCGAGCAGCCCCTGGGGAGCCAATGCCGAGGTACAGGCAGATGCCCCCTATTTTGCTGCGAGTCGGCGAATCTGCCGTCATCTCACGATACGTCGCGCCAACGCAGAGCGGATGGTGGCAGTGGCCTGCCGGGATGAGCAAGGTAACTGGACCAGTGATCGATTGGTGACGGCGCTGTATAACGGAGCGGAGACCTGGTGATGGCGTACATGGACGGTACGAATGGGGGAAGCGAGCTGGGTGGACGAGCTGGAACAGTTGAAGCAGACCGCAAAGGGGGGAGCTGTCGAACCGAGGTAGGCCTGCGGGCACACATCATGTCTCTTATCATGTTGGTGTGGCTTATTTTGCTTCCGGTTGCCGCCATGGCACAGAGCCTGGTGCTGCCGGATGACATTCTGCCAGACGCCCAACGACAGGAAGGTGTTGAGGCGATTGACGACCGGCCCCGCACAAACTGGCATAACGATCACTATGGGCCTGTGGCTTCTTCGTCTATCTCCAGTACAACCCCCGGCGTTGACCTGTTGCCTCCCTTTGGCGACAACCTTTTCGCGGGAGGGTTCCGCGGCACTATGGCGGACGGCTTGAATCGCGACTACCGGATCAAGCCTGGTGACCAGGTGACATTGAGGGCCTGGGGCGCGGTAGAGTTTGATCGCGTGGTGCCAGTTGATGCGCAGGGAAATATCTTTCTGCCCTCGATAGGGCCGCTTGCGGTGCAAGGCTTGAGTCACGGTGAGCTGGATGCCAGGGTGCGGGCTGCCATTCAGAGCATCTACCCCGACAATGTGCAGGTCTACACCAATCTTCAAGGTGTCCAGCCCGTGGGCGTCTATGTGACCGGCTACGTTCATAGCCCGGGTCGCTACGCAGGCACACCATCAGACTCGATTCTGTACTTTCTTGATCAGGCCGGCGGCATCGACAACGCTCTTGGCAGTTATCGTCGGGTCAAGCTGATGCGCCAAGGCCAACACTTAGCCAGCTTCGATCTTTATCGTTTTCTACTGGACGGCAGAATTGCTCGGCCCCAGCTCCGCGATGGCGACACTATCGTGGTTGAGGAGCGTGGGCCCTCGATTGCGGTAACGGGAGACGTGGAGCGTGCCTATCGCTACGAGCTGTTGACGAACCAGTTGAGTGGCAGTGAGCTGGTCACCTTGGCACGTCTGAAAAGTGGGGTATCGCATGCACTGCTCAGGGGACAGAGAGCGACCGGCCCGATGGCGACGTATCTGACACTGGCGGAATTTGTGGGCCGCCAGATCAGGCCCGGCGATGAGGTCATCTTCAGCGCTGATCATCAGGAAGACACCATTGTGGTGACGTTGGAAGGGAGCTTTATGGGGCCGTCTCGATTTGCTCTCCCTATCGACGCTCGCTTGGGTGAGTTGCTGGATGCGGTCGCCGTCCAGCGAAACCTGTCTGCTAGCGGCAATGTCTCGATTCGCCGAGAGAGTGTCGCTCTCCAGCAGAAGCAGGCATTGGAAGATAGCCTGCGTCGTCTGGAAACAACCTACCTTGGAGCATCATCCGCTACTGACGAGGAAGCGCAGATACGGGTTCGTGAAGCTGAGTTGATTCAGACCTTCGTAGCTCGTGCCCGTCAGCTGGAGCCTAGTGGGCGGCTCGTGGTGGCAAGTGATCAAGGGGTTGCGGACATCAGGTTGCAGGATGGTGATGTGGTAACCCTGCCCGAGGCGTCTGACTCGGTGCTGATCAGCGGTGAAGTTGTCGTTCCCCAGGCGATGGTCTTTCAGACGGGAGCTGGGCTTGATCACTATCTTGAGGCTGCAGGCGGGCTGACGCAGAGGGGGGATGACGACCATATTCTGGTGGTGAGGCAGAACGGCGCCGTTCGGAATGCGGATGATGTCGCGCTCCAGCCTGGAGATGAAATTCTGGTGATGCCCAAGGTACCGACCAAGAATCTCCAGCTGGCGACGAGCCTGACGCAGATTCTCTACCAGATTGCCGTGGCCACCAAGGTTGCGGTCGATCTCTAGTGCAATGGCGGATCGTGGGGAGAGTGCAAATATGACTCGTACGGCGACGCGGCATCCCTGGGTGGTGACACGCAGTGTGTGGTATGCGCTTTTCCTGCGGGAAGCGATAGCCCGCACCATGACCGACCGCATGGGCTGGTTCTGGATGGTAGCAGAACCGGTTCTCTTCACGCTGATCATGGTAGGTATCCGGAGTTTTATTCATGCGGATAGTCTGCTGATAGGTGCGCCTTTTCTGCCATGGATGGTAGTCGGCTTGATGGGGTTCTTCCTAGTGCGAGAGGGCATGACCAGAGGTATGGGGGCCATAAGGTCGAGTCAGGCACTGTTTGCCTATCGCCAAGTCGTGCCTAGTGATCCTGTGATAGTGCGGGTTGCCTTAGAGGGGCTGCTACGGTCTTTTATTTTTCTCATTTTTATTGTTGGCGGCTTGCTTCTCAAGGAAGAAGCTATGGCCCCAGACGATGCGCTGATTGCACTATCGTGGTGGCTGGCGCTGTGGTTTCTCGGGCTGGCACTCGGGTTGGTTGTATCTGTATTAGCCACTCTGGTTGTTGAATTGGCTATCGTGCTAAAGATGGTAATGATGCCTCTAATGATATTGTCAGGCGTCATTTTTCCTATTCAGGTAGCCCCACACTGGGCACAGCAGTATCTGCTACTAAACCCAGTGGTACACGGGCTTGAATACCTAAGAACAGGCTTTTTCTCGTCCTACGGGAAGGTGTCGGGTACCAGTGGGGTTTATTTCTGGTTGGTAACGCTAGCATTAATGTCACTTGGCTTGATATTGCATCTTCGCTTCAAGCATCAATTAGTGGCTCAGTGATCAAGGCGCCATGATTGAGATAGAGCATCTGTATAAGCGTTATCACCATCACTTAGTCAGGGACTGGGTGCTGAAGGATATCCATCTGACGATCCCGACCGGGGTCAGCGTGGGCGTACTGGGGGGGAACGGTGCTGGCAAGTCCACGTTGCTTCGACTGATTGCGGGAATGGATACGGCAGAGCGCGGATGCATACGCCGTCACGCCCGGGTGTCCTGGCCGATGGGACTTGCGAGCGGGTTTCAGGCCAGCCTGACTGGGCGTCAGAACGTAAAGTTCGTAGCACGCATTCATGGCGGGCGCAGGGATGTCAGTGATGTCATTCGGAAGGTTGCAACATTTGCTGAGCTTGGCGAGGCCTTTGATGAGCCGATTCGAACCTATTCAAGTGGTATGCGCTCGCGACTCAATTTTGGCCTCTCACTCGCGTTCGACTTTGATGTCTATCTGTCGGATGAAGCGACGTCCGTCGGGGACCGGGCCTTTAGGGCCAAAGCCACTCAAGCCTTCAAGGAACGTGTAGGCCGTTCAAGCCTGATCATGGTCTCTCACAGCGAGGGAATATTGCGAGAACTTTGCCAGGCCGGGATCTATTTGAAGGAAGGCCAGGCCTTCTGGTTTGATGATATTGATGATGCTATAGCCGTGTATCATCGTGACAGCGATCAGAAGTCAGTAGCGCGTCAGCCAGCTCCTCCTAGTGAGACACAGCCCCGCTCCCTGCAGCCTACAGCGGGACTTGACCGTATGGCACTTGAAGATCTTAGAAAGCTACTGCGCAAGCGACGTCATACGATGATGCGTTGGCAGGGACGTCTGGACGAGATGGAACAAGCTGCTGCTTCCGGCAACACTAAGAGCGATGAAAAACTGCAGGAAAGCCTGATTCTTCGGCGCAATGTCGCAAGGGATCGTCTACACGAAATTCGTCGAGCGATTCAGGCAAGGGATCCGGCACATCAAGGTCATGGAACATCATCATGATGACAGGCCCTGGGGGTGAGCTTCTCTGGGGTATCGCTACCAAGGAAGAAACAAGATGCTGCGATGGTTTATAGGGCGACCTCACTGGTTGTTGGCTTTTTCTTCGATCGCTATCATGTCGTACTATTGGCTGTTCTGGGCCGAAGATCGCTATGTTTCAGAAGCCGTTGTGGTGCTGGAGAGCCCTCAGATCGCGCCTCAAACGTTTAGTTTGTCGAGTCTTCTTTCAGGCGGGAATGTCGACAGTGATATGTTGCTTTTGAGAGAGTATCTGCTCTCTGTCGACATGCTGAAATTAGCGGACAGACAGTTAGACTTGCGTTCCCACTACAGTAAACATGGAGATTTTCCAGCAAGGTTATGGAACGCGGATGCACCGATAGAAGATATGCACGAGTACTATTTAAAGCGTGTGCGGGTGTCACTCGATGACTATGCAGGTGTTCTAAAGATTGAAGTACAGGCGTTTACTCCTGAGTTTGCTCAGCGGCTAACGTCTCTTCTGCTTGAGGCCGGCGAGTCTCATATGAACGCCATCGGACAACGTCTTGCCGAAGAGCAGGTACGATTTCTTGAGGTGCAGGTTGAGCGTCTTTCTCATAGACTTGATGAGAGTCGGGAAGATCTACTCGATTATCAGAACACTCACGGACTAGTATCGCCGACATCTACCGTTGATAGCCTTAATCAGGTTGTTGCAAGTCTGGAAGGCGAGTTGGCTAGAATGCAGGCACGAAGGAGTGCATTGGCTAGCTATTCCAGCCAACGCTCGGCAGACATGGTCAGAGTAGAGAGTGAAATCACAGCGCTACGGCAACAGATCGATCAGGAGCAGGAGCGGCTGGCCAAAGCAACAGGAGACTCTCTCAACCGGCTATCATCTGAATATCAGCGGCTTGAGTTGCGCGCCCGATTTGCTCAGGAAACATACTCGAGCGCACTGACTGCCTTGGAAGGGACCCGTATAGAGGCCGCTCGCAAGTTGAAGCAAGTGAGCGTGTTGCAGAGTCCCCTTCTGCCAGAATACGCCACCCGTCCAGAACGACTTTATAACCTTTCGATCTTTACCATCGTAGCAATATTTATTTCCTTCATTGCTAGTATGCTGTGGATGATTATTCAAGATCATAGGGATTAATGCGAAGCCAGTAGTGGCAACGACCATTGGTCACATTCATTCTGCTCTGATGCGAACACCTCTGACATCTATGGAGTGATAAGCGAATAATAGCTTGTCGGCCATCACGCCTGGTCAGTGTTATTCGCACGACTCTTACCTTCTATCGGCTAGCAGTGGTCATCCCGAAGGGATGCTGTCCACGGAGCCAGGCCGACCACTTGCACGACTACCAGGGGCGCTATATGACCAAGACCTTTCTTGTTACCGGAGGGGCTGGCTTTATCGGTTCGGCCGTTGTCAGAGAGCTGATTGCCAATACCTCACACCGCGTGATCAATGTGGACAAGTTGACGTATGCCGGGAACTTGGCCTCTGTCGCCTCCGTGGCGTATGACGCTCGCTATACCTTCGAGCGAGCTGACATTTGTGATAACGACGCCATGGCAAGACTTTTCGAGCAATATCAGCCTGACGTGGTCATGCACCTGGCTGCAGAAAGTCATGTTGATAGATCCATTGATGGGCCGCGAGAGTTTATCCAGACCAATGTAGTGGGAACGCTGACATTGCTTGAGGTGGCACGTGCGTATTGGGAGCGCACCAAACAAAGCGAAGAAGACAAGGCCAGGGGGTTTCGTTTTCATCACATCTCTACGGATGAGGTGTACGGTGACCTGGATGATGATGGTAGTCTTTTTACTGAGCAGACCCCCTACGCCCCCAGCTCACCTTACTCGGCTAGCAAAGCAGGATCAGATCACCTTGTTCGAGCATGGCTTCGTACCTATGGCTTACCATGCATTATCACCAACTGTTCCAACAACTATGGCCCTTACCACTTTCCCGAGAAGCTGATTCCGTTGATGATTCTCAAAGCGCTACAAGGCAGCCCCTTGCCGGTTTACGGTGACGGAGGGCAGGTGAGGGACTGGCTATATGTGGAGGATCACGCCCGTGCCTTGGTGCAGGTAGCAACGGAGGGTGTAGTGGGTGACACCTACAATATTGGTGGTCATAACGAAAAAACCAATCTGGAAGTGGTGCACATGCTCTGCGATCTTTTGACGGAGATGGCGCCGTCAACACATCACTATCGGGATCTTATTACCTACGTGAATGATCGTCCAGGGCATGATCGGCGCTATGCCATCGATGCTTCCTATATACAGCGAACGCTAGGCTGGGCACCTCGCGAAACCTTCGAATCAGGCTTGCGCAAGACCGTCTCCTGGTATCTTGCCAATGAGCGATGGTGGAAGGCAGTCCAGGATGGAAGCTACCGCGCCGAGCGGCTGGGCGTATTGTCATGAGCGTAGTGTTGCTGGGAGCCTCTGGTCAGGTAGGGCATGAGTTGCGCAAGGCCCTAGCGATTCATGCTGACGTGCAGGCACCCTCTCGATCCGAACTAGACCTCGCCGATATAGATCAGGTGCGCACCTATCTATCCCATTATCATCCTCAGTGGGTGATAAACGCCGCGGCTTACACCGCAGTGGATAAGGCAGAGACCGAGACCGAGCTTGCCTTTCGACTCAACGCTGGGTTACCAGAGTGTCTGGCCAAATACTGTGCCGAGCGAGATATATTGCTGACGCATTACTCTAGCGACTATGTGTACCCAGGTGATGGAGAGCAGTCCCGGAAGGAAGATAGCCCGACAGGACCATTGTCCTATTACGGGAAGTCCAAATTGGCGGGCGACGAGGCGGTGCAGGCCAGTGGCTGTGCAAGCCAGATATTCCGTACCAGCTGGGTGTACAGTGCCAGGGGCAATAACTTCATGAAGACCATGCTGAGACTTGGTCGAGAGCGTGAGTCGTTATCTGTCGTCGATGACCAAGTTGGCTCACCGACGCCCGCCCGACTGATTGCGGACATGACGGTATGGGCTTGGCAGCGCTATCTGGATGACCAGGAACTGACAGGGTTTTTTCACCTGGCGCCAAGAGGAGAGGTGTCATGGTACGGTTTTGCCTTAGAGATCTTTCGTCTAGCGAGAGAGGCGAATATCCCACTCGCGATAGATGAGGCGGCGCTGGCGCCTCTTGCGACAAGCGAATATCCCACCGCGGCGACGCGCCCTTCGAACTCCCGTCTTTGTCTTAGCCTTATTGAGAAAACGTTCGGTGTAAAAATGCCACACTGGAAGGACCAGCTGGCGCTAACGCTGACAGATTACCTGAAATAAGAAAGCGTTCGAAGTTAATGCTGTTGGCGTTTTGGAAGGGAGCGTATCTTCGCGGCTCTGAGTATAGCTTTCCCTAACGCTCATTCTCAATTTGCCTGATTCATTCCAGACTCTATCATTCCGACCTTCCGTCGGCTGAAAGATGTGTTTTTTTACAACAATACTCCGAGACTGGATCCTTTATATGGTCGATATCGCTCGATGAGCTAGAGGGTCGGTTAAACGATTGCAAAAATTGCAAATTAATTAACTGGTCCGTAAGTTGTTTAGAAAGGCAGCTTCTATATCCGTCTAACTTATGTCGAAGTATAGTGTACTGCTTTCTTTGATATGTAATTTAGTCTCTCCCTCCGTCGCGCTTCTACCGTGTCCCGTATGTCGTCGACAACTCACTGAATATGATAGTCAACCCGCTTATAAAAATAGCGTGCCCAGTGGTCAGTATCCCCAGAGGTCTTCACCATGAATCGTAAGGGTATTATCCTTGCCGGAGGTTCCGGCACACGTCTACATCCCATCACCCACGGCGTGTCGAAGCAGCTGCTTCCGGTCTACGATAAGCCAATGATCTACTATCCACTATCCGTTCTGATGTTGGCGGGAATACGTGACATTCTTGTAATTTCCACGCCTGAGGATCTACCCGTATACCGTCAGCTATTGGGGAACGGTGAAAAATTCGGTGTTTCCCTTAACTATGCCATTCAGCCGAAACCCGAGGGGCTTGCCCAGGCGTTCATCATTGGCGAGGACTTTATCGGCAGTGATCCGGTCTGTTTAGTTTTGGGCGATAACATTTTTCACGGGCAACATTTCTCAGAGCAGCTGCTGAGGGCGTCGGATCAATGCCGTGGAGCTACTGTCTTTGGATATTTCGTTAAGGATCCCGAGAGATTTGGTGTCGTCGAGTTCGATCAAAACGGCCGTGCCATATCGATCGAGGAAAAACCGACACGTCCGAAGTCATCCTATGCAGTGACCGGTCTCTATTTTTACGACAATGATGTTGTCGATATTGCTAGAAGTGTGAAGCCTTCCGCCAGGGGAGAGCTGGAAATCACCTGTATCAATAATGAATATCTAGACCGTGGCCTACTTCACGTAGAACGCCTGGGAAGGGGCTTTGCGTGGCTCGACACCGGGACACATGACAGCCTTCTCGAGGCTGCTCAATACGTACAGACAGTAGAGCATCGCCAGGGACTGAAGATTGCGTGCCTGGAAGAAATTGCCTGGACTCAGGGATGGATTAGCGACGAATTTCTCTTATACCAGGCCGCAGGGTTAGCGAAAACGGGCTATGGAGTTTATTTAAAACAATTGGTGTCGTCCAAGGCAGTCGGGCTCTGACAGGCCGAGCATAGAGGAAAGGAATGGGTCGATGAACGCAGAGAATCTGGCAATACCCGATGTCATGCTAATGACCCCTCAGGTGTTTGGAGACGAGAGGGGATTCTTTATGGAGACATTTCGACAAGAGCGCTTTAATGAGCACTGTGGCGAGCAGATGTTTGTGCAGGATAATCATAGCCGGTCAGAGCAATATATCCTGAGGGGACTGCATTATCAGCTTAAACAACCACAAGGTAAGCTGGTGCGCGTCATCCGCGGTGAGGTGTTTGATGTAGCAGTAGATATGCGACGTAAGAGTGATACCTATGGGAAGTGGGTGGGCGCCTTTCTTAACGAGGATAACCGGAAAATGCTGTGGGTTCCTCCGGGCTTTGCTCATGGCTTTTATGTTACCAGTGATCAAGCAGAGTTTGTCTACAAATGCACCGATTACTATGCCCCAGGTGATGAAGTGTCGATTCGCTGGGATGACAAGACGCTAGCGATAGACTGGCCTTTGGGTGACGGTACTCCGCGTGTGTCTGAAAAGGACGCCAGGGGCTTGGCATTTATCGACGCCCCCGGCTACTAGATGATAGATAGGGAGAGGAAGTAGTGGATGATGAATCAGGGCAGGGGCAGGGGCAGGGGCAGGCCACCCCACAGTATAAAGACCTGACGAACCTGGCGCTGTCAGCACGATTACGGCGCATGCAGACTTCATTCAGCTGGCGCGCGACCAAGCCACTTCGCGATCTAGGTGGAATGTATCAGAAGTACGTCAGAAAGAGTAGTCGTGTTGATCTATTGCCTATACATGAGCTCCAACTCATCACAAAAGATAATAAAGTTGTATGGGTTTCTGTGGGAGAAGATCCACAGTTCCTGCTGACCCCACTAAACCCGGCTGTTCTAGGTCAAGGGGGCTGGTTTAATTTGGAGTATGATTTTTCGGCACGATTTCCCGTGGAGCAGTGCCTTTATTTGGACTACGGCGACGGCTTTCAACCTGACGTAGTGTGGACCCGCAACATCGTCAAGCAAGGCCGACAACGCCTAACACTATATATACCAAAAGGGTTACAAGGTCTTCGCCTAGATCCCATGACTCGGCCGGGTGAGTTTCGACTAGAGAATCCAGTACTAAGACGTGTTGATCCTCCTCAGCTGGACTGTCCGTGGTCAGGCATCGAGGGATTTCTCAAATGTTGTGAGGGCTGTGCGGTTACATTGGTAGAGGCTCAGCAGCTTGAGCGCTGTATGGAGGGAGAGTTTCATTGGCAATCTCATGGCACAGATCCCGCATTTACCGTACAACGCCGTAGTCATGACCCGCTCACTGAGGGATGGTGTCGAATAGAGTTCACTATTGCGGGGGAATATGAATACGAAGTCGCTAAAGTCTACATCGACTATGGCCAAGGCTTTACAGAAGAGGAATCCTTTCCGATACCATTTCAATCTGGGACCACAAATAGCAGGGTTCTACGGCTGACCGGCGATGTTGTGAATGTCCGTTTCGATCCATGGGAGCGTGAAGGGAAATTTCGCCTTGAGCGACTGTGTTTCGACAATATCACTGAGGAAGAGGCGCAGCAAGAGATTGCGTCAAGGCTTTCAAGTAAAAGGCTAGAGTATTCAGGTTTAAGTACATCCGATATTTGGGCAGGCTCCATGAATGCGGATGCTTTCGATGGGTATGGCGGTGCAATTTTACATGGATGTGATGAGGATCAGGAGTCACAGCTCCAGGCAGACGAAAGTCATGATATTGTCGTAGAACGGTTGTTATCAGATTATGCTGAGACGTTTGTCGATCGAGAGGCCGAGCTTTCGTATCGCAAGTGGATTTATGAGGTTGAGTCTGCATCACTTCCAAGTGATGAGAGTGTAAAGAGCTTTGTATCTGGTCAGGAAAATCCGATAGTAGTTTCTATACTGGTGCCGGTTTACAATACTGATGAGAAGCTGCTATCCAGATGTATTGAATCAGTTATCGCACAGTCCTATCCGTATTGGGAGTTATGCCTTGTTGATGATGCATCACCTTCTTCTCACGTCGCAAGAGTTCTCAAGTTTTACAATGAACGGGACAAGCGTATAAAGATACTTCTCCGGCAGGAGAATGGGCATATCTCCAGGACGACGAACGACGCACTTTCCCTTGCCACTGGGGAGTTTGTTGCGTTGCTGGATCATGATGATGAGCTTGCAAGAGATGCATTGTACTTTGTGGCCCGTGAATTACATGAGAACACTGATGCACTCATTGTTTACAGTGACGAAGACAAGATTGACTCTGCGGGAGTACGCTATGATCCCCACTTTAAGCCTGACTGGAATGTAGATCTTCTCTATTCGCAGAACTATATATCACATCTTGGTGTATATCGTCGTGAGTTACTGGAGAGGATTGGGGGATTCCGTACAGGAGTTGAAGGCTCTCAGGACTACGATCTTGTGTTGCGATGTTTGCCGCATACTTCCCCTCATCAAATTCTTCATATCCCTAGAGTTTTGTATCACTGGAGAGCTATTGAAGGCTCAACGGCTTTATCGCAGGGAGGAAAAGACTATACGACCTCCGCCGGTGTAAAAGCTCTCAAGGATTATTTTGCTGAGCTGGATGATCTTGGTGCAACGATAGAGCAAGGGATGGTAGCAAATACTTACCGCGTGTGTTGGCCTATTCCTCATCCCGCGCCGCTAGTCAGCCTTCTGATACCCACACGGGATAAGGTAGAGGTTACCGAGTTAGCGGTGCGAAGCATCCTAGATAAGACTCTATACACTAACTACGAAATCATCATCCTTGATAATGGTAGTGTTGAGCCCGCGACACACACTTTCTTCGAAGAGATTCAACGAGAAGATTCACGCGTCAGCGTCGTGCGTTACGACCATCCCTTCAACTACTCGGCTATTAATAACTTTGGTGTTACCTTGGCGAAAGGTAGTATTGTGGGTCTTATAAATAATGATGTCGAAGTTATTTCGCCGGAGTGGTTGGGTGAAATGGTATCTCACGTAAGCCGATCAGATGTCGGTTGTGTAGGCGCCAAGTTGTATTATAGTAATGATACTATCCAGCACGCAGGGGTTGTCGTTGGTATCGGCGGTGTTGCGGGTCACTCGCATAAGTATTTTCCCAAAGAGTCCGGCGGCTACTTCAGCCGGCTCAAGATTGTCCACTCCGTTACGGCGGTGACGGCTGCTTGTTTGCTAGTAAGAAAGGACATATATGAAGAAGTCGGTGGATTAAATGAAAACGAACTGAAGGTGGCGTTTAATGATGTCGACTTCTGTTTGAAAGTCCATGACGCAGGATATAGGAATATCTGGACACCTTATGCTGAGCTTTATCACCATGAGTCTATTAGCCGTGGTGCTGAGGATAATCCCGAAAAGATCGCTAGGTTCAATACCGAAATCGATTATATGAAGAACGCCTGGGGTCATATCATCGATCATGATCCCAACTATAACCCCTGTCTCACCAAAGTTCGCGAGGATTTCTCCATCGGTGGATGATAATACCAGTCTTAATATTGTGTGCTTGTCGACCTAATAACAGAGCGTGGAGAGATGATGGCCAAGAATGATGCCTTGATCAACAAGGGAATAGTCATAGTCGGAGAACCGGATTCTAGCAAGGTATCTCCTATTGTTGTAATCGGTACAGCACGCGGTGGAACATCAATGGTAGCGGGTGTGTTGTCCAGGCTCGGTGTGTACATGGGAGACCGTGCCAATCATCCGGTCTATGAGGACGTACGGCTGTCAGAAGCCTTTGAAAAGAAGCAGATTGCCAGATTTAAGCATATTGTCGAAGAGTATTCGATGAAACATACTCACTGGGGTTGGAAGCGACCTTCTATCATTGATCATCTATCAGAAGTCAATAGTCTGCTTTCTCCTAGTGCTCGATATATCTTTATTTATAAAGATATTCTCTCGATTGCTCAGCGGAATTCTATCTCTATGCTCGATGAAGTCACCCATGGGATGGAGCGAGCGTTAAAACAGTATCACAATACACTCACGCTGCTAGGTAGTGATTCCATCCATGCTATGCTGGTTTCTTACGATAAAGCAACTGCTTATCCCGAAGTCTTTCTCTCCATGCTTGAGAATTTTTGTTCGATTCAACCTACTCGCGAGCAGCGCGATGCTGCGCTTTCTTTCATCGATCCTGAGCCCGAGGACTATATCGAAGCAACCAGAATTACCAAGTCCGAGGGTAGGCTGATTGCCTTTGACGGGCAGCAGGTCAGTGGCTGGGCTCATTATGTACACAAGAGGCAGCATGCTGAAGTAGAAATTTTTATTGGCGAACGTTCGGTAGGTGTCGTTACTGCCAATGAGTCTGTTCGCGGCGGTGAAGGTCCTGATAATTTAGCATGTGGTTTCTCCTTCACCATACCCAAGAATGAGAAGATTTTGCCTGGTGATTGCGTCAGGGCTAGGGTAGTGAATGATGTTGTTGACCTGGTAAACTCGCCTATGAGGATGAGTTAGCATGGAGAAATTCTGTTTAGCGGGTATCGTGAAGGACGAGGCCGATTACATCATTGAATGGATAGCCTGGCATCAGTTAGCCGGGTTCAATAATATTATTTTGGCTGATAATTCTTCCACCGACGGTACAAGGTCGCTACTTGAGGCTCTTGAGACGATAGGTGTCGTCCGTGTTATATATCAACCTAGTGTTGCTGGCAATACCCAAGTACACGCCTATAATAAGGCGCTGGAGATCGCATTAGGTAGATATGAGTACGTGATGTTTCTTGATGCGGACGAATTCTTAGTCCACGAAAGCCAGAGGCATGGAGAAGAGCGGAGATTGCTCGAGGAGCTGGTTGCATCTGGCGATGTTGGTAGTATAAGTGTTAATTGGCGCTGTTTCGGTTCCGGTGGCCATGAAAGTAAGTCTCCAGAACCTGTTCTGAAACGTTTTACTCACTGCTCAGACAGTCCAGACTTTGCAGCAGATCGGCATGTAAAGAGCATGATTAAGGTCAATCATGTTCAGCAGGCAGGTATTCATACATCTTTGCTTATATCTGACCTCAGATATATTGATTGCGCTGGTGAGGATGTGTTGGATTTTTCGGATCGTCCTGATATTGGGGGAAAGCCTGATCCTCGAAGTGGTAAGACCGATTCTATTAGGCAGGGTCCGTTGCGGGTGCACCATTATGTGGTTAAGAGCAAGGAAGAGTACTTGCTTAAATGTCAGCGTGGGACTGCAACAAGGGCTGGAACTCCTTCTCGTGGAGATAAGTACTTTAACTATCATGATGTTAATGGGGCAAAGTTTCTATTTGAACCGGGGAAATTGAGCCGCCTTGAACGTGAAATGTCTGCTTTCAAGCAGCGGCTCAACAACGAGACGCCATTTGGTCGCTCCTTGACAGGCACAGTGGGAGTATCAAACGCCAAGAGTGTGATCGGTTGGATCACTGATGACACAGGGTATGCGAAAGATCTTTTTGTGAACATATTTGTCAATGGCGCGCATGTGGCTCGTGTTTCGGCTGACATGTTTCGTCCTGATCTACTACAGTCGGGTAAATCTGCTGACGGCTACTGCGGCTTTCGCTGGACCCATCCCTGCTTACTTGGGTGTGGAGATCGGGTTACCGTCGAACCTCATGCCAACATGTCGAAGCTGGCAGGCTGTAGTGACGTAGTTATTGGCGATGACTGAATATTTTATAAGGACGGTCAATACTGACAAATTCATGTTCATCGTTTTGATACTGATGATAGGCGGTATGACTATTTCCGGTTGCCGGTGAATGTCACGTTACCTCCTCAATGGCATAATGTGTGCTGTTTTACGCTGCATGAGAAAATACTTCGTATTCAGAGAGGTGGCTGTGAGCCCGTTATTTTTTATTCACATACCAAAGACGGCAGGGACTAGCTTTCGTTTAGGGATGCAGCAGGCTCTTGGTGAACAGTCAATTATATATGATTATGGTTCGCATTCGTTGACTACGCACCCACTAGTTCGTGAGTTTATTTATGAAGGACGTGAGGATGCGTGGCAGTTTTATCGGGGGTGTCTCGATATACAGGCTAAGGTTGTGGCTGGCCACGTTGAAGCCACCAAATACATTCCTGTCTTCGGGGCGACTCAGGCCTTGACGTTTCTTCGTGAGCCCCTCCAACGAGCCGCCTCTGAATACTGGCATTTTCAGCGACATGATCGGTATAAGGGATCCTTTTCTGAGTTCATTCGCTTGCATAGTTTTGTCAATCGACAGAAGACGATCCTTAACGGTGTAGATCCTGAAGCGTTGGGGGTTATCGGATTGACAGAGCGATATTCCGAAAGTCTTGAACTGATAAATACCCGCTACGATATAGATATCCCCCCTAAGGAGGCTAACCTTTCTAGTCGTCAGTTAGGAGCACGTCATGAGATTGAGCCCAAGGATGAGCGAGATTTCTATCAGATAAATGCGCAGGAGGTAGAACTCTATCAGCACTGTTGCAAACTATTCGACATGCGTATGGAACTTTACCGGCGTAACCTGCGCTATTCCCATTGTAAGATGACTTGTTGTAATACAGAGAGCGTATCAGGTTGGGCTTGGTGGGAGACGGACGCGGATGACCCCGTGGTGATTGATGTTTTGGTCAATGGCGAGCGAGCGGTTACGGTGCCTGCTATGCAGCCTTGTGATGACGTGCAGAACTGGTTAGCACCGAGAAGCGGTTGTGTAGGGTTCAAGGTGGCGATCAAGTTATCAGCGGGTGATGAAGTGCAGTGTCGAGTCGCAGATACCGGTCAATGTTTCCCCATCGAACCTTACCGAATAGCGGCACCACATTGACGTGGAGCATAAGACTATCTGCAGACTTGAGCACGCAGCATGAGTGAGGATAGTACGTCTTCGGTGGTGTTACGACTTCTTGAGCGAGCGAACTTTATCGTCCACCCTCAGCGGTATTGGCGGCCTTGGAGTGGTTTGGGAAAGCTCGGGAACGGTCGTCTCGACTGGCAATGGGAGGCTCTGGATGATGATCCCCAGTTTCTTCAGCGCAGGCACTTGCCCCTTCCCGGGTGGCATATGGTTGAACTCGACCTGGACCATGATCAGCGACACGCGCTAGTACGTCTGTATTTTGATACTGGTAGTGGCTTCAGTGAAGAGGAGTCACTCGTAGTGCCCTTGCGAAACGGGCGCATCAGTAAGCGTCTCGTGTATGTCAAAGGATGGCTGAAACGCCTACGCTTTGATCCTCTTGATTCGCCTGGTCGCTTTGCCGTCAGACATTTTCGTATCGTCTGGCTGACACCCTGGTTTGCCCATGATCGTCTGAGTCAGCGACTGGTGAACATGCATCATCGTTGGCGAAATGTCCCACGGGCAAGTGTGATACAAGGCTGTCGTCAGCGCGGCAGGTTGGAGCGGCGGCACTGGCGTGAATTGGCTTTGGCTGACTACGAAGAGACGTTTGAGTGGATGTGTTCGGGTCAAAGCTATCCCCAGTGGTTACGCGAACGTGGCTGGGAGGAGGCGTGGGAGCGTCTAGACGAGCAGGATACTAGCGTATCTTCTTGGCCTGTTGGGCCAGTGATTTCTCCTGTTCATCGTGTTGTGGCTCGGTCCGCCACGCTAATGGGTGAGGGCAACCTATATGACCTCGAAAGGGTAGATGGACGGGCGGAAAGACGGGATGAAGAGACGGTCAGGCAGCAAGATGCCCATCCTCCACTGCCAGCGCGTGAGGCGGTAAAGGCTGGAGAGGTCATCTATCGCCAGAATTGGCGGACGACCAGCCGACAGGCCGATTTTGGGGAAATTCGCGCCGGTACCGAGGGGCTCCGTGGCTCCCGCGCACGTGATCGTTCAAGAACCCGTCAGTCGAAAAGGAAGGCGGGGGGGGCGCGATCTCGCGATGACAGTCGCAGTCGACAGCGGGTGATGCTGGAGCACAAGAGATCGTTTGGGCGTATGGATGTTCAGGGGGAGTCGCGGTTGGTCCGTTCACAGGCCGGCCCCAGGTTCTCCGCTCGGGACGTGCCTGGTGCGGCCCAGGCAGCCGACGCCCATAGAGTCTGTCACCCTACGACACCGCAGGTGTCGATTCTGGTTCCCGTCCACGACCCCGTGCCGGCTCATCTGCGTCAATGCCTTGAATCGGTACTGGGGCAGGACAGCCCCCATTGGCAGCTGTGCCTGGTAGATGATGCTTCCCAGGACCCTCAGGTGATTGCCCTGCTTGAAGAGTTTGCTGCAAGGGACAACAGAATCGAGCTCGCACGCCTCGAGCAGCATGGGCACGTATGCGCAGCCAGCAACAAGGCGCTATCCATGGCCAAGGGGCAGTACATCGCCTTGTTAGACCATGATGACATGCTATCGCCGTGCGCCTTGAGCTATGTGCTTGAGGCTACCAGCCTGTTTCCCGCGCCACTGCTCATGTATAGCGATGAAGACAAGATCGACTCCCGTGGCTATCGCTGCGAACCACACTTCAAACCAGGATATAACCCAGACCTGCTGTTGGCACAGAACTACATCGCTCACTTGTGTGTGTTTGATATCGAACTGGTACGTCAACTTGGGGGCTTCCGCCCTGGCTTCGAGGGTAGCCAGGATCATGATCTTGCGTTGAGGGTGTGTGCTGCGGCGGATCCTGATCGCGTCGTCCATATCCCACGCGTGCTTTATCACTGGCGTGCTTCTCCCGGCTCTACGGCCTTGTGCAGCGACGCCAAGCAGTACGCCTTCGATGCCGGACTGCGCGCCGTGGCAGACCATTTGCAACAGGCCCGCAGCGGGGCTGAGGTAGAACCAGGGCCGTTGCCCCATACCTACCGAGTTCGCTGGCCGTTGCCTGACCCTCTACCATTGGTCAGCCTGCTGGTTCCCACCAAGGATCGTATCGATCTGTTGGCGCCCTGCGTTGAAGCGATTCTCTCGCGCACCCGTTATCCGCACTTCGAACTGCTGATTCTCGATAATGACACTCGCTGTCCAGAAACGCTGGCATACCTCAAAACCGTCGCTGAGGCGGATAAGCGTGTCAGAGTAGTGGCGTGGAACCACCCGTTCAATTATTCGGGAATCAATAACTTTGGCGCCCGCCATGCTCGGGGCGAGTTGCTCGGTCTACTCAATAACGATATCGAGCCGATCAACGAAGATTGGCTAGATGAGATGGTACGTCACGCGGTGAGGCCAGATATCGGCTGTGTCGGTGCCAAGCTCTACTATCCCAACGACACGATCCAGCATGCGGGCGTTGTACTTGGCATAGGGGGAGTGGCTGGGCATGCCCACAAGTATTTCAGTCGTCACGCTAACGGTTACTTTTCGCGGTTGATGCTGGCTCAGAACTATTCTGCGGTGACGGGGGCCTGCCTGCTCGTTCGAAAGTCGCTGTTTGATCAGGTAGGCGGACTGGATGAGCGCCACTTGCCTATCGCCTTCAATGATGTCGACTTTTGTTTGCGAGTCCGCGCTGCCGGTTATCGCAATGTATGGACGCCGTATGCCGAGCTGTACCACCACGAGTCTGAGTCTCGTGGTGCCGATGACAACGCCAGCAAGCGGGCCAGAGCCAGTGGTGAGGTGCTGTATATGCGCAGCACCTGGAAAGAGCAGCTCGATCATGACCCCGCCTATAACCCCAACCTGACCCTGGTTCATGAAGACTTCTCTTTACGCTGATAGTGGCCGTATCGGGGCGCTGGGCGATGTCAGGCGAGACACTGGGCACGTTGGCTGTCGTGGCATTTCCTGCTGGAGCTTTTCTGGGGGGGAACCCAGCGTGTGAAAGCTGATGATCTGAAAGGCGCAGTCGGGCGGCGCCATGCAACGGGAAGCCTGAGCGCCGCCCGAGCAAGATGGCTATTGCTTAGCGATGGTGCGCTGCCCACTGAGGATATCTACTTTATGGCGACGGCGGCGCCCGGGTTGCGCAAGGCCGGCGCCAACGTGACTCGATTGAATACTCGACGATGGGTGACCCCCAGACTATGTTGGCCTTGGCTCGGGCGCCTGTTGTCCGGGGCACAGGTCATTGTCTGCAGAAGTCTGCCTCGCCCCTGGCTTGAGCTGCTCGAGTCGCAGCGTGGCCTTTTGGCGAGTCTGCATTATCTGCTGGACGATGACATCGGGGCAGCCGCGGAGGATGCCAGCCTACCGCCGCCCTATCGCGAGCGTATGGCCTTGCTGTCCCGCTATTGCGTGCCACGGCTATTGGCCCTGGCTGATGAAGTCGTGGTGGCAAGTGAACGGTTGGCCCGTCGTCTCAGTAGCCACCACGGGACGGTGACGGTGTTGACGCCGGCTCTAGGCTCATTGCCTGGCGCGGCGACTCCGCTGCCGGGTGACGGGCAGTGGCGGCTGGGATATCACGGTACCCGAGCCCACCGAGAGGACCTTGCAAAGATCAGCCCAGCCCTCGTCAATGTCTTGTCGTCGTTTGACAGCGCCTCGCTGGAGGTGGCGATGGGGGCATTTACCCCTGAACCGCTGCGCGACCATAAGCAGGTCATGATCCTTGCCCCCATGGGATGGCATGCCTATCGGCGACGGCTCGGCCAGACGCGCCTGCACGTAGGGCTTGCTCCGCTGTGGCCATCAGCCTTTAACAGCGCCAAGTCACACCTCAAGTTTCTCGAGATTGCTCGCATGGGAGGGGTCGGTGTCTACAGCCGCCGTTCGCCATATCAAGAGATCGTCGATGATGGCGTGGATGGTGTGCTGGTAGATGATGATGGTCTCGCCTGGCAGGAAGCCCTGGAGCGGTTGCTGACGTCCCCTGAACAGATGCAGGTCATGGCTAGGCGTGCCTTGGAAAAGGCCGCGGATATAGGTAACCCGGCGAGGCACGAAGCCTTTTGGCGCGAGCGACAATGCTAGGAAAGTGTTTGCAATACTCAAGGCTTGCCTGACTAGGGCTTGTACGAAAAGTGCCTGCGCTTGGTGATACGGCGTTAAAAATCGGCTGGTACGCCAGCCCGGTCAAAATGCTCATTTACACCTCGTAAACTGCGCTTTCTCACCAATTTTTGCCTTGTCTAACCTTCGCTCGTCGACTTTTCGGACAAAGCCTAGGAAGCTCACTTCAATCTCTCTTCTCTCTTCTCTCTTCTCTCTTCTCTCTTTTTCCCTCCCCTCGCTTTCTCCCCCTTTCTTCTCTCTCCTCTACTGCTTCTCCCTACGTTGATGGTTCCCCATTCACGCTGTTGCTGCTCACAGGCTTGGGTGGCTTCTTTGTTGGATCATTTTGGTTTTCCGTTGCTGGGACAAAGGTCAGGATCCTTCAATCACTACCATTTCATGACGATGTCGCCATCAATCCACCCAGCGTTTGCAGGGTGACGTCGATCTGCTCGTGTGTATGTTCGCTACTGACGAAGAAGCGCAGGCGAGCGCTTCGCTCTGGCACGGCGGGATAGAGAATTGGCTGGACATTGATGCCAGCCTCCAGCAGTCGGTGAGAGAGCTGGGTAGCCTTGGCCGAATCTCCCAGAATAACTGGAATGATGGCATGGCCTTGGCAATGTCCTGTCTCCAGTCCTAGCGCTCTGCAACCTGCCAGTAGACGCTGAGCGTTGTGCTGCAGGGCGATGACGCGCCACGGCTCCTGCTCAAGAAGCTCAAGCGCGCGAATCGCTGGGGCCCCGAGCTGTGGCGCCAGGCCAACACTGTAAAGGAATCCTGGCGCCAGATAGCGCAGGGTGTCAATCAGCGGTTGGCAGCCGGCAATGTAACCACCGCTCGATGCCAGTGCCTTGCTGAGCGTGCCCATCCAGATATCGACCTCGGCGGCAGGTACGTCGCAATGCTGGTACAGCCCTTTTCCGGTCGCTCCCAACACCCCTAGTGAGTGCGCTTCATCCACCATGAGCCAGCACTGATGGTGACGCTTGACGGCAATGAATCGGGTTAGGTCCGGCGTATCACCATCCATCCCGTAGAGCCCTTCGATCACCACCAGTACCCGCTCGAAACGTTGGCGGTGGCGTCGAAGCAGCTGATCCAGGGCGTCGGGATCATTGTGAGGAAAGCTCATGCGCGTGGCCCCGGATAGCTTGGCGCCGACGAGCACGCTGTTATGGATCAGGCTATCGTGAACGATGAGATCGCGTGGCCCGACCAACATGGCAATGGTGGACACATTAGTCGCGTGGCCACTGACGAAGACCAGGGCATCGTCGCTCTGATAGTGCTGGGCCAGCGCGCTCTCCAGTTTTTGGTGGAACGGCCGTTCGCCGGCCACGATGCGACTGGCGGAAACGGAGGTCCCATAGCGTTCGATAGCGTGACGCGTCGCGGCGATGACCCTGGAGTCTCCTGCCAGTCCCAGGTAGTCATAGCTGGCAAAGTTGATGACATCGCGGCCCTGTAGCTGACTAATGGCCCCCGCTCTGGCGTCATGACAGCGGAAGAAGGGGCTGGCGACACCTGCCCCGCTGGCGAGTGAGCGCATCATGCTGATCTGGCGGTAACCTTCCAGCGTGCTGAAGTCGGTGAGGTCTGGGTGGGCATCCTGGCGGCCAGGCCGCTCGCTGTGGCTCGCATCCTGCCGCCTGGCCTGATCGAGCCATTGTCCCTTGAATGCCTTGCGTTCGTCAGGCGTCATGACCCCTCCTTCTCGGCCTCCGCGCTGGCACCGTGACGGTGGGCCAGGTGGGTCTGCTCGTCGTGTACCGTGTCGGATGGGCCCATCGCCTGTTCGCAGATCAGGTTGACGGTGCGCTTGAGCGTTGCAGCGTCTGCCAGGGCCATGGGAGACAGTGTTACACCCAGCTGGTGATCGATAGCCGTCACCAGCTCGACCCCCATTAGGGAGTCGAACCCCAGTTCAGAGAGACGCTTGTGGCCGTCGATCCGCTCCGGCTCGAGCATCAGGATGCTGGCGAGCTGCTGACGTACCACGCTTTCCACGATCTCCACCCTCTCGTTTTCGTCCAGGGTCGCCAGGTCGATGTGGGGGAGAGGCGCTTCCGAGCTATCCGTTCGTTGCCACTGCTGGCGCAGGTCGTCAAAGCGGCGCTGGGCGGGCAAGCCATCGACGGGGCCAATCACCGCGCCGACCACGATATCCTCGTTGATGGCCTGTTGCAGATGGTCCAGCGCCTGGCTGGCACGCAGCTGACTGCCTCCCATGCGCTTGGCCAGTGACTGTTGAAGGGAGGGATGGCGCGCGAGAAAGCCGGTGTCCTCGATGATGCCCCAGCTCAGGCAGGTAGCGGGCAGGCCCGCCCGACGTCGTCTCACGGCAAGGGCTTCCAGCGCCGTATTGGCGGCAACGTAGGCGGACTGCCCAGGGCTGCCGAAAACGGTGGTGGCGGAGGCATACAGTACGAACAGCTGCAGTGGGCAGTCGCGGGTCAGGTGATCCAAATGCAGTGCCCCCAGCAGCTTGGCTCCTAGCGTTGTCTCCAGGTGGGAGCGCTCCAGATGGTGCACCAAGGCGTCATCGATGGCGGCCGCCGCATGGATGACCCCTCGTAGGGGAGGGCGCTGCTGTTGCGGGTCCTTGATCAGCGCCGCGAGCGCTGTGCCATCGGCAAGGTCCACGTAGGGAGTCTCCACGGTAATGCCCTGGCGATGCCAGCGATCGACTGCCGCCTTGGCTTCGGCGCTGCTGGCGCCTGATCGAGTTAACAGCATCAGGTGGCGGGCACCGCAGTCCACCAGTCGCTGGGCAGTCACCAGCCCCAGCCCCGATAGCCCTCCGGTGATCAGGTAGCAGCCGGCTGCATCGAGCCAAGGTTCTCCAGAACTGACCTCATCCTCTGCCAGTGAGCCCGGCTCGTGGTCGCTGTGCTCAACGCCTGTCCTGATCACGTGAGAGGCGGGAGCGGTGGCGACAGCGCTGTCCGGTAGCTCGCTCTGGTGGGCCGTGTCAGGGGCGGTCACGATGATCTTGCCGATATGTGCGGCCTTCTGCATGTGGCGAAAAGCATCGACCACGCGATCTGCAGTGAAGACGGTACATGGCAAGGCGTGAAAAGCACCCGAATGGAAGCCTTCCATCAGTTGCCCCAACAGCTTTCCGGCGAGAGCGGGTCGATGGGACAACAGCTGGTCGGAGTCGATGCCGAAGTAGCTCAGATTTTGGCGAAAGGGTCTCAGCCCCATCGGCGTATCCTGGTAGAAGTCGCGTTTGCCGAGTTCCAGGAAGCGACCGAACGGCGCCAGCACCCGCAGGCTTTGGTGAATCGCCTCGCCAGACAGGGAGTTGAGCACCACATCGACGCCATCACCTTGAGTATCGTCGAGGATCTGTTCAGCGAAATGCAGGTTGCGCGAATCGTACAGGTGGTTGACGCCAAGCAGGCTCAGCATATCGCGCTTCGCCGGGCTGCCTACCGTCGCAAAGACCACTGCTCCCTTCCACTGGGCGATCTGTATAGCAGCAAGGCCGACGCCTCCGGCGGCTCCATGGATCAGTATTCGCTCGCCCGGAGAGAGCCGAGCCAGATGTTCCAGCGCGTAGAACGCGGTCAGAAAGGCGGTGGGTACTTCGGCGGCAGCGATGGGGTCGACACCAGGAGGAATTCGCGTCAACGCGCTAGCACCGGTGACCAGGCGGGAGGAGAAAGCGTTTGAGCCGAGCCCCATGACGAGGTCTCCCGACGCCAGTCCCTCGACACCGCGGCCCGCGGCTTCAACGATACCTGAGAACTCAAGCCCCAGGCCTGCGCCCGAGAACCCTTGTTCCAGGGCCTCGTCGCTCAGCATGCCGAGGGCATACATGACATCGCGGAAATTCAGTCCCGTGGCCAGCACCTTGACCCTGACCTGATCGGCGTCGAGGGCATCAGGCGCATGGCCGCTGGTGAGCGCTGGTTGCCAGGTCAGTCGTGATAGCTGTCCCGGATGGCTGATGGCCAGGCGCTGGTCGTTCGCGCCGGTCGTCACAGGCGCGGACACTGGCCTGTCGCAAGCCGGGGGGAGCTCTGGCCATCGGCGCACGCGAACCGCGTAGCGATCTCCCTGGGCAGTGATCACGGTTTCCTCTTCGCCATCGTCCTGCTCAAGTGCCCGGCCAAGCGTCTGCAGCGCCTCATCGGTCAGGACAATATCAACGGCGCGACAGCGAACCTTCGGCCGTTCATTTGCCAGGCTGCGCCACAGTCCCCAGGCGGCGGCCTGCTCAATCTCATCAGCCGCCGTGCACCACATCGCGTCCGCCGACCTTGGCGTGGCGCCGTTCAGCAACGGTGCCAGCTGGCAGGTGACCAGCGTCATGGCTGCGACCTCAGGCAATCGAGCGAGCTGGCTAAGCTGTTCCAACCGATCGAGACAGCGACGGTGGGTATCGAGGGGGAGGCTTGGCTCTTGCTGCGCACTGGTGGCTGTAGCGCCAGTGGCTGGAGCAGGCGCAAGAGGCGCTGGGTGATCGCCTGTGGCCAGGCCGCGCAGGTCGACGAGATGAATGCGTGCGCGCTCGTCACTGGTCAGATGTTCAAGCTCAGCCGCCAGCTCACTACCCATTAGGCAACGTGGCATCAGGCAGTGTGCGTGGCTTGCTCCTTCCTCTTCTCCTTCCTCCTCGCCTTTCCCTTCTCCTTGCCCTAGCTGCAGCAGCAGACGCTGCGCTGCTTGCTGGCTACGCTGATCGGTGATGAGCCAGAGTGCCGGTGAGGAGTTGGCAGCGGCCTCGGCCATGTTGGGCTCTGTCAGTACGGCGTGAATGATCGCCGGTTGATGAGCACCCGTACGTGAGGGTGGGCTGAGAATGTCAAAGCCATGGTCGATGAGATACCGACATATGGCGTCGTGTCGGGCCGGACGAGCGGTTGGGTACAGTGCACCCAGGGCTTGCCACCAGCGGGTGGGAGGGGGCACCAGGATGATCAGCTGTCCCTGTTCGGCCAGACGGGCCCTGGCCTGATCGATGGCCTTCAAGCTGGCATCGAGATCGAGGGGCGTGGTGACCACCCAAGCCAGTTGAGCCGGAGGCCCGGCCGTGGATGTCGCCAACGATATGGCGCTGTTGGCGTCGATCAGGCGTTGGGCGCGCTGGCGCGAAAGCTCGTCCGAGACGCAGATCTGCAGCGTGATGCGGCTAGGCTGAAGCACCGGCAGCAGTGCCTCCGCCAGGCGTGGGGCCGCCATCCCCGCCTCCACCAGGCGTACAGGCTGAGACGAGGGAAGCTCCTGGTGCAGCGTGTCGACCAGCCCACGGACCTGCCGATGCAGTACCTCCCATAGAGCGTCATCCATCAGACTGGCCGCGGCAGGCTGGAGCTGTTCCAGAGTCAGGTCGTCGATGACCTGGTGCGTCCCGGCCAGCAGCGACGGCAGGTGCTGGCCAAGGCGTCCAAGCGGGCCTAGCAACGCCAGTTGCTGAGGATATTCCGCCAGCAGTAGCCGCCACAGCGCGACGGGCGCAGGTTGCCCATCTTCGCTAGCCGCGGTGGTCGAAAGCTGCGCTTTGTCCTGACAAAGGGGCTCTGGCGAGTCACCCCCTGAGACGGGGCGTGTGGTCGGGAGCAAGGCTTCGAGCCGGTGTGCCACGCTGTCTTCTGCGATACCGACGCTTTGCTCTGTCCTGGGCTCGCTGGCTGCAGCCTGGCCGGCGGCCTGTGCAAGCCAGCGATCGCAGAGGTGATTCAGCAGCACGCTGAGTTCCTCCAGCACAAGTCCGTGGGGGCCGTTGATCAGCTCCTCGAGCTGAGCGGCTAGACGGCTGCCGTGCTGACCGATCGGATGCGGCGAGAGTGGCGCGGGGACCAGGGTCGACGTCAGTCGTTCCACACTGCCTGTGTCGTTAGAAGAGACTCCTCGTGGCAAGGGCGTGGCGGCAAAACGCACCGCCTCAAGGGCGGCAACACAGCCACCGGCGTTGTAGAGCCATAGGTCGGCGGTGAACGAATGGGGGGAGCGCCGACGTATGACGGCTCTGGCCAGTGTCGGCTGGCCTGAGCCGCGACGAAACTGAAGTCGCGACAGTCGCACGGGTAGATAGCCACGTTTCTGGGGTTCTCCCAGCAAGGGAAGACACAGCTGCAGGGCGCCGTCGAGTAGACCGGGAGGCAACTCCCAGTTGGTGTCGTCCTCTACCATGGCCAGCGTGGCCACGGCCTCCTCACCTTGACACCAGATATGCTCGAGGCAGCGATAGTCACCGTGGTAGTCCAGTCCCATGGTCTGGGTGAGCTCGGTATGCTGCTCGCCGCTAAGCTGGGAAGGGGAGTCGGGTAGCTCGGGAGTTGGCTCCTGCAGCGTGCGCCCCAGGCAGCTTGGTGCCAGGCGTGCCGTCAGTTGTGGCGTCCACCGATCTGCCTCGTCGAGTCCTCGGGTCTGCAGGCTGACACGACGCTGGGCATCCACTTCCAGCCGGGTCAGACGTCCCAATGGGTCCTCCAGTACCAGCGGTGCGAGGATCTCCAGGTCGTTGATCTCGAGACAGGCGGAATCCTCGAGTGCGGCAGCGGCGGCCAGCACCATCTCGACCTGAGCCGCGGCAGCGAGTACCGGCGTGCCACCGACGCAGTGGTCTGCAAGCGATGGCAGCGTGGCAGTGCTCAGGCGTTGATGCCACACGGCCAGCGTAGGATCCGGGCGGTAGCCCAGCAGCACATGCTCTTCTCGAGCGATCAGCGAGTGGTCGCCCCAGCCGCTTGGACGGGGCCAGTGGTGGCGACGTTGCCAGGGGTAGGGTGGCAGCTCCACGGGGGCATGGCGTCGATCAAACCAGGCGGCGAAGCTGCCCTGCACGCCACTGAGCCACAGCCTAGCGGAGGCTTCTTCGAGCGTCGCCGAGGCATCTTTGGTGCGCGCCAGGGTAGTGACATGCAGGACCGGTTGACCATGCAGCCGGTACTGGGCCTCGATATAGCGTTTCAACAGCGGATGCCCACCAACTTCCAGCAGCACCGAGTCGCCGCGCTCCACTAGAACATCGAGGACCTCGCGAAACCTTACCGGGGCGCGCAGATTACGCCACCAGTAGCCAGCATCCAGCGGAGCGTCGATCAGCGTTCCGCTGACACTCGAGATCATCGGCAACTGGGGTGGGGTAGGGGCCAGGTCCCCCAGTGCATCCCGCAGCGAGGGTTCCAGTTCGTCCAGTAAGGCACTGTGAAACGGATAGTCCAGCGGCAGGCGAAGATGACGAATACCGGCGGCGGCAAGCTCATGTTCCAGCTCCGTCAGCGCTGCCAGTGGTCCTGCCAGGGTGATATTGCCGTGGCTATTGTCCCCCGCCAGATCAAGGGCAGCAAAGCGAGGCTGTTCCAACCAGGGCGCTATATCGTCCAACTGACAGGCGATGGCCGTCATGCCGCCCCGGTAGCGAAGCAGACTCTGCAGGCGACTGCGCTGGAATACCACCTCTACCGCATCGCTGAGTGACAGGGCACCACAGGCCCAGGCCGCGGCCACTTCGCCTACGCTGTGGCCGGTCACCGCCGTCGGTACTATGCCCGCCGCACGCAGCCATTCGGTCACGCCAACCTGTAGCGCAAAGAGAGCCGGCTGTGCCACCAGGGTGTCGTTCAGCAGCTCAGCATCGACGCCTTCCGCCAGCAAGGTGAACAGCGAAAACCCACCGCGGGGTGCAAAGCAGTCACTGACCTTGGCGATGGCGTCCCGGAAGACGCCACTGCTGGTAAAAAGCTCTCGCCCCATGCCTAGCCATTGGCAGCCGTTGCCAGTGTAGACAAAGACGGGCCCGCGGGGGGCCGCGAGACGCGGCTGCCGCCACACCACTGGCGGCTGGCCGGCAGCGCTGTGCGCTGCATCGGAGGAGTCGTCGCCCCCTGATGCTGGCGTAGCCGCCAGCTGGCGCAGCGCCCTCATGGCCTGCTCGTGATCACTGGCCAACGCGATGGCCTGGTGGCTTAGCCGTTCACGATGCTGGGTGAGGGTCCAGGCTAGCGCCTCCAGCGCTGGTTGATGGTGCTCAAGGTGGTCGGCAAGCTGAGCGGCCCGCGCCGCCAGGGCCGGCTCGTCATGGGCGGACAGTACCAGCGGCCAGCGCTGTGCGTTGGGCACTGGATGGGTTGCCACGGTAACCTGGGTAGGCGCTGTCTGGCGCGGTGGTGAGGTCAGCACGACGTGGGCGTTGGCGCCGCCAAAGCCGAAGCTGTTGATGCCGATGGTCAGCGGGCCACTGGCAGCCAGCGTTCGGGTATGACGAACGACCTCCAGATTGTGGTCATCCAGGCGCAAGGCAGGATTCAAGCGTTCAATGCCGATCGTGGCCGGAACCCGACGGGCGCTCAGGCAGCCCAGGGCCTTGTAGAGCCCGGCCATGCCCGCGGCGGTCTCGGCATGACCGATGTTGCTCTTGATCGAGCCGATAGGCAGGGGCATTGAGCGATGCCTGCCGAGTGCTTCACCGATGGCGGACACCTCGATGGGGTCGCCCACCGGTGTTCCGGTGCCATGCGCTTCCAGGTAGTCGAGCTGGGCCGGCGCGATTCCGGCGCGTGCATAGACCTCGGTCAACAGACGCGACTGGGCGTCGGCGCTCGGCACCGTAAGTGCGCTCTTGTGGCCATCGGTATTGACGCCGGTCGCCGCCACCTCTGCCAGGATCGAATCGCCGTCGGCCAGCGCCCGGTCGAGCGCCTTGAGCACGACGACCCCGGCGCCTTCCGCGCGCGCATAGCCGTCCGCCTCGTCACTGAAGACGCGGCAACGGCCGCGTGGGGACAGCATGCCCGCACGCGAGAAGGCGATGAAACCGAAGGGATGGAGATGCAGACAGACTCCGCCGGCCAAGGCGGTGTCGCACTCACCGCTGCGAATGGCCTGGCACGCCTGGTGAAACGCCACCAGTGATGACGAACAGGCGGTGTCGATGGCCATGCTGGGGCCCGTGACGTCCAGCAGGTAAGACAGCCGATTGGCGGCGATGCTGAAGGTATTGCCGGTAGCGGACAGGCTGTCCAGTGACGCCAGGTCACCGGCGTGCCGATAGGCGAAGTCGGGGCTGGAAATCCCCACGTAAACCCCGCAGCGCGTTCCTCTCAGTGTCGATACCGGAATAGCGGCATGCTCGAGGGCTTCCCAGGTCAATTCCAGCAGCACACGCTGCTGCGGGTCCATGGTGGCAGCCTCTCTGGGGGAAATGCCGAAGAAGTCGGCATCAAAGCCGCTGATGTCCCCGAGCGACCCGGCGGCCATGCTGACGCTGGTCCCCAGCGAGCCTCGCTGCGGATGATAGAAACGACGAGCATCCCAGCGCGAGGGATGCACCTGCGTGACCAGGTCTCGCCCGGCCAGCAGGCTCTGCCATAGAGACTCGCCGGGCTGTTGTGGAAAGCGGACTGCGTTTCCGATAATGGCGACACGCCGGGTCATGGCGACTCCTTCTGCCGACGTACGCGGCCAGACACGTTGGGAGAAATGCCGTGCGAGAAGTGCGGCGATGCGGGCGATCGTCGTTCGGCATCTTGATATGCCAGGGCCGAGGCGGCATCCAGCACGCCATCGGCCAGCTCGGTGAGCTCCGTCACCGGTGGCTGTGGGTCAATACTGGCGCCCTGGGGGCTCCATAGCAGAAAGGGTGTTTTGCCATCTGGATCGCCGAGCCAGTCATAGCTGGCGCTCAAGATAGGCACGTGATCACCGTAGGCACAGAGCAGTCCCGGGCGCGACTGGCCTGTCAGTGCCTCGGCGAGGTGGCCGATCATGGTGTCGATGTTCGCCAGATGGTGCAGATAGATGTCCAGCTCGTGACTTACCTTGTCCGGACGCCGGGCGTCTGGAGTCAGCCAACGTAGCGGCGATGGCATAGGTTCGAGCAGAAAGGGCCCATGACTTTCCATGGTGATCACCAACACCATCAATGGCCGGGGATCTGGATCCTGGAGCGCCCGTTCGACACGCTCAGCCAGTACTGCATCGGCCACGTAGGGGCCGTCGCGACGCTCGTGCCGGAAGCTGTCGAGATCTTCAAAGACATCAAAGCCTAGCCTCGGCATCACCTTGTCCCGCTGATAGAAGCTGGCCGGATAGGGGTGAAGCACCAGGGTCCGGTAGCCGAGTTGGGAGCAGGCGCTGGCCAGGCTGGGGACCTGTTGGCGAGCCAGCTGGTGGTAAGGATTGAAGCGATGCATGCCGAGGGCGTCAGCGCTCAGCCCACAGAGAAAGGCGGTCTCGCTGCGCACGGTATTGGCGCCCCAGGCGGGCACGCTAAGGCGCCCATGGGCCAAGGCGCTGGCGCAAAGGTGGTCCCAGTGGGAGAGCACCTCAGCAGGCACCCGCGAATACCAGGGACGAGGGTCGAACAGCGACTCCCCCTGGACGATGACCAGGTGAGGCAGGTTGTCCACCGAGGGCCTGAAGGGGGGCGTGTGCTGAGACAGCGGGATCGATGGCTGGTTGAAGTGCATCCGTCGAGGTTGGCGCAATGAGATGGGGGCGCGAGAGACATCGATCGGTGTGTCTGGATAGCGCGCGAAGGCCCAGAAGCCTGCCCATAGCCCCAGTCTGCGGTGATGGGCAACAGGATCCAGGCTGGCCCCTGGCAAACGCGTCAGGCCCAGCGCCAGAGCTGCTGACGGCGCCAGGGCCAGGAAAAGCCACCACAGCACGCTCTGCTGAGGGCCAAGCATGGACACCAGGCTGGGCTCCAGCCACCAGAACGCCGCGATGGCCAAGAGGCCTGCCAGGGTCGCTGATATGGCCAGCGTGATGCCGAAGAAGGGCAAATACAGTCGCGGATGACGCACCGCGTCCAGGAAGTACTCGAAATCCTGCAGCAGGAAGGGTTCCTTCAGGCTCTGCCATTTGGCCTGGTGGCTGCGATGCACGACCCACTGCAGGGTAAGGGTGATAACCATGGCCAGCATGCCGCGCTGTACCAAGGCCAGCCAGAGCAAATAGACAAGACCCCATGAGCCCATGTGGACCAGCCAGGCGGACGCAGGGCGTTGGCGCCATGGCGCGCGTTCATCGGAAGCCTCGAGGGCGAGGCTGAGCAGCGTGCCGAGGGGAAGACCAAGCAGCCCCAGGCACAGTGCTGTTCTCGCTATCTGTGTATCCAGCCCGGAGGTCATCATGACAGGACATCCTGGCCGAACCCTCGGTTCCCGGCGGCTGACCCAAGGCCTACGCAGCGCATGGCACGCATGACAGCAACTCCTCTAGTCGAGAGCGTTCGGTACACAGGCGACGGGTGCTGTGGTGGACCGCCAGTGCGATGCCTGGGCGGCAGTAGAAACTGCCGTTGAGCTGAACGGTATGGAGCAATGTTGTTTTCAGTGCCTGGAATAGCTTGCCGTCTGGGCGGGGCGGTGCATGCCAGAAGTCTGCTGGTACCCGACGTCGAGATAGCGTCAGGCCCGGCAGGTTGTAGATGGCATTCCCGAGGGAAAGTAGAGGGCAGTGGTTTTCCAGCGCCACAAAGCCCGAGGTGCTGTTGACGGTAATGGCTCCCTGGGCGGCAGGCAGCAGGTGATTGAGGTCGCCGCCCTCGATGAACAGCAGGCGATGATCGATCTGCCACTCCCTTGCCATGCTCTGGGTATGCCGACGAAGGCCACTCAACCCCGGATCGAGAGGATGATTCTTGACCAGTAAGCGAGCGTCGGGAGGAGCAAACTGAGCAAAGGAAAGCAGTACCTCGCGCAGTACCCTGACCATGTCGGGATAGTCTGAGTGACAGCGAATCTGCGCATCGCTGTCCAGCTGCAGCAGCAACACAAAGTAAGGCCCAGGATGGCCAAGAAACTCCCTCAGGCGACGAGCTTCGCTGGCGCGGCCAAGACGCTTGCGCGTCAATTGCCGTAGATAGCCGGCGTATTCGCGCGGTGCGCTGACGGGAGCGTGGCCGCGGTAGCCGGGAAACAGCAGTGGATTGGAGAGCCCTGCCAGGTGGTAGAGGACGTCATGGGTGGCACGCACCCTGAAGGGACTGAGGCTGTGTTGTGCAGGGGGCGGTGGGCCGAGCCTGGCAGCGGCTTCCACAAACCAGTCTGGGTCCTTGGGGAGCCGGGAGCAGCCGTTGACGCCATCCGGCTCCAAGGTGATCCAGTGGGGTCTAAGGTAGCCTTCTTCAAACACCTGGACGCGAAGTGCAAGCTGCCGGGCAGCCTGGATCGCTGCTCGATGGTGAGGGCGCTGATCACCAAACACCACAAGGTCGGTGATCCGCCATTGGCTCATCCAGGTGGCAATCTGTGACGTGAAGTCCGTTATCCCGCCGCGAAACCGACGACTGCCCAGCCGCCAGCGGTAGACCAGGTCACCGCCGCACAGGTCTATCAGATGCACGCCGTGCCCACGTTCCAGCAGTTCACGACTGAGCTGTGTGAAGAACGGTGAGCAGGGGCCCTGTAGCAGCAGGAACTGGCGAGTCCTGAGCAGCGTCATTGGTTGGGCACCCCTAACCTGCCGGGCCGCTCTACTCTGTGGCGCAGCCCCAGGGCGAGATGATCGCTCGTGTCCTGGCAGTGACTCGTCGACAACAGCAAGGCGCGCGATGATTGGCCATCCACCGCTAAGCCGCGGTGCTGAGACGTGGGTTCCATCATGCGAGCCAATAAAGTCCTGTGTCAGTGAAACGCCTGGCAGCGACCACAACGCCTTGGCTGGCTGCGCCGAGGCTGAGGCATCTGAGAGCGATGCCTCTGAGAGCGATGCCTCTGAGAGAGATAGAGGTGTGGTTCGCAACATATCATGCGGGCGAGTGACGATTTGGTACGAACTTCGCAGAATCGGGCGCTAAAAGTACGAGATCCATGACAGTCGCTGCTTCTATCCGATGGCTGCACAGCTTTTGTCGGCCAGGATAGGCGTTGATCGCGCTTCTGCGACTTTTCCACAGGACATCTCTGTGTCGTCCACAGTGTTGTGCACAGGCAGGAGCCTGGCAGGGCTGCCGGTCGGGGAAGGTGCTGGTCACGTGGGAGACGTACCGGCGAGGGCCGCCCGCCCGTCAGGGACCCGTGGAAACGGCGTCAGGAGGAGGTGGTGCCAGCGGCATCGGCGCCCACGATCAGAGGACGGATATCTGCCGGGGCCAGTGGCGGCTGGTCACGATGTGCCGACAGTGGCTGCCCGCTGGCGGCTGTCAGCAGGATGTGCAGTGGATCGCCGTGGCTGACAAGCAGGATGGTCTGGTGGTGAAAGCGGGCCTCCAGGTCGATGATCAGCGCGAACATACGCTGGACAACGTCCGCGACACTCTCGCAGCCTTGAAGGTGGTGATGGGGGTTCTCGGCATCGTGGCTCCAGGTAGAGGCGTAGGCGCTATCCGGACCCTGGTCGAGATCACCGAAAAAACGCTCTCTAAGCCGTTGGTCGGGCGTGGGCGTGAGCGAGAAATACGCGCCGACGTGCTCGGCGGTCTGGGTGGTACGCAGAAAGTCGGAGTGCACGATATGTGTCGGTGTCGCTAGATGCCAGCTGTCGAGTCGGTGCTGCAGCTGTTCCTCGCCCTTGGCAGACAGGCCATAGCCCTCGCAGCCGTGGGTAGGGGAAGACACGATCAGTCCTCTGGCATTGGCCTGGCTATGTCCATGGCGCATCACCAGATAGTGGTTGTGGCAGTGAGGAAGAGCCACTGTAGTGGCGTCTGCCATGGGCGTAGCTCCCGCTGCAAGAGGTGTTGCCTGGAAACGGCGTGCGGTCGGCGAGCGTCTGTGACATCGCCGTATCACCCAACAGCATAGGCGCTGGTAGAACAGGCTGCATCGTCAGCTTTCATCAGCGTGGCCCTTAGCGTGGAAACCCCCACTGCGATGTCAGCTCCAATTCAGCTATTCTCGATACATTGAATGCCTGATTCAGGGATGGGTCGCTCAGCCGATGAAGATGGACGCCCGCCGAGCCTTTCAGCGCCTTGCCGACAGCCTCTCTCGCGAAGTGGGGGGAGACTTCTTTGTTCATCTGGTAGAACGCCTGGCGGTGATTCTCAATGCAGATGCACTGGTGGTGGCGGTACCCGTCGGGGATGGCACGAGGCTGCGCACGCTGGTGTTGTATGTGGATGGCGAATGCCTGCCGAACATCGAATACGTGTCGGCGGGGACTCCCTGCCATGGCGCCATGGTCAGTGGCGCCTGCAGCTATACCGAAGACGTCTGTCATGCCTTTCCCGATGACCAATGGTTGCGTGAGTTCAGGGCCCAGGCCTACTCCGGTGTTCCCATGCATGGGCCGGATGGAGAGTTGCACGGGGTGCTGGTGGCGCTGTACCGCCATCCTCTGCGCCAGCAACATCTGGTGGAGGAGGTGCTGCGAATTGCCGGTGCCCGCTGCGGCGCTGAACTCTCCCATCAACGCACCGAGCGCAAACTGGCATCTACCGCGATTCAACTGGAAGCCACCAACCGGCAGCTGCAGCGAACCCATCGCGCTCTGACACTGCTGCGTCTGGTCAACCGAGCCGTGATCCGGTTGACGGACGAAATGGACGTACTCGAAGAGGTCTGTCGGCTGGCTGTTGATCAGGGGAGCTATCGCTATGCTTGGGCAGGGTTGGCCCAGGACGCACCGGACTATCGCATTCTGCCGCTGGCCAGTGCTGGGGGGGCGGATGAACTGCTGCGCCATGCCAGCTTCAGCTGGGATGCTGACGGACGCCATGGTCAGGGGCCGAGCGGGAGAGCGATTCGTGAGGACGTAGAGCATCTGGTGGCCGATTACGCCGACATGGAACACTACCCCAACTGGGTCCAGCGCTTCGGAGTGAGGGCTGAAATCGCCTTGCCGCTACATCTGGGGAGTGGGCGCCGGGGCGTGATGGTGCTGCTGATGGACACACCCTATCGCGCCAGTGACGGTGAGCTGGCGCTATTGAGGGAGCTGGCGGGCAATCTGTCGTTTGGGCTGCAGGCCATGCGTGCGCACCAGCATCAACGCCATACACAGCAGGCGGTGCTGGATATGGCGGAAGTGGTCACGGCCCGCAGTGATGACGCCTTTTTTTCTCAGTTTGTGCGCCGACTGGCCAAGGCTCTGGGAGCAGACGGTGTCTTTGTGTCCCGGGTAGAAGAAAGCGTCCCGCTACAGGCGACCTTGTTGGCTGGATTGGTGGATGGTCAGCCGGTGGCACCGTTTCACTACTGCTTTGAAGGCTTGCCTTGCGACGATGCCTTTCGCGACCTGGAACACGTTATTGCGCGTGGGGTAAGCGACCGCTACCCACGTGCCCAGGAGATGATCGGGGTCCGTGTGGAGGCTTATGTGGGGCGCCGCCTGGAAGACGCTAGCGGGGATGCCATTGGGACATTGTTCGTGCTGTTTCGTGAGCCTTTGCACGACCCAGAGCCCGTGTCGCACCTGTTGCGCATCTTTGCCGCAGGCGCGTCGGCGGAGCTGGAGCGGCGACGCAGCGACGCCCATATCCGCCGACTGGCGTTCTTTGACCCCGGTACCGGATTGCCCAATCGCGCTAACTTCATGGAGTGTCTGCAGAGTGCTATCGCCCTGGCGCGCACCGAGCAACACCGGGTCGCGCTGATGTTTCTGGACCTCAATCGGTTCAAGGAAATCAACGACAGTCAGGGCCACGATGTAGGTGACCAGGTGCTCAAGGAAGTGGCTGCACGGTTCAGCGCCTGCCTGGGCAAGCAGGGTACCCTGGCCCGCCTGGGCGGCGATGAGTTTGTGGTCATGGTCGAGCGAGCTGACGAAATCGGAACGGCTCAGGTCGTGGGGCGACTGCTCAGTGCACTGAATGCTCCGGTGGTGCATGACCGTCATCGCTTCAACGTGGAGGTAAGTATCGGCGTTGCCTTCTTCCCAGAGGATGGGGATGGGCCTAGAGAACTGCTGAAACACACCGATATCGCCATGTATCACGCCAAGGAAAGCCGCAGCGGTTATCGTTTCTATGCGCCGGAAATGGGTCGTGACCTGCGTCGTCGCCTGGTGCTGGCTGCGCGCCTCGATGATGCGCTGGCCGGAGAGCGGCTGGAACTGTGTTTTCAGCCCAGCGTGGCGTTGGGCAGTGGGGCTCTCGTTGGGGCCGAGGTGTTGTGCCGCTGGTTCGATGCCGAGCTGGGTTGGGTGAGCCCGTCAGAGTTCGTCACGATCGCTGAAGAGCGTGGCATGATCGAGGCCTTGGGCAGCTGGGTGATGGAGCGCGCCTGTCGCCAGCTGAAAGAGTGGCAGGACGCTTCGCTGACGCGCTTGCCGCATCGCCTGCACGTCAATTTGGCTGCCGCACAGTTTGAGGACCCAGACCTGGCCAAGCAGTTGACCGACATTGCCAGTCGCTATGGGATCTCGCCGCAACAGCTTGGGCTTGAGATCACGGAGAGCGGCTTCATGAAGGACCCTGAGCAAGCCGTGCGAATCACCGACGATCTCCGCCAGCGAGGCTTCTCGCTGTCTATCGATGACTTCGGCACCGGCTATTCGTCCCTTGCCTACCTGAAGCGTTTTGCGGTGGAGGCGGTCAAGATCGACATGTCCTTTGTCAGCGATATGCTGACGGACAGTAACGATCACGCCATTGTGGCGACCATCATCGCCATGGCACGGCAGTTGGGATTGACCGTGGTCGCTGAAGGCATCGAGACCGCTGCTCAGCTAAAGGCCCTGCGCGATCTGGGGTGCGACCATGGCCAGGGTTACCTGCTGTCGCGTCCACTGAGCAGCGAAGAGTTCGCCCAGCAGTGGTTGATGGGTGAGACCAGCAGAGGACCCCTGACAGAGACCGAGTCCGCCGAAGGGTATCGTCCTGGCTAGATCGTACAGGCTAGGTCGTCATGGCGAGATAGAGGGCGAGTCGGAGGAGTCGCCTGCCTCCTGAGTGCACAACCTGTTCAAGCGCGACAGCGCCTCATCGGCGCCTGCCAGTGAGAAACTGAGAAACCAATAGTCACTTTCCTTCTCGGTCATGCGCAGCCGGAGATGCAACGTACTGCCGGTGCTCAGGCGTGACTCCAGCAGTGGCATGTCCAGATCTTCGACGTGGACATACAGACCGTCATCGCCCCGCTGCGTAGAAAGCACTGCCGTCCCGGTCTGGGCGGTCTGCTCATCGACCAGAATATCGACGGGCACGCGGTTGACCACTTCACTGCGTGATTGACGTTCCCCCAGGCGGCTTCTCAGCTCAAGCCAATGGATGGCGCAGTGCCCTGCCGTGGCATTGATGCTGAGCAGCGTATCGCTGTAGCTGGTGTTTTCAAGGGCGCGTACATGTCGCTCCCCACCCAGAGAGGCGGTCAGCGACTGCCAGCGTTGGTGACGTTGTCCGTCGGCGACATTGAAGCTGGTGGCGAATACGGCTTGGGAGCTGGTCAGCGCGCCTACCAGGATCGCCATGCCAAGCAGACGACTGGCACCACGGCGAATACCCCGGTGAACGGAAAAGGCATGGGACAGCAAAAACGGCATGACAGCTCCTGACAGCGCTCGAGACAGAGCTCAGGAGGCTAGCACTCACGGGCGTCTCTGTCCCGGCCTTAGCCGGTGCGATCAGGCGCTCTCGGCTTCCGGTGTCAGCGAAATCAGCTTCAAGGCGTGCAGTCGCTGGCGGCAGTCAGTGGTCATCAGGTCATCCAGCGTATAGCGGTCGAGTACTTCCAGGAACGCTGCCAAGGCCTCGTTGGCGATCTGCTTGAAGCGACAGATGGGTGCCATGTAGCAGGCGCTGTCGTCCCCATCGCACTCGACCAAGGCCAGGCTGTGCTCCGTATCCTTTACCAATGTGCCCAGGTGGATGCTGGCGGGTTGACGCTTGAGCGACAGCCCTCCGTGCTTTCCTCTGACGGCGGACACATAGCCCAGGCGACTGAGTTCCTGGACCACCTTCATCAGATGGTTGCGAGATACCTCAAATCGCGAGGCAATTTCGGCGATGGTGGTGCGCTCATTACCTGATTCTGCCAAGTACATGAGAACGCGAAGAGAGTAGTCAGTAAAACGTGTGAGGTGCATGGGTCGTATCCCGGCGCCCTAGGGCGGCAGTTAGAAAGCGATAGAGGAAGATCTTTATCGGGTTCGACTCTATCAGGGGAGGGCAATACTAACGCAGGTATGGAGCATGAAAGTGAAGTAATGTGTGGAAAAACCTACAGCACATGACCTATATCAATTACTCGATCGTGAGCAGATTTCTCATCATCTTTGATGTCATCAAAACCTCACTATAATTTGAATGTAGCATGGAACTTTTCTTGAAATAGATGAAACATGAATTAATGAGTTCGGATGACCGCATTGGTTTAGTTTTCATACCTCGTTCGGGGTATTTGGAAGAAAGTCTGCTGATGTGGCTACCACGATTGAGACTTTATTCGGCCGGCCAATCTACTGGGCTATCAGCGAGTGAGCAGAGAGAAAGCCGGACAGGCAGGGGCTGGAGGCGCCGTACGAAGGGGGATGTCGGTAAGGGAATGAGTCACTTGTGGCGCAGTGGTCTCGCCTTTTCCAGATGGATTTCACTACCATACAGCGTAAAGCGTCACTATTTTTTTCATCGCCTAGGTGTCGATAAATGACTAAATCGCGACATCTGACTGACCCACCGTGACGGCAATGTGTCTATCAAAGGGGGTAGATTGGGATGGCGAGGTAACATTTTCAGGATGTGATGAAGGGACCTCGAGAGCGAGAAAAATTTATGATTTTTCTGGAATATCCAGCAATGATTGTGTGGTCATAAATGCGTGTTTTAGCAAAGTGCTTAAGGAAGCTTCTCTCCTGGGAAGCGGATCGACGGGCGTGCCGCCATGGAGCAAATCTCGCTGAAGTATGTCTGGATAGTCGTGGCTCTTGATAAATGGCGCAGAAGCATGTCGTGAGCATAGCGTCGCGGGCATAGCAGGGGAGATAACGCGCCAGGGGGCATGTTACGTGCGTCATGACGTCTCTTTGTGACACCCGACACGGTCATCAGCGGCTTGCGCCGCATGGCTATCCGCCTCGTGCCTCCCGAAAGGCCCATGTGCCAGCAGGCCGTGGGTGATAGCCGCCATTGTGAGGCAGGCATCATGGCGGTGGTGGTCGTCATGTGCTGGCACGAGAGCCCGGCCTGGCTGAGGGTTGCCGGTACTGTAGGACACCGGAAGCTAGAGAGAACGCTTCGCTGGGTGGCCTAGCAGCCTAGAGACCTGGTGTCAGGGCGTCAGTGAGGAGTAGTAGGCGGCAATATCGGCGATGTCTTGATCGGACAGTGCAGCCGCCTGGGGGGCCATGATGGCGGACATGCCGCCGCTGCGCTGGCCGTCGCGGTAGGCCTTCAGCGCGCCTTCCAGGTAGGGCGCATTCTGTCCTGCCAGGTTGGGATAGATGGGGCCAGTGGCCTTGCCATCGGTGCCATGGCAGGCGGCGCAGGCCCCGACCTTGGTTTCACCGGCGGCGGCGTCGCCCGCGGCGTGGGCAGTAACACTGAACAGACAGGCGGCGCCAAGCGCGGCCAGGGGGAACCATTTCATGATGAGCGCTCCTCGGGATTGGGTCTGCGGACGGGCAGCGTGGGCAAGGCATGCCACGCCGCCAGCCGAGTCTGTCCGGGGTCGTTGTGTCGGCAAGCCAGAGCTGCCGGCAACCCTTGGGACTCTCGAGTATTGGAGCGCTCAGCGACAATACCCTATGACGCTGGTCAACTTTCGCTAGGGAGAGGTAGTCGCTACGCACTATGCTTGATGGGGATCAAGGGAATCAGACAGGCATCATTGCGGTGGCGGCCGTCATGCGCTAGCACTAGAGACCGATCTGCCTGGGGATGACGTCTTGGCACTGATTTGATGCAGATCATGTCTGGCTTCGTCTGTCGCAGCCAAGCCGAGATGACGTGAGACAATGCCGACAGATGCCGCCGTCGGGCGGTCGTGTCATGAGAGGCCTTGTCGATGTCATCCGATGTTCTGCCGTTTCAGCGTAACCTGGTCGAAAAGTATGATCGTCCCGGCCCGCGCTACACCTCCTACCCCACTGCGCCGAATTTCCATGCGGGCTTCGGCGTCGATGACTATCGACAGGCGGTACAACGCAGCCAGCAAGGAGAGCCAAAGCCGCTGTCGGTGTACGTGCACGTGCCCTTCTGCGAGAGCCTTTGCTACTACTGCGCCTGCTCCAAGATCATTACCCACAATCGCGAGCGTGCCGCCGAGTATCTGAACCTGCTCAAGCGCGAGATCGCCCTGCAGGCCGAACTGTTCGATAACGACCGCGAATTGACTCAGCTGCACCTGGGCGGAGGCACCCCCACCTTTCTGACCAACGCCCAGTTGGCCGGGCTGATCGACAGCCTGGCGCAACACTTTTCCTTCGCTCCGCCGTCCCGTCGTGAGTTTTCGCTGGAAGTGGACCCGCGCACGGTAACGCCCCAGCAGATACACGAATTGCGGGCCATGGGCTTCAATCGGTTGAGTTTCGGCGTTCAGGACTTCGACCCCCTGGTGCAGAAGGCGGTGAATCGGCTGCAGAGCGAGGCCCAGGTAGCGGCGCTGATGGATGCCGCCCGGGAGGCGGACTTCGCCTCGGTGTCGGTGGATCTGATCTACGGGCTGCCGCTGCAGACCCGTGACAGCTTCGATACCACGCTGGCCAAGGTCGTAGCGCTCAGGCCCGATCGTATCGCCGCCTACAGCTACGCCCATCTGCCATCGCTGTTCAAGGCGCAGCGGCTGATCCGTGACGAGGACATGCCGCCGCCTGGGCGTAAACTAGAACTGCTCGAGCTGACCATCGAGCGGCTGACCCAGGCGGGCTACGTCTATATCGGCATGGATCACTTTGCCTTGCCCGAGGATGAGCTCAGTCTGGCCCGTGAGAATGGCACCCTGCAGCGCAATTTCCAGGGCTACTCGACCCATGCCCAGTGCGACATGATTGGCCTGGGGGTGACATCCATCGGCAAGGTGGGCGATGCCTACAGCCAGAACGTCAAGACCACCGCCGAATACGCCGAGCACCTTGAGGCCGGGCGGCTGCCGGTGCTACGTGGTTACCGCTTGACCGCGGAGGACCAGCTGCGCGCAGAGCTGATCACTGCCCTGATGTGCCACGGTGAGGTGCGCTTTGCCGAGTTTGAAGATCGTCATGGTATCCACTTTCAGCAGCACTTCGCGGCGGCGCTGAACCAGCTGGAAGAGATGCGCGAGGACGACTTGATCGAGATCAAGCAGGACGCACTCAGGGTGCTCCCGGCAGGCCGGCTGATGATGCGCAATCTGGCCATGGCCTTCGACGCCTACCTGGTGGCGGAAAGTGGGCGCTTCTCCCGTACCGTCTAGGATGCGCCGGACGGTTGGCGTCCCCGCCAGGTCCTCGCCGGTCCCGGCGTGACCGTTTATGCGCCAAAGGCAATTTAAAAACCGGGCCTTCCGTGTCCGGTTTTTTCGTTTATATTGTGCCGCCGGCCAAAAATTTAACTATATCTAGTATAGCGATCGACCTTGGCCGTAACGCGCGTCGACGCCCTTGTTACCTCGTTTCTTTGCCGGCAATTTCATCGGAGACATGTGTTCATGACCACATCCGCCAAGGCCGCCGCCCTGTCGCAGGAGGTCCCCATGCAGGGTCCCTCGTATGATATCTGGGATGCCAAGTACCGCTTGAAGGATCGTCACGGCCAGCCCGTGGATGCCGACCTTCAGGCCACCTGGGAGCGTGTGGCCAAGGCCCTTGCCGCGGTGGAAGGCGATGCCGCCGACATCTGGTTGCCGAAGTTTCGCTGGGCTTTGGAGAACGGTGCCGTACCGGCGGGCCGGATCACCTCCAACGCCGGCGCCGAGGGCTACAAGCCCGCCGTCAGCCTGATCAATTGCACCGTGTCCCGCACCATCCGCGACTCCATGCACGACATCCTCGACAGCGTGGTGGACGCCGGCATGACCCTCAAGGCCGGCTGCGGTATTGGCTACGAGTTTTCCACCCTGCGCCACAAGGGAGCCTTCGTGTTCGGTGCCGGCGCTGGCACCAATGGCCCCCTGGCGTTCATGGATATCTACGACAAGATGTGTTTCACCGTCGCCTCCGCCGGGGGACGCCGCGGGGCTCAGATGGGCACCTTCGACGTGGGCCATCCCGATGTTCGCGAGTTTATCGAGGCCAAGCGTGAAGCCGGTCGACTGCGCCAGTTCAACCTCAGCCTGCTGATCACTGACGAGTTCATGGAGGCGGTGAAAGAGGACGCCGACTGGCCGCTGGCCTTTCCCCTGCACTCCGGCGAGAGGGGTGATGTCGAGGACAAGGACCTGATCTATCGTGACTGGCCGGTGATCGAAGACGGCTACACGGTGGACGCCGAAGGGCGCGTGGCCTGCCGCGTGGTCGAAGTGATCAAGGCGCGCGAGCTGTGGGACACCATCATGCGTTCCACCTATGACTACGCCGAGCCTGGCTTCATCCTGATCGACCAGGTCAATCGCATGAACAACAACTGGTTCTGCGAAGAGATCCGCGCCACTAACCCCTGTGGGGAGCAGCCGCTGCCGCCGGAAGGGGCCTGTCTGCTGGGCTCGATCAACCTGACTCGCTTCGTGATCGACCCGTTTGGTGAGGCGCCGCGCTTCGACTGGGACAAGTACCGCCAGGTGGTCGCGGTTTTCACCCGCATGCTCGACAACGTGGTCGAGATCAGCGGCCTGCCGCTGTCCGGCCAGCGTCGCGAGATCGAGGCCAAGCGCCGCCATGGCATGGGCTTTTTGGGACTGGGATCGACCATGACCATGCTCAAGATGCCCTATGGCAGCGCCGAATCGCTGGTCTTTACCGAGGAAGTCAGTCGGGTGTTGGCCGTGGAGGGCTGGAAGCAGGCGCTGGAGCTGTCCCGCGAGAAGGGCATGGCGCCGATTCTCGAACAGGAGTTCGAGCTGACCCCCAGGATGCTGCGTGAACGTCCAGAATTGAGCCGCGATGGTTACGAGGCCGGCGACAAGGTGCCAGGCCGCACCCTGCATGCCCGCTACAGCCGCTATATGCAGAAGATCGCCGAGGTCGAGCCTGAACTGGTGGCGCAGCTGGCCGAGCATGGGGCGCGCTTCACCCATCACTCCTCGATTGCCCCCACCGGCACCATCAGCCTGTCGCTGGGCAATAATGCCTCCAACGGTATCGAGCCGTCGTTCTCTCATCGCTACTTCCGTAACGTCATCCAGGCGGGCAAGAAGACCAAGGAGCAGGTCGAGGTGGTGTCCTTCGAGCTGGCCGCCTATCGTCACTTCATGCACGCCGAGGCGGTAGAGAGCGACCTGCCGGATTACTTCATCACCGCCGATGCGGTGACCCCCAAGCAGCACGTGGCGGTGCAGGCCGCCGCCCAGGCCTGGGTCGACTCGGCGATCTCCAAGACGGTCAACGTGCCCACCGACTTTGCCTTCGAGGCGTTCAAGGACCTGTATCTGGACGCCTACCAGAGCCGCCTCAAGGGCTGTACCACCTTCCGCTTCAATCCGGAGGCCTTCCAGGGCGTGCTGGTGCGCGAGGATGACCTCAAGAACACCACCTACGTGTTCGAGCTGGAGAACGGCGAGACCCTCGAACTCAAGGGCGACGAGACGGTGATCTACGACGGCGAGGAGCACAATGCCGCCAACCTCTACGACGCCTTGAAGGAGGGGACCTATGGCAAGTGGTAACGCCCGGGGCGAAAGGTCGTTGCGTGGTGGCCGGCGCCTGTGGGCACCGCGTCTGAATCATCTTTGTGGAGGAGCCTGCTGATGGCTGTCGAAATCACATCCAAGATCGTGGGCTACCGGGTCAAGAGCGAAGAGGCCCCTGCGGCCCCGGTGCCGCCCCCTCTGCCCGAAGAAAACCCGCTGACCATGCGCATTCCCTCGCGCCCCGAGGGAACGCTCGAGGCGGTGTCCGAGAAGATTTCCTACGTCGGCGCCGAAGGCCGCAAGAAGGTCTACCTGTTGGTGTCCTTTATGCCGGTGGAAGGGGTGCTGAACGGACAGCGCGTGATCATCGAGCGTCCGGTGGAGTTCTTCTTTCCCTCCGGTCAGCTGTCCAGCGAGCACCAGTGGATCACCGCCACCATGCGCAGCCTGTCGCTGGCCGCCCGCGGCGGCTACGTCACCCAGGCGGTGGCCGATCTGCGCAAGGTGGCCTGGGACAAGGGCCTGGTGCGTTGCGGCATGAACCGCTGGAACAAGCCGATGTTCCACGACTCCGAGGTTGCCGCGATTGCCTGGTCGATCCAGCAGATCCTCTATCGCCGCGGCTTTCTCGATATCGACGGCAACCAGATTCCGGTAGAGGAGCTGGTCAGCCGCTATGCCAAGCGTCAGGCCTCTGGCCACGGCTGGTTCCCCGCCGAGGTCGAGGACGAGACCCCGAGCGGCGCGGTCGAGCCCTTGGATGGCAAGCCCGTCGTGGATGGCGCAGGTGAAGGCGCCGGCCCCGCGGTGGTTGGCCACTGCCCCGAGTGTCGCGGCGAGCTGATCATGATGGACGGTTGCCCCACCTGCTACGCCGGCTGCGGTTGGTCGAAGTGCGGCTAGTCGAAGCGCGGCTAAACAAAGCGCGGCTAAAGCAAGGTATGGCCAAACGATGACCCAACTGTAGCCAAACTATGACCCAACTATGGCCAAACCAGGCATGACTCATTTGGCGTCATGGCCGTCGCCGCCGTTGCGACGCTGACAGGTAGCAGGTGAACGTGGCTTTCAGCGAGCGAACAGCAAGCCTGACGAAAGGGTAGTGCGCCGACAAGGGTGTGGATAAGTGTGCGGTTTGACTGTGAATAAGCGTGTGGTAATCGGTGGAAGGGCTGTGCAAGGGATCTGTTCGCCGCTCGGCGTGGAGTGACAATAGCGTGTGACGGCAAAAGAAAACGGGCCCCTGGGGGCCCGTTGTTGTATCGAATGCAGGGTTACTGTCCGCCGGAGGGGAAGTTGAACTCTGCCTTGGCGGTCTCGAAGGATGATGGCCAGCGCTGGGACACGGCCTTGCGGCGAGTATAGAAGCGCACCGCGTCAGGGCCGTAGGCATGCAGGTCACCAAACAGCGAGCGCTTCCAGCCACCGAAGCTGTGGCTTGCCACCGGTACCGGCAGCGGCACGTTGATGCCGACCATGCCAACCTCGATGGCATCGGTGAAGCGGCGCGCCGCTTCCCCGTCACGGGTGAACAGGCAGGTGCCGTTGCCGTACTCGTGGGCGTTGGTCAGGTCGATGGCTTCATCCAGGCTCGATACCCGCACCACGCACAGCACCGGGCCGAAGATTTCTTCTGCATAGATGGTCATCTGCGGGGTGACTCGGTCGAACAGACAGCCGCCGACGAAGAAACCGTCTTCATGGCCTGGCACCACCAGGTCGCGCCCATCGGCGACCAGGTCGGCGCCTTCCTGAATGCCCTTCTCGATATAGCCGAGCACCTTGTCACGATGCTGGGCGGTGACCAGGGCACCCATGTCCAGGCCCTTGTCGGTGCCGGGGCCGATCTTCAGCGCGGCGATCTTCGGCGTCATCGCCTCGATCAAGCGATCAGCGGTGTCATCGCCGACACACACCGCCACGGAAATGGCCATGCAGCGTTCGCCAGCGCTGCCGAAGGCAGCCCCCATCAGGGTGTTGGCGGCATTGTCGATGTCAGCGTCGGGCAGCACGATGGCGTGGTTCTTGGCGCCACCGAGGGCCTGCACGCGCTTGCCGCTTTCGGCGCCACGGCGGTAGATGGTTTCGGCGATGGGAGTGGAGCCAACGAAGGAAATGGCCTTGACGTCGGGGGCATCCAGCAGCGCCTCCACGGTCTCACGACCACCTTGCACGACGCTCATGATGCCCTGGGGCAGGCCCGCCTCTTCCAGCAGCTTGGCGACCGCGACCGCCGCGGAGGGGTCCTTTTCGGAAGGCTTGAGGATAAAGGCGTTGCCGCAGGCAATCGCCATCGGGTACATCCACAGCGGCACCATGGCCGGGAAGTTGAACGGAGTGATGCCCGCGACGACCCCCAGCGGCTGGAAGTTGGAGAACGCGTCAATGGAGGGGCCCACGTTGTGGGAGTATTCGCCCTTGAGCAGTTCCGGTACGCCGCAGGCGTATTCCACGTTCTCGATACCGCGCTTGAGCTCGCCCATGGCGTCTTCGACGGTCTTGCCGTGTTCCTCGCTGATCAGCTGGACCAGACGCTCGGCGTCACGCTCCAGCAGCGCCTTGAACCGGTACATCACCTGAGCGCGCTTGGCTGGCGGGGTGTCGCGCCAGGCCGGGAAGGCGGCCTTGGCTGCCTCGATGGCGGCCTGCACGGTGGTGGCATCGCCCTCGGCCACCTGGCGGATGGTAGCGCCGGTGGCGGGATTGGTGACCGGCAAGGTGCGGCTGGACTCCAGGTCCTGGCCATTGATCCAGTGACTGACGTATTCCATTGAAGACCTCTTGTCTTGAAGGGTGATGTCTGGACGCTGGGTCCAGCGACGATATCGGTGTGAACAGTGGCCACAGGCAGGCATGACACCTGCCTGTGGATAATGCTGTGAATGATGGGTGTAAAGGTTGTCCACAGGCTGTCGATGTGGCGTGGATAACCGTTCTTGCCACTCACCCGTCAGCGCTGATGTTTGCCTCCTGGGGCGCTCAATGTGCTTACGCCAGGCGGTCGAGGGTGGTGGCCACGGCGTCGAATAGCCGCTCGAGCTCTGCCTCTGTGGTGCCGAAAGGAGGACCAAACTGCAGGGTATCGCCGCCAAAGCGCACGTAGAAACCCGCTTCCCACAGGGCCAGATGTGCGTCCCTTGGGCGAATGCTCGGGTCGCCGTCCCGTGGTGCCAGCTGGATCGCTCCGGCCAGGCCATAGTTGCGGATATCAACCACATGGGGGCGACCCTTCAAGGCATGCAGACGGTCCTCGAAGGCGGGGGCGATGGCTCTGACCTGGCCGGGAAAGTCTTCCCGCTCCAACAGTTCCAGCGACGCCAGGGCCGCGGCACAGGCCACTGGATGTCCGCTGTAGGTGTAGCCATGGGTGAATTCGATGGCGTGCTCGGCACCGCCTGCGTGCATGAAGGTGTCGAAGATCTCGTTGGATGCAATCACCGCGCCCATGGGCACCGCACCGTTGGTGATCTGCTTGGCCACCGTCATCAGGTCTGGCGTCACCCCGAAGGCCTCGGCTCCGGTACGGGCACCGCTGCGCCCGAAGGCGGTAATGACCTCGTCGAAGATCAGCAGGATATCGTGGGCAGAGCAGATCTCGCGCAGACGATCCAGATAGCCCTTCGGCGGAACGATGACGCCGGCGGAGCCTGACATCGGTTCGACGATCACCGCCGCGATGTTGGAGGCGTCGTGCAGGGCGATCTGCTCGAGCAGGGCGTCGGCCAGCTCTGCCCCGGTGTCGGCCTGGCCGCGGGTGAAGGCCAGTGACGGTTGCAGGGTATGGGGCAGGTGGCTGGCGTCCATCAGCTGGCCGTAGTGCTTGCGGTTGCCGCCGATCCCACCAAGGCTGGTGCCGCCGACATTGACCCCGTGGTAGCCCTTGGCGCGGCCAATCATGCGGGTCTTTTCCGGGCGTCCCTTGAGGCGCCAGTAGGCCTTGGCCATCTTCAACGCGGTATCGGCGGACTCGGAGCCAGAGTCAGTGAAGAACACATGGTCGAGCCCCTTGGGGGTCAGACTGGCGACCTTTTCCGCCAGCTTGAAGGCCAGCGGGTGGGACACCTGGAAGCTCGGCGCATAGTCGAGGCTGCCTAGCTGCTGGGCCACCGCCTGCTGAATCTCAACCCGGTTGTGACCGGCGCCGCAGGTCCAGAGGCCTGACAGGGAATCAAACAGCCGACGCCCGCGATCGTCGATGAAGTAGCGACCCTCGGCCCCGTGGATCAGCCGTGGGTGAGCGTGGAAGTCCCGGTTGGCGGTGAACGGCATCCAGTAGTGATGGTTCAGGTCGCTGTTATCCGCTTTCTCTGCGGTGGCGTCGGGGCGAGTCTCCAGAGTGTCGAAGGTCAGCATGGTGGGTCTCCTGTCAGCCGCCTGGGGCCGGGGCCTGGTGGTCATGGCCTGTCGTTGTCGTGGTCTAGCTGTCTTATCGGGTCTGTCTTGTCCGGGCTGTCTTGTTCGGGCTGTCTTGTCCGGACTGTCTAGGTCAGGCTAAGCGCCGAGCGGTGATAGCCGGATGGTCGTGACATAACGGCAGCATGGCGGCTGTAGAAAGTTGATAAAACACCACTCTGTTTTCGCTTAGGTAAGTAAATCTAAACGTAATTGGGTCTGCTGGCGTTGGCATAAATTGACTTGACCAATTCGCGCATTGGGACTAATCCTTATATTTATTCGAATAAATGACCGAGATGCCCGTGCCGACTTCTTTTCCCCAGCGCCGTCAGAAGCTCGCCGACCTGATCTGCGAGGACATCAAGCAGAAGATCGTGATGGAGAACCTGTCGCCAGGGGACCGGCTGCCCAACGAAAAAGCCCTGGTGGAGCGCTATGAATGCGCCAAGGGCACGATTCGTGAGGCCCTCAGGGTGCTTGAGGTGGAGGGGCTGGTAGTGCTGAAGACGGGTCCAGGCGGTGGCGCGATCATCCGAGAAGTGACCATCGACCCGGCCTGCCGCGCGCTGCGCAACTTTCTGCACTTTCAGCACGTGGATGGCAGCCAGGTCTATCAGCTGCGTCGGATGGTAGAAGTGGAGGTCGCGGTAGCGGCCATGGATCATCTTGATGAGGCCGGACGTGAGCGGCTGCGTGACAACATCGCCCACTGCCAGCGGCCCCATGAAGATGAACTGAGCCAGCGCCAGCACCGCATGCTGGAGCTCGAGTTCCACAACATTCTGGCGGAGTACTGCCCCAATCCGCTGCTGCGTTTCATGAGCACCTTTCTCAACGATCTACTGCGCGACCTGGTGGTGATCAAGAAGGCCTATCGGCCGGAACGTCATGCCTTTGATGAGTCCAACATTCGCTACCACATCGCCCTGATGGAAGCCTTTGACAACGGTGACCGTGAAGCGGTGCGCCGTCTTATGTTCGAGCACATGTGTGATGCGGAGCACCACATGTCGGCCCTGGAAGGCGAGATGGCCAACCAGTTTCTGGTGTCGCCCGAGGTGCTGGGCGAAAGCGGCTGATCCCGTTTAGCGCGATCCGGCGACGGCCCACAGCGACCTATAACAACAACAGCGTCCCTTATAACAACAATCAAGCCACCCACGTCAGCGACCCCTCATCCACTCCGATGACGTCGACAAGAGGAATAACAATGACAGTGCGCAAGACACCCCTTCTGCTTTCCGCCCTGGCCCTTGGACTCGTGGCCCAGCCGTTGCTGGCCCAGGATCAGGAACCACTGACCTTCTACGGCGTGAAGTCGCTGTCTGGCGCCTTCGCCAGTTATGGCAAGTACGCCGAAATGGGGTCTCGCCTGGCGGTGGAAGAAGCCAGAACGTCCCTGGGACGTGATATCGACTACGTCAGCCTGGACACCGAAGGCAATGCCGGCCGGGCCATCCGCAAGGTGCAGGAAGCCATCAACCAGGACGGCGCCCGCTTGTTCAACGGCGCCACCCTTTCCTCCACCGCATTGGCGGTAGGCAAGGAAGTGGCTGGCGTCGAGGGGGTGTTCATGACGCCTGCCGGCGCCGACGAACTGACCGGCACCGAGTGCAACGCCTCCACCTTCCGCTGGTCGGTGCCGACCTACGGCGCCATTCGCGAAACCCTGGTGCCGTTGATGGAAGCGCTGCCCGAGGCCAAGCGGTTCTATACCATCACCCCGGAATATGTGTTCGGCGAGGCGCTGCTCGACAACGCCAAGGCCGTCTTCGAGGAAGCCGGTGTCGAGCACGTGGGGAACAGCTATCACTCGCTGCAGGAGCAGGAATTCTCCGGCTACCTGACCAACGCCATGGCGGCCTCTCCTGATGTACTGGTGCTGCTCAACTTTGGCGCCCAGTCCTCCAACGCCCTGCGCCAGGCACGCAACTTCGGCCTCAATGATCAGATGGATATTCTGATGGTGTGGTCGGCGGGCCTGGACCAGTTCGAAGAGCTGGGTGCCGCCAATGTCGAAGGCATCTACTTCGGCGCCCAGTACTGGCACGAGGTGGATACACCCTTCAACAACGAGCTGGTGGCAGCGGTGCGCGACGCCTATGACATCACGCCCACCTATCCGCTGGCAGCGGACTACACCATGACGCGGGTGATGCTGGAGGTCGCCGACCAGAGCGGGGCCAGCACAGGTCCGGCACTGATCGAAGCCCTGGAGGGGTACACCTATCAAGGGCCGACCGGCGAAGAAACCATCCGAGCGTCTGACCATCAGGTCATCAAGGATTACTACCTGCTCCAGGGCAAGGCTCAGGACGAGATGGACGATGACGATGACTATGCCGACGTGATCAGCGCCGGCCAGTCCTTTGTCGCCCCCGAAGATTCGCCCTGCCAGCTGTAAGGCAGCCCTCGTCCGTCTGCCGGGGGCGCCGCCCTCGGCATTCCAGGAGCCGCGACCATGCTTAATGTCTATCTGTTCCAGGTCCTTAACGGCCTGGGGCTCGGGATGATCTATTTTCTGATTTCGGTGGGATTGACGCTGATCTTCGGCCTGTTGAACTTCGTCAACTTTGCCCATGGAGCCTTCTTCCTGGTCGGCTCCTACCTCTGCTACACCCTGGTCAGCCTGACCGGCAACTTCTGGCTGGCCCTGGTGGCGGGACCGCTGTTGGTCGCGCTGCTGGCCTGGGCGCTGGAGCGTAGCCTGATCCAGCGTATCTACCACTTGCCGCATACCTTTCAGATCCTGGTGACGCTAGGCATCGCCCTGATCATTCAGGAACTGTCGATCATGATCTGGGGGCCAGTGGGCAAGAGCATTCCCACCCCGGAAGCCCTGCAGGGTGTGGTGCGCATCGGCAACTTTGCCTACCCCTACTACCGACTGTTCCTGATCGGCTTCAGTGCCTTGGTCGCCGTCGTGCTGTGGCTGCTGCTGGAGCGGACCCGTTTCGGCGCGCTGGTCCGGGCCGGCAGCGAGTCCACCGAGATGGTGTCGCTGCTGGGCTCCAACATCTTTCGTCTGTTCTCGGTCACCTTTGCCCTGGGAGTGGGCCTGGCGGGATTGGCTGGGGTGCTTTCGGCTCCCCTGCGCGGGGCCCATCCGTTCATCGGCCCAGAGGTTCTGGGGCTGGCGTTCGTGGTGGTGGTGATCGGTGGCATGGGCTCCTTCAGTGGTGCCCTGGTGGCGGGATTGATCGTGGGCGTGGTGCAGAGCCTGATGACCTCGCTGTGGCCACAAGGCGCAAGCCTGATGATCTACGCCGCCATGGCAGTGGTGATTCTGCTGCGTCCCCACGGACTGTTCGGGAGAGCATGAGATGATGACCAAGACTCTGGAACCTACCAGCACCGCTGCGCGCCCAAGCCGGTTCAAGGGCCGCCTGGGGGCGGGGACGACGTTGGCCATGCTGGCGGTGATGGTGCTGCTGCCGGTGGTGCTGCCGTCGGCGACCCTGGCGACCGAGATTCTGATCTTTGCCATGGCCGCACTGGCCTGCAATCTGCTGCTCGGCTTCACCGGTCTGCTGTCCTTTGGCCAGGCCATCTTCTTCGGTGCGGGGGCCTATATCAGTGCCCTGGCGATGATCCACCTCAATGCCGGGCTGGTCGGTGCCCTGTTGATTGCGGTGGTGGTGGGCGCCGTGCTGGCGCTGGGTGTCGGCATGCTGTGCATCCGCCGTAAAGGCATCTACTTTGTGATGCTCACCCTGGCCCTGACCCAGATGGCCTACTTTCTGGCCTACACCTTGAGTGACTGGACCGGTGGCGACAACGGCCTGCTCGACGTGCCACGTCCGCCCCTGGCAGTGGGCGACACCACCCTGATCAGCTTCGACTCACCGCTGGCCTTCTATGCGCTGGTCGCGGTGCTGTTTGCGGTCATCTACGTGGTGGCACGACGCATCACCGACTCACCCTTCGGCAGCACCCTGCTGGCGATCCGCGAGAACGAACAGCGCGCCTCGGCGCTGGGGTATGACACCCGACTGTTCAAGGTCATGGTGTTCGTGCTGTCCGGGGGAATCACCGCCCTCGCCGGTGCCCTTTACGGCATGCTGCTGAACTTCGTGCCGCTGTCGAACATCGAGCTGTTGATGTCCGAACAGATCCTGATCATGACCATCATCGGCGGCACCGGCTCGCTGTTCGGCTCACTGCTGGGCGCCGGCGCGATCGTCTTGCTGGGTGATCTGCTGTCATCGATCTGGCCGCGCTGGATGCTGCTGCTCGGGGTGGCCCTGATCGCGGTGGTGATCTTTATGCGAGGTGGTCTGTGGGGCGGCCTGTCCAGCCTGCTGGAACGTCGTAGCAAGCGCACCGATGGCAAGGAGGGCGACCAATGACCACGCAAACCTCGCGTCCCGGCGCCGACACTCTGCTGGAAACCCGTGACCTGGTGCTCGCCTACGGGGCCTTCCACGCCGTGGATGGTGTCAACCTGCGTATCGGCAAGGGCAAGATCCATACCGTGATCGGGCCCAACGGGGCAGGCAAGACCAGCCTGTTCCACTGCCTGACCGGCGAGCGCCGTCCCAGCGCTGGCAAGATCCTGCTGGAGGGGAGAGACATCACCCGCGAGCCAGCCCATGGCCGAGTGGGACTTGGCATGTCGCGCTCGTTTCAGGTGACCAGCCTGTTTCAGGAGCTGAGCGTGCACGAGAACCTGCGGCTGGCGGCCCAGGGGGTCGACGGTTGGCGCGCCCTCAATTTCTGGCAACGCCTGAACAAGCGTCGCGAGCACCTGGCTCGAGCGGACGAGATTCTCGAACGCATTGGTCTGTCAGGCCGTGCCGGGGTGGCCGCGGGCGAGCTGTCCCATGGCCAGCAGCGCATTCTCGAGGTCGGCATGGCGATCTGCCCGCGACCACGCCTGCTATTGCTCGATGAGCCGACCTCAGGGATGGGCATCGACGATATCCCCAGCATGACCACGCTGATCGGCGAGCTGGGCCGAGACCACAGCATTCTGTTGATCGAACACAACATGAGCATCGTGATGTCGATCAGCGACACCATCACCGTCATGAACCGGGGGCAGGTGCTGGTGGAGGGCGACCCCCACAGCGTGCGCAATGATGCCCGTGTCAGAGACGCCTATCTGGGAGAAGCCGCCTGATGCTCGAGTTGACGGATATTCACAGCTATTACGGCAAGAGCCACGTCCTGGAAGGGGTGTCGCTGAAGGTCGGTGAAGGCGAGCTGGTGACGCTGCTGGGACGTAACGGTGCAGGCAAGACCACGACCTTGAAAAGCATCATGGGCCTGGTCGATACGCCGACCGGCAGCATCAGCCTGCGAGGCACGCCGCTGCTTGGCCAGGCACCGTTCCAGATTGCTCGCCAGGGCGTGGCGCTGGTGCCGGAGCATCGTGGCATCTTCAGCATTCTCAGCGTCGAAGAGAACCTGCAGATCGCCGTTCGCCGCGGCAGTCGCTGGCAGATGGAAGATATCTTTCGCTGGTTCCCCCGCCTCGAGGAGCGACGACGCAATCGCGGCAACGCTCTGTCCGGCGGCGAGCAGCAGATGCTGGCGATTGCCCGGGCGCTGCTCAACGATCCCCAGATCCTGCTGCTGGACGAGCCCACCGAGGGCCTGGCGCCAGTCATCGTCGACGAGATCGTCAAGATCCTCAAGGCCATTCGCGGCGAGGGACTTTCGGTACTGCTGGTCGAACAGAATCTGCGGGTCTGCGAAGAGGTGGCCGATCGCCACTACATCCTCGAACAGGGCCAGATCGTCTACACCGGCAGCGCCGATGATTTTCGTGACGATCCCGCGGTACGTGACCGTTATCTGGCCCTCAGCGCCTGACCTGGCGACGCCCCGGCCGCTGCGTTCGGCTGGGGCCACGCTACGCCCTCAGGACCTAGCGTCACCGCTCCCCTGGGGCGCTGAAACAGCACAATGACAAGGATACTCTGATGACAGCAACCGTCACTTCCCCGGCAGCCGCAGCGACTGCCACCCTGGCCTGCGATGGCGAGCGCCTGTGGGCCTCACTGATGTCCCTGGCAGAGCTGGGCGCCACTCCCAAGGGCGGCGTCAATCGCCAGGCCCTGACCGAGCTCGACCGCCAGGCCCGTGACCTGTTTATCGGCTGGTGCCAAGCGGAGGGCATGAGCGTGCGTATCGACGCCATCGGCAACATCGTGGCGCGTCGCGAGGGCAGTGAACCCGACCTGCCGGCGGTCATGACCGGCAGCCATATTGATACCCAGCCCACCGGTGGCAAGTTCGATGGCTGCTTCGGCGTGCTGGCGGGGCTTGAGGTGGTCCGTACCCTCAATCAGCATGCCATCACTACCCGTGCGCCCATCGACGTGGTCGCCTGGACCAACGAAGAAGGCTGCCGCTTTCCGCCCTGCATGATGGGTTCGGGAGTCTATGCCGGCCAGCTGGGTCTGGACGACATGCTGTCTCGCCAGGACGACGCTGGCGTCAGTGTGGGCGAGGCCCTGGATGCCATCGGCTATCGTGGTAGCGATCGGCTGGACCCCTCTTCGGTCAAGGCCTACTTCGAGGCGCATATCGAGCAAGGGCCCCTGCTCGAGGATACCGACACCACCCTGGGAGTGGTCATCGGTGCACTTGGCCAGAAATGGTTTGATCTGACCCTGACCGGCGTTGAAGCCCACGCCGGACCGACGCCCATGCATCTGCGCAAGGATGCGCTGGTGGGTGCCGCCGAGATTACCGTAGCGATCAACCGCATGGCGCGCGACGCGGCCCCCCACGGGCGCGGTACGGTCGGTGTGATGCAGCCCCATCCCGGGTCGCGCAACGTCATTCCTGGGCAGGTCAAGATGACCGTCGACCTGCGTCACCTGGACCCGCTGACCCTTGAGACGATGGCGTCCCAGCTGGCTGAGGTGGTGCAGGAGGTCAGCCAGCGTCATGGTCTGGCGGCAGAGCTGACGCCCACCGCTGACTTTCCGCCGGAGGCCTTCGACGATAGCTGCATCGAGGCCGTGCGTGCCGGTGCCAAGGCCCACGGGCTCAGCCATATGGATATCGTCAGTGGCGCGGGCCACGACGCCATCTTCGTGGGACGGGTGGCGCCGGCGGCGATGATTTTTGTGCCCTGCAAGGATGGTATCAGTCACAACGAAAGCGAGTATGCCAAGCCGGAGGAGCTCAAGGCCGGCTGCGATGTGCTGTTGCACGCCATGCTCGAGAGTGCCGGTGATGGCAGTGCCGCCGCTGATCAGGGAGGCCAGGCATGAGCCATGAGGCTGCAGTGACGACCGGCCAGGCGGCGGAGCTTGCTGATCTGGGAGCGACCCAGGCGCTTGAGGCCTATCGCCGCGGCGAGTGCACGCCCAGCCAGGTCATCGCAGATTGCCTGTCGCGCATCGCCCGCGACAACCCACGGGTCAACGCTTTCTCCCATGTGGCTGGGGACGATGCCCTGGCGGCCGCCGAGGCGTCGACCCTGCGCTGGCAACAGGGCAGACCGTGCGGGCCATTGGACGGCGTGCCGGTGACCATCAAGGACCTGACGTTGACCCAGGGCATGCCGACGCGGCTGGGCTCACGTACCAGCGATGCCCATGCTCCTGCCGCTGTCGATGCCCCGGTATCGCGCTTTCTGCGCGAGGCCGGCGCCATCATCGTCGGCAAGACCTTGTCGCCGGAATTCGGCTGGAAGGGGGTGACCGATAACCCGCTGCATGGCATCTGTCGCAATCCCTGGGATACCCGTCTGACCCCAGGCGGCTCGTCGGGAGGAGCCGGGGCGGCGGCGGCGCTCAACCTTGGCATGCTGCATCAGGGGAGCGATGCCGGTGGCTCGATCCGTATTCCCTGCAGCTTTACCGGCACCTTTGGCATCAAACCCACCTTTGGCTGGGTGCCCCAGTGGCCCTCCAGCGCCATGAGTACCCTGTCCCACCTGGGGCCCATGACTCGCTCTGTGGAAGACAGTGCCCTGATGATGCGCTTGCTGGCACAGCCGGACAGCCGCGATGGCTATGCGGGGCCGCGTTGCCCCATCGACTGGCAGGCGCCGCGGCCTGATCACCTGCGCGGCGTTCGGGTCGCGATCAGTCTCGACCTTGGCTATGTCGAGGTAGCGCCGGACATTCGCCAGGGAGTCATCCGCGCCGCAGCGCTGCTGCAGGACCTGGGCGCCAGTGTCGAGTGGGTTGATCCGGGGTTCGCCGATCCCATCGAGACCTTCAATACCCTGTGGTTTGCCGGGGCTTCCCAGGTGCTGGAGAGACTCGATGAGTCGCAGCAGGCCATGCTGGATCCCGGTTTCCTCGAGATCGCCCGACGCGGCACCGGAATTTCCCTGTCGCAGTATCTGGCCGCCCGTCGTCATCGCAGCGAGCTGACCGCCGCCATGGGCGAGTTCCATCAACGCTATGACCTGCTGGTAACCCCGACCATGCCGATCTCGCCGTTTGCCGCCGGCTACAACGTACCCCCGGGCGGGCCTTATCGGGAGTGGATGGACTGGACCCCCTTCACCTACCCCTTCAACCTCACCCAACAGCCCGCCGCCTCCTTGCCCTGCGGGCTGGACGAGCAGGGACTGCCGATGGGGCTGCACCTGGTCGGGCCGAAGTTCGCTGATGACCGAGTGATGCAGGTGGCGGCGCTGCTGGAGTCACGTCTGCCACGCCTGACACCGCCGCGTCCCTGACCCAGGCCTTTATCCAGGTATTGAGCTTGACCTGCCTCAGCCACCGCCTTTTCCTCCAGGGCGTTGGCGGCGCTGGATGGGTCCCTTGCACGCCAAAGGCCCGGCCGTCTGATCGACGGCCGGGCCTTTGGTCTTAGCTGTCCAGCCGTTGGCGCGCAGCGGGTCAGCGCGTCGGTCGGCTTTGCCAGCACGCTCGCCTCAGGGATTGAGCTGTTCCAGGGTCAGCCGGGGAGACAGGGCCTGGCGATCCTGGCGTAGCTCCAGCAGCGCCGGCGTGTTGCCCTGGCGGGTGTGGTCCAGGGCGCGCGCCAGGGCTTCGGGGAAGTCCTCGTCGCGACTCACCTGCTCGCCGAAGGCGCCATAGGCGCGGGCCAGGGCAGCAAAGTCTGGATTGACCAGGTCGGTGGCGGACGGCCGCCGTGGGTAGCGCTTCTGCTGATGCATGCGAATGGTGCCGTACATGCCGTTGTTGATCACCAGAATCACCACCGCAGCGCCATACTGGCAGGCGGTGCCCAGCTCCTGGGAGACCATCTGGAAACAGCCGTCGCCGGCCAGGCAGATGGCATCCCGCTCTGGATGGCGCAACTTGGCGGCAATGGCGGCGGGCAAGCCATAGCCCATGGAGCCCGAGGTAGGGGCAAGCTGGGTGCGAAAGCCGCGATAGCGGTAGTAGCGGTGCAGCCAGGCGGAGTAGTTGCCGGCGCCATTGGTCAGGATGGCGTCATCACCCAGCACCTCATTGAGCCGTGCAATGACGTTCTCCATACGTAGCGCGCCTGGCGTGGGCTCCGGCTGTTGCCAGCTGGCGTAGTCGTCGCGGGCGGCGCGGACCCAGGCGCCGCGCTCGACGCTGGGCGCCTCGGCCGCTGCCGCCAGCTGCTCGATCATCGCCCCCGCACACGCGACCACCGCCAGCTCAGGACGGTAGACCCGCCCAAGTTCGCTGGGATCGGCATGCACGTGGATCAGCCGCTGACGTGGCAGCGGTGGCGTCAGCAGGGTGTAGCCGCTGGTGGTCATCTCGCCCAGGCGCGCGCCAAGGGCCAGGATCAGATCGGCATCACGGACCCGCTGGGCCAGCGCCGGGTTGATGCCGATGCCCACGTCGCCGACGTAGTTCGGGTGGCGATTGTCCAGGTAGTCCTGGCAGCGAAAGGAGGCGCCGACGGGGAGTTCGCACAGGCGTGCAAAGTGGCCTAGTGCTTCGGCGGCGCGAGCTGACCAGCCGCCGCCTCCGACGATGACCAGTGGGCGTTCGGCACTGCCAATGGCGCGCATCACTGCCTGCACGTCGTGCTGCGCGGCGAGCCCGCTAGGCAGGGTGGCGGCAGGCACCGACGCCGCATCACAGTCTGACGACAGCATGTCTTCCGGCAGGCCCAGCACCACCGGGCCAGGCCTCCCGCTCTGGGCCACGTGGAAGGCGTGACTGATGTATTCCGGCAGGCGGTCGACCCGATCGATATTGGCGACCCACTTGGCCAGGGGCGAGAACATGGCGACCAGGTCGACCTCCTGAAAGGCCTCGCGATCGCGCTGGTCGCTTGCCACCTGGCCGACGAACAGCACCATGGGCGTGGAATCCTGATAGGCCACGTGCACGCCGCTGGCGGCGTTGGTGGCGCCCGGGCCGCGGGTCACAAAGGCGACGCCAGGGCGCCCGCTCAACTTGCCATCGGCCTCTGCCATCATCGCAGCCCCACCTTCCTGGCGGGCGACAATGGTCTCGATCTCGGCCTCGTGGAGGGCATCCAGCGCTGCCAGATAGCTTTCGCCGGGCACGCAGAATACCCGCTCGACCCGCTGCTGCTGCAGCGCCTTGACCAGAGCAAGTCCACCGTGAGGATGGGTCATGAAACCTCCTGGCTCAGAGCGGTGAGAAGCGGGTGGAGCGCAACAGCTTGTTGGTCTGATGCTGGACGTTACCGGCCTCGGCGCTTTTCTTGCGATAGGCGATCCATTCGGGGTCCTGTTCCATGGCCGTGCGACGGCGCTCCCGGTCCGCCGCGGAGGCATACCCCCAAAGGTGCACCACCTGGTTCTGTGGTCCGGTCTCGGTGACGAAGTAGCCGATCAGATTGCCCAAATGGCGCTGCTGGATGGGCAAACCCTCGCGTTCGTAGAGCTCGAGAAAGGCGTTCAAGCGGCCGGGGACCATGGTGTAGGTGCGGTGGTCGACGATCATGGGATCTCCTGGTGGGGCACGATGGGTGAGGCATTCATTTGTCAATATTTGTAGTACATATGATTAATTCGTGCGAGTACGACCATGGTGGAAGGTGGAGGCAGCGAAGGTAGGAAAGGGTGTTTCGTAGCAGCGATAAAGCAGAGTTAAGGTAGCGATCTGGTAGCGATCTGGTAGCGATAGGGGGGTAATAGCGCCGCCCGGTCGGGACGCGGGGTTGCCGAAGGGACGTCGTTGCTGGTCGCTGCTTCACTAAAGTCGCATTTCGTTGTGCGGTGGCCCCGTCTATGTTGCTCATACAGCAACTTTGTATGATGTAGTACTTAATCTTCGCCGGCGGTGCTGGCCCTGAGCGGCGAGGCACCACCCTCAAGGAGAGGTTCGATGACTCAGGTCACCTTTGACGAGCTGCGCTCGCGTCTGGCCGCAGTGCTGAATGCGGCGGGCCTGGCGCCGGAAGATGCCGAGCTGTGCGCGCGCATTCATGCTGAAAGTACTCGTGACGGGGTGGTCTCCCACGGTATTGGCCGCATTCCGCGTTTCGTCGATTACCTGAACAAGGGGTGGGTCGATCCGGCTGCTCGGCTGAGCCTGGTGCAACGATTGGGTGCCCTGGAAGTCTTCGATGGCCACTTTGGGATTGGCGTTCGCCACGCACTCGACGCCACCGAGCGGGCCATGGAGTTGGCCTCCGAGCATGGCATGGGGCTGGTCGCCGTGCGCAATACCACCCACTGGATGCGCGGCGGCAGCTATGGCTGGCATGCGGTCGAGCGGGGATTTGCCGCGATCATGTGGACCAACACCGAATCCTGCATGCCCGCCTGGGGGGCCGCCAGCCAGAGTATCGGCAACAACCCGTTGGTCATGGCGGTGCCTGCAGAGCAGGGCCCCATGGTGCTGGACATGGCCATGTCGCAGTTCTCCTACGGCAAGCTGAACAGCCTGGCCCTGGCCGGCGAGTCCTTGCCGGTGGACGGTGGCTTCGACCAGGCGGGACAGCTCAGTCGCGATCCTGGCGCCATCGCTGAGTCGCGACGCCTGCTGCCTGCGGGCTACTGGAAGGGATCTGGCCTGGCGATGCTGCTGGACGTGATGGCGGCGCTATTGTCCCAGGGCAACCCCACCCATCATATCGATACCCTGGGACGCGGCAGCGGTGGCGGCGCCTCCCAGGTATTTCTGGTCTTCGACCCGCGCAAGCTGGCTGGACTCGAGGCCTGCAATGCGCTGGTCGAAGGGCTTGCCGGCCACCTGGCCGACGCCGTGCCGGTGGACGCGGGCCGGCCGCCCCGCTGGCCGGGACAATCCACCGGAAATAGGCGCCACGCAGACAACGACAGCCTGCTCGACGTGCCCGATGACCTGTGGCAGGCCGTTCTCGCCCTTCCTAGATAAAGAGCCTTGAGAAGAGGTCAATGAGTCGGCCGTCGCCAAGCGGCAATGTTGTCAGGGCAGGCCAGTATCCGCTTCCACCGGCCCCCGGTGCAGGGCCATCAGTGTAACGCCAGCAGTCGCACCGCCAGCAATCACAATGCCAACAGACCCAAATCGCCAACAACAATGGCAAGGAGTGAACAAGATGCGCAAGTTGATGAGCGTGGCCCTGGGAGGCCTGATCGTTGTCGCCAGTGCCAGCGCGCAGGCCGACTATCCCCAGCGTGATATCCGCATGATCGTGCCCTGGGGCGCCGGCGGCGGCACCGATGGCATCGTCCGCAAGATCTCCAATCTTGCCGAAGCGTCCCTCGATGGCACCATCTATGTCGAGAACATCGAGGGTGGGATGAGTGCCAATGGTCTGGTCCAGACGCTGGGAGCCCGTCCCGACGGCTATACCCTGGTGGCGCTGACCTACGACAGCGTGGTGACGATTCCCTGGCAGGGGATGCTGGCCGGCTTTGATATCGACAAGCTCGACCTGATTGCGCGTATTACCAGTGAACCCGATGCCATCGTGGTGCCCGCAGACTCGGACTATACCAGCCTGGAGGCGTTGATCGACGCTGCCAAGGCGGCCCCCGGAGAGGTGCGCGCGGGTATTCAGAACATGGGTTCGCGTACCCACCTGACCCTGCTGCAACTGCAGGACCAGGCCGACGTGTCATTCAAGATCGTGTCCTATCCCGGCGGTGCCGCGCCCCAGAAGGAAGCCCTGCTCAACGGCGAGGTGGACTTTGCGCTGACCAGCCTAGGCGATTTTGAGTCGTTGATTTCCGCCGGCAACGCCAAGGGCCTGGTGGAGTTCACCGACGTCCAGAGCGAGAGCTTCCCTGATGTGCCCCCTGCCAGCGAGCTGGGCTACGACATCCAGATGGGCAGCTTTGTCATTCTGGCCGCGCCGGCCAACACGCCGGAAGACGCCCTGACGGCCCTGGAAGCGGCCTATCAGCAGGCCTACGACAGTGAAGAATTTCAGACCTGGCTGGTCGACGTAGGGGTCACCCCCAACTGGCTGGGTGCCGACGAGGTCGAGGCCTGGGCAGAAGATACCCAGGCAGAGCTGTTCGCGCGGATGGATGAGCTCAAGGAAGCCGGCCTGATTGGCCAGTGAGTCTCGGTTGCCGTCGGGCGCCGGCGGCAACCCTTGTGAGGATGTTGCCATGAAACTGCTGCTACGGGCGGGAGGTTGGCTGGGTGGGCGGCGAGGTGTTGTCGCCTGCCTGCTGGCAGTGACCCTGATCTACCTGGTAGAAGCCTTCAAGATTGCGCCACCACTGCATAATGGTGCCCTGACCGCGTCGTTCTTTCCGGTGCTTCTGGGCGTTGTCATGCTGCTGGCGCTGGCCTTCGTCGTGCGTGCCGACCGCCACGCTGACGGTGACAGCGCAGAGGAAGAGGTCCCGATGAGCGAGTCTGACCAGGAGGCGACCCAAGAGGCGACTCAAGCGGCTACTGCGGGCGAGCAGGCACCGGCATCAATCTGGCAGGGCGCCCTGGCGGTGACCCTGGCGACCGGTCTCTATATCGGTCTGTTTGCCAGCGTCGGCTACTTTCTTTCTACCTTTGCCTACGCCTTCGTCATGATGCTGATCTTTGGCGCGGGCCGTCCTGCGCTTCGCAGCCTGGGCTTCAAGGCGCTGGTGGCGGTGGTCATCGCGCTGCTGGGATACGCCCTGTTCGAGCTGGTGTTCCAGGTGCGTCTGCCGACGCTGTGGAGGTGACGGCATGGATTACCTGATCGAACTGTCCAAGGGCTTCGCGGTGTTGATGCAGCCGGATATCCTGCCCTATCTGATCGGTGGCTACCTGATCGGTACCTTCTTTGGTGCGGTGCCGGGGCTGACCTCGATGCTGGCCATCGCGCTGCTGCTGCCGTTGACCTATAGCCTCGACATCACCGCCGCGCTGGTGGCCTGTGCGGGCATCTTCATGGCCGGGATGTGCAGCGGCAGCATCACCGCGACGACCATCAATATTCCCGGCGCCCCGGCCTCGATGATGACGGCGATCGAGGGCTATCCGTTGCAGCAGCGCGGCCAGGGCGCCAAGGCGCTGGGGCACGCGGCGCTGGCGTCGATGATCGGTGGCGCCATCGGGGCTCTGCTGCTGATGGTCATGGCACCCCTGGCAACGGATGCCGCGCTGCTGATTCGTACCCCCGGCAAGTTCTCGCTGATTGCCTTTGCGCTGATCGTGATCGTGATCTCTCAGCGCGGGGCCATCTCCAAGGGGCTGGTCGCGACCACCCTGGGGGTGATGGTGGCCACTGTCGGCATCGACGTGATGCAGCCGATTACCCGCTTCACCTTTGGTACTGGGGTACTGATGCAGGGCATCGACATCATGCCGCTGGTCATCGGCGCCTTTGCCGTCAGCGAGCTGTTGGTGCAGTCGCAGAATCGTGCCAAGCGTACCGTCGAGCGGGATGCGATCAAGGCCAGCGCCATTCGCCGCCGCGACTTTATTCCACCGTGGAAAGAGGTGCGCGAGATCGGACTCTATCGCTATCTCAAGTCGGCCATGATCGGCTATAGCGTCGGTGTATTGCCCGGTGCGGGCGGCTCCATGGCGGCCTTCGTGGCTTACGCAGAGTCCATGCGCAGCTCACGCCACCCGGAGAAGTATGGCAAGGGCTCGGTAGAAGGTATCGCCGCCGCGGAAGGGGCCAACAATGCGATGTGCAGCGGGGCCTTCGTGCCGATGCTGTCGTTCGGTATTCCCGGTGACCCGACCACCGCCATTGTGCTGGGGGTACTGGTGGTCAACGGCCTGCAGCCGGGGCCACAGTTCCTCGACAGCCAGCTAGCGCTGGTGGCACCGATGTTCATGGCCCTGCTGGTATCTGCGCTGGTGCTGGTGCCCCTGACCCTGTACGTGCTGGGGCCGTATTTCGTGCGCATCGTCTCCATCCGGCGCGATGTGCTGTACGCCAGTATTGCCGTGGTGGCCTTGGTGGGCTGCTATGTGGCGACCTATTCGGTGTTCCAGATGGGCCTTGCCCTGGTATTCGGCGTGCTGGCGTTCCTGCTGCGGCGCCAGGGCTACCCGGTGGCCTGCCTGTTGCTGGGCTTTGTGCTGGGGCCGAGCCTGGAGGAATATTGTCGGCGCTCACTGTCGCTGTCCGACGGCAATCCGCTGATCTTCCTCACCAGTCCAGACAGTCTGTTCTTCCTGGCACTGACCGGCGTGTTCTATTACTTCATGGTGATAAGAAAGCCGGAAGCTCGTCAGCACGCTTGAGGCGCTGGTCCAGCCACCATCGCCATCTTGCATCTGCCAGCAGGCCGCGCTCTGATCCCAGAGCGCGGCTTTTTTACGGATGACGGCGTCGCAGAGGAAGCTTTGTTGATAGCGCTTTGGCGCTAACGCAACGGTGCTCAAGCGACGGTGACGAAGATCAACAGGGATCAGGCTGCGTGCAGTGGACGCGAGGGACCAAAGTGCTCGTAGTGGCGCTGCTCAGGGGCAATACCCAGGGCGGCCAGGTGGCTGTCGATGGCACTCATGAAGGGCCCAGGGCCGACAAAATAGCACTGGGTATCGGCACCGGGCAGCAGTCGGGCGAGCAGAGCCTGTTCAAGGCGTCCCGTGATATCACCGTCGTCTCCATGATCATAGGCACAGATCCGCGTCATCAGCGTCGGGTACTCCCTCACCAGGGCGTCCACTTCGCTGCGAAAGGCGTGGTGGTGGATGTCCCTTGCCGCATGGACATAGCACAGCCGGCGGCCCTGGCTGAGCGCCTGGCGTGCCAGCGGCAGCATCGGCGTCTGGCCCACGCCACCGCTGATCAGCATCACCGGCCTATCACTATTGTCCAGCGTCAACTCTCCGGCGGGAGGCAACAGCGCCAGGGTGTCGCCAACCTGCATCTGCTGGTGCAAATAGTTGCTGACCCGTCCGCCTGGCTCCTGCTTGACCGAGATGCGGTAATCGCAGCCGTTGGGGCTGCCGGACAGGCTGTAATGGCGGTGGACGGTCTCGCCGTCGATGCGCAGTTGCAGTCCGATGTACTGACCCGGCAGCGCATCGGCGACCGGCTGACCATCGCAAGGTGCCAGGATGAAGGAGCGAATGACCTCACACTCGCGCTGGATATGGGCAATGCGAAACTCGCGCAGGCCCTGCCAGCCACCGGGGCGGCCAGCGAAGGCCTGATAGCGCTCGGCCTCTGCCGCGATCAGCAGCTCGGCCAGGTCGCCATACAGGGCTCCCCAGGCGTCAGCGATCTCGGCGGTGACGGCATCGCCCAGGACGTCGCCGATGGCGGCCATCAGGCACTCACCAACGATGGGGTACTGCTCGGGCTGGATGCCCAGCGAGACATGCTTGCTGATGACGGATTGCATCTGCTGGCGTACCGCCTCGGGCTGCTGGCGCAGCCCCACGTAGGCGAGCACTCCCCGTGCCAGGGCCTTGGGCTGGCCGCCGTCGGCCTGATGGGCCTGGTTGAACACCGCCTGGACCTCTGGGTAACGCTCGAACATCAGCGGGTAGAAGCGGGCAGTAATGGCGTCCAGATGCTCGGCGACCAGCGGGGCGGTAGCATCGATGATGGCGTCTTGGGCAGCTGTGGTCATGGTAGGTCCTGTCAGGGAAAGGTGGTGACGAAGGTGCCGTGCATCCTTCATCTTGGCGTCTTGGCGCTGTCGTATCGGAGGCATGGCTCGCTGCGGACTAGTCGCAGTCCTGGCGAGGTGGTCAGCCAGGCTGTCGCAGCGGGTCGGAGGGTGGCCGTTCGCGCCCGTGCTGAAGCGCTGCGCGTTTTAAGATCAAGAGCGCTGCGCGTTTTAAGATCAACAACCTGGTGGCGCGTCAGGCTCCCTCTGCCTGATGTCTCAGGAGCAAGGGCCGTGCCCAGGCGTCATGGGTGCGCCAACTTGCCGCGGCCCTGGCAGGATCGCCAGCGAGGATGCGGGCTGGGGCGGGCTAGGGCAGGCTGGGGCGGGCAGGACGAGCGCGATCGAGGGGCGAGTGAATGTTGCCTAGTGTCATATCGACAGGGTTATTGCTATCTTTTTGACACTGGTCATGTCAAAAGGACAATGCGGGTGGTCGATTTTCTTCAACAGCTGCGCGGACTGTTGCAGCGGCTGGGAGACCAACAGGGGCCTGAGCTCGCCGAGGCCTGGCAGGGCGTGCTGCGCTCGCTGGTGGCGAGAACGTCGGCGGACGCCAGTGCCTTGCTGGTCGTACACGGGCCAGGGCTTCGACCCGTGGCGATTCAGGGCCTGCCTGAAGGGGTCGCGGGCAGAACCTTTGTGCTCCAGGACCATCCTCGCCTGGACGCTATCGCCAAGGCGCCCGGGGTCTGTCGCTTCGCTGCCGACTGTGGGTTACCCGATCCCTATGATGGCCTGCTGGATGACGGCCTGACCCCGGTGCATGACTGCCTGGGTGTCCCGCTGCGCGATGGTGGCGAGCTGATCGGCATGCTGACCCTGGACGCGCTGACACCGGGCGCCCTCTCTGACTTGGATGACGAGGGTCTGCTGGCCGCTGCCGAGCTACTGGGCACCTGCCTGCGTCTGTCGCAGCGACTGGACAGTGCGCGTTTGCAGCTGGCCCTGAACCATGCTCCTGAGAGCCATCGCAACCAGCGCCTGGTGGGCTGGCGCAGCGCTACCATGCGCAAGCTGATGGCGTCGGTCGAACTGGTGGCAGCCACCGACATGAGCGTGCTGGTGCACGGGGAAACCGGTGTCGGCAAGGAGCGCATCGCCCACGCCCTGCATCATGGTTCGCGCCGCGCCGGGGGGCCCCTGGTGGTAGTGAACTGTGCGGCGTTACCGGCATCACTGATCGAAAGTACCCTGTTCGGCCACCGGCGCGGCGCCTTCTCCGGGGCGGTGAGCGACCACAAAGGCCACTTCCAGATGGCCGACGGTGGCACCCTCGTGCTGGATGAAGTGGGAGAACTGCCACTGGAGCTGCAGCCGAAGCTGCTGCGGGTGCTGCAGGAAGGGGAGATTCAGCCCCTGGGCAGCGATCAGCTGCGCCATGTCGACGTCAGGGTGGTGGCGGTGACCAACCGGGATCTGGCCCAGGAGGTGACCCAGGGACGCTTTCGTGAAGACCTCTATCATCGGCTCAGCGCCTTTCCCCTTGAGGTCCCGCCGCTGCGCCAGCGCCTGGATGACGTGATGTTGCTGGCCGGACATTTTCTCGAGCAAAACCGGGTGCGACTTGGCGTCGGCAATCTGCGTCTTAGCGACCAGGCGCGGGCAGCACTGCTCGCATGGCACTGGCCGGGCAACGTGCGTGAGCTGGAGTCCCTGCTGGCCAGGGCGTCGCTGCTGGCGATGGCCGAGGTCGACCGGCTGGCGTCACCGGATGCACGACGCAGAAGCCTGCGTATCGATACCGTCCACCTTGGACTGAAGACACCTCCTCTGACGCGCTCAGCCGCCCACCTCGATGAGCAGGTGAGTGCTCAACGTGGGACGGCACATGACCTATTGCCGCTCAGGGAGGCGACGGACGAGTTCCAGCGCGATTGCATCAGCCAGGCTCTGGCCATGGAGCAGAGCTGGGCCGGAACGGCGCGTCGGCTAGGCATGGACCCGGGCAACCTGCACCGGCTGGCCAAGCGGCTGGGGCTGAAGGCCTGAGGGGCGCCAGGAGGCACTAGCGAGGCTGCTACCTGGAGGCGGCCAGCAGGGGGACGGTCGGCCTGGCATCAGCAGTGCCTTTGATGTGCATCATGGTGGCGATAGCCAAAGCGGGCCAGACTGGACAAGACCAACGGCTTTACTCGGGTACTTGTCATGTCCTCCATTGCCGATCGCCTGCCGCTGGCACGCCTTGCCTTTCGTCCCTTCTTCTTGCTGGCGGCGGCATTCAGCCTGCTGTCGCTGCTGCTGTGGCTGGGCTACTGGCACGGCGTGTTCCTGCTGTCGCCCCGGGCGGGCATGCTGTGGTGGCACCAGCACGAAATGCTGTTTGGCGTGGTGGCCGCGGTGGTCTCGGGTTTTCTGTTGACCGCGGTGCAGACCTGGACGGGACTGCGTGGCCTGCACGGTGGTCCACTGCTCGGGCTTGTAGCGCTGTGGCTGGCGGCGAGGCTAGGGCTGGCGTTTCCCGGCTTGCCCGAGCCCCTGGTAGTGGCGCTGGACGTCGGCTTTCTTGCGCTGGTCTGTGCAGTGATGGCGGTGATGGTCATTCGTGCCAGGCGCTGGCGTAATCTGGTCTTTATCCCGGTGCTGGCGATTCTGGCCGGGGCCAATCTGGGCAGTCACCTGGGGGTTGCTCGGGGAGACCCGGAGCTGGTATGTCAGTCCTCCTACCTGGCGGTCATGCTGGTCACGTTGATCATGGCCGTGCTGGGGGGGAGGGTCATCCCGATGTTCACCGCCAACCGCATGGGACTCAAGCGACGACCGTCGCTGGGATGGCTGGAAGGTGCGGCACTGGGCAGTCTGGCCGTGGCGGTGCTGCTGCAGCTGGCCCTGACGTTTGGCATTGAGCTGCCTGATGCCCTGCTGGCCAGTATTCTGTTGTTGGCGGCAGTGCTTCACCCGCTGCGTCTGATCCGCTGGCAAGGGGTGGCCACCGCACGGGAGCCGCTGTTGTGGAGTCTGCACCTGAGCTATGCCTTTGTCCCATTAGGACTGCTGCTGTGGGCGTTCGGGCTGTTCGGTGTCGGCCGCGTGGAGCTGGGCATTCACGCCATCACGGTGGGCGCCATGGGGACCATGATGCTGTCGATGATGTGTCGCGTGTCGCTGGGACATACCGGCCGTCCGATGCGCTGCCTGCCGGGGGTCGGCGTGGCCCTGGGGCTGCTGATCATCGCCGGACTGTCACGCTCGCTGCTGTTGGCGCTATGGCCTTCGGTAACCCACTGGGTCTACAGCGCCAGTATTGTGTGCTGGTGCGCCGGCTACGGACTGTTCCTTCTGCACTACCTGCCGATACTGAGCGCACCTCGCCTCGACGGCCAGATGGGCTAGCAGCATGTCGGCAAGCCTCTATCTGTTCATGAAATCGCTGCATGTGACGCTGGCCGTGTTCAGCGTGCTGTTCTTCGCCTGGCGCTGGTGTCGCGCCATGCAGGCCGGTCCAGCGGTTGGCTCCCCCACGATGAGAAAGCTCCCTCATGTTCTGGACAGCCTGTTGCTGGCGGCAGGGGTAGCGCTGATGGTGTCGACATCCCAGTGGCCTCACCAGACACCCTGGCTTGCCGCCAAGCTGACGGCCTTGCTGGCCTATATCGGGCTTGGAATGCTGGCCATGCGTCCCTCCTTGCCTGACTGGGCGCGCAGCGTCGCTGCCTCACTGGCTCTTGTGGTGTTTCTCTACATGCTGGGGGCGGCTCATCGCCACAGCATGCTCTCCTGGTTTTCGTCATTTTCATGATCCGATGACGGCTCGTCTTTGAGCTGTATCAATGCTTTTCTTTCAGTGTTTATGGTGACGGAATTGTCTCCATGAAGTGGGCAAATCTCTTTGCCAAAAAAGGGTGAATAACGTCACTCCATTAAGTGGTTGATAGGGCGAATCAATCAATAAAATGGGTGATGCACGTCATATTCCGAGTGTTTTTGTCAGGTATAAAGTCTCTCCTCTTCATACAATGAATATCGGCGCCATGGAGGTCTGTCTTTTCGGCGCCATGGGGCAAAACAATGAGGAGGCGTCGTCATGACCGAGGGTCTGACAAAATCTGCAGCACGCAACATCTTCTATGGTGGATCACTGTTTTTCTTCCTGATCTTTGTAGCTCTGACGGCGCATAGTCACTGGTACATCGTGAAGGAGTCTACCAGTGCCCTCCCTCTCACCGATTCGGTAAGGGCAGGCAAGCATGTCTGGGAGAAAAACATGTGTATCAACTGCCACAGCATCATGGGTGAGGGGGCCTATTTCGCACCAGAGCTTTCCAATGTATGGACACGCTACAAGGGACGTGACAACCCAGAGGCTGCTAGAGCAGGCCTGGCCGCCTGGATGCGCGCACAGCCGCTAGCGATCCCCGGTCGTCGAAAGATGCCGCACTTTGACCTTAGCGACGAAGAAATGACGTCGTTGATCGACTTCCTTCAATGGACCGATGCCATCGATGACCAGAACTGGCCACCCCATGAGTCCGGGTAGCAGCCTCTGGCTACGCCAGCCAGTGGTCGGCAGTCACGACATGGGGTCGAGAGAGGGATAATCCTGGAGGGATATGCAACATGAAATATGAAACGCAGAAGGTGGCCTACGCCTTCTTTCTGGTCGCCATGGGGCTGTTTGCCCTGCAGGTCGTGTTTGGCATCATGGCCGCAGTGGTCTATGTGTTTCCTGATTTTCTGGCCCAGGTCATGCCGTTTAACGTGATCCGGGTTAGCCACACCAACCTGCTGATTGTGTGGCTGTTGATCGGCTTTATGGGCTGTACCTACTACCTGATGCCGGAAGAGGCTGAACGGGAGATCCACAGTCCGATGCTGGCCTATCTTCAGCTGGGCATCTTCGTGGTCGCGGGCGTCGCCGCCCTGGCGTGCTACCAGCTGGGGATCCATGAGGGGCGTGAATTTCTCGAGCAGCCGTTCTTCGTCAAGGTGCTGATCACGGTGTCCTTCCTGATCTTTCTCTATAACACCAGCATGACCTTGCTCAAGGGCCGCAAGACCACCATCAACCTGGTGTTGATGCTCGGCCTGTGGCTGGCCGCGGTGTTCTGGCTGTTCGCATTCTACAACCCGGGCAACCTGTCGGTGGACAAGGTCTACTGGTGGTGGGTGGTGCATCTCTGGGTGGAAGGCGTGTGGGAGCTGATCATGGCGTCGCTGCTGGGATATCTGCTGATCAAGATGTCCGGGGTGGACCGCGAGGTGATCGAGAAGTGGCTGTACGTCATCGTCGGTCTGTCGCTGTTCTCGGGGCTGCTTGGCACCGGACACCACTACTACTGGATCGGCACCCCCAGCTACTGGCAGCCCATCGGCAGCATCTTCTCGACCCTTGAGGTGATTCCGTTCTTCGCCATGGTGGTGTTCTCCTTTGTGATGTTCTGGAAGGGCTCGCGCAATCACCCCAACAAGGCGGCCATGCTGTGGACCATGGGGTGCCCGACGGTGGCCTTCTTCGGCGCCGGGGTGTGGGGCTTCATGCATACCCTGTCCTTCATCAACTACTACTCCCACGGCACTCAGGTGACGGCAGCCCATGGCCATCTGGCCTTCTATGGCGCCTACGTGATGCTGATCCTCGGGGTGATCAGCTATGCCATGCCGCAGCTGCGCCGGACTCAGCCCTTCAACCAGGTGCTCAATATGTGGGGCTTCTGGATCCTGACGTCGGCCATGTGCTTCATGACCTTCACCCTGACCTTTGCCGGTGCGGTGCAGACCCATCTGCAGCGGGTGCTGGGAATGAACTACATGGAGGTGCAGGACCAGCTCGGCCTGTTCTACGCCATGCGCCTGGGCACCGGTATCGCTGTGGTGGTGGGCGCGGCGCTACTGCTCTATGCCTTGTTTGGGCCGATTCGCCGTGGCACTGCGGCGGGCTCGACACTGTCTGCTGCCTGACCCGCATCGAGGCCGTCTTAGGGCGGCCTCGAATGTCTGGAGGACCCCCTTGATGACTCACGCTTCACTCTCACCACTACTCTCACCACTACTCGCACCACAGCCGCGCAGCCTGGCCGCTGACAGCGTACCGTTCTACCAACCTCAGGGTAACGAAGTCGCGCTGTTCGAGCATGCCTATCGCCAGCGGCTGCCGCTGATGCTCAAGGGGCCCACGGGCTGCGGCAAGACGCGTTTCGTGCGTCACATGGCAGCGCGGCTTGGCCTGCCGCTGCATACGGTGGCCTGTCATGATGACCTGACGGCGTCAGATCTGACCGGGCGCTATCTGCTCAAGGGTGGGGAAACCGAGTGGTCCGATGGCCCCCTGACCCGGGCGGTTCGCGGCGGTGGGATCTGTTATCTGGATGAGGTGGTGGAAGCACGCAAGGACGTGACCGTGGTGCTGCATCCGCTGACCGATGACCGGCGCCTGCTGCCGCTGGAGCGCACCGGCGAGCAGCTTTTGGCCCCGGATGATTTCATGCTGGTGGTGTCCTACAACCCGGGCTACCAGCATATTCTCAAGACCCTCAAGCCCAGCACGCGCCAGCGCTTCGTGGCCATCTCGCTGGACTTTCCTGCGGCACCGGTCGAAGTCGATATCGTGGCCCGGGAGAGCGGCCTGCCCCGTCAGCGCTGCGAGGCGCTGGTCAGCCTGGCCGCCCGGCTCAGGACGATGAAGGGCCAGGACCTGGAGGAGGGCGTCTCGACACGCCTGTTGATCTACTGCGCCAGCTTGATCCAGGCTGGCATGCCGGTGCTGGACGCCGCCCGGGCGGCGCTGCTGGAACCTCTCAGTGACGATCCAGATGTGCTGAAGGGTATCGAGGATGTCGTCACCGCCACGTTCGGGTAGCCGCCGTCATGCTGGAGTTTCTTGAGGTCGAGGAGTTCGTGGGTCGTCGCTGGCACCGCTGGGCATCCCGTGCGGCGAGCTACCCGGAGTATGCCGAGGCGGCGGTTCACCTCGATGAGCTGTCTCGCCCGCTGGGGGTGCTGTTTCGCGCCAGCGGGGGAGACCCGGGCCTGACCATCGAGGCCATCGGCAAGCGTGCCTCTCGCCACCGGCTGTCGTGGCGACAGCGGCTGGGTTTCGATGAAGAAGCGCTGGAGGTGGCGCGGCGAGATAGCGAACACCTGCTGCTGCCGCCGCGCCTGGCGCTGCTGCCCGAATGTGCCCTGAACCTGGACCTGTATCGCTGGTTGGTGATGTTTCTGGCTGAGGCCCGTCCCATCGCTGCCGCGAGGGACCCTCTGGTTCGTGATCTGGCGTCGCTGGCTGAGGCCCGGCGCTGTACCGAGGCGACCCTGGCGCGCTATCCGGGGTTCGTCGCCCGCCACGCGCGACTCTGTCGGGCGCTGCTCAAGGCGCGTCCTCAGCGCCGTGGATTGCCACCGGCAGAGGCCGCCGTGGAGGCGCTGGTTCGCCGCCTGCTGGGGGATGACGCTGGTGAGGCGTCGCCCTGGTGGGACTGGCTCCAGCATGGCGCTGCAAGGACATGCCCTGAGGTGCGGGCACCCAAGGGCTATCGTCACTACCTGCCACTGCCGTTGTGGGGCGAGGCACTGAGCCCCATGACCCTGTCGGGGGCGAGTGATGACGACGAGGACCGCGACGATGCGTCAGCCTTGCCCAAGGCGGTCGAGGTGGAAGGTGCCAAGCGCAAGGCCGAGCGACATTATCAGGACCAGGCGGAGAGGGACGATCCGCTGATGCTGAATGCCTCGGAGAAGATGCTGTCCTGGGCGGAGATGGTCAACGTCAACCGTCAGCTGGAGGATGAGGACGAAGAGGCCGCGCGGGAAGCCGCCGACCAGCTCGACGAGATCACCTTGAGTCGCCACCAGCGGCGCGCTGCTTCACGCTTGAACATGTCGCTTGAGCTGGCGCCCCACGCCGTTGCCGACAAGGCGCTGGTAACGAGCCAGCCTGATGAGGTGCTGTACCCCGAGTGGAACTACCGCAAGGGGTGCCTGCTAGCGGACCGCTGCCGGGTGATCGTCGAGCCCGCCACCGACGAGGCCGAGCCCTGGCAAGGGGATCAGCAGGCGTCTCGACGGGTGCGCAAGGTGCGCCGACAGTTCGAGGCGCTCAGGCCGCGGCGTGAGTGGCTAAGAGGCCAGGCGGAGGGCGACGAGCTGGACCTTGACGCACTGGTGCGGTGTTGCTGTGACCTGGCGGCAGGGAGCCAGGCCAGCGATCGGCTGTTCGTCGATTCCAGGCCCCAGGGACGGGATCTGGCGGTGTCGATCCTGATCGACGTATCGCTCTCCACCGATGCCTGGCTCGATAGCCGTCGGGTGATCGACGTGGCCCAGGAAGCACTGATGGTGCTGGGACATGGCATCGCCGACTGTGGCGACGATGTCAGTATTCATAGCTTTACTTCCCAGCGCCGCCACAGGGTCTGGGTGCGCCAGCTCAAGGGCTTTGATGAGCCCATGGGAGAGCCTGTCGAACGCCGCATTTCGGCGCTGACGCCGAGGCACTATACCCGTATGGGACCGGCAATCCGCCATCTGACGAAGGGGCTGGTGGACCATCCTCGTCGACACCGCCTGGTGCTGGTGCTGACCGACGGCAAGCCGAACGATACCGACTATTACGAGGGACGATACGCCATCGAGGACACCCGCCATGCCGTGCGCGAGGCCGTGCGCGACGGGGTGCGGGTGTTCGCGGTGACCATCGATCGCGAGGCGAGCCGCTACCTGAGCCGTATCTTCGGCCGTTCGGGCTACGCTATCGTGCCGCGGCCGGAACATCTGGCGCTTGCGCTGCCGGGCATCTATCGCCAGCTGGTGGCGCAATGAGGGACGTTCGCAGCGATGCCAGCCGCCACGACAGGAACCACCGCAGAGGGAATGCACTACGCCAGCGGTTGGCGTTGGCAGCCGGCCTGGCACTGGCAGTGACGCTGCTGACGCCGCTGGCCTGGCTGATCCACCACCGAGACTGGGGAGTGCTGCTGATGCCGCTGGTCCCCGTGGTGATCTGGTTGACCCTTAACGCGTGGCGCTATCTGGAGCAGCGTTTCACTGGCTAGCGGACGAGGTCCCGGATACCCACTATTTCGTAGGCAAACTGGGCGCTGTCGTGGCGATAGATGTCGGTTCTCAGCACGCGCTGTCCCAGCAGCACTGCCGGGGACGAAAAGTTCAGGGCACTCTGGGTACAGTCACCGTAGCCCCACTGGATCTGGTAGTGGTCGTCGCTCTGGCGATCCAGCACGAAGGGGTAGGTGACCAGCGCTTCTTCTGCGTGGTCGCGAGCGTAGCCGTAGACCTGCTCGGAGGTCAGGTCGCCGTGTTCGTCGATCACCGCGATCAGGCGGATGGTCTCGCTCGGGTCATCCTCGAAGGTCATGTCAACTTCCACGGCCTTGTTCATCATGGCTCCTTGGGTGTTGGTCGTGTTTTGTCTGTTTCGGGCAGGTCTGTTTCGGCCGGGTCTGTTTCAGTGGGGCTGTTTCTGGCGGGGGGGCTTGGCAGCGAGGCCGCATCAGTCCATTGCCAGCCAGCGCGGCAGCAAGCCCGCCGCCGCGAGGCAAAGTCCCATCACGCCGACCATGAGCAAGAGTCCGCCGCGCCAGGCGGAAGGGGCAATACGCAGGTCGAGGTAGTTCGCCAGGATCTGTTGCGCCTTGATCAGGCTGGCGCCGATCACCAGCGTCAGGCCCCACCAGGGCAACTCGCCCCGATGCAGGGCGCTACTGGCCATGGCCAGCAGCGTCATCAGCATCAGTAGCGCCCAGGTTCGCCAGCGGCGTCGTTGCAGGTCGTGGTGCATGGTCGTGGTCCCTTCGGTACGGGTGTCGATGGCGTCATCTCACCAGGTACAGCAGCGGATAAAGCAGCACCCAGATCAGGTCCACCATGTGCCAGAAGGCAGCGACGGTCTCCACCGTATGGGGGTGTGGGCGCCAGGCGGCGATGGCCAGCAGGCATAGACCAAACATGACGTGTGCCGCATGAAAACCGGTCAGACCGATATAGAAAGTGAAGAAGGTGGCGCTATTGGGTATTGGGCTGGTAAAGAACTCGAGGTGATATTCGAAAGCCTTGATCACGCAGAACAGGATACCCAGCGCCATGGCGATCCAGAGCCGCTGACGGGTGCGGCGTCGCTGTCGCGCAGAAGGTGGTTGTCGGGAGGCATCGACGGCCAGCGCTGCGGCCAGGCCGCTGGTGAGCAATACCAGGGTATTGAGACCGCCGATCAGCGGCGCGAGATGCTGTTGGCCGAGCAAGAAGGACTGCGGTGCGTTCGCACGGTGCCAGGCAAACACACCGAAGAAGGCCGCGAAGACCAGCAGCTCGCTGAGGATCAACACCCACATCAGCGGGTTGCCAGGCAGGCCCGACAGCGGGCCCCAGCCCGGATTGGGCATAGCGCTGGGACTCTTATCGCTGGGCATAGCGCTGGGACGCTTATCGCTGGGGCCTTCGATATCACGCCGTCGCTTGAGGTTCGCCATGACGTATCAGTGTGGCGGCGCGTCGGTGAAGCGAATGCGACAGCCCCCAAACCATGGCGACCATGGACGCGGAATCGCTTGCTGCGCCCACAGTCGGCGAATGCCGAGGGCGCAGCGTCCCACCATCCAGATCAGCGCCAGGGTAATCCCCGCGTAGCCATAGACCCAGCCGGCAAATCCGTTCAGTGCCAGGGCCTCACTGGCGGTACCGATCAGCTGCCACAGGCCAAGCCCCACCAGGCCAGCCGCGACGCCATACCAGAAGGTCGCCAGCTGAAAGCGCAGATGACTGAGGAGCAGGGCAGCGGCGGGGCGTCGCAGCAACAGCCACAGATGCGCCACGAGGGCACAGACAGGGGCCGTCACCACCGCCATGACGCTGCCCAGCATCAGGGCATACAGCAGCAGAACCCGACGCTGTTGCGAGTGAGAGGCAGACGGCGGGTGGTGATCGTTGCTGTCCTGTGACAGGGGGCGACTCGGCATGCCTTGTCTCCTGGGCCTACAGGCCGATGCGGTGGGCGCGGTCGGTGAAGAAGATGCCGCTCGGTGAGGCGATATCGAGAGTCGCCAGAAGCTCGAAGGTGGCGGTGTCATAGACCACCACCTGGTCGGAGTCACGGGCCGAGATCCATACCTCTTCGCCGCGAGGACTGAACTCCATATGCAGCACGGCCTGGCCTGGCGTCAGTGACCTGATGATCTCTCCGCTCTCGCTGTCGAGGACCTGGACCATGTCGTTATCCGGATAGGCGAAGTTGACCCACAGCTGTCGCTGGTCCGGGCGACTCATGACAAACACTGGCTGGCCGTGTACCGCGATACGGCGTTCGAGCTGCCAGTCATCCAGACTGGCCATCAGCACCTCATGGCGGCCTACCGCCGGCCACCAGGCGTGATCGTTGGCGATGGTCCAGCCTTCCAGGTGCGGCATCTTGTAGACCGGCAGTGACTCGTCGCCCTGACGGTAGCCGGAAAGCACCGGCTCGACCCCGCGCTCCGGGTGCCACAGGTCGAGTCGGGCCAGGTGGTCCTCGCCGAACAGTCCCGCCACATAGTAGCGGCCGATAGGGTCGATCAAGGCGTCGTAGGGTCGGTCACCGATCTGCGTAAAGCGGGTGACGGTGGGCGCCTCTCCGCTGGCCAGGGGCGTCGTGTCGAGTATCTGAATCTCGCCTGCCTCCCACAGGCTGTAGACGAAGCGGTGTCCTGGCGCATCCACCAGACCGACCACCTTCGACAGGGCTTCATGAACGCTGTTGTGCTGACCGCTGTTGTGCTGATCATTGTGCTGACCGCCCGATGGATAGCGTGCCGGGACCTCGGCCAGCAGCGTCAGACTATCCGAGTCGAACAGCTTGACCCCGCCGGGCTCATAGTTCGCCACCGCCACGATGCGCCCGTCCTGGGATATCGCACCGCCGATGCTGTTGCCTGACTGAATGACCCGGGCGGCGATACGTGCGCACAGCAGGTCCACCTTGGTCAGCCCGCCATCACGCCCGAACACATAGGCGTAGCGCTCGTCACTTGAGAACTTCACCGAGGCATGGGACAGATCCCCAAGCCCCTCGATGCGACCAATCACCTTGTGTGCGCGGCGGTCCACCAGCGCCAGTCGGCCATCTGCCCGCTCCACCACTACGCCGAGTCCTCCGGTGGCACGCAGCTGGCAGGCGTCGGTGTCTTCTGGCAGTGCAGCGGGGGAAGGTGACGTGCCAAGCGAGTCGGTCGTGTGGATCGTCGTGGTGTCCTCGGGACGATCCTGTCCCATGGCAAATCCCGAGCCCAGCAGCAGGCCATGCACCAGACCAAGCATCAGACCAAGCGACAGCATGGCGCGACAACTCCGCCATGCGGTGGATAAGGCGGGCGACAGGGCGGTGGGTGACGTGGGCGCCGGTGACGCAGTCACGGTGCTCGCGTCACGTTGGGAGCCGTGCCCGAAGCGGGAAAGCGTGGTGGTCATGGAGACTCCTGGGGAGCAGCAGGCTGATGCTTCAGGGCTTCAGCGATCCAGTGGGCCTGCTGCGGGGACAGCACGCCACGCCATGGCGGCATGGCGGTGCCGGGCAGGCCATCGAGGATAAGCGTGGTCAGCGTGTCGGTGTCATAGGCAGACAGTCGCTCGCTGGTGAGGGGGGGGCCAAGCCCTCCCTTCAAGGTCATGCCGTGGCAGGACCCGCAGTCCTGGTGCAGCAGGTTATCGAGGGCTGCGGGGTCGACACCGTCGGCCGCAGGCGTCGCCGCCGCGACCATGGAGGTTGGGCTCAGCAGCAGGCCTGCTGCCATCAGGCCAGCGGTCATCAGACCGGCTGTCGCCAAGCGGGCTGGCATCCGACTTGCCGCCGCCCAGTGCTTCACCAACCGTTGATGTGGATAGGGTCGCACTACCCACCCCCCGCACCGAGCTGGCGCTAACCGGGTGAAGTGGCGAAAAACATATCGCAATGCCATGGAAACACTGCCTCTAGCGATGGACCTGTTGCGCTCGCCAGTGTCCTAGATTCATCAAGAATATGTATTGATATGGATCGTTGTTTTTCCATTGAAAGCGTCAGTGATGGAAAGAAGTTGTATTGAGTAGTCCAGTTTCAAAGATCTGTCGATGTCCAGGAAAACGGTTAGATGATACGCGTCAATATCTTGCTTGAAATGGCATGAAACTATCTTTTTGCGACAGTAATTTGAGAGGTCTATTTTCGATAAGTGTTTGAAAATAAATATAAATATGGCTGATTGCCAGAAAGGGTGGAAATAGTTGATGAGGATCAAGAGTCAGCAAGAGACCAAGTGAAATTGTCGGGAATGCGCGTTTCCATAATGGCAAGGAGAAACATCGCCGATGGCGGGTGCCCCTAGGGCTCTCGTCCAGCGTGTTGATAGCGCCAAATGATGACAAGAGTTTTGCGAGAAAAGAGCAATAGCGCGCACAAAAAGAGTGGCAAACACCTGGCGACATTTTCACCTTGTGGCTCAGCCGAGGCCCCGGGTGAAAGACACGTGGATCATGACTCGAGGTGAAACGATGACCAGCAGCGTCACGACTCTCAAGCCCCTGGCCGCAGCGATCGCCATAGTGATCGCCGGCCTGGGCAGCGCCTACGGCGCCGACAAGACCCTGTCCCCGGAGGAGTCCGCTTATCAGGGCAGCCCATCGGGCATCGACCCTGCTGCGGTGATGATGCCCGACGAGGAGGGCGCCCCCGCCATGTCGCGGGAGGAATTCGAACACGCCAAGGAGATCTACTTCGAGCGCTGTGCCGGTTGCCACGGTGTCTTGCGCAAGGGGGCCACGGGCAAGCCGCTGACGACGGATATCACTCGGGAACGGGGCGTCGACTATCTCAAGACCTTCATCACCTACGGCTCGCCCGCCGGCATGCCCAACTGGGGCACGTCAGGCGAACTCAGCGACGGCGAGATCGACATGATGGCCCGCTATGTCATGCACGAGCCACCGGTGCCCCCGGAGTATGGCCTGCAGGACATGAAGGACACCTGGACGGTATTCGTCGCACCGGAAGATCGTCCCACCGAGCAGCTGAACGACCTGAACCTCGAAAATCTGTTCTCGGTCACCCTGCGTGACGCCGGCCAGATCGCCCTGATCGACGGCGACAGCAAGGAGATCGTCAAGGTCATCGATACCGGCTACGCGGTGCACATTTCCAGGATCTCTGCCTCGGGGCGCTACCTGTTCGTGATCGGCCGGGATGCCAAGGTCGACATGATCGACCTGTGGATGGAAGAGCCGACTACCGTTGCCGAAATCAAGGTAGGCCTGGAAGCCCGGTCGGTGGAGACCTCCAAGTTCGAAGGCTTCGAAGACCGCTACGCCATCGCCGGTACCTACTGGCCGCCCCAGTACGTGATCATGGACGGCGAGACCCTGGAGCCGATGAAGATCGTCAGTACCCGGGGCATGACCGTGGGTACCCAGGAGTACCATCCGGAGCCTAGGGTTGCCGCCATCGTCGCCTCTCATCAGCACCCGGAGTTCATCGTCAACGTCAAGGAAACCGGCAAGGTTCGCCTGGTCAACTACGAGAATCTGGACGCCCTTTCCAGTGTCGAGATCGAGACCTCTCGCTTCCTGCACGATGGGGGCTGGGACAGCACCGGTCGTTACTTCCTGACCGCCGCCAACCAATCCAACCAGATCGTGGTGATCGACGCCAAGGAGCGCGAGCTTGAAGCCATCGTCGACGTGGGCAAGACCCCGCATCCAGGACGCGGTGCCAACTTTGTCGACCCCGAGTTCGGGCCGGTGTGGGCGACCAGCCACCTGGGCGACAACACCATCTCGCTGATCGGCACCGACCCGGAGGGTCACCCTGATCAGGCCTGGCAGGTGGTGCGCACCCTGGAAGGACAGGGCGGTGGTTCGCTGTTCATCAAGACCCATCCTGAGTCCGAGCATCTGTATGTGGACACCGCGCTGAACCCGGCCGAAGCGATCAGCCAGAGCGTTGCCGTGTATGACGTCAATGCGTTGGAGGAGGGCTTTAGCGTGCTGCCCATCGCCGAATGGGCCGATCTGGGTGAGGGGCCCAAGCGGGTGGTTCAGCCGGAATACAACCGCGCTGGCGACGAGGTCTGGTTCTCGGTGTGGAACACCGCCGATCAGACCTCCGCCCTGGTGGTGGTGGACGATGAAACGCTTGAGCTTGAGGCGGTCATCAAGGACGAGCGACTGGTCACGCCGACCGGCAAGTTCAACGTCTACAACACCCAGCACGACGTCTACTGACGTCAGGGTGGGCCGCCGTGATGGCGGCCCGCCTGTCATTGAGCCTAGCTCGGGAGGTGACCATGACATCCGACGGCCTGGTGGCATGTCTGGACGACGTCGATCGCCGACTGCTTGATCGTTATCAACGCGGGCTGCCCCTGGTGGAGCGACCCTATGCGGCCATGGCCGAGTCCCTGGGGGTGACGGAACAGGCGCTGATCGAGCGTCTGGCCCGGCTGACCGAGATGGGCATCATCGGACGCGTAGGAGCGGTATTCAATCACCGTCAGGCCGGTGCCAGTGAGCTGGTGGCCGTGTCCGTGCCAGACCATCGCCGCGAGGCGGTGGCCGCCATCATCAGCGCCTGCCCCGGGGTCAACCACAACTACTGGCGCGAGCACCGCTACAACCTGTGGTTCGTGGTCACCGCACCGGATGACACCAGCCTCGAGCTCAGACTGACGCGGCTCGAGGCCCAGCTGCACACGCCGCTGCTGCGCTTACCCATGGTGCAGAGCTTTCATATCGATCTGGCGTTTGCTCTGCCCTGGACAGAACTGGAGGACGCATGACGGAGGCCACCGCAGGGCGATTCCTGGGGCTGTCTCAAGGGCTGTCTCAAGGGCTATCCCAAGGGCTATCCCGAGAACTGCTGGAAGGGCTAAGCGAACATGCCCTGGCGGGGGCGCCACACGAGCAGGACTGGCGTCACACCAGGCTGCGAGCCTGTCTGGAGCAGGGCCTGCCGCTGGTGCCTGAGCCGTTCAAGGCGCTGGCCGAGGAAACGGGACTGAGCGTCGGCGAAGTGCGCGCGCTGATCGGCTATTGGCAGCACAGTGGCCTGATCAAGCGTGTCGGTCTGGTGGTACGCCACCGCAGTCTGGGCCTTACCGCCAATGCCATGGTGGTGTGGAATCTGCCGGACGAACGCGTCGATGAGGTAGGTCGCCGCCTGGCCAGTGAGCCCCAGGTCACGCTGTGCTACCAGCGCCTGCGCCGTCCGGACTGGCCCTACAACCTGTACTGCATGATTCACGGGGTCCGTCGCGAGCGCGTCGAGGCCCAGATCGCTGCTCTGATCCAGCGCCACGCGCTCGAGCACGTCGAGCACCAGATACTTTTTAGCCGCCGCGCCTATTGCCAGCGTGGCGGTCGCTTTACCCCAGAGATGCCCTGAGCGGTATCGCCCCATCCACTACCGGAGGAGCCATGAAGATGACTGCCTCGAATCACGGCTCCACGGACGGAACCACCAGTGCCCACGTTGATGTGGTGGCCAAGCTGACCCAGCAAGAGCGCGACATCATCAACCGGCTGCAGCGGGGCGTACCGCTGACGCCAGACCCCTACGGTGACCTGGCCCAGGAGCTTGGCATCACCTCTCGGCAACTGCTTGACAGCCTGCGCGACTTGCTCGAACGCGGCGTGCTCAGTCGTTTCGGGCCGATGTTTCAGGCTGAACGCATGGGCGGCGCGCTGAGCTTGGCCGCCATGGCGGTGCCCGAGCACGATGTCGAGCGGGTGGCAGCGATCGTCAATGCCTGCCCTGAGGTGGCGCACAACTACCAGCGCGAACACCGCTTCAACCTGTGGTTCGTGATCGCCAGTGACGAGCCTGGGCGTACCGCCGAGGTGATCACGGGAATCGAAGGTGCCAGCGGTTACGAGGTCATTCATCTGCCCAAGGAGGAGGAGTTCCATGTCCATCTCCATCTACCGGTCTGAGGATCGCACGGCGGCCAGCGCAGGCCGGCGTCTGGACGATGCTGACCTTGCCTTGATCGAGGCGACCCAGGACGGCTTGCCCCTGGTGGCCGACCCCTGGACCGCAGTCGGCGAGCGTATCGGCATGTGTGGCGAGGAAGTGCTGGCGCGCTTTCAGCGACTGCTGCTCACGGGAGTGCTGCGGCGCATGGCGGCGGTGCCCAACCACTACCGGCTGGGCTACCTGGCCAACGGCATGACGGTGTGGGACATCGATGACGCGCGGATAGCTGATATCGGTCGTCGTCTGGCGGAATGGCCCGGCGTCAGCCACTGCTACCGTCGACCCCGCCGCGGCCCCGACTGGCCCTACAACCTGTTCGTGATGCTGCATGGCCATCAGCGTGACGAGGTCGAGCGCCAGGCCGAGCAACTGCGCGAGCTGATGGGAGACGCCTGCCGTGACCATCAGATCCTGTTCAGCACCCGCATTCTCAAGAAGACGGGACTGAGGCTGACGCGTCGGCAACGGGAGGCATCATGTTCCGAGTAACCCGCTACATCGACAGCCTGCTGCATCCGGCACCGTTGCCTCCCGCGCACCAGCCGCCGGGGCCGGTGGTGATCTGGAATCTGATTCGCCGCTGCAACCTGACATGTCGTCACTGCTACACCGTATCGGCGGATATCGACTTCGCCGGCGAGCTGACCACCAACGAGGCGCTGGGGGTGCTCGATGACCTCAAGGCGTTCCATGTGCCCGCGCTGATTCTGTCCGGGGGCGAGCCGTTGATGCGGCCGGACATCTTCACCCTGTCCCGCCATGCCAAGGCGCTGGGGCTCTATATTGGGCTATCCACCAACGGCACCCTGATCACTGAAGACAATATCGACGCCATCCAGGACGCCGGCTACGACTACGTCGGCATCAGCATTGATGGGCTTGAGGCGACCCACGACCAGATTCGCCAGCGCAAGGGCGCCTTCCGCGATTCCCTGGCCGCGGTGCGGCTGTGCAAGGATCGCGGCATCAAGGTGGGGCTGCGCTTCACCCTGACCCGGGACAACCATGCCCAGTTCGATGACATTCTGGCGCTGACCGCCGATCACGATGTGGACAAGTTCTACCTGTCCCACCTCAACTACGGGGGCCGCGGGCATCGTCATCGCAAGCACGATGCCTGGCACGACATGACCCGGGATGCCATGACGCGGCTGCTCGAGCGCTGCCGGGATGAGCTGGTCGCCGGTATCACCCGCGAGTACGTCACTGGCAACAACGATGCCGATGGGCCCTTCCTGCTGCGCTGGGCCAGCCAGCACTACCCGGATCGAGTGGTCGATCTCGAGGCGCGCCTGCGCGCCTGGGGCGGCAACGCCAGCGGTGAACACATCGCCAATATCGACAACCTCGGCAACGTTCATCCTGACTCCTTCTGGTGGGATCACCACCTCGGCAATGTCCGCAGCCGTCCCTTCTCCGAGATATGGCGCCAGGCCGATGACCCCTTGATGCTGGGGTTCCGCACCCGACCACGCCCGCTCAAGGGGCGATGCGGCGCTTGCCGTTATCTGGCCATCTGCAATGGCAACACGCGGGTACGTGCCTTCAAGACTCAGGGGGATGCCTGGGCCGAGGATCCGGGCTGCTACCTCAGTAACGAAGAGATCGGCGTGGCTGACGCCTCTTCCTCGATGATTCTGACGTCCGCCTGAACGGGAGACCACCATGTTTATCCAAGCCCTCAAGGAGCAACTCGGTGAAGCGCCACTCTCCCCGGGAGAAGTCGCTATCGTGGGCGCAGGCCCCGGCGACCCTGGGCTTCTCACCCTGCGAGCTCTTTGCCTGCTCAACCAGGCCGACTGCCTGGTCTACGACCGCCTGGTGTCACCCGACATCATGACCTTGGCGCCGCAGGCGGCCCAGCGCTTCTATGTCGGCAAGGCGTCGCGCTGTCATGCCCTGACCCAGGACGAGACCAACCAGCTGCTGGTACGCCTGGCGGTGACCGGCAAGCGCGTGGTGCGTCTCAAGGGTGGCGACCCCTTCATCTTCGGTCGCGGCGGTGAAGAGGCCGAGATGCTGGTGGACAACGGTATTCCGTTTCGCGTCGTGCCGGGCATCACTTCGGCCCAGGGCTGCAGTGCCTACGCGGGCTTTCCATTGACCCATCGCGACTACGCGCAGGGTGTGACCTTTGTCACTGGGCATGCCCGTGCCGATGGCAGCCTGCACCTGGACTGGCCCGCGCTGGCCAGGCGTCGGCATACCCTGGTGTTCTATATGGGGCTGACCAATGCCGAGCTGATTCGCCAAGAGCTGCTGGCCAACGGCATGCCGTCACGGCTCCCGGTGGCGTTGATCGAACGCGGCACCACGCCCCAGCAGCGACGGATCATCACGACCCTGGACCGCCTGCCGGATACTATCCGCGACGAGTCGCTGACGCCGCCTACGCTGATCGTGGTGGGTGAAGTGGTGTCACTGGCTGCACGCCTCGACGCAGGCTGTCTGACGGAGGCGGTGGCATGAAGCTCGCAGGGTTGCTCGGTGTGGCGCTCATGGGTGTGATGCCTGGGCTGGCCATGGCGGCGACCACCGCCGGCAGTGTGGCACCGTCGCCGCTCTATCAGGAACACTGTGCCAGTTGCCATGGGGCCGACCGCCTGGGTGCCATGGGGCCGGCGCTATTGCCTCAGAACCTGGGGCGGATCAAGCCCGAGGAAGTGCGGCAGGTGATTGCCGAGGGACGCCCGGCCACCCAGATGCCGGGGTTTGCCGATGTTCTGGACGCCGCACAGGTCGATACCCTGAGCGACTGGGTACTCAGTGATCCGCCGGTAACGCCGGACTGGACGCTGGACGACATCCGTGCCAGTCAGGTGGTGACGCAGCCCTTGGGGAGCCTCGACGACAGCCCCGAGTTCGACGCTGATCCCCTGAATCTGTTTGTGGTGGTGGAGACCGGCGATCACCATGCCAGCGTGCTGGACGGTGACACCTTCGAGCGCTTGGCCCGCTTTCCTACCCGCTTTGCCCTGCACGGCGGTCCCAAGTACAGCCCCGATGGTCGCTATGTCTATTTCGGCTCCCGCGATGGCTGGATCACCAAGTTCGACCTCTACCACTTTGAGGTAGTGGCAGAAGTGCGCGCAGGCATCAATATGCGCAATATCGCGGTGTCTGCCGACGGCCTTTATGTGATGGCCGCCAACACCCTGCCGGGCAATCTGGTGCTGTTCGATGCCCACGAGCTTGACCCGTTGCGGGTCTATCCCGCCGTCGATAGCGAGGGTCATGGCTCCCGGGTCAGCGCCGTCTATGCCGCGCCTCCTCGTCATAGTTTCATCGCCGCGCTCAAGGATGTGAAGGAAGCCTGGGAAATCCCCTGGCCGGTCGCTCCGGAGCCGGTGGTGGCTACCGGCCATATGGCCGAACCGCTCAGTGATGCTGGCCTGCCCGAGACGGACAGCTTCGAGGTGCGCCGGATTCCCGTGCCGGACTACCTGGACGACTTCTTCTTTGACCCCGAGTACCGGCGCTTGATTGGTGCCTCCCGGGGCGGCAGCGGCGCCATGGTCATCGATCTGAACAGCGGTGCCAAGCTCGCCGACCTGCCGCTGTCAGGGATGCCGCACCTGGGCTCCGGGATTACCTGGGAGACCGGCGGTCGCCGGGTGATGGCGATTCCCCACCTGGCCAAGGCAGAAGTGTCGATCATCGATATGGACGACTACTCCCTGGTGAAGACGCTGCATACCGACGGCCCCGGCTTTTTCATGCGCAGTCACGCCAACTCCCGCTACGCCTGGACCGATGTCTTCTTTGGCCCGAACCGGGACCGCGTCCACGTGATCGACAAGGACCGCCTCGAGATCGTCGAGACGCTGATCCCTGAGCCCGGCAAGACCTCTGCCCACGTGGAATTCGACCGCAACGGCGAGACGCTGCTGCTGAGCCTGTGGGAGCGCGATGGCGCGGTGATCGCCTACGACGCCGACTCCCTGGAGGAAATCACCCGCATTCCCATGGACAAGCCATCGGGCAAGTACAACGTGTGGAACAAGACCCACTACGAAGAGGGCACCTCGCATTGACTGGCCAGGCCCTCCGCCGGCGCCAGGCGGCGCCGCTGGGCCGGCGATCGGATGGCTGACAGGCTTGGCCGAAAGGTGCCTGCTTCAATCCAACGTTTAAAACAATCGTCGCAGTCAGGATTGACCCGCCAGGGTCGGGCTCGGATAGTGGAAAGGTGCATTACGCCCACACGGAGACCCCGCGTGACCAGTGCATCGGCTCACGCCGGGCTTCCATACACCTCTGGAGCTGAATCCATGCGACACAATAACAAGACGTTGCTGAACCTCTCTCTTGCTGCAGCTGCTGCCATGGCGCTTGGCGCTGCCAGCAGTGCCTCTGCGGCCACCCTGGACGACGTGTCCTCTCGCGGTGAGCTGCACTGTGGCGTCAACGTGGGCCTGTCGGGCTTTTCCTCGCCGGATGAAAACGGCAAGTGGCAGGGTCTCGACGTAGAAACCTGCCGAGCGATTTCCGCTGCGGTATTCGGTGACGCCGACAAGGTGGTCTACACCCCGCTGACCGCCAAGGAGCGCTTTACCGCGCTGCAGTCCGGCGAAATCGATGTGCTCTCGCGCAATACCACCTGGACCGCGACCCGTGACAACTCGCTGGGACTCAATTTCACCACCACCACCTTCTATGACGGTCAGGGCTTCATGGTGGCCAAGGATCTGGGCATCGGCAGCCTCGAGGACCTGAACGGCGCCTCTATCTGCATCCAGTCCGGCACCACCCACGAGCTCAACCTGGCGGATTACTTCCCGGCCAAGGGCATCGACATCAACACCGTGACCTTCGATACCCCAGACCAGACCGCGTCGGGCTTCGCCAGCGGCCGCTGTGACGTGCTCACCTCGGACACCTCTCAGCTCAGCGCCCTGCGCCTGCAGCTGCCGGAGCCTGACAGCGTCGAAATCCTGACCGAGCTGATTTCCAAGGAACCGCTGGGCCCGGTTGTCGCCCAGGGTGACGACCAGTGGTTCGATATCGTCAAGTGGACGGTCTTCGCCATGGTCAATGCCGAGGAGCTGGGGATCACCCGCGACAACGTCGAGCAAATGAAAAATGATCCGCCCAACCCCCAGGTGGCGCGTCTGCTCGGCGTTGATGGCACCTACGGTGAGCAGCTTGGCCTGTCCAATGACTGGGCCTACAACATCGTGTCTCAGGTCGGGAACTACGGTGAAGTGTTTGCCGATACCGTCGGCGAGAACTCTCCGTTGGGCATCAGCCGTGGCATGAATGCGCTGTGGAACGAGGGTGGCATCCTCTACGCGCCGCCGATCCGCTGAGACCAGGGCGGGCCTGACCAGGCCCGTCTTGACCCTGCGGGGTTGCTAGCGCCCTGAGCGAGGGCGGTGAACGGCCTCGCTCAGCCCCCCGTACGACGCGGCCCTGGCGAGTGCCGGGGCCGTCCGAGTTCCTGCGGATCGAGTGATGCCACCATGTCCACCCCCCCTATTGAACGGACGCCGCTGTGGCGGCGCCCCGCCTTTCGTGCGCTGATCATTCAGGCGCTGCTGCTGGCAGGCCTTGTGGCACTGATCGCGATGATGATTGGCAACGCCCTGACCAACCTGGAGGCCAGGGGTATCACCACTGGCTTTGCGTTTCTTGGCGAGCGCTCCGGCTTCTCGATTCCCCAGACGCTGATCGACTATTCCGGCGACAGCAGCTATGCCCGTACCTTCGTGGTGGGGCTTTTGAATACGCTGCTGGTGTCGGCGCTCGGGATCATTGCGGCCACCCTTATCGGCTTTGCTGTGGGCATCGCCAGGCTGTCGCCCAATTGGCTTTTGGCCCGTCTGGCCGCTGCCTTTGTCGAGATCTTTCGTAACATCCCCCTGTTGGTACAGATCCTGTTCTGGTACTTCGCGGTACTTCAGGCCTTGCCCAGCCCACGTCAAAGCCTGTCGCTGTTCGAGGCCTTCTTTCTCAACGTGAGAGGGCTGATCGTACCGGCACCGGTGCCGGAGCCGGGCTTTGGACTGACTCAGCTGGCGGTGCTGGTGGCAGTGGTTGCGGTCGTGGTGCTGGGACGCTACGCCAAACGCCTGCAGCAGCGCACCGGCAAGGCCTTGCCCGTCTACTGGCTCGGTGCCGGGCTGATCATCGGCTTGCCACTGGTGGTATTTGTCGCCAGCGGTATGCCGCTCGGCTGGGAGACGCCTGCCCTCAAGGGTTTCAACTTCGCCGGTGGTGTCACCATCATTCCTGAGTTGATGGCGCTGTGGCTGGCACTATCGATCTACACCGCATCGTTCATCGCGGAAATCGTGCGTTCCGGCATCCAGTCGGTACCCAAGGGGCAGGTCGAGGCGTCCCGGGCCATCGGCCTGCCAGGCAATATCACCCTGCGCAAGGTGGTGATTCCCCAAGCCATGCGGGTGATCGTGCCGCAGTTGACCAGTCAGTACCTGAACCTGATCAAGAATTCGTCGCTGGCCACCGCCATCGGCTATCCCGACCTGGTGGCGGTGTTCGCCGGGACCAGCCTGAACCAGACCGGCCAGGCCATCGAGATCATTGCCATGACCATGGCGGTCTACCTGACCATCAGCCTGGTGGTGTCGGCGTTGATGAACGTCTACAACGCCCGCACCCTGTTGAAGGAGCGCTAAGATGACTGACCACCCCAAGCCTCCTTCCCAGTCGCCGATCCATCCGCCGAGCGACGATTCGCTCGTGCCGGGAGCGCTCTCCACCGAGCACACCATGATCGCGGCCCGGCCAGCTCCCGTGTCGCGGCACGGTGTCAGCGGTTGGCTGCGCAGCCGGCTGTTCTCCACCCCGCTGAATTCCGTCGTCTCGCTGATCACCCTGGTGGTGATGCTGTGGGCGCTGGCGCCGCTGGTGCAGTGGGCCATCATCGACGCCGACTGGATCGGCACTACCCGCGACGCCTGTACCGGTGAGGGCGCCTGCTGGGTCTTCATCAGCGCTCGCTTCGAGACCATCGTCTATGGGTTCTATCCCGTGGCGGAACGTTATCGGGTGGATATCACCCTGGCGCTGCTGGTGGCGACCATTGCTTGGCTGGTGATCCCGCGGATGCCGGCCAAGCGCTGGGTCGTGATCTTTGCCCTGGTCGGCTTTCCTTTGATCGCCTGGGTGCTGCTGCTGGGCGGCAGCTTCGGTTTGCCTGCCGTCCCTACCCGGCAGTGGGGCGGCCTGATGCTGACCCTGACGGTGGCCATCGTGGGGATTGTCGGCTCCTTGCCCCTGGGCGTGATCCTGGCGCTTGGGCGTCGCTCGCAGATGCCTCTGGTGCGCAGCCTGTCGGTGGTGTTCATCGAGTTCTGGCGAGGCGTGCCGTTGATCACCGTGCTGTTCATGGCCTCGGTGATGTTGCCGCTGTTCGTGCCCAGCGAGGTGGAGTTCGACAAGCTGCTGCGGGCGCTGATCGGCATCATGTTCTTCTGGAGCGCCTACATGGCCGAGGTGGTGCGAGGTGGTCTGCAGGCCATTCCACGCGGCCAGGAAGAGGCGGCCAAGGCGCTGGGGCTTGGCTACTGGCGGCGGATGGGGCTGATCATCCTGCCCCAGGCGCTGAAGCTGGTGATTCCCGGCATCGTCAACACCTTCATCGCCCTGTTCAAGGACACGTCCCTGGTGTTGATCATCGGTTTGTTCGACCTGCTCGCGATCATTCGCGCCGGGCTCACCGATACCAACTGGCTGGGTTTTGCCACCGAGGGCTATGTGTTCGCTGCGTTGATGTTCTGGATCTTCTGCTTCGGCATGTCCAGGTACAGCCAGTACATCGAACGTCGCCTGCATACCGGGCACTGACAACAGCGGGCCGGAGGCACCTATGGGGTGTCTCCTGGCCGATACCAAGACAAGTGACAGGGGGACGCCGCCATGACGGCCCAAGCGACCAGTGCAGCCACCAATGATGCGCCGATGATCGAGATCAGCGGACTCAACAAGTGGTATGGAGATTTTCACGTGCTCAGGGATATCGACCTGAGCGTCAAACCGGGTGAGCGCATCGTGATCTGCGGCCCTTCCGGGTCCGGCAAGTCAACGTTGATTCGCTGTATCAACCATCTGGAGGAGCACCAGCAGGGCAGCATCACGGTGGGTGGGGTTCACATGACCCAGGACGTCAAGCGTATCGAACAGATTCGCCGTCACGTGGGTATGGTGTTCCAGCACTTCAACCTGTTTCCCCATCTATCGGTGCTCGACAACTGCTGCATCGCTCAGACCTGGGTACAGAAGAAGCCCCGGCGCGAGGCCGAGGCGACCGCGATGGAGTTTCTCGAACGGGTGCAGATCGCCAACCAGGCCCACAAGTATCCCGGCCAGCTGTCCGGCGGTCAGCAGCAGCGCGTTGCCATCGCCCGTGCCCTGTGCCTGCGCCCGGAGGTGATGCTGTTTGATGAGCCCACTTCGGCGCTGGACCCGGAGATGATCAAGGAAGTGCTGGATGTGATGATCGAGCTGGCGCGGGAGGGCATGACCATGCTCTGCGTGACCCACGAGATGGGATTCGCCAAGACCGTGGCGGATCGGGTCATCTTCATGGATCAGGGGCAGATCATCGAACAGGCACCTCCCGAGGAGTTCTTCAACAACCCCCGGTCGGATCGCACCCAGCTGTTTCTCAGCCAGATTCTGGGTCACTGACGGGGTCGCCCACCGCGTGGTCCTGGCGGCCGCCGGCGGCGGTCGTCAGGTGCTCGATGAAGCACCGAACGCGGGCCAGTTCGCCCAGTGGTTCCGGCGTCACCAGGTAGTAGGCGTCGGCACTGCTCATGACCCGTGGCGAGGCGAGGGCGAGGCGTCCATCGGCGAGCTCCGGCTCGATCAGCAGGCGTGGAATCAGCGCCAGGCCAGCGCCCTCGATGGCCAACCGAATCAAGGTATGAAAGGTGTCGACCCGTACGCCGTGGTAGCTGCGCTGACGATGGATGCCCTGGTTGGCGAACCAGCGATGCCAGGCGTCAGGCCGCGTCGTCAGATGCAACAGCCGAACCTGATCCAGCTCCGGGGTACGTGGCAAGCGCGATGGTGCCCCAACCGCTACCACCTCCTCATCGCATAGCCAGTGGCAGTCCAGCCCCGGCCAGCGCCCGTGGCCGTGAAACACGGCCACATCGATACCGTCGCCGGTCAGGTCGAAGGCTTCGCTACGGTCGCTCAGATGCAGGGTGATGTCGGGATGAGCCTGCAGAAAGTCAGGTAATCTCGGCGCCAGCCAGCGACTTCCGAAGGTGGGCAGGGTTGCGACTTTCAGCACGTCACCGGCACCGTGGTAGGTCAGGATGGTGTTGGTCGACATTTCCATCTGCGCCAGGATCTTGCGCACCTCTGAGAGGTACAGCGAGCCCTCCGGTGTCAGCACCAGCTGACGGCGCAGACGGCGGAACAGGGCGTGCTGCAACAGGGTTTCCAGCTGGGCGACCTGTTTGCTCACGGCGCTCTGGGTCATCGCCAGTTCCTGGGCTGCCCGGGTAAAGCTCAGATGGCGGGCCGCCGCTTCAAAGCACAGCAGGGTCGTGGTAGAGGGAAGGTGTCTGGGTTTCATAAGTTTCTGGACTGACAAGGCCGAGCATGACGATTGCCGGGATCGATATGGCCCGCCAACCGCCCTATCGGGGGGTCGGTGCGGTGTTATGTATTCCTTTTTTTCATGCTAGCAGCGTTTTTTTTCGTTTGTGGCGGCTATTTGTCTCTGGTCTCATCGCAGGGTCCATCGCTCTAGTCAGGAGACTTGCCGGAATGTCAGCCGATATCGTGACCGCCAACGAGATTCGCCAGCGCTTTGCCAGCGCCATGTCGGACATGTATCAGGCAGAGGTACCACAGTATGGCGCCCTGCTGACCCTGGTGGCCGAGGTGAACCGGGACACCCTGGCCGCCGACCCGGCACTGGCCGCAAGACTTGAGGCCAGCGGTGAGCTGTCGCGTCTGGACGTGGAGCGGCATGGCGCCATTCGGGTGGGTACCGCCGAAGAACTGGCAACGTTGAGGCGGCTTTTCGCGGTAATGGGCATGTTCCCGGTGGGCTACTACGACCTGTCCGAGGCCGGGGTGCCGGTACATTCCACCGCTTTCCGGCCGATTGACGAGTCCGCCCTGAGCCACAACCCGTTTCGCTTGTTCACCTCGCTGCTGCGCCTGGATCTGATCGAAGACGCCGAACTGAGGGACTTGGCCAGCGATATCCTCAGCCAGCGAGATATCTTCACCCCTGGCGTGCGTGAGCTGATCGCCATCCACGAGGCCGAGGGCGGGCTGACCGATGCCCAGGCCGACCGCTTCGTGGCTGAGGCGTTGGAGACGTTTCGTTGGCATCATGACGCGACGGTGGATCGCGCTACCTATGATCGCCTGCACGCGGCACACCGTCTGATCGCAGACGTGGTGTGTTTCCGCGGCCCGCACATCAACCATCTGACGCCCCGCACCCTGGATATCGATGAGGCGCAGCGGCGGATGCCCGCCCATGGCATGACACCCAAGGCGGTGATCGAGGGACCGCCTCGGCGCCAGGTGCCGATCCTGCTGCGCCAGACCAGTTTCAAGGCGCTGGAGGAAACCACGCACTTTCTCGGCGCTGATCAAGGGGCGCATACGGCGCGGTTTGGCGAGATCGAGCAGCGAGGCATTGCCCTGACGCCAAAGGGCAGGGCACTCTACGACCGGCTGTTGGCCGAGTCTCGCGAGGCCACAAAGGGATTGGACAACGAGGCCCACCAGCGTCGCCTTGCCGAGGTGTTTGCGGACTTCCCCGACGATGACAGCGTGCTGCGCCGGGAGGGGCTGGCCTACTTTCACTACCGTGCCGTGGCGGAGCTTGACGACGGAGCCGGTCTCGAGCAGTGGATCGCTGCCGGCAAGGTCGTGGCCGACCCCTTGACCTACGAGGACTTCCTGCCGGTGTCGGCGGCCGGCATCTTCCAGTCCAACCTGGGCGGTGAAGCTAGCGCCGTGACCCAGGGCAATGCCAACCGCGAGGCGTTCGAGCTGGCGCTGGGGGCACCGGTCATCGATGAGCTTGACCACTATGCTTGCCGGGAGCGTGCGTCCTTGGCTGCCCTGGGTATTGATGCTTGAACGGTCGATCTCTGGCAGTTCCATGTCTGAGCATGCCGTGAGCTGACTCGCGAGGCTTACGCCACGACCCTGCGATCTAAGGTAGGCTAAGGGACCTCGCCTCATCTTGCTGGAGTCCCTTGCCATGGATTGGCTTGCCGTCCTGTCGCCCTTGCCGCCGCTCGTCAGCCTGGGGCTGATTCTGCTGTCAGGGTTCACTTCGCTGATCAGCGCCTCCCTCGGGGTAGGCGGAGGCACGCTGCTGATCGTGACCATGGCTCAGGTGATGCCGGCAGCTGCGCTGATTCCCGTCCACGGCATGGTCCAGCTCGGTTCCAATGGGGGGCGCCTGGTCATGAGCTGGCGTCACCTCCACTGGCCGCTGCTGCTGGCGTTTCTCCCGGGTGCGGTGGTGGGGGCCCTGGTCGCGAGCTGGCTGCTGATTCGCTTGCCGACAGGCCTGCTGGAACTGACCATCGCCGCCTTCGTCCTTTACACCCTGTGGGGTCCCGGCCTGCCCAAGCGGGCGCTAGGGCGCTGGGGTACCGGCATCGCTGGCGCTGTCACGACCTTGTTGTCCAGCTTTGTCGGCGCCAGCGGACCCATGGTGGCGGCCTTCATCAAGCAGCATGGCAATCCTCGCCAGACCACCGTGGCCACCTTTGCGGCCTGCATGACCTTCCAGCATCTCACCAAGGCATTCGTCTTCGGGGCGGCCGGCTTTCTGTTTGCCGATTGGCTGGCGTTGATCGTCGCGATGGTTGCCATGGGCGTGGTCGGCACCTGGCTGGGACTGCGCCTGCTCAACCGGCTCTCTGAGCATCGCTTCGATCATGGCTTTCGACTGGTGCTGACGGCGCTGTCTCTGCGCCTGGTGTGGTTAGGTCTGTCACGCCTGCTGGCGTGAGCCATGAAGGCGCCCCGGGGGCCCTTGGGGCGCTCTGTCCCAGTGCCTGCAAGGACAAAAGAAGCGAGCGATATACCGCCGAGTAGGTAGTCTCTCCAGGCCCCCAGGACGGCGAATTGGCATAGAGTGATAGATTCCTGTCACCCAGCCACAGCCTCTTTCGAGTCGTCTTGATGCGCCTGCCTTTCCATCGAGAACAGCCCATACAGCTACTGATCGCTGCCTCCATCGTCGGCATGATGCTGGTGCTGGCGGGGCTGTTGCTGTGGCAGTCGTGGTACCAGGCGAGAGCCTCGCTGGTGCAGTCGCTGGAGCGGACCAGTCAGCAGCTGTCGACGATGGTGGAAGTGCGAACCCAGGCTCTGCTGGAGCCCGCTCGCGCCATGCTCGGGGTGCTGGTCAGCGAAGCGGATGTGGACAAGTTCCACAGCACCAGCGGCGCCAATATGCTGCAGCTGCTGGCGGCCGCGGTAGGGGCCCAGGAGGTACTCGGCAGCGCCTACATCGGCAGCGACACCGGCGACTTCCTGATGGTACGGCTGATCGAGCGTATTTCTCCCACGGCCATTCCTGCCGAGGTTGACCTGACCGGCGGTATCTACCTGACACTGGTCCTGCACGGCGACTCCGCGACGCCGCAGGGCTTGGCCAGTCGCCGGCAGGAGGAAGGGTACTGGCAGGTGCTGGATGGCCAACTGCGCGAGATGCGTCGGTATCCGGTGGTCGACTACGGCTTCGACCCGAGGACGCGCCCCTGGTATCGCGACGCGGAAACCGATTTTCTGCCGCACCTGTCGGACCCTTATACCTTCTTCACCAATGGCGAGCAGGGAGTCACCCTGTCGCAACGTTCTCACAGCGGCCGGGCCGTGCTGGGTATCGACATGACCTCAGAGGACCTGGGCCGCGAGATTCAGCGATTCTCCACCGAGCCCGGGTCTCGTCTGGCCATCACCACGCCGGATGGGCTCTTGTTGGCGCATGACATCGACCAGGGCCAGGCGCCGCTGCCGGGTACCACGCTCAGCGATCTTGGCGATACCCCGCTGGTGACGCTGAGATCGCTGAATGTCATTGAGCGGCCAGTGCGCTTTGCTCACGGCGACCAGCAGTGGTGGGGGCTGGCGCTGTCATTCGACATGCTGGGCAGTCGCCTGGCCTGGCTGCTGGTGGCCACTCCAGAGGCCCAGCTGATGGCCAGCATGCGGGAATCACTGTGGCATCGCCTGTTGCTGTCTCTCGGTCTGGTCACGCTGATGGTACCGTTGGGCATCCTGTTGGCCCATCGCCTGGGACGACCGCTACGGGCCCTGGCCCAGCAGGTGCGCACTATCTCGGATTTCAACCTGGAGGCCTATCGTGGCGTGGAGTCATGGGTGAGTGAGGTATCGCACCTGTCCCGGGCTCTGGACACCCTGGTGCACCGAGCGGGCAAGTTTCAGCAGATCAACCGGATACTGGGGCGCGAGCAGGGCCTTGATGCCATGCTCGAGGCGATACTCGGGGAGCTGCTCAGCGTGACCGGTAGCCACCATGGCATGATCTATCTGGCCGACGAGGTTCGGGCTGATCGCTTCGTGGCCACCGCCGAAGCAGGATGCGCTGACGCATCGGAGCCGCTGCCCGAGACCCTCGAGATTGCCACTGCCAGTGGCCCACTGGCCGAGGTGCGCGAACAGCTGGAGGCGAGAGGGTATCTGGTGCAGTCGCTGCGTGATCGTGCCGACAAGCGCCTGGGCGTGCTGTTGCTGGCTCGCCCACGGCGCGATCACAACGATGGTCGCTGGCGCAACTTTGTCGCCGAAGTCTCCTCGGTAGCGGCGGTGGCGATCGATATGCGGCGCCTGCTGGAAGCCGAGGCTCGCCTGTTGGATGCGATGATCCAGCTGGTGGCCAAGGCCACGGATGCCAAGTCTCCCCATACGGGAGGCCACTGCTCACGAGTGCCGCAGCTGGCCGAGATGCTGATCGACGAGGTGGACAAGGCCACCCAGGGGCCTTTCGCCGCCATCAGCCTGAGCGATGACCAGCGGGCGACCTTTCATCTGGCCGCCTGGCTGCATGATTGTGGCAAGCTGACCACCCCTGACCACATCATGGAAAAAGCCACCAAGCTAGAGACCCGCTATAACCGGATTCATGAAGTGCGGACCCGCTTTGAAGTGCTGTGGCGGGACGCTGATGTGGACTATTGGCGGGGGCTGGCCGAGGGCCGTGATGCGACAACCCTGGCAGAGACGCGTCTACAGCGCCGCCAGGAGCTTAGCGATGCCTTCGCCTGTGTCGCCAGGGCCAACCAGGGCGGCGAGACGATGGGAGAAGCGTTGCAGCAGCGCCTGGTGGAGATCGGCAGCTGGTGCTGGCAGCGGCATTTCGATGATCGGCTGGGGCTGTCCAAGGCCGAGCTGGCCCAGCTGGTCGATGAGCCGGTGCACCCGCTGCCAGCCCAGGAGCAGCTGCTCGCTGATCAGCCCCGTCATCGCCTGGCCTGGCAGCGCGCCTGTCCGCCGGTGCACCCGGAAGATCCCCTCAACCGCTGGGGCTTTGCCATGCAGCCCCCAGCCCTGGCCGAGCACCAGGGCGAGCTGTACAACCTGAGCGTGCCTCGCGGCACCCTCAATGATGTCGAACGCTTTCGTATGCAGGAGCATGTGATCCAGACCATCATCATGCTCGAGTCGCTGCCGTGGCCGGCCCACCTGCGGCGGGTGCCGGAAATCGCCGGCAATCATCATGAGCGCATGGACGGCCGCGGCTACCCGCGCCAGGTCAAGCTCAGCGAGGCCAGCATTGAAGAGCGCGTCATGGCGCTGGCCGACGTGTTCGAGGCGCTGACCGCCTCTGATCGTCCCTACAAGGTCGGGCTTTCCCTGTCTCGTGCGCTGGAGATCCTGGCGGACATGGTCAGCGAGGGACACCTGGATGCCCAGCTCTTCCTGCTGCTGCTGGATAGCGGCGTATGGCGTCGCTACGCCGACAGCTTTGTCGCGAGCCGACAGCGCGATGATGTCGATCTGGCGGCGATCAAGGCGCGTGCCACACGGGCGGCGTCCTCCCACCTGGGGTGCTGACCCCCTAGCCTCCCCTTCATGGCGGTGTAAGCAGGCAAAAAGTATCGATGCTGCATATAGTTGTAGGAGCCCGTTGCGCCCTTGCGCGCGAGGATTCCCCCTAGGCAGCCGCCCCGGCGTACATACGAGGCTCGATCATGCACCGTCAGCGTTTCGTCGTCTCGATGCAGTGGCTGATCGGCGTCGTCATCGCGGCCGTCATGACGGTCATGGCGGTCGCGCTGCTGTGGTTTTCCTGGCATCAGTCCCAGCGCACCCTGGGCGCGACCCTGGAAGAAACGTCGCATCAGCTGGTCAGCACCCTGGAGGCACATACCCAGGCGCTGGTCAGGCCGTCCCAGGTCGCCATCGACATGCTGGCAAGTGGTACCACCGGTAGCGCCAGCGACTGGCTGGAGCAACGTCCGCTGATGGCGTCTGCGCTGGCCGCCCACCGCCTGATTGACGCCGTCTACATGGCCAATGGTGACGGCGATTTCGTGATGTTTCGGTCCGTGGAGCGGATGATGGAGAGCGTGCGGCCGGAGCTTGCCCATCACCCCGACGCCGCTTACCTGGCGTTGGTCGTGCCGGGGGATACCAGCGCCGCGGACGCCAGCGAATGGCGACTGTACGATCAGCGGCTGAGTCCGCTTGGGCGAGAGCCTCTGGCTCAGTACTTCTTTGATCCGCGTACACGTCCCTGGTTTCAGCGGGCCAGCAGGGAAGGAACGTCTTACCTGACGGCGCCCTACGCGTTCTACTACACAGGCGAGATCGGCATCAGCATGGCACGACGTCATGGCGAGGTGGTGGTGGGGCTCGATGTGGCCTCCCAGGACCTCGGCCTGGGAATGGACAGCCTGCGGCTGACTCCGGGCACCCGCATGGCGATCGTGACGGACACGGGGCAGGCGCTGGCGACCACCATCCACAGCGCTGAAGACGACACTCTCAGTGCCTCAGCCAGCACCCCTGTCAGCAACCCAGCCAACTCCTCCTCCAGCGCATCCACGACCTCCAGCTCGCCCTTGAACGCGACGCCTGGCATTGCCCCGCTCGATCAGCCAGGGTCGAGCAGGGCGGTCACGGATGGCCGCCTGGCATCGATCGACGAGCTGAATTTTCCCGTGCTACGAAAGTTGAGAGCGCTGGAACACACGCGAGAGCACCTACCCTCGGGCGAGCAAAGCCCTGTGCGACTAGAGCACGAAGGGCGTCATTGGTGGGGGCTGGTGCTGCCGTTTGCACGTCTGGGGGACCAGCCCACCCAGCTATTGGCGGTGGTGCCTGAGGAGGAGCTGTCCGCCGGTGCGGGGCAGATGATCATCGAAAGCTCGGTACTGGCCGGCATGGTGACGCTAGCGCTACTGCCGCTGGGGCTGGTCCTGGGACGGCGTCTTGGCCGGCCGCTGCAGCGGTTGTCCGAGCAGGTGGAAGCGCTGGGCCGCTACGACTTCGCCGGTTGTCACGGAGTGAGCTCGCGAGTGTCGGAGGTCAGGGGGCTGAGTCTGGCCCTGGGGCGCTTGTCCCGGGGAGTGGAAGGGTTTGGGCGCATCACCCGCGTACTCAACAGCGAGCCGCAGCTGGCACCGATGCTGACCAGTATCCTCGAAGACTTGCTGCAGGGTGCTGGCAGCCGCTCCGGCGCCATCTATCTGGCCGATGAACACAACGAGAGGCGCTTTGAGCGCGTGGCGCAGTCGGGTGAGGCCCGTGACCGGGACAGCGATCCCAGGGCACCGGAGCTGGTACTTGAAGGGTCCCCCGAAGGTGCCCTGGCGCGGCTTGCGGCTGACTTTGATCGGCACGGCTATCTGCTGCAGCCGCTGTGCAATCGAGAGGGGGCGATTCTGGGACTGCTGGCGGTGGCCTTGCGTTCGACCGACGACGATGACCTGCACTGGCGTGCCTTTGTGAAGGAGGTGTCGTCCGCGGCGGCGGTGGCCATTGACCTGCGCAGGTTGCTCCAGGGCGAGGCGCGTCTGCTGGACGGCATCGTCAAGCTGGTGGCCCGTGCCATCGATGCCAAGTCACCGCATACCGGCAGTCATTGCTCGCGGGTCCCCGCCTTGGCGGAGTTGATCGTCAATGCCATAGAGCGAGCGGATTCGGGGGCCTTTGCCGAGGTCCACTTTGATCAGCGCCAGCGCAGTGCCTTTCATCTGGCCGCATGGCTGCATGATTGCGGCAAGCTGGCCATTCCCGACGAGGTGATGGAAAAGGCCACCAAGCTGGAAGCCCGACATGATCGCATTCATGAAATCCGCACTCGCTTCGACGTGTTGTGGCGAGATGCCGACGTGGCCTATTGGCAGGGCCGGGCTCACGGTGGTGATCCAGTCATTCTCGAACGGCGGCGGCATGCCCGCCAGCAAGAGCTTACCGCCGCTTTCGAGTGCGTGGCAGAGGCCAATCGTGGCGGCGAAGCCATCAGTGACGCCTTGCTCGAGCGACTGGCCACGATCGCCGAGTGGCGCTGGTGGCGCCACTTTGACGATCGCCTGGGGCTGTCTCGGGATGAGCTGGCACGCATGGCGCGGGAGCCGGTACGTCGTCTGCCCGCTGAGGAGCGCCTGCTTGCTGATCTGCCGCGCCACGAGATTCCCTGGCATCGCTCGCGGCCCGCGGTGGAACGCGGCGATCCGGACAATCGTTGGCAGTTTGACATGTCACCCTGTCCGCTGGCGGGTCATCACGGCGAGCTTTACAACCTGTCGGTTCGCCGCGGTACGCTCAATGATGTCGAACGCTTTCGCATTCAGGAGCATGTGATCCAGACGATCATGATGCTCGAGGCGCTGCCGTGGCCGGCGCATCTGCGCCAGGTGCCCTCGATTGCCGGCAATCATCATGAGCGCATGGATGGTACGGGGTATCCTCGGCGCCTGAAGCTGAAGGAAGCGAGCCTCGAGGAAAAAGTGATGGTGATGGCCGATGTGTTCGAGGCGCTGACCGCAGCAGACCGTCCCTACAAGGCCGCCATGACGCTGTCGCGGGCGTTGGCGCTGCTGGCGGACATGGTGCGCGATGGCCATCTGGACCCCGACCTGTACCGGCTGCTGCTGGAGCAGCGAGTCTATCGGGATTTTGCCAAGCGTTTCCTCAAGCCGGGGCAGTGGGACAAGGTGGATCCACAGGCGCTGCTGGTGCGCGCGGGCCTCGAGGGAGACGCTGCGGATTGAGGGCTGGCGAAGGCGCCTGCACAAAATAGGCAATGTCATACCGCTATTGATGGCAAAGCCACGTTAATTGGGCCTGTACAGTCGGTGTAAGTGGGTCATAATGCCGTCAGTGCAGTCGGATAAATCGCAGGGGTTTTGGATAATGGTGACCACAAGGTATTCCGTGTGGCGGTCGCTGACCATGCTGATAGCGCTGGTGGTGACGTGCCTGATGGTACAGTCGGCTCACGCCGGCAATCCGCGCTACGCCGGTATCGTGGTAGACGCCGAGACGCATGAGATCCTCTATGCAGAACATGCCGACGAGTCGCGTTACCCCGCCTCGCTGACCAAGATGATGACGCTCTACATGCTGTTCGAGTCGCTCGAGGGGCGGTCCATGAGTCTGGGGCAACCGCTGCCCGTGTCGTCCCATGCGGCGTCGATGCCAGCGACCAAGCTATGGCTCAAGCCCGGGGATACCATTCCCGTGGAAAAGGCCATCCAGGCGCTGATCGTGCGCTCGGCCAATGACGTGGCCGTGGTGGTGGCGGAGTCGCTGGGCGGCACCGAGTCCCACTTTGCGGAAATGATGACGCGCAAGGCGCGTAGTCTCGGGATGAACAACACCACCTTCCGCAACGCCTCGGGCCTGCCGGATTCAGGGCAGGTGACTACCGCCCGGGACATGGTGATCCTGGCCCGGCGCTTGATGCTGGACTTCCCCCAGTACTACCCCTACTTCTCGCTGACGGAATTTACCTGGCGCGGCACACGGCATACCGGCCATAACCGGCTGTTGACCAAGTACCCCGGAACCGATGGCCTGAAGACCGGTTTCATCCGTGCGTCAGGCTTCAATGTGGCGACGTCGGCGACCCGCAACGGACGCCGCATGGTGGCCGTGGTCATGGGGGGGTATACCGCCGCGTCCCGGGATGAACAGATGATGAGCGTGCTGGATCGTGGCTTTCTGCGTGCTTCCCTGTCGGATGGCCGCGGCTTTCTTGCCAGCACCGATGTATCTGGCGGCGAGTTGATGGCACCACGTCAGCGCGGATTGATCTCAGCCCCTGTGCCAACGTCATCACGCCTGGCCCAGACCTCGTCCAATGCGGTGCAGCCGTCGCGGGTCGAAACCATCGTGCCGCCTGCCCAGGTTGCCAGTCGCCAGAGTGCAGGGACGCCCGTGCGCTTCGAGTCGTCGACGCCGGTGATCTCTGGCACCCGGCCCCAGACGGACCCACTGCGTCGACTGATGGATGATGCCCCTAGCTCGGCTCCTGCGGTGGCGTCCATTCCTGTCGCCGCCTCGGTGCCGACCGCGACTCGCCCAGAGCCCAGGGCAACGGCGTCGTCGGCACCCAGCGTTGCGCAGACCGGCGACTGGGGGGTTCAGGTGGGCGCGTTCAGCGACATGGACAGCGCCCGCAGCCAGGCCAGCCAGGCGGCCAATCGCCTGGCAAGCGAGATGTCTCATGCTCGCGTGGCTGTCGCCAGGGCGGATAACGCCAACATCTATCGTGCTCAGGTCCTGGACCTTCAGGAGGGGCAGGCGCGTTCGGCCTGCCGTCGCCTGATGGAGCAGGGCATGGACTGCATGGTGGTGCAGGCGAGTCTATAAGCACCTTGGTGCAAGCCCCGCCTGTCCAGTGAGGCCCGCTTCGGCGGGCCTTTTGCATGGCGCGTGACCCCGGTGTCTACGCACTTGCACAGTCATGGTGCAAGATGCTTGCCTCAAAAGCGTTATCCCCCTAACGTTATTGAGCACTGCCTGAACGGCGTTACGTAGTGTTGTCCGTTCTTCTACCCGTTCTTCCATAAGCACTCCGCCGGCCACCGGGTCGGGGGCCGCCGTAGTAACAAAACGTCAGCACCGGAAAGCTAGTACCGGAAAGCTAGTACCGGAAAGTCAGCACCGGAAAGCCAGTACCGGAAAGTGAGCACCGGACAGTTGGTGACGGACAGCGAGTGACTGGCGATGACTGACCGGCGGCTTGTGACGAGTGACGGGTGCTATCCAGGCGGGTATCCAAGCGTCGCATTTTCAGTCCAGCAGGGAGGTCGAATGGCATCGTCAGTGAAGGGAATCGGGTTTATGTGCCTGGGGGTATTGTGCCTGGCATTGGGGGATGCCATCTCGAAGTGGTTGGGAGAGGTGCATTCGCCGGTCCAGATCATCTTCTTCCGAACCCTGGTATCGCTGCCGATGATCATGCTGCTGGCGTGGAGGGGAAGCGGACTTCGCACGCTGGCCACCCGTCGCCCTGGTGTGCACCTGGTGCGAGGGCTGATCTATACCGGCACGATGGGTTGCTTTGTGCTGGGGCTGACCCTGATGCCGCTGGCGGAAGGTACCGCCATTGCCTTCGCGGCTCCGCTGTTCGTGAGTCTACTGTCGGTGCCGCTGCTGGGTGAGAAGGTCAGCATGCCCGTATTGTGTGCCTCTCTGGTGGGTTTTGTCGGCGTTCTGGTGGTGGTCCGGCCAGGTAGCGACGGCATCTCTCTGGGCGCGCTGGCCATGTTGGGGGCAGCGGTGTTCTACGCCCTGATGATGATCACCGCACGTCGCTACGGCGCTCGCGAGCATCTCTGGGCGATGGTGTTCTACATGACCCTGGTGCCTTTTGTGATCACCGGGCTCGCATTGCCGTTGGTTTGGCAGGCGCCGGAAGCGGCGCACTGGCCGGCCTTTCTGATGGCGGGTGTGCTTGGGGTGGGTGCCACGGCGTTCATCACGCTGGCATTTCGTCACGCCCCTGCGGCCATCGCCGCGCCCTTCGACTATACCGCCATGCTATGGGCGGTGCTGCTGGGCTGGCTGTTCTGGGGAGAGCTGCCGGATTGGGGCGTATGGGTCGGCGGCACCTTGATCATCGCCAGCGGCCTGGCGATTGCCTACCAGGAAGGGCGCACCAGCCTCAAGCGCCGCCCAACGGCATAAAACGATCGGTAGCGACTCGTCTGCTCCCACTCGCGCGAGGGCGTCTCGCGTAAGCGAGGCTTAAGGGTTGAATGCCAGCCTACTTCCGCGCGATGTCGCGTACCTTCGACGGGAGTAGCGAGATGACAACGGCAGCAAGGACCCCGACCCCACAGCGCATCATGGTGTGGGATCCGCTGGTGCGAGTCTTTCATTGGGCGCTGGTGCTCGGATTTGCGCTCAACTACGCAGAGATAGGCCCTCACCGCTATATCGGCTATACCCTGGTGGGGTTGATTGGCCTTCGTATCCTGTGGGGCCTGGTGGGCCCCTGGTCAGTGCGCTGGACGAGTTTCTGGCCGACGCCAGCGCGACTCAAGGCAGCGATTCGCGGTCACGCGGCAGAAGGCGGTCGCATCACCCACACGCCGCTGGGGGCGCTGATGATGATCAGCCTGCTCGCCTTGCTGCTGGGGCTAGGAACGACGGGCATGCTGATGGTGCACACCGAACGCTTCCACGACCTGCATTGGATGGAGGAGCTGCATGAAGGGCTGGCGACCGCCGTTCTCTGCCTGGTGCCCGTGCATGTGCTTGGTGCGGTGCTGGAAGGCCGCAAACAAGGCGATAACCTGGTCGCGGCGATGGTCCATGGGCGTCGGCGACCGCAACCTTAGTGGTTGCGGCGTGCCGGATCCCTGGGCGACTTACCCTTCCCAGGCCGCCAGCAGGTCCTGGGCGGCCTGGCTCGGGTCGGGTTGGCCGCAGATGGCGGAGACCACGGCCATGCCATCGGCACCGCTTGCCCGTATGGCGGCGGCATGTTCTCGCTTCAGCCCGCCAATCGCCACGCTGGGCAGCGGGCTGGCCGCCACCAGCGAGGACAGGCCAGCAACGCCTAGCGGGGTCGCGTGGTCGCGCTTTGTGGAGGTAGCGAATACCGGGCCCAGGCCGAGATAGTCCAGCGCCCGCACGTCCAGCTGTGTCAGCTGTTCGGGACGCTGAACCGACAGCCCAATGATCGCCTCGTCGCCCAGCAGGCGGCGAGCCTCGCTCACGTCGCCATCGTCCTGGCCAAGGTGTACGCCGTCGACCTTGGCGGCCACGGCGACCTGAACCCGATCATTGATGACCAGGGGGATGCGGTGCTCGGCAAGCAGCGGTTTCAAGCGCAGTGCCAGGGCTACCAGTTCCTCATTGCTGGCCCCCTTGTCGCGAAGCTGGACCAGGGTCACGCCGCCGTTGACAGCCTGGCTCACGGTGTCCTCGATTCCCCTCTCAGCGCACAGCTCGGGGTCTGTCACCAGATAGAGGCGCAGGGCCTGTCGGTCGAATCGGCGGGGAGATCGCGTCACGTGCAGCATCCTTGAAAAGAGTGAAGTGGCAGGCGGGAACAGCGGGTCATGGGGGAGTGCTGATCTCCAGGGGCGTGCGGTTGGCCAGTGCATTGGCAGACAGCTGGTGCAGCGCGTCAATGAAGGCTACCGCAAAACTACCAGGCCCCGGCGCCGTCTGCCCGGCCTGAGCTCCCGCCTCAGCGTAGCAGGTGAGGGCGCAGGCCGTAGCCAATAGTGGGTCCTCCTCACAGGCCGCGAAGGCCGCTACCACTCCGGAAAGAGCGCAGCCAAGGGCCGTGACTCGCGGCATCAGGGCATGACCTCCCGCAATGCGGACACATCGCTGGCCATCCGTGACCAGGTCGACCTCGCCGGTGACGGCGACCACTGCCTGCTGACGTCTGGCCAGGGCCACCGCCGCCGTGAGCGCCTCGTCACTGGCTGCGGTGGAATCGACGCCTCGCCCGCCCAGGGCGTCGCCGGCGAGGGCGATGATCTCTGAGGCGTTGCCGCGGATGATAGTCGGAGAAAACTCGAGCAGGCGGGCACAGGCGTCACGTCGAAAGCGTGTAGCGCCAATCGCCACAGGATCCAGCACCCAGGGGGTCTGTTGTTGTTGAGCGGACTCGGCAGCGCTCAACATGGCATCGACCCAGGGGGCAGAAAGGGTACCGATGTTGATGACCAGAGCATCGGCGAGCGCCGCGAACTCGGCCGCCTCTTCGGCGGCGTGCACCATGGCGGGCGATGCGCCCAGGGCCAGCAGCACATTGGCGGCGGGGTTCATGGCCACGTAGTTGTTAATGCTATGTACCAGTGGCGTGGACTGGCGCAGTCGCGTCAGCGTGGCGCCAATATCGGCGCCGGCAAGGGCGGATGTCATGTGAGGCCTTTGTTTCGGCTGCGCAGCGGATGCAGGGCACGCTGCGGCAATCAGATAACCAGGGCCTCATGATCCGGGCATGGCGCGCAGCTGTAAAGCCACGATGTTCTTACGCCGCTGGATGGAGTGTCATCAGGCCAGCAGTTGCAGGGCGACCAGTACACCCACCGCCGCGAGGGCCAGGTGCGTCAGCGAGAATGTCGTCTTGGCGTGGGCTGTCTCGGCAACGTGAGCCTCACGATCCAGGTCTGCCTCTGTGTGGGCGGCGCTGGAACGCGGCCACAGCGCCATGCTGCCCAGAATCAGACTGAGCGTGCCAAGCGACAGGCTGATCGGCGACCAGAATGCCATCAGGGCCATGCCGCCGAGTATGGCAACGCTGACCGACAGCCATCCGCGCAGAGAGAGGCGGGCGTGGGATCTGCTGACCTGTTGCAGGAAAGGCATAAAGACGGTTCCTTATCGTTGCTGGGTAAAGGATCGATGCCATCGTAGCGGCGCCACCTTAACGAGTGCTTAAGCTTTGTTGACGACTATGTGACATCTTCTGATGCTCGAAACAGCATAGCGTTCATTCGTCTTGATGCGACCTTGGTCGATAAAGTCGGACGGTGGCGCATGCAACAGAGCGGCGGACGGCGCAGAACGGGAGAACGCGAGAAGGAGAGGAAGAGAGAGGTCAGCGCAGCGCCCCGTTCAAGGCGCGGCGGCGGCGGCGCCGACGAAACGCTCTTGCCAGTAGTCGAGGGTCAGCGATGTCGTGGTGACCTGGCGGCCCCGGCCCGGCGCATGAATCATGACGTCGTTACCGGCGAAGATGCCGACATGGCTGACCTCGGAGCCCTTGCCGGTGGCGAAGAACAGCAGGTCGCCCGGGCGTGGCTGGTCAATCGCCGGCAATTGGTGATATTGCTCCCGTGAGGACCGGGGGACACTGATGCCGGCCCGGGAGTAAGCCATCTGCACCAGGCCGGAACAGTCGAGTCCGCGAGGGTCATTGCCGCCAAAGCGATAGGGAGTGCCCAGGGAGCCCCTGGCTTCCGACAGGATCAGGGCACGCTCCATGGACAGCCCCTTGCTGCCGCCGCTGGTATCCAGCTGGGGCGACGCACAGCCGGCCAGTATCAACAGCAGCGTACACATCAGGGACCATCTGGCCAGGTAAGGCGTCAATGCGCTCATTGCGGCGTGCTCTGCACAGACATGATGAGGCTTACGGTACTCTGTCATGACGTGCAGGCCAATAGCCCAGGGCTGGTCTGAACAGGGCCTGCGCCTGGTGATACGGCGTTTAACATCGGCTTAACGTGCTCGTTCACCTCGCGAAAGCTGCGATTTCTCACCGATCTTTTCCTTGCCCAACCGTCGCTCTTCGACGTTTCGGACAACGCCTCGCCTCAGCGGAAGGCAATACGAGTGCCGTTGGCCAGCATCTCATCCGGTGTCATGGCCTTGCCTTCCACCCCGATCATTTCATCGCCGCATTGATCCGACCAGGTCAGCACGCCGTGGGTAAGGCCGACGCCGCCCAGCAGCTCACGAATTTCTCCGGTGCCGAGGAAGGTGCGTGTGCGGCCCTTGTCGTCGGCCAGCTCCGATGCTCCGTTGGCATGGTGGAAGCGCACCGTGTAGATGCCATCCATGGACTCGACTTCGACGATCGGAGAAAAACCGTGGGCCAGCGCCCTGGCTAGCGCCTTGATGGTGATCTGGCGCTCGAGAGTGTAGTCGATATCAGCCATCTACTTGCCTCCTCCCACGGGGGGGTATAGGGGACCGGCGGGGCTCTTGGTGAGGGGCGTTTCACCAGTGTGCCGTTTCCTCTTAAGACTGGATCAGCCCGGCATTCTTGGCAAACTCCAGCAAAGGAGCCGTTGAAGGCGCCGCCTTGAGGCACAGCGCTGAGAGGGTATGGTAGAGACCTCTATCGCAATCTACAGGTGCTTCATGCCGTATTACACGATGTCTGCTGCTGTGCTGGCTGCCTTGATGGCCGCTACACCATTGGCCGCCCAGGCGGAAGCAGAGCGCTCGACTCAGGAAGATGCCCAGGTTCGTTTTTCCGTTCCCGCCTGGCCGGGAGTGACGGTCAAGACGGCCCTGGCATCCACCCTGCTGGAGACGCTCGGCTATCAACCCGTACAGGAAGAGCTTGGCTCCACCATTACCTACCAGGCCCTGCGCCAAGGCGAGCTGGATGCCTTTCTGGCGGCCTGGCTGCCTGCCCAGCAGGGGATGTACGACGCCAGCTTCGAGGGCGACGAGCCCACCCTTGAGGATCTCGGCAACAACGTTGATGGCGCCCGGCTGGGGTTCGCCGTTCCTGCGTATGTGTACGACGCGGGTCTGACATCGGCAGAAGACCTGGACAAGGAAGAGTTTGCCGAGCGTCTGGATCGCACGATCTACTCCATCGAGGTCGGCTCCGGCATGAGCGACTCGCTGAATGCCGCAGTGGACGACGACAGCTATGGTCTGGGCGACTGGGAGCTGTCGGAAACCTCCACCCCTGGCATGCTCAGTGCCGTGGATGCGGCCATCGATCGTGAAGAGTGGATTGTGTTCGCGGGCTGGACGCCGCACTGGATGAACATTGAGTTCGACGTTCGCTACCTCGATGATCCGAACGACATGTGGGGGCCGGAGGGCGGTCGCAGCGACGTGCGGACACTGGTCCGTCGCGAGTTCGCGCAGAGCCATCCCAATGCCACACGCCTGCTGGACCAACTGGTCTTCAGCGCCGATGACCAGAGCGCGATGATTCGTGGATTCAGCTACGAAGAGCGTGAGCCGGAGCAGGTGGCGCTGGAGTGGCTACAGCAACATCCCGAGCAGACCCGGTCGTTCGTCGAGGGAGTGACCACGCGAGATGGCGAAGAAGCCTGGCCGGTGATTCAGCAGGCGCTGGAGATTCCTGACGCCTGATAGCGCTGGCTGGACTGCGGGCGCCTGGCGTCTCGGCAAGCCCGGCTGATGTGTTCAGCGCTTCGCTGATGCGTTCAGTGCCTCGCTAAAGGACCGCCCCCGGGCGGTCCTTTGCATGCTGGCGGATGCGCAAGAGTGATCAGTGCTGGTGGTCGTCATGCGCTGCATGGTCATGATCATGATCGTGGTCATGGTCATGGTCTGATGATTCGGAGGCATCCTGGTGCAGCAGGCCTTGGTGCAGCACCTCGGCGTTGTGCAGGATCATCCCCACGTAGTGGGAGGTCATGCCGTCTTCCGACAGCGCTCCGTTATACAGCGTACCGGCGATGGGCACCCCTGTTTCCTCGGACAGCTGTTCCATCAGCGCCGGGCTGGACATGTTTTCAATGAACAGCGCGGGGATCTGGCGCTCGCGAATGATGTCCACCATCTGGGCGATATCGGCGGCTGATGGTTCCGCTTCGGTGGAAAGGCCCACCGGCGACAGGAAGTCGATCCCGTAGGCACGCGAAAAGTGACCGAAGGCGTCGTGGCCGACAATGACCTGAGCATGGTCTGGCAGGTCGTCCAGCAGCGTCAGCACCTGTTGGTGAGCCGCCTTGATGTCCGCCATGTAGCTATCGGCCCTGGCGGTGTAGTGGGCGCTGTTGTCGGGATCTACGGCGATCAGGCCATCGCGGATATTGGCGACGTAGATCAGCCCTGCCGACAAGTCGAGCCAGGCGTGGGGATCATACTGTCCATGGTCATGGCCAGCGTGGCCGTCATGATCCGCGTGGTCATGCTCGTCGTGGCTGTCATGGCCAGCGTGGTCGTCGTGATCCGCGTGGTCATGCTCGTCGTGGCCGTCATGGCCAGCGTGCTCTGCGTGCTCTGCGTGGTCATGCTCGTCATGGCCGTCATGGCCAGCGTGCTCTGCGTGGTCATGCTCGTCATGGCCTGCATGCTCAGCGTGGTCGTCATGACCCTGGTGTTCGCCGTGGTCGCTCTGTTGATGCAGCGACTGGCCGCCATAGGCCAGCACTGGTACGCCCTCAGTGGCGACAACGGTTGTGCCTTGGTAGCCACTGGCGTCCAGCAGGCGTGTCATCCAACCCTCGAACTGCAGGCCGTTGAGCACCACAAGGTCGGCCTCTGCCAGGGCTCTGGCATCGGTGGGGCGAGGAGAGTAGACGTGGGGGTCGCTATCTGTCCCGACCAGGGAGGTGACCTCAACCCTGTCACCACCGACGTTGCGAACCATATCGGCCAGTACACTGAAGCTGGTGACCACCTGCGTAGGTTCGGCCGCCAAGGCCTGGGGGCCGAGGGCGAGTCCCGCCAACGCCATCCAGGCGTGGCGTTTGATGAGAGCGTGAGGCAGTGACAGGGGCATGAGTGTCGTTCTCCGGTGGCGGTTGGATGGGCGTGGTCAGGTCAGGCGCGTTCGTCGGCACCCAGCGGCATGGCGCGGCGTCGCAGTCGCGCGGCAAGGCTGTGCTGGCGTCCAAACACCGCAGACAGCAGGTAGGCGACCCCCGCCAGCAGTATGATGGCAGGGCCTGAAGGTAGGCTGAGGTGGTACGACAGCAGCAATCCACCAAGGCTTGCAGCCAGTGCAATGATCACCGACAGGCCCATCAGGCCTTCCAGGCGAGTGCTCCAGAAGCGCGCCGTGGTGGCCGGCAGCATCATCAGGCCAACCGCCATCAGAGTGCCCAGGGTCTGGAACCCGGCGGTGAGATTGAGCACCACCAGGCCCAGGAAGATCCCGTGCACCAGGCCGCCCTTGACTCCCTGGCTGCGAAGAAACAGCGGGTCGAGGCATTCCACCACCAGCGCACGAAAGATGACGGCCAGGGTGATCACGATCAGGCTACTGATACTGGCGATCAGCACCAGAGCGGTGGTGTCCACCGCCAGGATGGAGCCGAACAGGACATGGGTGAGGTCGACGCTGCTGCCGCCCATGGCGACCAGCATGACCCCTGCTGCCAGGGAGATAAGGAAGAAGCTGGCCATGGCCGAGTCTTCGCGATGGCCGGTCAATTGAGACACGCTGCCCGCCAGCAGTGCTATCAACAATCCTGACAGCATGCCGCCAAGGCTCATGATCGGCAGCGAGAAACCCGCCATGAGAAAGCCCAGGGCAACGCCGGGAAGAATGGCGTGGGACATGGCGTCGCCGATCAGGCTCATGCCCCGCAGCATCAGGAAGACCCCCAGTGGCGGTGCGGCCAGCGACAGGGCCAGGCTGGCGACCAAGGCGCGGCCCATGAAGGCATAGTCAAACGGCGCAATCAGCCAGGTGTGTAGGGTCGATACAAGTGCGTCAAACATTCAGACAGATCCAGGAAACGTCAGGGGCAGGCGCGGTGGGCGCGTCAGCTGGCCGGTGTGGCGCTCGACCAGAGCGTCGGGGGTGGCCCAGCGGCCATGTCCCTCGGTCAGCACCAGCACGTCATCGGCCAGGCGCGATAGCTGCGTCATGTCGTGCAGGACGATGACTAGCGTGGCTCCCGCATCGGCCATTTCGCGAAGCACCGTCATCAGCATTTCCACGGTGTCGACGTCGACGTTGGCAAACGGCTCGTCGAGCAGCAGCAGCTCGGCTTCCTGCATCAGCGTGCGCCCGATCAAGGCGCGCTGGCGCTGACCGCCGGATAGCTCGCCGAGGGGACGGTGTGCGAGGTGAGAGATGCCCAGTCGCTCCATGATGTCCCGGCCCCTGCGGTAGTGCGCACCACAGTAGCCCTTGAAGGCCCCGTGGCTCGGCCAGGTGCCGGTCATGATCAGTTCTTCGACACTCATCGGGAAGCTGAGATCCAGTGCCAGCTGCTGGGGCAGCCAGGCGCGCCGGGCGGCGGGCACGTCACATTCCACTCGTCCGGCGACCGGCGTCAGTGTGCCCATGATGGCCTGAATCAGGGTGCTCTTGCCGGCACCGTTGGCGCCTATCAGCGCGGTGATGGCACCGTCTTGGAAGCGGCCTTCCAGGTGCTCGAGCACCGTTCGGCCGCCGCGTGCCAGCTGCAGGTCATGGAGGGTCAGGCGCGACATCAGTGCCACCACCCTGCTGACCAGCTAACGGCCAGCCACAGCGGCAGCAAGGGGATGGCGACTAGGCCGAGGCGACGCTTCATGGACAGCGACATCAATGAGAAATGGCAAGGCCCCTCGGGACGATGGCGATGGGACATGCGGAACTCCGGAGTGGTGACGGGCGTGCGGAATCGGCTGGAGGGTATAACATAACACTACCGCGGTTTCCATGACTTCACCGCGTTGGATCGCCGGATGCCGGCACCTCGGCGACACCCGCGCAGGGAACTTTCCCTGAATCGATACTGCAAAGAATGTCGTCTCACGATAAACTTGTACAAGGTGTCATGTGCGAGAGACCTCGCACAAAGGACGCACTGCAGACCTGGTCGAGCACGCACGCGCTGTGCTCCTGGGGTGGCGAGGGTTCCAGGGAGTGTATGACATGTCACGGATCATGCGGCGAATGACGCTGGCAGGGGTGGTCATGGGACTGGCACTGATGGCATCGACTCACTGTGTAGCGGGCGGCAGTACAGGCCTCTACGTGGGGATAGGTGCAGGCCAGATTCAGGGCGACGATGATTTTGACGATGAAGCGTCAGCGGCAAAGGTATTTGCGGGCTACAACTTTGGCTGGCTGCCTTTCCTGGACCTTGGTGCGGAGCTGTCGTACCTGAACGGCAGCGAGCTCGACGGCGATGTCGATGGCACCTCCGCCACGTTGGACATCGAAAGCCTGCAAGCCATGGGTATCGCAGGCTTCAGCTTTGGCCCCTTCGGCGTCTACGGCAAGGCAGGCATGGCCGACTGGGATGCCGACCGTAATGGCCGCGGGGTGAGCAAGGATTACTCCGGTACTGACCCTGTGTATGGGTTTGGCGCCAGGGTTCAACTGTTCGATGTGACCGGTCGACTCGAGGTGGAACGCATCGACGCGGATCGTATTGGGCATGTGGATACGCTGACCGGAAGCGTGGTCTACACGTTCTGACAGACACATCTTGTCTGCCTGGCGAGCGGTAAATTGACGAAGGGCCGGCGCGAAAGCGTCGGCCCTTCGCCGTAGTTGGTCGTCACTGCGGGCCTTGTACGGCGCAGCGAGAGCGTTGGGGAAGCAGCGAGCAGCAAAAAACCTTGATCTGGATCAAGCTGACGGCCGCGTAGGTGATCGCGCACAAATGTCTAAGTCAAAAGGGGTAGGTAGCGTTCAGTATACAGTGTGTATCTCGTCACACTTGGTGTTCTTATGGCTAGCCTGCTCCTTATCTCACCTTCCTCCTTTGTCGGGGCGCCTCGGTTGCGCGCCGTCTGTGTGCGGGTGGCTCTCGGCGCTCTCTTGCTGCTGGCGATCATCGGCCTGATCCCCCATGGAGAGATCGTCGATGTGGCGATCTGGGCAGGGATGTGCAATGCCATGCTGCTGTTCGGCATGGATGCGGTGCTGGGGCTGTTGCTGGAGAGCCTGGGTATCTCGTCGGCGGTGACAGAACGGTCATGGCCACGGACCTTGCTGGCGGTGATGGTAGCCGTGGTCATGTGGGTATTTGCCATCTTCCTGCTGCCACTGGCGCTGGCCTGCCGCCACTTGCGCGGTCAGTCCTGCCACAAGGGCTACTGAGATCGGCACATCGTCGTTACCATAGGGCAATGTCGTGACGTCACCCGAGGTAGCCCATGAGCCCTGCACCCTTTGACCTAGCCTGTTCCAGACTCGATGCCATGCATGCCGATGATCCTCGCCGCATCGAGGTCGACGGTCAGCAGCAGCCGCAGGAGCTGTGGCACGCCGGTCGCATGTCGGCGTGGCTCGAGCGCCTCGATCCCAAAGCCCCCGAGCTGGTCCGGCTAGCGGTTCGCAACCAGCACCTCAAACGCTGGGAAGTCCCGCGCAGCGACTACGAAGAAGGTCGTATCGGCTACCTGACCTGGCGCCGCGACCAGGGCAAGCGTGCAGGTCTGCTGGCGGCCGAGGTTATGCGCAGCAGCGGTTACAGCGACGCCGATGCCGACGAAGTGGCGCGGATGATCCGCAAGCAGGGGCTGGGACGTGATCCTGGTACCCAGGCAGTAGAGGACTGCGCCTGCCTGGTCTTTCTCGAGAATTACTTCGCAGACTTTTCCCGCCAGGTCGACCACGACCACCTGATCCGCATCGTCCAGATGACCTGGAAGAAGATGTCCCCCGCCGCCCATCAGCTGGCGCTGGGCCTGCCCATGAGCGACGAAGCCCGCGCCATCGTCGAGGAAGCGCTGGGCTAGGAGGCGGATGACTCGTGCCGACGTGCGGCAGCGGTGACAGGCCCCGGGAGCGCATCTACACGCCCAGGGCTGTTGCTTCGCGTCCCCCTCAAAACCCCTTGGCCTGGCCTCTGGGTCGCGCCGGGGTGGGAGTGTCGCAGCGCAGGAACTCGCCGCCATCCGGTGGGCCACAGGGTTTGCCATCGCGGGCCACGATCCGGCCTCGGCTCAATGTCATGACGACCTTGCCGGTGAGTTCGAGCCCCTCGTAAGGGGTGTAGTCCACGGCGTGGTGCAGGTCGGCGTTGCGAACGGTGACGCGGGCATCGGGATCCCACAGGGTCAGGTCGGCGTCACTGCCCACGGCGATGGTGCCCTTGCGCGGATACAGTCCATAGATCTTGGCCGGGTTGGTGGCGGTCAGCGCGACGAAGCGGGTGGCGTCGATGCGCTGCTTGATGACGCCCTCGGAAAACAGGATCGACAGGCGCGTCTCGAGCCCGGGAATACCGTTGGGAATGCAGGAAAAGCTGGCATCCTCGCCGTTCAGCTTCTTGCCCTTGTCGTCCTCGTAGCGGAAGGGCGCGTGGTCCGAGGAAAAAACCTGAAAGACCCCGCTTTCCAGCGCCTCCCATACCGCCTGCTGTGCGGCTGGGTCGCGCGGTGGTGGGCTGCACACGCACTTGGCGCCCTCGAAGCCATCCTGGTCCAGGTCGTCGGCGGTCAACATCAGATACTGGGGGCAGGTCTCGCCATAGACCCTGAGGCCTCGGCTCTGGGCCCAGCGGATCTGCTCGATGGCCTGGGGGCCGGAGACGTGCACGATCAGCACCGGGACGTCGATCAGCTCCGCCAGGGAAATCGCGCGGTGGGTGGCCTCACGCTCGGCAATGGAAGAGTGGGCCTCGGCATGATAGCGCGGGGCGGTATGGCCCTGGGCCTCCAGCAGCTCGGTCAAATAGGCGATGCAGTCGGCATTCTCGGCATGCACCATCACCATGGCGCCCTCGCGACGGGCCAGCGCCAGCACTTCCAGCACTTCGCGGTCGTTGAGCTTCAGATCATCGTAGGTCAGGTAGATCTTGAAGGAGCTGTAGCCTTCCTTGATCAGCGCCGGCAGCTCGTCGCGCAGTACCGTCTCGCTGGGGTCGGTGACGATCATGTGAAAGGCGTAGTCGATCATCGCCTGGCCATCGCTCTCTCGGTGATAGTCGTCCACCGCGGCACGCAGCGACTGGCCCTTGAACTGGGCGGCGAAGGGAATCACCGTGGTGGTCCCGCCCGCCGCGGCCGAGCGAGTTCCCGACGCGAAGCCATCGGCCATTACCGCGCCGTCGCCCAGGGGCTGGGCCAGGTGGCAGTGGGCGTCGATGCCGCCAGGCATGACCCACAGCCCGGCAGCATCGATGGTGTCACCGGTCACCTCAGCGGTGGCGGCGAGCCCTTCGCCCAGGGCGACGATGCGTCCGTCGCGAATGCCGATATCGGCGCTGAAACGGTCGGCGGCGGTGATCACGTTGGCATTGGTGATCAAGGTATCGAGGCGTTGCATCTTGCGTTCTCCCGAGGCCGACGGGGTCGGCAAAGGTCATTGTTGTTGGTGTAAAACGCTACCCCATCACCCCTGGCAACCACAGCACGATGGCCGGCCAGGCGGTGATCAGGGCAACAAAGCCGAGCATGACGGCCAGGAAGGGCAGGCTGCCCAGCATCACGTCGACGATGGAGCCGCGCCCGCGCACTCCCTGCACCACGTAGAGGTTCATGCCGATGGGCGGAGTGATCAGCGAGATTTCCATCATGATCACCAGAAAGACGCCAAACCACACCGGGTCGATCCCGAACTGCACCACCATGGGCACCACGATGGGCACGGTGGCGATCATCATCGATAGCGTCTCGAGGAAGCAGCCCAGTACCAGGTAGAACACCACCAGGGCCAGGATCAGCCCAAGCGAGGTCAGACCTAGCTCAGACACCCATTGGGTCAGGGCGAAGGGAATGCCCAGGATGCCGACGATGTAGTTGAGAAAGAAGGCCGCAGCGATGATCAGCATGATCATGGCGGTGGTACGGGCCATCGAGAGAAAGCACTCGTGCAGCATGGTGAGCGATAGCTTGCGATTGATCGCTGCCAGTACGAGGGCCGCGATGACCCCCAGGGCGGCCGCCTCGGTGGGGGTCGCCCAGCCGCTGTAGATGCTGCCGATGACGATGGCAAAGACGAAGGCCGGCGGCAGTAGATCGACCAGCGAGCGTAGCCGCTGGGCCAGCGGCACCCGTTCCTCGCGGCTGCCTGCCACGCCAGGACGCAGCAGGCTGATGCCCATGATCACCAGCATGAAGGCGGCGGCCAGGGCGAGTCCCGGCACGATACCGGCAATGAACAGGGCGCCGATGGAGGTATTGGTGATGGCCCCGTAGATGATCATGTTGATGCTGGGAGGAATCAGGATGCCCAGCGTTGCCCCGGCCGCCAGGGTGCCCAGCGCTAGTCGCTCGCTGTAGCCGCGCTCATTGAAGGCCGGTAGCGCCACGGTGCCGATGGTGGCTGCGGTCGCCACCGACGAGCCGGACATCGCGGCAAACACGGAAGAGGCGCCGATATTGGTGTGGAGCAGGCCTCCGGGCAGACGGTTGAGCCATACCGACAAGGCCGAGTACATGCGTTCGGTAATGCCCGCACGCAACAACAGTTCTCCCAGCAGGATGAACAGCGGAATCGCGGTAAGAATAAAGTCGTTGAGGGTGCCCCAGAGCAGATCGCCGAAGGAATAGAGGAGCGGGGTGCCCAGGTAGAGCAGGGCACCGAGGGCAGCGGTGACAAAGATGGCCACGGCGACATGGATACCTACTGCCATCATGGTGATCATCAGGGCAAAGCCCAGCAGCACTTCGGTGATGGATATCATGACGGTGTCCCCCGGTCATGGATCTGGGGGGAATGCCCTTTGTGCCGAGCCTGTCCTGCTGCGGCGACACTGCGTGCGGACCCAGCGTCCACGTAGTGGCGCTTCGCCTGGTCGAGCTCGTCATCGGCGCTGGGCGGGTCGCAGTCCGCATTCAGCTGAGAGAAGCGTCCGCGACACAGCTGGGACAGCGCCTTTCCGGCGGCGCGCAGCGTGACCAGGGCGAAGATCGAGAGCCCGATGAGCCACAGCGACTGCGGAATCCACAGCGGCGTCTGCAGCGGTGTACTGGCGAGGCTCGAGAACTCGATGGTTTCGCCCAGGGTAGCGGCCCCGCGCCACAGCATGAACAGCGAAAAGCCACATAACAGCAGCTGCGCGACGGCGTTGAGCAGCGCCCGCATGCCCTGGGGCAGCCGGGTCAACAGCACGTCGACCCGGGTGTGAGCACGCTGGGTCAGGGCAAAGGCGAAACTGGCGGCGACGCCGATGGCCAGCACATAGCCGCCTATCTCATCGACCCCTTGTAGCGAGAAGGCGAAGAACTTACGGGCCAGCACCTCGAAGGTGATCAGTCCGGATAACACCAAGGCACCGTATCCGGCCGCCAGGGCGGCACCACGAGACAGGCGGGCAAGGCGTGCATCGAGGCCCTGGGACCTGTCCGACGCTGGCGCATCAGCATGACGAAGGTGAGGCATGGGAGCTCCTTGGGGGCCGCCAGGCGGCCCCACCACCAGGAAAGGACAATGACGAGACGGCGTCAGGGGGCTTCAGCGGTCAGTCCGGTGACCTCGCCAACGCTTGCGTTCCAGAGCGCAGTACATTCGGGGTAGCGCGCATCACAGGTGTCCGCCCACACCGGCAGTACCGCCTCGGTGGTGATCTGCTCGATACGCGTGCGGGAGTCCTCGTCGATCTCCACCAGGGTCATGTCGTAGGCGGTGTGATTTTCGCAGCTCGGCTGGCCGGTGTTGCAGGCGATGGCATCGTCATTGACGCTATAGGCCAGCTCCCACATCTGGTCCTCCAGGCGGGCGAAGGCCTCGGTCAGGGAAGCCTGCTGCTCGGCGTCGAAGCCGTTCCAGGTATCCAGGTTCATGAAATGCCCCTGGACCGAGTAGGACAGCGGCAGCGGCACGAAGTGGTCGGTCACCTCTGGCCATTTGCCGTTGCTCCCGGCGGAGGGTGCGGTGACGCCACAGTCGGCCACGCCGCGCTGGAGGGCCAGGTAGACCTCGCTGAATTGCAGCGTCACCGGCACCGCGCCGAGCCCTTCCACCAGGCGTGACATCGACGGGGTGAATACCCGCACCTTCTTGCCAGCCAGGTCGTCGGCGCTGTCGATGTCGCCATTGCAGAACATCATTTGCGGGCCGAATGGCCACAATGTCATCAGCTTGGCGTTGAAGCGTTCCTGCAGGCGGGCGTCGAAGTCGGCACGGAAGGCGTCCACCGCCTCGCGTTGCTGGTCCAGATCGGCGGTGACGCCGGCCAGGTCGATACCTTCGAAGAACGGCTCGTCTCGTGAGGCCATGCCGATCTGCACCGACATCACGTCAAAGGCGCCTGAGCGGATGTTGCGCAGGGCGTCGGCGGCCTCCACTCCGATGGCATCCATCGGGTTGTAGCTGACCGTCAGGTCGTCACGCGCGTCCAGCTCGGCGAAGAAGGGGCGTTCCACGCTGTCGACGTGAAGCTTGTTGCCGGAAAAGTTGCCGGCGACACGCAGCAGGGTGTCGGCCTGAGCCTGACTGGTGGCGATCCATAGGGGGGCGGCGACGAGCGCACCAAGCGCCAACCGGCCGGTTCGTGTTGCCAGGGGAAACGTCATCATCGGAGCACCTCAATGTTGTTGTTGGATAGGGTGTTGGGTGGTTCGCAGGACGGGCGTCAGCGCAGTCGAGGGTCGTGGAACAGCTGGCCCCAGCCGCGGATGTCGGCGGGGTTGCGGCCAGCCAGCGCCAGGCATTTCCATACCGTGACGCTGACCGAGTCATAGATCGGAATGCCGATCTCGGCCTCCAGCGCTTCGACAATGCCGGCACCACGCAGATTGGTGCAGAGAATGGTGATGGCATCGGGCTTGGCCCTGGCGACGTCGCGCACCATGTCGGCAAGGGTGTCTTCGCTGTACTCGGAAAACGAGAAGTTGCCGCGATCGTTCAAGTGGCGTTCGGCGACCACCTCGATGCCTTCCTGCCGATAGTTGGCGACGATCGCCGCCTGGATATCGTCCAGGTAGGGGGTGACGAGGCCTAGCCGCGTGACGCCGGTGCGCTGGAGCACCTCGTTGAGTGCCAGCACGCTGCTCGTTGCCGCAACGCCGGTGGCATGGGTGATGGCCTCGCATAGCCGACGATCGGCGTCGAAGCCCAGCCAGCTTGATGACGTGCCGTTCCAGGCGATGACGTCCATGTGGGCGTCATGCAGAAGGCGGGCGGCGTCCAGCTGCGGCTGTGGGTCGAACTGAGCGAGAGCCGCTTCGCTCAGCGAGATTTCCTTGACCGTGAAGCGCTGAAAGTGCGCGCTGACATGGGGCATCAGGTCGTGAAGAATCGCGCTGGTATAGGGTTCCAGTACGGTATTCGACGACGGGGTCAGCATCCCCAGGAGTGTGCGGTGCATGGGCGGTGGTTCCTTGCCGGGAGTGGCGATTGCCAGGTGTTGTTATTGTCGTGCAGCAGCGGATGCGGTCTGGCATCTGGCGTTGCGCTCCCGTCAGGACGCGACATGCTACACTCAGAGTCATTAAGGAATTCGGAATTCCAAATTTCTACGACCTTTTCAGCATTGCACAACGCCAAGTTTTTGCAAGTACACTGCGATGTCCTGGCGTAAGTGATGTGTGACGTCGACCGCTGTCAATGCAAGGAGCAAGCATGAACGAGCCCGCGAAAAAGGAGGTGCTGTCGGCGCCAAGAGCCGCACCACTCAAGCGTTCCAGCCTGTACGAGGCCGTTGCAGAGCGCCTGCGTGACATGGTCATGGAAGGCGAGCTGGCGCCGGGCAGTCGCATTGCCGAGAAGTCCTTGTGCGAGGCGTTCGGGGTGTCACCAACCCCACTGCGACAGGCGCTCAAGGTGCTGGCAAGTGAAGGACTGGTCGAGATGCTGCCCCATCGAGGCGCCCGGGTGACCACGGTGGACAGGGAGGAAGTGAGGGACCTGTTCGAAGTGATGGCGGCGCTGGAATCCCTGGCGGGCAACCTGCTGGTGGTGCGCGCCAGCGATACGGACATCGCACAGGTGCGTGCGCTGCATGATGAGATGATGGAACACTTCAACGCCAACCGTCGTCCGCAGTACTTTGCCCTGAACCAGCAGATCCACGCTCGCCTGGCCGAGCTGTCGGGTAACCGCGTGCTGAAGGATCTTGAGCAGTCGCTGACGCTGCGCATCACCCGCGCACGCTACGTGGCCAATCTGGATTCGGCCCGCTGGGAAGAATCCGCCAGGGAGCACACCTACTTTGTCGAGGCCCTTGAAGCGCGGGACGCCCAGGCACTGTCGGAGGCGCTGAGCCTGCATATGCGCAAGACAGGCCAGGCCATCCTGCAAGGCCTGCCCGCCAGCCCCTGAGCGCGGTCGTCGCGCGTCCGCTGTTTTCTTGTCTCTTTCTGCTCCTATTTCCTGGTTCCTCTCCTGGTTCCTCACGGCCAGCTCCTCACGGCCAGCTCCGTTCGCCCCCTCCGTTCGCCCTGCCTCCTGCAGACGGTCTCTTCGGTCTGCGGGATGGCGGCCCTTTGGCGTCCGTGAACCGGGTCGTTCTGTGCGGTCGTTAATTTTTTAAAACAGTAATTAATTGAAAAATATAGAAATATAAAAAAATAGTATTCAAGATTTGGAATTTTCAAAAACATTCGACTAAGGTCAAAGCATGGTCGCTCGGGAGGCTCCATGGTGGGCCTGCCTGGTGGCTCTGCTTCGCTAGCGTGCTTGTGCATGACGCCAATAACGCCAATAAAAAGGATTGCCTGATGTCGATGATCTTCCGCTCCCCCCTGATGACCGCTGGCGCACTCGCGCTGGGACTGTGCACACCCTTGCTGGCCCAGGCCGACAACCTGCGTTTCGGCGGTAACTTTGCCACCGACCACTCCAGTAGCCGCGCCATGGAGCGCTTTGCCGAAAACCTGGCTGAGCAGAGCGATGGCGAATTGACGGCCCAGCTGTTTCCCAACATGCAGCTAGGGGGTGCCGGAGAGAACCTTGATCAGGTCAGCTCCGGCGCCATCATGGGCAGCTGGATCGGTATCTCGTATCTGTCGCGGACTGTGCCGGAACTTGAGGCCCTGAGCCTGCCCTTTGCCTTCGACAGCCGCGAGGATGCCTTTGCCCTGATCGACGGTGAGGTCGGAGACCTGCTCAACGAGAAGTTGGCTGAGGCGGGTTTCGTGGCGCTGGGTTACATGGAGCTTGGTTTTCGCCATGTCACCAACAACGCGCACCCACTGACCTCCATCGATGACTTTGCCGAGCTGAAGATTCGCCTGCAGCCCAATCAGACGCATCTGGATACCTTCCGTGCTATCGGGGCCAACCCGGTGTCGATGGACATCAAGGAAGTCTACGGTGCCCTGCAGCAGGGCGTGCTCGACGGTCAGGAAAACCCCTACAGCATTATCGAGACCAAGCGTCTGGACGAGGTCCAGTCCTACCTGTCCGACACCGGACACTTCTATGACTACATCGTGGTGGTCGCCAACCGTGACAAGGTCGAGGGCCTCAGCGACGACCAGCGCGAGATGCTGATGAGCGCCATGGACGAGGCGGTCGCCTGGCAGCGTGAAACCGCCGCGGCAGAAGACGACCAGGCCCGTGAGACCTTGATCGAGCGGGGCATGCAGTTCACTCCCATCAGCGACGAGACCCGTGAGCAATTGCGCGAAGCGAGCCAGGGCGTAGTCGACGAGTTGAGAGACAAGATCGGCGCCGAGCTGGTCGACAAGGTCATCGAGGAGCTGGGGGCATGACACGGGCCTGGCAACGTCCGGAGGCCCACGCCCATGCATCCGGCCGTCGCCACTTGCTGCAACTGCTGGCCTGGATGGATCGGGGCTCCTACTACGCCATCCTGTTGACCATGGGGCTGATGACGATCCTGGTGTGTGCCCAGGTGGTGGCACGCTACCTGCTGGGCACCAGTATCGACTCCGCCGATGAACTGTCGCGACTGTGTTTTGTCTGGGCGATCTTTCTGGCCATACCCCATGGAATCCCGCGCGGCGTGCATGTCGGCATCGACGCCCTGGTCAGCCACCTCCCCACCGGCGCACAGCGCCGGCTGGGCCGGCTGATGGCCGCCCTCGGCGTGCTGCTGATGGTGGTGCTAGGGGTGGTCAGTCTGGGAGCCGTGATCGACAAGTGGCCTCAGCTGATGCCCACCATGCCGGTCACGGCAGCCGTGTTCTACGTCGCGGTGCTGGTCTCGGCGATCCACTGTGCCTTGCACCTGCTGGCTCAGGTACTGGAACTGACGCCCCTGCAGGCGCTGCCAGGGGCGTCGCCGGAGCAGCCCTCGCAGGTGATCGATGGGCAGCGCTCATCGGCTGATCCGAATCAGGAGACGCGCCCATGACGACCGCGATTCTGGTGAGTTTTGCGCTGCTCGCGCTACTGCGGATGCCGCTGGCCTTTGCCCTGGGGCTGGCCTCGTTGGTGGGACTGCTGGTGGGCGGCATGGACCTGGCGGTGCTGCCCCAGCGCATGATGCATTCGGTGGACAGCTTTCCGCTGATGGCGATTCCGCTGTTCATGCTGGCAGGGGAGCTGATGGTTGCTGCAGGCATCCTCCAGCGCCTGGTCGATTTCGCCAACTCACTGATTGGCCGGGTGCACGGCGGTCTGGCCCATGTGGCCATCGTGGCCGGTATGGTACTGGCAGCGGTCAGTGGCGCCGCGGTCGCCAGTGCCAGCGCCCTGGGCAGCTCGCTGGTGCCGTCCATGCGCCAGCAGTACGACACGGGTTACAGCAGTGCGGTGGTCGCCTCGGCGGCCAATCTCGGCGCCATCATTCCCCCCAGCAACGCGATGATCGTCTACGCCTTGATGGCGGGCTCCAGCGTCTCGGTGGGCGGGCTGTTCATGGCCGGTATCGTGCCTGGCGTCGTGCTGGCGCTGGGATTCATGGGCCTGGCCAGCTGGCTGTCGATGCGTCGGGGCTATCCGCTGGCGGGGGGAGTCATCGGCCTGCGACATGTGCTGGTGCAGACCTGGCGGGCGCTGCCCATCCTGTTGATGCCGATCGTGGTGGTGGGCGGCATCGTGGCCGGCGCCTTCACTCCCACCGAAGGAGCCGGCATTGCGGTGCTCTACGCCCTGCTCATCGGCTTCTTCGTCACCCGACAGCTACGCCTGTCGCATCTGCCCAAGGCCATGTTCAACGCCGCGGTAACGGCAGCCATGGTGGGAGCGCTGATCGCCTTTGCCTCGACCATGACCTTCGCCTTCACCATTGATCTGGTGCCGATGCGCCTGACCAGCGCGCTGCAGGGGCTGACCAGCGACCCGCTGATGTTCCTGCTGCTGGTGATGGGGCTATTGATCCTGGTCGGCATGTTCGTCGAGTCCAACGCCGCCTACATCATGCTGGTACCGCTGCTGGCGCCCATCGCCCTGTCCTACGGTATCGACCCGCTGCTGTTCGGCTTTCTGTTCGTGATGAACCTGGTGGTAGGCATGATGACGCCACCGGTGGGCGTGCTGCTGTTCGTGATGTGCGGCATTTCCAAGATCAGTCTGCACGAGCTGATGAAGAGCGCCTGGCCTTTCATCGTCTTTCAATACGTCGTCCTGGTGGCCTGCATCGCCTTCCCCTCCCTGGTGACCTGGCTGCCGCGAACGCTGGGCTATTGACCGGCCTAGGGCCACGCTGGGTCACCCTTGCCGGTGATCGCTGTGGCCATGGCCATGCGTGACAACAACAAGAGACTGCTATGAAACTGCTGGTCATCAACCCCAACATCTCCGAGAGCGTCACGACGCTGATCGAGCGAGAAGCACGCCTCAGCCTGCGGGCTGGCGCCCAGCTCAGCATGGCCACCGCGCCCTTCGGCGTGGCCTATATCGAAACCCGTGCAGAGGCCTTGATTGGCGGCTATGCGACCCTGGGAGTTGCCGCCGAGCGCTACCCTGGCCACGACGCCGTGGTGGTGGCGGCCTTTGGTGATCCGGGGCTTGCCGCCTTGCGTGAAGCGCTGCCAGTGCCCGTGGTGGGATTGACCGAGGCGGCATTGATGAGCGCCTGCCAGCTGGGGGGGCGCTTCTCCATCATCGCCATTTCCCAGCGCATTCAGGCCTGGTATCGCGAGACCGTGGAGAGCCACGGCCTGTCTTCGCGGCTGGCCAGCATCCGCGCTCTGGACCAGCCGCTGCCGGATATCGGCAACGTGCAGCTGGATCAGGGCACGCGCCTGATCGAGCTGGCGGAACGGGCGGTCAGGGACGACGGTGCCGATGTCCTGATACTGGCGGGCGCCCCGCTGGCCGGACTGGCCCGCGACGTCGCCGACCGACTGCCTGTGCCGGCCCTGGATGGAGTGAGCTGTGCCATCGTCCAGGCCCAGGCGCTGGTCGAGCTTGGTCGGGGCAAGGGTGGTGTCGCCAAGGCAGGTAGCTATGCCCCGCCGCCGAGCAAGGCCAGCCTCGGGCTCGGTGACGCGATGACGGCTCTGATCGGACGGCAGCCGACGTGACAGCCTGACTGGGCGCGCAGCACTGCGGCTGCCTTCCAGCAGCCCCTCGGGCGCCCTGACGTCATTCGCCTTGGCGTCGGGTCGCTCGCTATACTCCTCGCTCGGCCAATCTCTCCACCTGCTTCGGACATCGGTCAATGGATGCGACCCAGGATGACAGCTCCACCGCGCCAGCACGCTCAAGCGCGCTTCACCGGCGCAGGATACAGGCGCCATCGTTGGCGGATGAAGCCTACGAACTGCTCAAGGGGCTGATTGTTCAGGGCGAGCTGGCGCCGGGTGAGCGCCTGCTGGAGCCTGCGCTGTGCCGTCGCCTGGGTATCTCGCGCACGCCGCTGCGCGATGCCTTGAACCAGCTGGCCGGTGAGGGACTGGTGACCTTGCGGCGTAATCGTAATGCGCTGGTGACCCGGCTGGACGGCGCCGAGTTACGTCATCTGTTCGAGGTCGAAGCCGGGCTTGAAGCCATGGCCGTCGAGCTGGCCGCCCTGCGCATGACGGCGACCGAGCTCAAGCGCCTGACCAACCTGCAGGAGCGTCTAGAGAAGCAGCATGCCAAGGGGGACCGGGACGGCTACTTCGCGACCAACACCCGCATCCATGCACTGCTGGTCGCGGCGGCGCGTAACCCGGTGCTGGTGGAGACCCATCAGCGCCTGCTCGGTCGCCTGGAGCGGGCGCGCTACCTCGCCCTGGATAAGCTTGGCCGCTGGCAGGAATCCACCGACGAGCACCGCGCGATCCTCGACGCGCTTCACGCACGTGATCCGGATCTTGCGCGACGGCGCATGCACGATCACGTGATGCATACCGGGGTGGCCATCAGCGGCCTGTTGGCTCCCTGAGTGCCCGGTGCAACGTCAGTGCTTGAGCGCCAGCCAGTGGCCCCCACTATGGTCCAGTTCATCCAGCTCGGCGCGGTAGAGCTCTGACAGGGCGTCTGCCCGCAACACCTCCGACGGTGTGCCACTGGCAATGCGAGTGCCCCTGTCCATCAGCCACACCCGGTCGGCGTAGGCATTGGCCAGGTTGAGGTCGTGCAGCACGCAGATCACCGCCAGGTCCTGCTGTTGCGTCAGCCGCTCCAGGCAGCGCATCAGCGCCTGGCTCTGGCCAATGTCCAATGCGCTGGTGGGTTCATCCAGCAGCAGGTAGCGAGTGCCCTGACTGGGGCCCGCCAACTGGCACAGGGCGCGGGCAATCATCACTCTCTGCCGCTCCCCGCCAGACAGCGTCTGCACATTGCGCTGTGCCAGGTCGCTCAGCTCGAGTCGTTCGAGCCATCGCGCGACCTCATCTTCGTCACATTGGGCGCCAAGGGCGGCCAGCTGATCCACCCGCCAGGCAAACACCGGGCTTTCCTGCTGGGCCACCAGGGCGCGACGCTGGGCCAAGTCGTGGGGGTGCCAGTCATCCAGCGGGCGCTGATCCAGTGTCACGCTGCCCTGGGCAGGCTTGCGAAAACCGCTTAACAGCCCCAGCAGGGTGCTCTTGCCCGCGCCATTGGGCCCAAGAATGGCCAGAAAGTCACCGCTGGCGACGCTGTCACTGATGCGTTCCACCAGTGGCGGTGTGGTCAGGCTGGCAGCATGCAGTGTCAGCATGAGGGGCGCTCCCGGATCAGTAGCCAGAGAAAGTAAGGGCCGCCGATCAGGCTGGTCAGCAGGCCTACCGGAATTTCGGCCGGATTGGCCAGTCCCCGCGCGAGTCCGTCGGACACGATAAGCAGCAGCGCGCCCCCCAGCATCGAGGCCGGAATCAACAGCCGGTGGCCTGGGCCCAGCCACAGCCGCAGGCAGTGGGGGATCAACAGGCCGATGAAGCCGATGATGCCGGCCAGCGCCACGCTGGCTCCGACGCCCAGCGCGGTGGCCACCACCACCCGCCGACGCAGGCGCGAACTGTCGAGTCCAGCGGCGTGAGCGGTGATATCCCCCAGCTGCAACAGGTCCAGATCACGGGCGCTTCTGAGAAGGATGATGATGACGACCGGCGCCACCAGCCACAGGCCAATGACCGCTGGCCACAAGGCATTGGCCAGACTGCCCATGCCCCACAGGCTCAACTGCCGAAGCTGTTCATCGTTGGCGATAAAGGCCAGCACGCCGCCTCCGGCGGCGGCCAGGGTGTTGATCGCCAGGCCCGCCAGCAGCAGGGTGAACAGGGCACTGCTGGAGGCCGCGCCCATCAACCCACGCTGACTGATGGCGAAGACCAGAAGGCCGACGGTGAAGGCACCGACAAAGCCCGCGATGCAATGGCCATAGAGGCCAAAGGGCGAGCCGTCAGCCTCCAGCAACACGATCCATAGCGACACCGCCAGCCCCGCGCCGCTGGCCATGCCGAGCAATGTCGGATCTGCCAAGGGGTTGCGAAACAGGCCCTGCATCGCCGCGCCGCTTCCCGCCAGCAGCATGCCCACCCCCAGCCCGAGCAGCAGCCGGGGTAGCCGTAGCTGCCACCAGATGGTCAGGGCCTGCTGATCGACGGCAGGTATCAGCTGGTCCAGTGACAGCCCCAGTGGGCCGGTACAGGAGAAGATCACCAAGGCCAGCAGCACGGCCAGGGCCAGGCCGGTGATGGCCCGGTGCGGGTTTCTATGGGGTCCTGGTTGAGGCGCGCTGGCGGCCGGGGCCGGGGTGACGGCAGCGGTGCTCCTGGCCGATGTCACCGCTGACTTGCGATGACCACCGGTGACGGTACGCCAGGGTATGGATCTCATGGCTGGTGGTCTGGCGTGAGTGACTCAAGCGCGCCGTGCAGTTGCACTAGCGCCGCAGGGGTGCGCGGCCCCATCGACAGCAGCGCACTGCTGTCGATGGCGACGAGGTGGTGCTGACGCCCGGCCGGTGTCTGTGCGAGCCCCGGCAGTTCCCATAGTCCTTCGTCGCCGCCCAGCGCATCGAGCCCCGCCTGGGGCACGATGACCACATCCGGCGCGGCAGGGATAATGCCTTCCGCCGAGACCGGCTTGTAGCCGGACATGGCGGCGAAGGCATTGGTGGCGCCGAGCGCCTCGATCAGTGTCTGGGCCAGGGTATCGTGGCCACCGACCATGGGTGTCATGCCGCCGTGATGCAGTAGAAACATCACCTTGAGACCACTTAATGGCGGCAGCGCCGCCAGTTGTTCAAGGTCCTTGTCGAGTTGCTGGGTCAGCTGTTGACCCTGCTCCTCCCGGGACAGCGCCGTGGCGATGGTGTCTACCTTGTGGGCGATACCGGCAAGTCCCTGCTCGCCGGGTACGCGGATCAGTTCGACACCGCTGGCGTCGAGCTGAGCCAGGGCCTGCTCGGGGCCGGCGGCATGTGCCGCGATGATGCGCTGGGCGCCAAGACCGAGCACGCTCTCCGCCGATAGCCTGCGCAGGTAGCCCACCGATGGCAGGTCGGCGAGGGCGGGTGGGTAGCTGACAGTGTCGTCCCGAGCGATGATCGACGCCCCGGCACCCAGCGCCGCCACGATTTCCGCCACATCACCTCCCAGCACCAAGGTGGCGGGGGCCTCCGCCTTGGCCTGGCTGAAGGCGCCAAGCCAACACACCAGGGCTGCGCTTAGCAGGGTGCAGAATCGCCGGGGCAGGACAAGCGTCAACATGATGCGCTCCTTCAGGCGGCCTGGTGATGGACAAGTCGATCGAGCAGGGTGCGCCACAGGCGAGATTCGGGCTCACCTTCACTGCGCTCGGCGTAGATCTGCAGGGCCAGTTCACCGTGCTGGTCAAAGGCTTCGAGACTCGTCACACCGCCGTCCCGGTTGGGCTTGTGCACCGTCCAGACCTGGTCGATGCAGGTGTCGTTCAGGTGCAGGGTGGCGTCATCCATGAACAGGTTCAGCCAGCCTCGCATGCGTTGGGGGGGCACAATATCCCCGGTGCGAATCTGCACACAGCCACGGCTACTGACGAACAGCATGAGCGGCAGCGCTTCAGCCGCTGCCAGGTCGAGCAGGCTAGCGACGCTGGATGTTGGCAGCGCCTGGGTAAATTCCCCTTCCATCAGGCGGTTGGCATCAAGGCGGCTGAGGTGGTGACGACGCAACAAGGCAAAGAACTGGTGCACATCGGTCATGCTGCCCCAGTCCTGCTTGAGGCCCTCGCGCGCGGCCGCCGGGATCTCGCTCGCGCTGGGTGTCGCTTCGTCGACGAAGCAGGGAGCGTCGCTGGTGCCTTCTTCCCATATCTCCTGCCAGCGCGAGAGATGACGTTCGCTGACCGAGAAGGCCTTGTGCACGGCGTGGCCGGATTGGTCGAATACCTGCAGGCTCCAGCGCTCACCCTCCGGCAGTTCATCACGAATCAGGCAGGCCCAGTGCCAGCGGGAGAAGATCAAGCGCAGGTCGAGGCCACGCGGCGCCAACAGCAGTCCCGCATGGGGGCCGCCCTGCAAGCGGGGGTACTCGCCGGTCTGTTCCAGTACCGCGAGACGGGAGCGGGTCAACGCCTTGACCGGGCCCAGGGTGTGCAGCATTCCGGCGACGGTGGTCGCAGCGTAGGGCAGGGTCATGACGTCCTCGCCCAGACGCGAGGCTTGCAGGGCGCCTTCGCTGACGCCGATACACTCCGCCATACTGATCGCCGGGGTGCGTGGGTTGGTCTCTCGCAGTGCGCGGAAGGCATCGAGAATGGCGTTGCGTTGATCATCACTCATGGCGCATCTCCTACCACTGATAGCTGATATTGGCGAGCAGGCTGCGGCCGTCGCCGAGACTGCCGTCGGGGCGATACCACTGCTGGTCGGCGACGTTGGCCAGACGCAGCGAGGTCGATATCGCGTGACTTGGCTGCCAGGCCAGCTGCAGGTCGTTGAGCCCATAGCCAGGCAGGCGACTGCCGTCTCCGGTGTCATCGAAGTCACGGGCAAAGCGGCCTCGCCAGCCGACCGTCAGGTCAGCATCGGAAAAGTGCCAGTCGGCGCCGAGGGTGGCCTCCAGCGGCGTCTGGCGCTCCAGGTCTTCGCCGCTATCACGGTCCTTGCCCGAAACGCGTGATACCGACACAAAGGTGTCCAGGGGCGGCAGGGCGCTGGGCTGATAGCCCAGTCTCAGGTCGTAGCCCCACAGGTGCGCGCGGGAGACGTTGACGGCCTGGGTAGTCCCGGCGAACAGGTCGACGCTGGTATCGATGAAGTCGTCGGCCTTGATATCGAAATAGCTACCGCGCACCGACCAGTCTCCCTGCTGCCAGCCAAAGCCGGTCTCCCAGGTATCGCTGGTCTCAGGGTCCAGGTCGGGATTGGGAATCCAGAAATTGTCGGGTACGCAGAAGAAAGGACCACCGCAAAAGCCCGCGAAGTGGCGATCGTTGGCATACAGCTCATTGAGTGTCGGGGCGCGGAAGGCCTCGGCATAGCCGGTATAGATCACCCAGGCGTCGGTCGGGCGCCAGGACAGACGAACCTTGGGGGAAAGCTCGTCTTCGTCGCTATCTCGGCCAGCATTATCCTCGGCGTCATAGCTGTCGTAGCGCAGGCCCAGGCCCAGATCGAACTGTCCTATGCCGCCGTCGTGCACATAGCGTCCGACCGTCAAGGTATCGTCGAGATAGACCGACGACGTATCGATATCGGCATCGGGGAAGCCCGTCGCACCGCCTGACGGGTCCTGTTCGGCGCGCTCGAACTCGATGCCAAAGGCCAGGGTTTGATCGAGCCATCCATGGCTCAGGTGGTGCACGCCATCGCTCTGGATGCCATAGCGCTCAAGGGTACGATCACTTTCGTCATCGATGTCCTGGCGGCTGAGGCTGAGGCGTGTTTCGAGGAAGCTTGTCTCGCTGGGTGTCCAGCGGTGGGCCAGCTGGGCGTTGTCACTGGTGACCTCACGGTCGATCAGTGGATTGCTGGGGTCAGGATCGATGACCTGCGGATTCGATGGCTGGCGGCTGTCCTCGTCGTAATGCTGCCAGCTGGCGGACAGCTCCTGGTGGTCGGCAAACTGCCAACTGCCCTTGGCCAACAGGCTGGTCAAGTCGGCATCTTCTTCTGCCTGCTGGCCGCCGGCACGGCGAATGTCGCCAGAGTCGGAATAGCCGATGGCTACCAGCCCCTGACGCGCTCCTGTACCACTACCCTGCCGTCCAAACAGGGTTAGCTGAGAGCCCAGCTCATGGGAGGCCGTGGCGCCGGAGACCGACAGCCGAGCGCCGCTGTCCTCCCCTGGTGCGAGCAGGTCCTCGGCGTCGACGGTGGTGACGCTGACCACACCCCCCATGGCGTTGCCCCCATACAGGCTGGACAGTGAGCCACGGGCAATCTGTACCTGCTGGATCAGCCCGGGATCGAGAAAGACGTTGCCAATATGGCCGGTATCGATGTCCTGGCGCACCCCATCCAGCCGGATCTGAACGCCGTTTTCATCGAAGCCTCGCATGGTCAGGAACTGGCCGTTGCGGCGGCCGCTCCCGGCAACATGAACGCCCGGCTGCTGTGCAATGACGTCTTCCCAGCGGGTTGCCGTCGACAGTGCCGGGTCATCGCGCTCGATCACGTCAATGATCATCGGCGCCCGGTGGACGTCGCCAGGCAGGCGCGTACCGGTGACTACCATGGGATCGAAGGCAGGGTGATCCTCCCCGTTGCCACTCGTTGGGGAAACGAGAGGCTGAGCCGATAGCGGTGATCGGGTCGGCGTGGGCGCGTCGGCGCTGTCGGCGAGGGCAAGCGTAGGTGCCAGCAAGAGCACGGGGAGCCAGCCAGCGCCCGTCGAGACAAGTTTCATGGGCTTTCCTGGTCAGTTTGCTGGCTTGGGCGATGGCCCTGGCTGGCAGATAGCGGATAGAGAAATGGGTGAGTCGATGTGTGAACGGTATTACGCCGCCTTGGCGGCTTCGGTCGTTACAAGGTCAGGATCAACTTGTTGTTACGTGTCCTGGTGAGCTGGTAGTGGCGCCCGTCCAGAACGATAAACAACCGACCATCAGCACCCAGCAGGCGCTCAGCCGAGACATAGTCGTCGGTCACGGTCACCTGACGTGACGTGGCGGCAGACTCCCGGGCGGGGCTGGGCGTGGTACTGGGTCTCAAGGGGTGTTTCATCATCTCATACGTTGTAAATGATAATTCTTCGCATAAGATATCAATGCTCATTCCCTTGCACAAGCCTATCTCCCTTGCCTGTTAGCTGGCAGTGGGTTCAGCACAGCTGGAGTGGGCGATGGCAGAGCCGGGGGAGAGACCCAGGATGGCGGCGTTAGATGACGTTGTCCTTGGATGGCGTTGACTTTGGATGGCGGGGCCATCAGCAGCGAGGGGGTTGTGATCGCTCACTGCTGGCGGTGGGCAGGACGGAGATCAGGGCTTTCTTGACAGTCTTTGAGAACACGACCATATTGCAAACAGTAATGATTCTCATTGTTTTGAGTTGTCCGTCTGCAGGAGGTCGTCATGTCCTATCGCATCAAGACTGCACTTCACGGCGCCAATCCGACGCTGGAAATCTTCGACGTCAGCTCCGGCTCCATGCGTATGGCCTGGGAGTACCCCAAGGAGATGGCGAACGCAGACACCGATCCAGAGCTCGCCGCCATGCGCCGCGAAGAGGCCATTCACGAGCTATTTCGGCGACTGTTTCTGCTGACCACCGAACAGTATCTGAAGGGTGAGCTTGGCAAGGGGGCTTCTGGTAAGTGAGGCATCTGTTTCGTGAAGTGTCTGCCCGGCGCAGTATCGCAGCGGCTCAGTGCGAACGGGGTGCCAACTGCATGGACGCCAGCGGCTGACATGGCTTGCCATGACGAAGCCACAGCACCTTGTCGGTCAGGTCCATGACCACGCTGAACAGGGTTTCCATTCGCTCGGCCTCGGGCACGCTGGGGTCGAAGTGGCGACACAGGCTTTCTTCCCCCGGGGAGTGGTCGCCCAGCAGGTCAAACAGACGATCGGGATCGAGCCCTGGCGCATCGTCATCGGCAGACGGCTGCGCTGCTACCAGGTGGTCGATCTGCTGATCAAGGCGGGTCAAGCGGGACCAGGAGTCGGGCTTGGGAAAGTCCTCGACCCAGTGGGTCGCGGCATCGCTGACCAGGTGATTGGTGTGGGTGATGACACCGCGGCGAGGAGACAGCTGCCCCGGCGGGCCCGGATGAACTTCAAGCCCCAGGGCGCGACCATCGCCGTCGGCCAGCAGCAGGTGAGCCGGGGCGCAGACGCCGTCCTGGGCCACGGCCAGGGCATTGTCGAAGTCTTCGCTCTCGAGCATCTTGCGCAGCGCCAGGTGGATGGGCAGTCCCTCGCCACAGGTGGCTGAGCGAATGGCATTGAGGCCGACGCCGATGCCCTGAGTGTTGAGACCGATCTTGGCGACCATGCCAGCTTCACCAATGCTGATGAAGGCAGGTACCCCCGGCGCCTGAACATCCAGCACGACCAGGTGGTCGAGTTGGTCAGCGCGCCAGTCCCAGTTCTGGGCCAGCCATTGATGTCCCCCCCGGGCCAGGCTGAAGGCCGAACAGCCGCCGCTGGCACGGGTCAGCGAAATCTCGCTGCGACAGTTGAGGGTCAGGACATCTGTCAGCTCTCCCCCGATCCCCTGGGCAATGCCATCCATTTCCTCGAGGATCGCGGGAAAGCGTGACTCGATCATCGGCATGAAGCGCTCGGCATCGCGCCGGGCTTCATGCCATCTCAGTCCTGCCAGATCGTGGAACAGGCGATCATACACATCGATACTGGCGAGGATCGCCTCGCGATGCTGACGGCCATGTTCTCGCCCGATCTCGAGCCGACTGCCGGATAGTCGAGTGAGCTGCATCGTCCCTGTCCTGACGCTGTGTGGTTACTGTCAGCGTAGCAGGTTATGGCGACGCTCAGGTCTTGTTGGCGGCGTTGTAGACGTCCTCGTCGAGCTCGCCTTCGCTCTTGCCGACCAGGGTGGTGACCATCAGGTCCCCCGCCACATTGACGCTGGTACGGGCCATGTCGAGGATTCGGTCGACGCCTGCCACCACTGCCAGAGCCTCTAGGGGCAGGCCGATCTGGGCCATGACGATGGACAGCATGACCAGGCCAGCGCCAGGCACGCCGGCGGTGCCAATGGAGGCCAGGGTGCCGGTGACGATGATCATGCCGTAGTCTGCCAGGCTCAAGTCCACGCCGATCAGCTGAGCGATGAACACCGCGACCACCCCTTGATAGATGGCGGTACCGTCCATGTTGATGGTCGCGCCCACCGGCAGTACGAAGCCGGCAACCCCCTCCGAGACCCCCAGGTTCTTGGTCGCACAGCGCAGCGACACCGGCAGCGTGCCGGAAGAAGACGCCGAGGAATAGGCCACCACCAGGGCGTCGAGTATGCCCTGCAGATAGCGCATCGGGTTGAGACGGCCCAGCAGCGACAGCAGTCCCGAGTAGACCACCAGCACATGGACCACGCTGGCAAGGTAAGCCACGCCGATCACCTTGACCAGCGGCAGCAGGACCTCAGCGCCGTAGCTGCCGGCGACATGGGCGATCAGGCCGAACACGCCGAAGGGCGCCAGCGCCATCACCAGGCTGGTCAGCTTGACCATGGCCTCGGCGAAGCTTTCGAACACCTTGACCACCGGCTCGCCTTTTTCCCCTATCAGGGTCAGCGACACACCGAGGCCGATGGCAAATACGATGATCTGCAGAATATTGCCGCTGGCCAGGGCGTCAACGGGATTCTGGGGCACCAGACCGACCAGAATCTGGATCAGGCTGGGCGCTTCCTTGGCCGCTTCAGGGTTCGCCTCGAAGGACATGTCCAGGCCGACCCCAGGATCGAACAGCCAGGAGGCAGCCAGGCCGATGGCGATGGCAAAGGCCGTCGTCAGCAGATACAGGCCAATGGTCCGGGCGCCAATGCGTCCCATCTTCTGGGGATCACGCATGGCGGTGATCCCGACCACCAGGGTGGAGAACACCAGCGGAACGATCAGCATCTTGATGGCGCTGATGAAGATATCGCCGATGGGCTTGAACACGCTGGCACTTTCGCCCATCAGGGTGCCGACGAGGACGCCCAGGGCGAGACCAACAAGGATCTTCTGCCACAGCGGAATGCGCCGCCAGAGGCCGGGGGAGCTGCTGGTGTGGGACATGAAACGTCTCCAGGGAAGGGGGAGGCGACACCCGCCTGCCTCCTCAAGGTGAATCGAGCATCGGCGCCCGGAACGGCCTAGCAAGATAGTCTCGTTGGGCCGTTCCTATCAGGCGATCGACATGATGGATGCGGATTCTATCGAAAAAACGTCTGCCGCGTTTTCATCCCTGGGACCCCAAGCGCTCGGCGACGTGAATTGGGCAGCCCCGTTTTTCGCTGCTGAACCTTACCGTGTGCGCCTTACCCTTCGCTGTTGCCTTGGCCATTGCTCAATGTCCGCGAGAGCAGGTCGTGGAAGGCGGCCCAGGATGCCTCGTCAGCCCGCTGCTGGTAACGCTCGCTGTCGAACACGGTGAAGGCATGGGGTGCACCAGAATACACCTGAATCTCGTAGGGGGCGCCGGCGGCTTCCAGTTCCTGCGATAGGGCGGCCACCTGATCCATGCTGATGGAGGCATCGGCGCCGCCATGGGCGATCAGCAGCGGCGGGGTGTCGGCGGAGTAGCCCTGGCCCTCGGGGGTGTCGAGACCGCCATGAAAGCTGGCAAAACCGTGAATGGCGTCATCGGGATTAGCGCGGGCCATCTCGAGCACCACGGCACCACCGAAGCAGTAGCCCATGACCACGGTATCGGTTGCCGCACCTTCGTCCCGCGCCTTGGCCAGCCCCGCCAGGGTCAGGCCCCGCATGCGCTCGCGGTCGTCATACAGCGCTGCCATCTCGGCCTTGCGGGCGTCGATCTCGGCGGGACGGTTGCCCTTGCCGTAAAGGTCGATGGCGAAGGCGTCATAGCCGTCCTCGGCCAGCATGTCGGCGCGGCGCTTCTCATAGTCGGTCAGGCCATCCCAGTCGTGGATGATCAGCACGCTGCCCTTGGCGCTGGACGAGTCAGGGCTGGCGGGGGCGAAGTACCCCTGAAAGGACTCTCCGTCGACCTGATAGTCAACGTTTTCCCCCGCGACAACTGACGTCGCCGCCAGGAGCATGGAAACGCTGATCAAGGGTGGGGTGAGACGGGAAATTCGAGGCATGACGGACTCCTTGTGGTCGGAATAGCGCGCCTGGCTGCGTGCTTGGTGCCTGTCGAGCCTAGGGCGCACGACTCATGAGTATAGAAGTGATCGCCAAGATGCCAGTGTGGTGACGCTGGCTGGGTCGTCATCCATCCACAGCGTTGGCAAGGCAGACTTGAGTTTTTAATGCCTTCCTTCCAGATTGGAGGTATGAAGACTCTGGGGCCAGGCGTGCAATCCATGTCGCTGCGCTTCCAGCTTCATCTCAGGACAACCAGAGCGAGACCAACAATCATGAAAAAGCGCGTACTGGCGACCGCGGTGGCCGCTACCACCCTGGCGGTCGGTTCCATGGCCCACGCAGAGGTCAAGATCGGATTTCTCGGTGGTTTCACCGGCGGTATCGAGAGTCTGACGCCCCCCATCTATGACGGCGCCCAGCTCGCCGTGGACCACATCAACAACCAGGGCGGCATCCTCGATGGCCAGGAAGTGGTCATGCCGACCGGTGATACCACCTGTGGTGATGCATCGGCCGCCTCCAACGCAGCGGACCGCATGGTCAACACCGAACAGGTGACCGCCATTGTCGGTGCTCTGTGCACCGGGGCGACGATTGCCGCGGCCAATAATGCCGGTATCCCCGGCGGGGTGACCATGGTATCGCCGGCCTCCACGGCGCCAGCAGTCACCGACCTGGACGACAACGACCTGGTGTTCCGCACCGTGCCGTCCGATGCCTTCCAGGGAGAAATGCTGGCCAAGCTGCTGCTCGACAAGGGAATCGAGGAAGTAGCGGTCACCTACGTCAACAACGACTACGGTCGTGGTCTTTCCGATGCGTTCAGCTCCGCATTTGAAGGTGGCGGCGGCAGCGTGCTGGAAAACCTGGCCCATGAAGACAACCGGGCAGACTATCGCAGCGAACTGGGCACGCTGTCGGCGACAGGTGCACAGACTCTGGTCGTGCTGGCCTACGCCGATACGTCGGGTCAGACCGTGGTGCGTCAGGCCTACGAGAGCGGCATGTTCACACAGTACGTCGGGGCCGACGGCATGGTGGGCGACAGCCTGGTCGAGGCCATCGGTGCCGATGTACTCGACGGCATGATCGCGACGCGGCCAGGAAGTCCTGACCTGCCTGGCACCGAGATCTTCACCGAATTGGCCAATAACGCCGGCATTGACCCCACCGCGGTATTTGCCGCCCAGGCCTACGACGCCGCCTTCCTGCTGGGGCTTGCGATTCAGCAGAATGGCAGCGCCGAGCGCGAGGGCGTATCGGCCGCGCTGCGCAGCGTGTCGTCGCCTCCGGGCGAAGTCATCCTGCCGGGTGAGTGGGAGAAAGCGGTGGAGCTGATCGCCGCCGGCACCGAGATCAACTATGAAGGTGCTTCTGGCACCCAGGACTTTGACGATAACGGTGACGTGCCTGGCGTGGTCCAGGAAATGACCGTGGAAAACGGGACTTTCACCGGCAAGGGCTTTGTTCAGTAGCCGCCTTGACGTAAAGTAAGGCGAGTCGTCGACGGACGACGCTGCATCCGGGCGGTCGCCTCCGCCCTATGACCGCGCCAATGCTCGCAACTGAGGCGCTTAAGGAAAGCCCCCGGCCATCTGGTTGGGGGCTTTATCATTATGGGGATGCTTGTCACGATAGCGCCGGCTGGCTGAGCTTGCGTGAATGTCACGCGGATCTACGAAGAATCACTTTCTAGCCTCCTAGACCATCAAAGCGGCGATATGCCGCTCGAAAGGCGATTGCTACGATGCAGGCCGTGATCGCTACACCAACGGCCTGCCAGCCAAGCCAAAGATAGTCCCCGCGCGCCAAGATGGCAGCAGGTGCTGAGGCAGAGAGCAAAAGCGGCACCAGCAAGAGTACGTGACCGCCCATGCGGCGTGAGAAGACGCTGGGAGGAATTAGTGCAAAACGATATAGCTCCGAATAGATGAAGTCAGCATCGACCGAGCGCTGAATGATGAAAGTGATGAGGTGCAAGAGTGTCAGTACCAATAGATTGCCAATAACCGATAGTGTTGCAGCACAAAGCGTGGCGAGAATCTGTAGATGAGACAAGGTAGGAGGGTTGTTGAGAGACCAGTAACACAACGGAGTAAGCAGTAGCATTAAGACGAAGCCCGCTGGTTGCATCCAGCGCAATGCCATAAGACAAGGAATAGAGAGGGGGCGCATCAAGAACGGTTCGATTTCACCTTTTGCAACGAGCAGGAAGAAGCGGTTGATAGAGGCATAGAACGGAGCGGTCAGCAGTGAGATATCAATCGTCATTATCACAAGCGTGGTCATTTCCAGCTCGCTCCAGCCGCCAATCTGATGTGAGTGCTCGAACAGTGAATCGATGAACAAAAAACGGAAACCAAAGATAAATAGCGAAATGAGCACGAAGCCTACGATATTGGCAGGATAGCGAAGCTGTGATAGTGCGCTTAGCTTGAGCATGTCCTTTAGCACGATGGCGCTTTCTCTGGCATCGTCATTCATCCGCCAACTCCCTCGTATCTCCTCATGGCCCGTTGCCATAGCCAGATCACCAGAAGCGCGAACAGTAGCGTATAGAAGAGTCCTCCGCAGAGCAGCCAGGCGAGGACGTCCGACCTGTCCCGTGCCAGCAGCTCTGCAGGTGCGGCGATCATAAACCGAAAGGGGTTGTAGCTCAGGATGGGCTCGGCCCAGTCCGGCCAGAACTCTGGCGGGAGCAATGTTCCTCCAAGAAATGCCTGCAAGGCCAGCAGTAGTGTCAGCAGCATGTCAGACTTTACGACCCAGAAGCATGCTATGGCGAGCGACATCGCTACCAGGAAGGCAAGTATCACGCTGTTTGAAAGCACGACGAAGCAGGCGATCGTGTAGCCGGATCCGACGGACAGCAGGGGAGCCCCCGCCGTGCCAGCCGTAAATATTTGGATGGATAGGACGATCCCTAGTGGGATGATGTAGAGGGTCGTGGCACCGATCCAGTCGTAAAGACGTTGCAATGGATAGGGCGTTGGTTTGACCAGTGCCGGGTCCAGGCTCGAAGAGGTGACTCGCTCCGAGAGATCGAAGATGATGTCGTAGCCGTTATTGAGCCTTGATATGGCGATGGCAAACGCATAGTAAAAGAGTAGTTCGGTAAGTGAGTAACCAGCAATGAGATGGTGATCCGAGCCTCGATAGATAGATAGCCAGATTATCGCCTGAACGAGATAAGGCGCTAGCGTTGCTAGGATCAGATCGCTGAATATGAGTCCCCGGTCCCGGTAGCAGCTAAGCAACGCCATTCTCGCATAACCTGCGAAGGCGCTTGGCTGTTCATGAAGCCGGAGGCTCATGGCCGAGATCTTCTTTCAGGGGTTTCCGAAGAGAGGAAGTGCTGGAGTATCGCATCTTCCAAGGGAGCATCACTGACCTGTATCGAAGAGTTTGGATAGAAGGCATATACATCAGCGAGGATTCTCTGCTGGCTGTCATGGTCTGGGGCGACGATATGGAGGGCGCCCGATGTGGTCAGGGTGATGCTCCTCATGCTCTGTGGAGCATGTAGCTGACGGAGGCGATCACCGTCCTGTGAGGTAAAAGGCCTGTCAGGTAAAATGATCGAGATGGAACTACCGGTTCCCAGCGCTTTTTTCAGCGATGTAATGCTGCCTTGATGAAGTACTCGACCCCCATCGATGAGAACAACCTCCTGACAGCAGGTTTCGATATCATTCATATCATGGCTGGTGATGATTGAGGTGAGATGGCCGCTTTGAGTACGTTGTTTGAGATACTCACGAAGTTCGTAACGCGCTGCTACGTCAAGTCCAATGGTCGGCTCATCGAGAAAAACCAACGTGGGGCGGTGAATTAATGAGGCTACCAGTTCAGACTTGACCCGTTCTCCTAACGACAAAACTCTCACGGGCTTGTCGATGACATGTCCGATGTTGAGACACTCCACCAGCTGGGCTCGCTCTGACCGGTAGGCTGCGCGATCGAGACGATAGATTCTAGCGTAAGCGTCCAAACTATCAGCGACGGGCAGGTCCCACCATAGCGAGCTTTTGTGGCCGAAAACGACGCCAAGTCGACGCAGAAATGAATGGCTGCGCCGATTGGGCCTTTCGCCCAGCACGCTCAACGTTCCCGAAGTAGGGGTTTGGATACCACACATGAGCTTTACTAGCGTTGATTTTCCCGCACCGTTGGCGCCCAACAGGCCAACGCAACGTCCATACTCGATTGTCATATGGATGCCACGAAGTGCTTGAATATCTGAATAGCGGGGCACTACCAAGTCGCTTAATGTTTGCCTTATCCCCTTGCTAGGCTTTCGTGGGTGGAACGTTTTGGAAAGATCCTTGGCCTCAATTGCCAGTGTGCGTGCCATCGCTGAATATCTCCTATGCTATTTCTCCGCAAACGAGTTGCTCTCTTTCTAAAGGGGCTAAGGAGAACGTACCCTTCTCTAGGGGAATTGACGGCCAGGGGTGTTGAACCTGCGGGTGCCTTTTTTGTGAAGAAATGCGGCATGAGTTTAGATGGAAAAGGGAGCTGTTGGCACTTGTGATATCTTGATTTCCGTAATGACGTCGGTGTACGTGCGGAGTTTCGATGACTGTAACGACAAATTGCGTAAATTGGCGTAATGATCGTCATGTCGCTTTGTTTGACTCGGCTTTGGGCACGGCGATTGGCCCCCATGGCCTATACGCTTTGATATGACGTGAAATCGATGATTTGGAGGATGGATGTACTATGGTTGTCTGGAAGATGGGCATATCAAGATATGAAAAATACAATAAAGGGCGGCCCGCAGGCCGCCCTTGTCAGATGCTGTAACGCGAAGCTGTCGTCGTGGTGCTATCAGTCGTGGTGCTTGACCTTCTCGGGCAGCAGGCCTTTCGGGGCCACCCGCAGCACGATGGTGATAAGCAGCCCGATGACGAACACTCGTGCCTGCAGGGCGCGACTTTCGAGGCTACTGGGGACCTCCCAGCCGAAGCTGGCCTGACCGAAATGCGCGGCAAGCTCCATCACGTAGAGCGCCAGCGGCTCCGACATGATCCAGATGATGTAGACCGCCACCGCCCCAAACAGCGTGCCCAGGTTGTTGCCCGGCCCACCAAGAATGACCATGACCAGCACCAGGAAGGTGTGGTTGAGCGGCAGGTAGCCGTTGGGGTCAAAGATGCTGTTGAAGCTGCCCAGCGCCGCCCCCCCGATACCCATCAGCACACAGCCGAGCACGAAGATCTCGAGGCGGCGGCGGTTGATGTCCTTGCCCATGGCCGCAGACGATACCTCGTTGTCCCGGATGGCGCGGATCATGCGGCCCCAGGGGGCGTTGTAGGCGCGGTTGAGCAGAAAGAAGATGGCCAGGATCATCACCGCGGTGACCGACAGGTACATCGCCCTGGCCAGGGTGAAGCCGACCTCGCCTGGGGCTGGCACCGGCCAGGGCAGCGGCGACACAGTGGCGGTGCCTCGGGTCAGCCAGTCGGAGTTCTTCAGGAATGCCTTGATGATCTCGGCGATCCCTAGCGTCGCGATAGCCAGGTAGTCACTGCGCAGGCCGAGGCAGACGTGGCCAATGAAATAGCCCACCCCACCGGCCAGCGCGCCGCCGACGATCCAGCCGACCCAGACCGGCAGGCCCAGTCCGCCGACAAAGCCCATCTGGCTCTCGATGGCGTCGGTGACCTCGCGGAATTCGCTGATGACCACCATGTAGACGACCACACCGACCACCAGGGTGATCACGGTCCTGAGCCAGGAGGGCAAGCCCAGTCGGGTCAGGCGCGACAGGCCGAACACCAGGGCAATGCCAGCGACCACATAGGCCAGTACTCGCGCCAGTTCTCCCGGCAGGGAGCTGTCCCAGAAGGCGGGATTGACCGGCACGCTGAAGGTCATTGCGCAGAAGCCGCCAAGAGCCACGAAACCCATCACGCCAGCGTTGAACTGGCCCGCGTAGCCCCACTGAATGGTTAGCCCCAGGGCCAGGATGGCATAGCAGCTGGCCTCGACCAGCATGCGTGTCGAGTAAGCGGAGCCCATGACCATGAACACCGCGCTCACGGCAATGGCCAGCACCACCAGCAGGCTGAGCTCGCGTACCGGAAAGCGGCTCTGGGGCGCGCTATTGGTGTCATCACGATGATGAAAGTCGTTGGTCGTCATCAGATCACCTTGCCCTTGAAGATGCCGGTAGGACGCCATACCAGGATGGCAACGAGGATGAAGAAGGGCACCACGATCTTGTATTCAGTGCCGACGAAGGCCAGGTTGTTCGGCAACTCCAGCCACTCGGGAAGGCTGTCGCGGAAGGGTCTGAGCAGCACGTTCCAGTTGAATACCGCCAGGGTTTCGGCGAACCCCACCACGAAACCGCCTGCGATCGCGCCGAAGGGGTGGCCCACGCCGCCGACGATGGCTGCGGCAAAGATGGGCAGCAGCAGATGGAAACTCAGATCAGGCTTGAAGGTGACGTCCATCGACAAAAGCGTGCCGGCGATGGCCGCCAGACCACCGGCGATGACCCAGGTCACGGCCACGATGGTGTTGGTATTGATGCCAGAGGCGCGGGCCAGGTCGGGGTTGTCTGACATCGCGCGCATGGCCTTGCCCAGGCGAGTACGCGACAGAAACAGCTGCAGGCCAATGACCGCGACCAGGGTCAGCACAAACAGGTAGATCTGGGGTTCGGTGATCACCACCGGCACTCGCACGCCTTCTATTGGCAGGGCCAGGCGGAAGATTTCCTTGCGGTCATCGACGTAGAGGCTCTGTCCGCCGGTGCCGGAAAACAGGCGAATCAGCCCCTGCAGCATCAGCGTCACGCCCAGGGAGCCAATGACCATGACGATGGGTTTGACGCCATGGGCGCGCAGCGGCTTGTAAAAGACCTTGTCGATGCCGACCGCCAGGGCCGCGGTCAAGACCATGGCAAGCGGCAGCATGACGATGGCCGTCGGCACCCCCAGTGCCGCGCCGGCATTGGGGAACAGCGTTGCCAGCAACAGCACCATGAAGGCACCGAAGGTCATCATGTCGGCGTGGGCGAAGTGGGCAAAGCGCATGATGCTGAAGACCAGCGTCACCCCCACCGCGCCAATGGCGTAGATCGACCCGGTGACGCTGCCGGCGATCAGCACGTTGTTGATGAAGAACACGAATTCGTTCAAGGCGATATCTCCGCACTGGTGTCTGGCGTCAGCCGCCGAGGAAGCTCTTGGCCACGTCGGGATCGGCCAGCAAGGCCTGTCCCGAGTCGGTGAAGCGATTCTGGCCGGCGGCCAGCACGAAGCCCTTGTCGGCGATGGCAAGTGCCTGTTTGGCGTTCTGTTCCACCATCAGGATGCCGACGCCTGCCGCGTTGACCTCCTTTACCCTGTCGAAGATTTCGTACATGTACTTGGGCGAGAGGCCTGCCGTGGGTTCGTCCAGCAGCAGCAGTTCGGGTTCCGCCATCAGCGCCCGGCCCATGGCGACCATCTGGCGCTGTCCTCCTGACAGCTCGCCGGCGGGCTGGTGTCGCTTGTCATAGAGCGGGGGGAAGAACTCATAGGCCTTGGCCAGCATGCGCTTGATATTGCCAGGCTTGAGAAACGCGCCCATTTCGAGGTTTTCCTTGACCGTCAGGCTCGGGAAGACGTTGTGTTCCTGAGGTACAAAGCCCATGCCCAGCTCCACCAGACGATTGGTCGGCAGGTTGTGGATAGGTTCTCCGCGCAGCAGAATATCGCCCTGAGTCACGTTGAGCTGGCCGAAAATGGCCTTGAGCATGGTGGATTTTCCGGCGCCGTTGGGGCCGACGATGACGCCGATTTCATCGGCTTCGATGGTCATGTCCACCCCGTTGAGGATGTTCATCCCGCCGTAGCCACCGTGCACCTGGCGTGCGTCGAGTAGAGGCATAGTCCTGTTCTCTGCATGGGGCGCTCAGTGCGCCTCGGTCGTTGTTATTGCCCCCCTTGCGCGCAAGGAGGAGGAGGTCAGGCCGCGCCTGCACCGAAGTAGGCCTCGATGACCTCCGGATTGTTCTGAATCTCTTCGATCGACCCTTCCACCATCACCGAGCCCTGGGCCAGTACGATGACCGGGTCGCAAAGTCGGGCAATCATGTCCATGTCGTGTTCGATGACCAGGAAGGTGTAGCCGAACTCACGGTTCATGCGTTCGATATTGCCGATCAGGTCGCCCAGCAACGTTCGGTTGACCCCGGCGGCGATCTCATCGAGCAGCACCACGCGGGCGTCGGTCATCATGGTGCGGCCCAGTTCCAGCAGTTTCTTCTGGCCGCCAGACAGGTTGCCCGCCAGCTCGTTGCGCACGTGATTGAGCCCGATGAACTCGATGACTTCCTGAGCCCGACGCTTGATCTCGGCCTCATGCTCGCGCACCGCGCGCGGCGCGAACCAGGCCTTGGCCAGAGATTCGCCGGGCTGTGCGGGCGGAACCATCATCAGGTTCTCCAGCGCTGTCAGCTGGGAAAACTCGTGAGCGATCTGGAAGGTGCGCAAGAGCCCCTTGTGGAACAGTTCGTTGGCAGGCCGATTGGTGATGTCTTCACCGCTTAACAGGATCTGCCCCGAGTCCAGCGGCAGCGCGCCGGCAATGATATTGAACAGCGTCGACTTGCCGGCGCCGTTGGGGCCGATCAGGCCCGTGACCGAGCCTTCTTCGACCTGAATGGAGCAGTCGTTGATGACCCGCAGGCCGCCGAAGGCCTTGTTGACGTGACGCACATCGATGATGGCTGACATCCTGATACCTGCTGTGTTCGTTGTCGTTATTGTCGTGATGGGCGCCGCCCAGGCGGCGATCAACCGCCGTGATGTCCCTCGTGCTCGCCCAGCGTGCGGTAGGCGGCAAAGGCGCCTACCGTGACGATCGCGACGATGGCCGGTAGCCAGTAGCCCTCGACGTAAGGCAGAGCACGGAGGAACACGAAGGCCACCCCGGTGGGCGCGATGAAGCGCACCAGAAAGCGCCACAGGCTGAGCCAGCCAGCGCGCGTGTGCATCTCTTTCATGGATTCGGTCTGGGTCAGTGACCAACCGGCAAAGAGCGCAATCAGCAGGCCGCAGAAGGGCAGCGTGATATGCGTTGTCAGTTCCAGCACCTCGAAGGCGCTGCGACCGAAAAGATCATGGAAGGGGCTCTGTTCGGCCCAAAGATTGAAGCTGGCGACGGTCGCCAGTCCCAGCGCCCAGGCAACCCCCACGACGTCCAGGACCGCCGTCACCCGGCTCAGCGAAAAGCGTTCTACCAGATATGCCGCTACCGGCTCGATCAGCGATATGGCAGAGCTGACGGCAGCCCCCAGCACCAGCACGAAGAAGATGGCGCCGATCAGCGCGCCGGAAGGCATGGCCGTGAAGGCTAGCGGCAGCGACACAAACATGAGTCCAGGGCCTTCATCGGGAGACAGGCCTGCTCCGAAGACCAGCGCGAAGATGGCCAGCCCAGCCAGAATGGCGACCAGGGTATCGATCAGGGCCACGGTAAAGGCCGTGAGGGTCAACGACGTCTCACTTGGCATATAGGCGCCGTAGGCCATGATCGCCCCCATGCCGAGGCTCAGGGTGAAGAAGGACTGGCCCAGGGCAACCAGCCAGCCTTCCAGGCTCAGGTCGGAGAGCGAGAACGATAGCAGGAAGTCGCTGGCAGCGAGCATGTCGCCTGCGGCCGCTGCATAGAACAGCACGACCAGCAGGATCACCAGCAAGGTAGGCATCAGCAGGCGCAGGCCGCTTTCGAGGCCGCGGTGGACGCCGCGCGCCACGATGTACGCGCAGATCACCAGGAATAGCGTGTGATAGAGCGTCAGCTTGACCGGTGAGCTGATCAGGCTGGCAAAGTCACTGGCGAGGGTGGCTGCGTCGGCACCTCGTAGCGAGCCCGTCAGCATCTCTCCCAGGTAGTGGATCGCCCAGCCACTGATGACGGAGTAGAAGCTGAGGATCAGCAGCGCCGAGAGTCCCCCCAGCCAACCGATGATTTCCCAGGCCCTCGAGGTCTTGTGACAGCGTGTCAGGAAGCGCATACCCATGATCGGGCAGCGCCGGCTGTTGCGGCCCAGCATGATCTCGGCAATCAGAATCGGCACGCCGATGGCGAACACACACAGCGCGTACACCAACAGGAAGGCACCACCGCCATGCTCGCCCACCAGATAAGGAAAGCGCCAGAGGTTGCCAAGCCCCACTGCTGAGCCAACCGCGGCCAGCAGGAAGGTGCCTTTGTGGGTCCAGATGTTGTCGCTGCTCATGGGGCATCCGTCGACATGTCAGACTTGTCAGTCGGACTGACCGGGCGATGGCCCGGTCTCACATGCCAACTTTGCGATACAAACGTATGCCTGACTAGAGGGGGTGCGTTTAGCAGGCGTTGGTGGGGCGTGATAGTGGCGGGCTTTTCATCTTGTCGACGATAGCCGTCGGGGCCTTAGCTGCCGACTCGCGGCGCCAGCGAGCGGTGGTCGTCGCCCAGGCGTACCGTATCACCGACCGACAGGTCACCGATGGACTGAGTGCGCTCCCCGGTTCTGACCGAGATAAGTGCCACCACGTCGCCAATGCTCGCGGTATCGTCATCGACCCGAGCTTCCACTTTTACCCTGACCGAGTATCCGTGATAGCGGCCGGCAATGATGCTGCCGATGTGGGCGGTGGGGTACTCGTCAGGCTTGTCGGCAAAATAGCGTTGTACGCTGTCGGCGCCGGGATCATCCCATTCGACATGCTTGTGCATTCGCGTGGCTCCTCGTTCGCGAAAGATGATGTTCTGTCCTTAGCATAGACCTGTCGGGGCAGGGTCGCCGACGGACCCCTTACTCCGAAGCCATACTCCTGTGGCAGCTTATGGGCGGAGAAGTTCCTTTATCAAGCCCAGGCTGATAAATGCTCCATGGGGGGCGAGTCGGCCAATATGGCGGATGTCCCGCTACAAACGACGATGCCCGCCAGAAGGCGGGCATCGAGGCAACGGAAAGCGGCGCGATTACTTCTTGCTGGCGCGCTTGCGTTCGTTTTCTGTCAGGAACTTCTTGCGCAGACGGATATGGTTCGGGGTGATCTCGACCAGCTCGTCGTCATCGAGGAATTCGATGGCCTGTTCCAGGGTGAAGCGCACCGGCGGAGTCAGCACGATGTTCTCGTCGTTACCGGAGGCGCGCATGTTATCAAGCTTCTTGCCCTTGGTCGGGTTTACCACCATGTCGTTGGCACGGTTGTTGATGCCGACCAGCATGCCCTCATAGACCTCCGTGCCGTGGTCGATGATCAGCTTGCCGCGCTCCTGCAGCGCATACAGGGCGTAGGCGAGGGCCTTGCCCGGTACCATGGACACCAGCACGCCGTTGCGACGCTCGATGGAGGCGTCGGGCTTGAGCGGGCCGTAATGATCGAAGCGGCTGGTCAGGATGCCGGTGCCTGACGTCAGGGTCAGGAATTGACCGCGGAAACCGATCAAGCCGCGCGCCGGAATGATGAAGTCAAGGCGCACGCGGCCCTTGCCATCCGGATTCATGTTCTTGAGCTCGCCCTTGCGGTAGCCGAGCTCTTCCATGATGGCGCCCTGATGCTGCTCTTCGCAGTCGATGATGACTTCTTCGTAGGGCTCCTGCTTTTCGCCATCGATCTCGCGGATGATGACTTCAGGACGACCGACGGCCAGCTCGAAGCCTTCGCGACGCATGCTCTCGATCAGCACCGACAGGTGCAGCTCGCCGCGACCGGAAACGATGAACTTCTCCGGTGATTCACCCTGCTCGACGCGCAGCGCGACGTTGTGGATCAGCTCCTGGTCCAGGCGATCCTTGATGTTGCGGCTGGTGACGAACTTGCCGTCCTTGCCGGCAAACGGTGAGTCGTTGACCTGGAAGGTCATGGAGACCGTCGGCTCGTCGACCGTCAGGGCCGGCAGTGCCTCGACCGCAGCCGCGTCACAGATGGTGTCGGAGATGGCCAGTTCGTCGATACCGGTGATGCAGACGATGTCGCCGGCGGTGGCCTGCTCGGTCTGGACACGCTCAAGGCCCAGGTGAGTCATGACCTGGCCAATCTTGCCCTTGCGGGTCTGGCCTTCCTTGTTGATCACCACGACCTGCTGGTTCGGTGACATGGCGCCGCGAGTGATGCGACCAAGGCCGATGACGCCGACGTAGCTGGAGTAGTCGAGGGCCGAAATCTGCATCTGCAGCGGGCCATCGAGTTCAACCTTGGGCGGCTCGACGATGTTGACGATGGACTGGAACATCGGCGTCATGTCCTCGGCCAGCTGGTCCGGTTCCGGACCGGCAATGCCGTTGAGCGCCGAGCAGTAGATGATCGGGAAGTCGAGCTGCTCGTCGCTGGCACCCAGGTTGTCGAACAGATCGAAGATCTGATCGATGACCCAGTCAGGACGTGCGCCGGGGCGGTCGATCTTGTTGACGACAACGATCGGCTTCAGGCCCTGGTCGAAGGCTTTCTGGGTGACGAAGCGAGTCTGCGGCATCGGGCCGTCAACGGCATCGACCAGCAGCAGGACCGAGTCCACCATGGACATGACGCGCTCGACTTCGCCGCCGAAGTCAGCGTGTCCAGGGGTGTCCACGATGTTGATGTGGTAGTCCTGTCCCTCGGGAGAGCTCCAGCGGATCGCCGTGTTCTTGGCCAGGATCGTGATGCCACGTTCCTTTTCCTGGTCATTGGAGTCCATGATGCGCTCCTGCCCCTCGGCCTTGCGGTCCAGAGTGCCGGACTGGCTGAGCAGCTTGTCGACCAGGGTGGTTTTGCCGTGGTCGACGTGAGCGATGATGGCGATGTTGCGAAGATTCTCGATCACGACGGGATCCTGCTGGAAAAAGTGGGGCCGCATTATAGGGCCTGGGTGATGACAACGACCAGCATTGTTGCGGTCAATCTATCCGTGAATTCTCAAGATACTGAACTTTCAAGCACCTGCGTGACGCTGACTTGACGCGTTAGGCCCCATTTTCAGGCGTTTTTGCGCGAGAAGGCGACAAGAAAGGAGTGGCTTGAGGTGCCATCTCTTGTGTGTCCGCCTGTTTGAGACGGCGTTTTTCGACGCCACGGCATAACAACGTCTACACGACAACGTCTATATGACTACGTCTTTGTGACGCCTTGATGAGAGGGCTCTCCACGACGGTGTTCTATCAACATGAGTACCAGCGTCATCCAGCGGGTCGCTGAGGGGCCTGCCCCTGGCTGGCGTTTGGCAGGAGTGTACGGGGCTGCTGCATGGGAGCCGCTGCATCAGGGCCGCTGCATCAGGGCCGCTGCATCAGGGGCACGGCATGAGGGCCGCAGTACAGGCATGCTCAGGATGGCATGGGCCAACTACGACATAATAGCCGTTGCTCGGCGGCTGCTGAGTAGGCTACCCCTCAGGCGCGCTGCACCAGCGCATTGGCCCGACAGGCCTTGAGCCGCGTGGCCAGGTCTTCTACGGCGCTCAGGTCCAGCGATGGATCAAAGCCTCCCAGGCGCTCGAACCAGTTGCGCTCTACGCCAAGTGCCCGTGTGGGCGTCTGTCGCAGAAGTTGGAACAGGGCCAGCGGACAAGGCCGAGATGGCCTGACCATGGGGCGTGATTCGTCGGCAGCCGCGGCCATCATGCGTTCTACCCAGGCTGAGTCCAGTGGGCCCAGGCAGAAGCCGAGCATTCGCCCATTGCAGTGAGAGGCTGCCAGGTTGAAGCGTCTCCCCATCGGCGCCGGACGGACGCGCACCAGCCGATAGTCTTTCGCGTGCTCGCCGAGCTGTTCAGAGGTGATGCCACCATCGTCGATGACTATGATCTCGCTGCGCCCCTGGAACAGGGCAATCTGCTGGCGTGCCTGCGTCAGCCGACAGGACAAATCCTTGCCGGTCAGGCGGGCATCGATGATCAGGCTGATATTCACGACGACACTCCGAGGCGGGTGACGCCGACCCTGACGGGAGGGCCGGCGACAAACGTAAGGAAGTGTATCCGCGCGTTGCAGAAGGTTCCAGCGACCCCTTACCCCTAGCGATCGCCTCGGCAGACTTCAGCGTCGAGATGGTTGAGGGTTATCTTGGTGCATAAAAGTTTCTGGCGCTTCATTTTGGTGCACAAGTGGGTCTTTGACGCGATGGCCGTGAGCCAATGCGCTATGCTGGAGCAGCAGTGGCGAGAACTTAAAATCGATGAAAAACATTGGGTTGAGATTTTTTTGATCAATGCTGGTGCAATGATGGCACGCAACCTGCATTGTTTCTGACAGTGTCATCGTGTCGAGCACGTCACCATGGGAACTGTCCCGGGAGCGTGCTACAAAGGATCCCGGTACCCCTTTTGCTCCCTGGATCATCCCCCAATTCGAAGTCGGTGACATGGGATTGGTGCCGTCGCCCCAATGCTCGAGTCACGAACAAGTTTCACTCTGGAGGACCACATGTCAGACAAGACTCTCGCCCTGATCAACGAACATGACGTCAAGTGGGTTGACCTGCGTTTCACCGACACCCGCGGCAAGGAACAGCACGTCACTATTCCGGCCTCCGAGGTCGACGAGGAATTCTTCGAGAACGGCCAGATGTTCGATGGCTCCTCCATCAACGGCTGGAAGGGCATCAACGAGTCCGACATGATTCTGCGTCCGGAAGACGGCACCGGCTTCCTCGACCCCTTCACCGAAGACGCGACCCTGATTCTGCGTTGCGACATCATCGAGCCGGCTACCATGCAGGGCTACGAGCGCGACCCGCGTTCCATCGCCAAGCGCGCTGAGGCCTACCTGCAGTCTTCCGGCCTGGGTGATACTGCATTCTTCGGCCCCGAGCCCGAGTTCTTCATCTTTGATGAAGTGCATTGGAAGGCCGACATCGAAGGTGCGATGTACAAGATTTCCTCCGAAGAGGGTGCCTGGTCAACGGACCGCGCCGTCGAAGGCGGCAACCTGGGCCACCGTCCTCGGGTCAAGGGCGGCTACTTCCCGGTTCCCCCGGTGGACAGCTTCCATGACATGCGCGGCGCCATGTGTAACACCCTGGAAGCCATCGGCCAGAAGGTCGAGGTGCACCACCATGAGGTGTCCAACGCCGGCCAGAACGAAATTGGCGTAGCCTTCAACACCCTGGTCAAGAAGGCCGACGAAGTTCAGGAAATGAAGTACGTGATCCACAATGTGGCCCACGCCTACGGCAAGACCGCCACCTTCATGCCGAAGCCCCTGGTCGGCGATAACGGCAGCGGCATGCACGTGCACCAGTCCTTCTGGAAGGACGGTCAGAACCAGTTTGCTGGCGACCAGTACGCTGGCCTGTCTGAAATGGCGCTGTTCTACATCGGCGGCATCATCAAGCACGCACGTGCGCTGAACGCCTTCACCAACGCTTCTACCAACTCGTACAAGCGTCTGGTGCCGGGCTTCGAAGCACCGGTCATGCTGGCCTACAGTGCCCGTAACCGCTCTGCGTCGATCCGTATTCCGTACACCGCCAGCCCCAAGGGCAAGCGTGTTGAGGCGCGTTTCCCTGACCCGACCGCCAACCCCTACCTGTGCTTCGCGGCCATGCTGATGGCGGGTATCGATGGCATCAAGAACAAGATCCATCCTGGCGATGCCATGGACAAGAACCTCTACGACCTGCCGCCGGAAGAAGGCAAGTCCATTCCGACCGTGGCGGAAAGCCTCGACCAGGCGCTGGCGGCTCTCGACGAAGACCGCAGCTTCCTGACCGAAGGTGGTGTCTTCACCGACGACATGATCGATGCCTACATCGAGCTCAAGAACGAAGACGTGGAGCGCCTGCGCATGACCACGCACCCGATCGAGTTCGACATGTACTACAGCTGCTGATCCAGCGACGACGACACCGCGTCGTATATCGGCCCCGCCTTGAGCGGGGCCGATTTTTTTTGGCCTGGCCTTGCCCTCGAGCAAGCGATGCCCTTGGCCTGGCAGGACAGGCATCGCATGCTTGCCAGGACACCCCCATCAAGGAGCCACCGTGAAGCTACCACCGCGCTGCCGGCAGGCCATGTCGCCACAGCCGTCGGGCCGCCTGCCGGCTCGGCGATGCCGGTTGGAGCTGATGTGGCTGGGGTGGATATGGCGGGAGCGGATATGGCTTTGGCGAGTATCGAGAGGCCTGCTGCTGACGATACTGCTGCTGTATGGCTCCCAGGGGAGTGCCGCCGATGCCCTCTATCGTCGCGTCGAACGTCATGGCGGCGTCACCTATAGCGATCGGCCGCTGGAAGGTGGAGAGCGCTTCGTGCCAGGGGCGCTCTCCCATGTGCCGAGTGCTCCTCTGCCCCCGGCACTGTCCCAGCTGCCGGGGGATATCAGCGCTGCTGCGCCGGGCTACCTGGCACGGGAGGTGCTGGCCATTGCCCGTCCGGCATCTGGCAGCGTGCTGCCCAGCGGCGCTGGCGGCAGCCTCGAGGTCGCGGCGGCCGTCAGCCCGCCTCTTGACGCCGGTTATGTGCTGGGGCTTGAGGTCGATGGCGTGCTGGTGACGACGGGGGATTCTCCACTGACCCTGACTCAGCTCGAGCGGGGAGAGCACCGCATCGTCCTGGTCGTGATCGACCCTGATCGCAAGGTTCGCCAGCGCAGCGACGCTGTCGTGCTGCACGTGCAGCGAGCCCGCGTTGCGGTGCCCGCGACTTCCCGCCATGGGCCGTCATCGTAGATAGCGAATGCTCGCTGTCTCCCTTGTTCCCGTTCCCCCCGGTCCCCCTGTCCCCCTGGCAGCTCAGACATCTGGCCAGAGTCACGTCGGTCCCGGGTGGCGCGCTGGCGTGGCCCCAATCCCATTCGGCATAAGCCCTAAACCAGTGCAGTGCACCAGCTTGGTGCAGTAGCATGTCCATGGGGAGGAGTGTCCAGGCTCCCCCGTGGGACGACAGCGGGTACACGGCGCACCACGGTGGTCATCGTCTGGGTGAAAGCGAGTCTGGCCCGCTTCTTGCTTGCATTAAGGAAGTGCACTCGCTGACGACGCCTGCTTCGGGATGGCGCCTTCAGCGCCTCGCAGGGGGGTGCACCTCACGCTCGGCTGAACGACTTCATCTGCTCAGGATACGCTCATGGCGTCAGGCATCATCGAACACCTCACCACGGCGGTTGTACTGCTTGATGAGGACTTGCGTCCAACGTGGATGAATCCCGCAGCGGAAGCCCTGCTGGCTGTCAGCGCTGCCCGAGTGATCGGCGTACCGCTGGGAGATTGGGTCGGCGGAGAAGACGATATCGCCGACGTGCTGGCGCGTGCCAGAGACGGTTTGCACCCCTATACCCAGCGTGAGGCGCGGCTGACCCTCGGCGGTGGCGAACCCTTGACGGTGGACTACACGGTGACGCCGTTGGCCCGGGATAGCCTGCTGCTCGAGCTGGAGCCGCGGGACCGGCTGTTGCGGATCTCGCGAGAAGAGGCCCTGCAGTCGCGCCAGGAGACCATGAAGGTGCTGGCGCGAGGGTTGGCTCACGAGGTCAAGAACCCGCTGGGCGGCATACGTGGCGCCGCACAGTTGCTGGAGCGTGACCTCGAGCAGACACCCGCGCTCAAGGAATACACCCGCATCATCATTGAGGAAGTGGATCGACTCAGGGACCTGGTCGATTCCATGCTCGGGCCGAACCGCGTGAGCCGCCGGGAGCCTCTGAACATCCACCGGGTGCTGGAGCGTGTCCGGGCACTGCTGCTGGTAGAGCAGCCCCAGGTCCGCATCGAGCGAGACTACGATCCCAGCCTGCCCGAGCTGATCGGTGACGAAGCACAGCTTATCCAGGCCGTGCTCAACGTTGCGCGCAATGCAGTGCAGGCTCTGGTCGAGTCGGACACCCCAGACCCCTTGATCAGCCTGCGGACCCGGGCCAGACGCCAGTTCACTCTGGGGGCCCAGCGTCATCGACTGGTCTGCGATGTCAGTGTGATCGACAACGGGCCAGGTATTCCCGACACCCTGCGTGACACCCTGTTCTATCCAATGGTATCCGGACGGGCCGAGGGCAGCGGCCTGGGGCTGTCCATTGCCCAGTCGGTGCTGCATCAGCACGACGGGCTGATCGAATGCGAGTCCGCCCCCGGACACACAGAATTTCGCTTGCTGATTCCTCTGGAGATGAGTCATGACTGATGCCGCTCGTATAATGATCGTCGATGACGATCGCGCCATTCGCTGGGTGCTGGAGCGGGCGCTGGCTCAGCCTGACTTGCAGGTGGAAGCGGTCGAGCGTGCCGATACGATTCTGGATCGTCTGCTCTCCTCACCCCCGGATGTTCTGGTCACCGATATTCGTATGCCGGGCATCGATGGACTGGACCTGATGGCAAAGGTGCGTGAGGTGCACCCCGATCTTCCGGTTATCGTCATGACCGCTCACTCCGACCTGGACAGTGCGGTAGCCTCCTATCAGGGGGGCGCCTTCGAGTACCTGCCCAAGCCCTTCGATGTCGATGAAGCGCTTGCCCTGGTGCGCCGAGCGGTCGCCCACGTGCGAGAACGCCAACGGCCCGTCAGCGTTCCCGAAGGCCTGGATGCAGAGATCATTGGTGAAGCGCCGGCCATGCAGGAGGTCTTTCGTGCCATCGGCCGACTCGCCCACTCGCACATCACCGTGCTGATCAACGGCGAGTCAGGGACGGGCAAGGAGCGGGTGGCACGCGCCCTGCACCAGCATAGCCCGCGCGCGGGCAATCCCTTTATCGCCCTCAACATGGCCGCCATTCCTCGGGATCTGATCGAATCCGAGCTGTTTGGTCACGAAAAGGGAGCCTTTACTGGTGCCAGTGCCAGTCGTCAGGGGCGCTTCGAACAAGCCAACGGCGGCACCCTGTTTCTCGACGAGATCGGCGACATGCCGTCGGAAACCCAGACTCGGCTGCTGCGGGTGCTGGCCGACGGCGAGTTCTATCGGGTCGGGGGACACACGCCGGTCAAGGTGGATGTGCGGATCATCGCCGCCACCCACCAGGATCTGGAGACACTGGTGGCCGATGGGCGTTTCCGTGAGGACCTGTTTCACCGCTTGAACGTGATCCGCGTTCATCTACCGCGGCTGTCCCAGCGGCGTGAGGATATTCCGCGGCTGGCCAGGCACTTCCTGGCCGAGGCCGCCAAGGAGCTATCCACCGACGTCAAGGTACTGACCCAGGACGCCGAGGAGTTTCTGACCCGGGTGGACTGGCCTGGCAACGTGCGCCAGCTGGAGAACACCTGCCGCTGGCTGACCGTGATGGCCTCCGGGCGCGAGGTGCTGGTCGAAGACCTTCCGCCGGAGCTGCGTGGGGGGGATGACGTGGCTGCCGGAGGGGACTGGCGTGAGGCGTTTCGCGCCTGGGCTGACGGTGCCTTGGCCGCTGGCCATACCCACTTGCTGGAAGAGGCCGTGCCTGACTTCGAGCGCATTCTGATCGAGACAGCGCTCAAGCACACCGCGGGACGCAAGGGCGAAGCGGCAGAGCTGCTTGGCTGGGGTCGCAACACGCTGACGCGCAAGCTGAAGGTGCTGCTGCCTTCGCTGGCCGAGGACCACGATTGAGCGTGGTGGCCGTAGCAAGGGCATAACCTCTCTGTTGAAATTGACCTACCTCAAGGGGCGTATCACAAACGGCCAATGAGTGATCTAGAGTGATGGCGGAATAGCATATTCTCTCCAAACATTGTTTGAGCCGCCACGCTCTTGTCACCACGTTTGCAGCTTCAGCAGTGCTGCTGCGCTTCTGAGAGGGTCTTTCCCATGTCTTTTTCGCGTATTGGTAGGTTTAGCCTGCTGAGCTTGTGTTTCTGTGCCTTGGCGACGGGCGCTTACGCTCAGGATTCCGGCCGTCCGGTCACGGTCCCCGCTCACAGCGAGCAGACCCCAGCCGCTGGTGATGACCTCGCTGCCATTGCCAAGGAAACCACCAACCCGGTCGGCTCCGCCTGGATGCTGTGGATGCAGAACGACTACACCCATCTCGATGGTGATGACTTCGATGGGCGCTGGTCGAACTCCTTCAAGTTCCAGCCCGTCATGTCCTTCCCGTTCGAGCTGGCCGAGGATAACTGGAACCTGGTGGTGCGCCCCGTCTTCCAGTACAACTCCTCGCCCATGGACGAGAGCTTCGGGACCTTGGCTCGTGGTGGCAGTCCGCTGGATATCGACCCAGATGAATGGAGTCGCAATGCCCCCCATCGGGGCAGGACGCAGGGGCTCGGTGACACGGCGCTGGTCACCTTGGCCGGCCCCGCTCGCAGCGATGGCGTGATCTGGGGGCTGGGGATGACGCAGATTTTCCCGACCGCAGAGCACGATGTACTGGGGCAAGGGAAATTCCAGGCCGGTCCTGCGGCGCTGATTGCTCGCCTGGCGCCGAATCCTGGTGGCTGGAACATGGGCCTGCTGGCCCAGCATTGGTGGTCCTATGCCGGTGAAGATGATCGGGAGCACACCAGCCAGACCGACCTTCAGTACTTTCTCAACTATCGACTCAGTGGCACCGAATTGGTGGGCATGACTCCCAACGTGCGGATCAACTGGGAAGCGGACAGTGGAGAGAAGGTCAATTTCCCGATTGGCCTGGGGTACTCCAATGTGATCCGCATGGGCAATACGCCGGTTCGCCTGGCCGCCGAGATTCAGCACAGCGTGATTCGCGGTGACGAGTGGGACGCCGACTGGAATCTACGCTTCATGTTCATCCCGGTGGTCAAGAATCCCTTCCTGTAAGGACGTTGTGGCCTGCCATGAAACGACAGAAGGGCTCCGCCATGGCGGAGCCCTTCTTGGTTTGCTCTGACGCTAAGCGTGTCGGCGAGATCGCCGGCGAGGTCGCGATCAGGCCAGCGTCAGAGGCTCGGTGCGCGCCTCAAGCCAAGCCAGCGCCGGGCCATCGAGCAGAGGTGCCAGCCGGCGGCGTACCTCGGCATGATAGGCGTTGAGCCAGTCGAGCTCGGCCTGGTCAAGCATCAGCGGAGCCAGGCAGCGGCTATCAATGGGACACAGGGTCAGCGTCTCGAACTCCAGGAAGTGACCGAACTCACTCGCGGGAGCGGGGCGGTTGGCGACCAGGTTCTCGATCCGCACGCCCCACTGGCCAGGCCGATATACGCCAGGCTCGTTGGACGTGATCATGCCCGCACGCATGGCGGTATGCTCGGCGACGGACGCGCCGGAACTGATCACCTGAGGGCCCTCATGCACATTGAGGAAGTAGCCTACTCCATGGCCGGTGCCGTGACCGTAGTCACGCCCGGTGGCCCACAGCGGCGCCCGTGCCAGGGCGTCTAGCCGCGAGGCGGCGATACCCTCTGGAAAACGCGCTCGGGACAGCGCAATCATGCCCTTGAGCACCAGGGTGCAGTCTTCGCGCTGCGCCCGGGACACCTCGCCCACCGGTACCATGCGGGTGATGTCGGTCGTGCCGCCACGGTACTGGCCGCCGGAGTCGATCAGCAGTAGTCCGTCACCCTCTATCGTCGAGTAGGCCTCGGCGGTGGCGCGGTAGTGGGGCAGGGCACCGTTGGCATTGAAGGCGGCAATGGTGTTGAAGCTTTCGCAGACGAAGTCAGCGTGCTGGGCACGCTGTTCGCGCAGACGGGTCTCCACATCGAGCTCGCTGACCGGTTCCTGGCGGGACAGGCATTCCTCCAGCCAGGCAAAGAAACGGCACAGTGCTGCCCCATCTGCTTCCATGGCCTGGCGCACGAACGCCAGTTCATGATCCGTCTTGATGCCCTTGGCCAGGGTGCTGGGCTGAAACGCCTCGACCACGTTCATCTCCGCCGGCAACGCCTGACGGGTGCCGAGGGTCACGCGAGCCGGATCGATCAATGCCGTCTCGTCCCGAGGCAGAGCCGCGAGGCGCGGTGCCCAGTCAGCATAGTCGGCGACCTCGATACCGTCTTCGGCGAGTGCCTGAGTCTGTTCGGCGTCCAGCTTGCCGGGTGCGACAAACAGGGTGGCTGTCGCCCGGCCAACCAGCAGGTGGGCCAGAAACACGGGGTTGAAGCCCACGTCCGAGCCACGCAGGGTGGTCAGCCAGGCGATGTCGTCGAGGGTCGAGATCAAGTGCCAGTCGGCGGCGTGGTCGGCCATGGCCTCGCGCAGATGGGTCAGCCGTTCACCACGTGTCTGATCGAGATAGCGCGGGTCGTGGGGTTCGATGGGCTCCAGCGGCAGGCGTGGACGGTCGGCCCAGATCTCGTCGAGCAGGTCCTTATCGCCACGCAGGTTCACCCCCTGCTGGCCAAGCAGTTCGTCCAGCTGGCGGCCGTGTGCCAGCGATACTACCTGGGCGTCATAGCCGAGCGTATCGCCCTCGGCGAGCCGCTCACTGAGCCACTGCATCGGCGCGGCAGCCTGCCCCTGGGTCAGCTTCTGCATGGCAATGCCGCTGCCAGCGAGCTGGGCCTCGGCCTGTACAAAGTAGCGGCTATCGACCCACAGCCCCGCCTCGTCCTGGGTCACCACCAGGGTGCCGACAGAGCCATCGAAGCCGGAAAGCCACTCGCGCCCGGCCCAATGCTCGGGCAGGTATTCGCTGTTGTGGGGGTCGCTGGAGGGTAGCCACCAGGCGTCTACCTGATGGCGACGCATCGCGTCACGCAGTTCGCTGAGACGTTGGCGAGCGGTCTCGGCGCTGGTTGAGGACATGCTCAGACTCCTGTTTTGACGATAGCTTCAGCGTCCGCGCGATGAGCGGACGCCGGATCGATGAGGCGGTGGTGCTTCAGCATGCGCTTGAACACGGGTACGAGCAACAGCAGCACGGCGGCGAAGATGACCAGGGCGATGGCCGAGCGTCCGAACAGCTCGGGTAGCTGCTGGATTTCTTCAGCATTGACGTGGCCGCCGATCAGTCCTGCCACCAGATTGCCCAGCGCGGCGCCGGTGAACCACAGTCCCATCAGCTGGCCTTGGGTGCGTTGGGGAGAGAGCCCTGACATGGTCGACAGCCCCACCGGTGACAGGCACAGCTCGCCCAGGGTCAACAGCAGCATGCTGCCGACGATCCACAGGGGAGAGACCAGCCCAGGTCCACTGAGTACCTGCTGTGCAGCCAGCACCATCAGGCCGAAGCCCATGGCCGCCAGCAGCAATCCCAGGACGAACTTCATGGGGCTGCCGGGTTCAAGGTGACGGCGGCCGAGGGCCGGCCACAGCCAGCCGAACACCGGGCCCAGCAGCACGATGAAGACCGGGTTGAGGGACTGGAACCACAGGGTGGGGATGTCCCAGCCCAGCACATTGCGGTCGGTGTAGTTAGCGGCGAACAGGTTGTAAGAGGTGGGCTGCTGCTCGAAGGCCGCCCAGAAGAAGGCTGCGGCCACGATCAGCACGAAGCAGATGGTCACACGGATGCGCTCGTCACGGTTAAGGCCGGAGAACAGCATCAGGTATGCAAAGAACCCTACCGCAGCCACGATCAGGACGCTGGTCATGGCTTCTGCCACGGCGCGGGCATCGATGCTGATCACCCCAGTGGCGACCAGCGCGACCAGGGCGGCGAGGGCGGCCAGACACAGGCTGACGATGGCGCCCACATGCCGGCGTCGCTGGGCCGGAGCGTCCCAGGTGGAGGCCCGGCCACGCTCGGCATCGGCACGCTGCATGGCCGGCACCGCCCACAGGCGAAACAGCAGCAGGGCAATCAGCATGCCGACGCCCCCCATGGCAAAGCCCCAGTGCCAGCCCATGGAGTCCATCAGCAATCCGGTGAACAGCGGGGCAAACAGGCTGCCGATGTTGATGCCCATGTAGAAGATGGCAAAGCCTCCATCCCGGCGCACATCGCTCTCGTCATAGAGGCTGCCGACCATCACCGAGATGCAGGTCTTGAACAGGCCGGTCCCCAGCACGATGAAGATCAGCCCGACAAAGAAGGCAACCGCGCCGAACAGGGCGGACAGGGCGATGGACAGGTGGCCGAAGGCGATCAGGATGGAGCCGTACCATACGGCACGGCGCTGGCCGAGCCAGTTGTCCGCCAGCCAGCCGCCGGGCAGCGCGGCAAGATAGATGGCGCCACCATAGATGCCCACGATGGCGGCGGCGGTCTTGGCGTCGAAGCCTAGACCACCGTCAAACAGGGAGGCGGCGATGAACAGTACCAGCATCGGCCGGATGCCGTAGAACGAAAATCGCTCCCACATCTCGGTGAAAAACAGCGGGCCAAGGGCGCGTGGATGCCCAAAGAACCCCTTGTCGGCGTGGGAGCCGGGTGAGTGGGTGGATTGCATGAGACCAGACCTTTTCGGGGTGGGAAGGCGTGCTTACGCCTCTACTTCAAGCGCCTCGAGTCGAGAGGGCATTCGGGAAGATTGCGAGCAATAGACACAATAATGTGCCGATAGTCGTAAGAAATTGCTGTAGATCAGCATAAAGGCAGCGAATTTTAGGGAAATCGTCCTTCGAGGGAAATACCCCAGGCGGTCTGACTGGCCGCGTACCCCCTGTCATCTCAGCGAAAAGGCGTATGTCCAACATGCGGGGTCAGCCACTATATTGTCGAAATGTCGATGTTTCTCGGCAGAGCCCCTTCGCTGAACGGACAGGATGAGCGTCATGGAAGCACCCGTGCAGGACAGTACGCGATTGTCAGGGAGCCTGGCTGGCATCAGGGTCATCGACCTGACACGCGTGATCTCCGGCCCTTTTGCCAGCCAGATGCTGGGGGATCACGGGGCAGAGGTGATCAAGGTGGAAACACCGGGCGAAGGTGATGTGGTGCGCCAGCAGGGCAACATGGTCAACGGCTTCAGCGCCTACTTTGCCCAGTTCAACCGCAACAAGCGCTCCATGACCCTCAACCTGCGCACCGCTGAGGGGCGTCAGGTGCTTGACCGCCTGCTCGCGGATGCCGATGTCCTGGTGGAGAACTTCCGACCAGGGGTGCTGGCGAAGATGGGGCTTGATGATGACACCCTGAGGACACGTTTTCCTCGGCTGGTGGTCGGCCGTATCAATGGATTTGGTTCCACCGGACCCTACCGTGACCGGCCCGCCTATGACTTTGTGGCCCAGGCCATGAGTGGCTTCATGGGCGTCAATGGTGCCGAGGGCGGCGAGCCAATGCGAGCGGCGCCCCCCATCAGTGACATGGTCGCCAGTCTCAACTTGGCCTTCGGTGTCAGCGCCGCACTGGTAAGGCGTGAGCGAACCGGGCAAGGGGAGATTCTGGAAACGGCGCTGACCAATGGCCTGGTGGCAATGCTGGGGTATCTGGCGGCGGAGTTCTTTGCCACGGGCAAGGTCCCGACGCGGACCGGCAATGATCACCCGATGCTTTACCCCTACGGACTGTTCGAGGCTGCCGATGGCGAGGTGGCCATCGCCCCCAGCAGTGAAGTGATGGTGCGCAGGCTGCTGGAAGCCCTGGGACAGCATGCGCTGCTCGAGCAGCCCCGCTTTGCCGACAATCGCCAGCGCATGGCCAATCGCGACGCCCTTCGCGAGATACTCAATGGTGTCACGCGACAGCGCAGCGTGGCGGAGTGGATTGATCATCTCAATGCTGCAGGAGTGCCCTGCGGTCGCGTTCAAGATCTTCGCGAGACCTTCTCCGACCCTCAGATTCTGGACCAGCAGATGCGCCTGGAATTGAATCAGGGCGAGGCGGGAACGATCGCAACGACCGGCTTCCCGATCAAGATGCGTGAGGCTCCGGCCGCGCTGCAGCGCCCGGCCCCTAAACTTGGCGAGCATACTGCCGAGGTGCTGGCGGAGCTGGGTTTTGACGCAACACAGTGCGAAGACCTGCGTCGTCGGGGCGTTGTCTAGCCTGGCCACGGAGCGGCCTCTGCTCGGAGCCGTCGACAGGCGAGCGCGAAGACAGCCAGGCGAGACGGCGCAACGTAGAGGTATTGGCTAATCCGATAGAACACGCGCAAGTCAACACGCTGCCGTGTAGAAGATGCCGATCCGCTCGGTAGCGGTCATCCGCAACAGCTGTCCAGGTGATGGGAGGACAGCGGCGACCCAGGTACCTGTCGCTTCACCGCAAGCAACGCTGACACCGGTGGCGGTGGCCACCACAACACGACATACCCCAATAATCAACAAATGCTGCAAGGAGCCCTGCTCATGCCATTCTCGCTCAAGCCTCGTATTGGACTGCCGCTGCTCGCGCTGGGTCTTGGTCTGTCCTCGACCGTCAACGCCGTGCCCATCGATGAGTGCATTGCCCCGGCAGACCCCGGCGGTGGCTGGGACTTTACCTGTCGTAGTGTCGGCAAGTTGCTGACCGACCTCGAACTGACGGACGGCACGGTACAAGTCACCAACATGCCGGGCGGTGTCGGTGCCGTGGCCTTTTCGAATGTGGCGGCCAAGCGCGCCGATGACAGTGATTTGATGGTGGCGACCAGCACGGTGGGCATGACTCAGATTGCCCAGGGCCGCTATCCCGGCGGTGCCGAGACCATGCGCTGGCTGGCGATGCTGGGTACCGATGTCGGGGTCATCCTGGTCGATGACGAAAGCGAATACGAAAGCCTCGAACAACTGCTCGAGGCCATCGTGGCGGACCCCTCTTCTGTGGCGGTAGCCGGCTCCAGCGGTGCGGGTGGATGGGACCACATCCGGGCCTTGATGCTGGCCAAGGCAGCGGGGCTGCCTGGGGACCAGGTAGGCGCCCTGCGTTGGGTGCAGTTCGATGGTGGCGGTCCCGCGGTGACCCAGATGATGGGCAACCATGTGGATGTGGTGTCGACAGACCTGGGCGAAGTGGCAGGTTTCATCGAATCGGGTGACGTGCGTGTGCTGGGGGTGCTGTCAGAAGATCCGCTGCCGGCGCCCTTCGACCAGCTGCCCACCGCCGTCAGCCAGGGTTACGACGTGACCGGCTACAACTGGCGCGGTTTCTACACCGGTGGCGACGTCTCTGACGACGACTATGCCAGCATGGTAGAGGACCTCGAAACCCTGTACGCCAGCGACCAATGGAAAGAGGTCGCTGCCCAGAATGGCCTGGTTCCGCTGTGGCGCGGTGGCGATGAGTTCTCCTCCTTCGTGGTCGAGTCCATCGAGCGGGTCGAGGCGATCTCTCGGGAGATCGGGGTTATTCAATGAGTCACACCGATGACCTCGAGCTGAATCATGATCGCCGGCCGGCACCGGTCGGTGATCGTATCGCGGGGGCGGTGTTGCTGCTGCTGGCGCTGGGCGCCTGGTGGCATTCGCACAGCTTCGTCACTGGCTTCATGCAGCCGGTAGGGCCGGGGGCTTTCCCCCGGCTGGTCAGTCTGCCGCTAGGCCTATTGTCGGCGTATCTGCTGTTTCGGCCGGGCTTTAACGAGCGCTGGCCGGATCGTGCCGGGCTTGCACGTCAGCTGGCAGTGTTGCTGTTGCTGGCTGCCTATGCGGGCGTGCTGGAAGCGCTGGGCTTCCTGCCTGCCACGCTGGTCGGTGCCGTCCTGCTGACGCGGCTGTTTGGTGCCCGTTGGCAGCAGGCCATGGTGGCCGGGACCGGACTGGCGGTGGGGCTCTATGTGCTGTTCGAGTTTGGCCTCGGCATGCCGTTGCCGAACGTACCCTGGTGGGGAGCTGCCTGACATGGATACCTTAGCGTTTCTTGCCCAGGGCTTCGCGGTCGCGACTCAGCCGGAATTTCTGCTGCTGGCGCTGATCGGTTGTGCGGTGGGCACCCTGATCGGCGCCTTGCCGGGACTCGGGCCGGTCAACGGGGTGGCCCTGATGATCCCGCTGGCGTTCAACTTCGGACTGGAGCCCACGGCGGCCCTGATCCTGTTGGTCAGCGTCTACTACGGCTGCATGTACGGGGGGCGTATCAGCTCCATCGTGCTCAATATTCCCGGTGACGAGCCGGCCATGATGACGACCCTCGACGGCTACCCCATGGCGCTGAAAGGCCGCGGTGGTGAGGCCCTGGGGCTGTCGGCGGTGGCGTCCTTCGTGGGGGCAACCATCGCCACCATCGGCTTGACCCTGTTCGCCCCGCTGCTGGTCGATCTGGCCATCAAGTTTGGGCCAGCGGAATACTTCGCGCTGTTCCTGCTGGCGTTTGCCACCATCGGCGGCGTGACCAGCGGTAGCTTCACCAAGAGTTTCATTGCTGCGTGCCTGGGACTGTTGCTGGGCACCGTGGGCATCGATCCGGTGTCCAGCGTCGCCAGATATACCTTTGGTACCTTCGAACTGTATGACGGCATCGATTTCATCGTAGCGCTGGTCGGCCTGTTTGCGATCTCCGAGTGTCTGGTGTTTCTGGAAAAACGCCACGATGCCGACAAGCCTCACGTCCAGCTGGGTTCGGCCTGGCCGGGCATGACGTCGTCGCTGTCCTGCAAGGGCAGCATTGGACGCGGCTCGCTGATCGGCTTCGTGTCGGGGGTGTTGCCCGGAGCCGGTGCCTCCTTGGGTAGCTTTCTCTCCTATATGCTGGAAAAGCGCTGGCTGGGGGCGAAAGGCGATTTCGGCAACGGCGACCCTCGCGGCGTCGCTGCACCGGAAGCCGGCAACAATGCCGCTGCCGGTGGTGCGTTGATTCCGATGCTGTCGCTGGGGATTCCTGGAAGCGGCACCACGGCGATTCTGCTGGCGCTGCTGCTGTCGATGAACATCACCCCGGGGCCGCTGCTGTTCGCGCAGCAGCCGGAGATGGTGTGGGGGCTGGTGGCGGCGCTGTTTATCGGCAACATCATGCTGCTGATCCTCAATGTGCCGCTGGTCGGACTGTTTGCTCGTGTGCTGCAGGCGCCCAGCTGGCTGCTGATGCCGATGGTGGTGCTGATCGCCTTCGTGGGCGTCTATTCGCTCAACAATAGTCCCTTCGATCTGTACATGATGCTGGCGTTCGGGGTGCTCGGCTATGTCCTGCGCAAGCTGGAGATACCGACCGTGCCGGTGGTGCTGGGCTTGCTGCTGGGCGGTCAGATGGAGTTCAACCTGCGGCGTGCCATGTCGATCAGCGGTGGCGACTGGAGCATCCTGGTGAACAGCGGGATTTCCATCGGCATCTATGTCTTCGCGGTGACGTTGATCATCGCCGGGGCTGTCTACGCCATGTTACTCCGGCGCCGCCTCAAGTAAGCCAGGAAGGCGCCAGGGCTGATGAGCGGCGGTATGCCCTGGGAAATTGGCTGAGCTCTCGGTGAGCGTGGCCTTGATGAGGGTGCTGGTGTCAGAATGGCGGTTCACAAGGAGGGAGCCGCCATGAAAACCATGAACTGGGAACGCCTGCTGGATCCGGTCCGATTGCACGATCCACGTGGCAGCACCCACGATGAAGTGGGGCGCAGTCCCTTTCACAAGGACCATGACCGGATTGTCTTTGCGGGTTCCTTCCGTCGCCTGGGGCGCAAGACCCAGGTGCACCCGTTGACCGACAATGATCATATCCACACCCGCCTGACGCATTCGCTGGAGGTTGGCTGTGTAGGCCGCTCGCTGGGCATGAGCGTGGGCGAGCTGCTGCGTGATCGCCTGCCTGCTTGGATCACCCCAGCGGATCTCGGCGTCATCATCCAGGCGGCGTGTCTGGGCCATGACATCGGCAACCCGCCCTTCGGTCACGCCGGCGAGTATGCCATCCGTGACTGGTTCAAGTGTGCCGAGAACAATGGTAGCGGCTTGCTCGACGGGCTGACGCCGCTGGAGCGTGAAGACCTGCTGACCTACGAAGGCAATGCTCAGGGCTTTCGCATCGTGACCCAGATCGAATACAACCAGTTTCGTGGCGGCATGCGCCTCACCGCGGCGACCCTGGGCACGCTGTTGAAGTATCCATGGACAGTGACCCACGGTGGCCAGGCCGGCAAGTTCGGCTGCTATCAGAGCGAGCTTCCCGCGCTGGCACAGGTGGCGGAGCACCTGGGCCTGATCCCCCAGGGCGAGCATCGCTGGTGCCGTCATCCCCTGGCCTGGCTGGTAGAGGCGGCAGACGACATCTGCTACGCCTTGCTGGATCTCGAGGACGGGGTGGAGATGGACATCCTGGACTTTGACGAGGTGGCGGAAATTCTCACCCAGATTGCCGGGGGAGAGCCAGCGGACTATGCCGAGATGTGTCGCAATGGCGTGTCTCAGCGACGCCGTATCGCGGCGCTGCGGGGGGCGGCCATGGAGCGGGCCGTCACCGATGTTGGCAAGGTCTTCGTCGAACACGAGCAGGAACTGCTGTCAGGCACGCTGCAGCAAGACCTGTTGGAGCTATGCCACCCGGACCTTGATTGGGGGGTGAAGCTGGCCAAGCAGCTGGCGCGCAAGCGGATCTTCCAGAACACGCGCAAGGCCAAGCTGGAAATCGGCGCCTACACGACGTTGGGCATCCTGCTGGAGGCCTTTATCGGTGCGGCGCATGAGCTGCATCACACCGGGCATTCGAGCTTCAAGCATCAGCGGGTATTGGCGTTGATCGGCGAGAATACGCCGCTGCCGTCCTGGTCCTTGTATGACAGCTACCGTCGTATGCTGGACTTTATCGGCGGCATGACCGATCACTACGCGGTAGACCTGGCCCAGGAGATGGGCGGCAAGCTGCGCGGGGATTAGGCAGGCCTGCTCAGCGGCTTGCTGTCGGTGCAGGGCACCGCGGCGTTGACGCAAGCGCAGGTAGCGTGGGCCACCGGAGGTGCCGGCACGGTGGCGCCACGCGGTTTTCTCGTATACTGAGGGGGAAAAACATAACAAGGGATTGATTTGTGAAAACGCAGACGCCCCCCCAGAGCGATCATGGCTTTGACGTGATCGACAAACCGACCTTCTTCGGTTCGCTGTTCCTTCTTCTTGCCGTCACTGTGCCCCTGGTGATCTTTCCCGAACAGGGCGCCACCTGGGTGCTGGCAGCCAAGAACTTCATCACCAATGAACTTGGCGTGCTCTATCTGGCGCTCGGGCTGGGCGCGAGCGGCTTCATGCTGTTTATCGTGTTCAGCGATATTGGGCAGATCAAGCTCGGGGACCCTGAAGAACAACCCGAGTTCTCGACGGTATCCTGGGCAGCGATGCTGTTCTGTGCAGGGATCGGAGCCTCGATCCTGTACTGGTCGATGATCGAGTGGATCTACTACTACCAGGCGCCACCGTTTCACGCCGAGCCTCTGTCGCCGGATGCCGCTCGATGGGCGGCGGCCTACGGCATTTTTCACTGGGGCCCGGTGGCGTGGTCAATCTATCTGATTCCGGCCATCCCGATCGCCTACTTCTACTATGTGCGCAATCACAGCGTGCTCAAGATCAGCGAGGCCCTGATGCCCGTGCTGGGTGAGAGTCGCGCCCATCGCTGGCCAGGCAAACTGATCGATGTGCTGTTCGTGTTTGGCATGCTCGGCGGCGGGGCCACCACGCTGGGCTTGGCGGCCCCGCTGATCAATGAAGGGCTGTATGAGCTGTTTGGTGTGCCCAAGACCCTGGCCGCGCGAATCTTCGTGCTGATGCTGTGCACCGCGATCTTTGGCTACAGTGCCTTTGTGGGGCTCAAGAAGGGGATCAAGGTGCTCTCCGACATCAACTTCTGGTTGGCCACCGGGCTGCTGGTCTTCGTCTTCGTCGTGGGGCCCACCGAGTTCATGGCCAGCACCGGATTGGACGCCTTGGGGCGGGTTCTCAGCAACCTGGTGCACATGGGCACCTGGACCGAGCCCTTTGCGCGATTCGAGAATTTCCAGTCCACTCACTTCCCCCAGGACTGGACCATCTTCTACTGGGCCTGGTGGCTGGTGTTTGCGCCCAGCGTGGGGCTGTTCATTGCGCGCATCTCGCGTGGGCGGACCATTCGCTCCATGGTGGCGGGATCGATCTTCTTCGGCTCCCTCGGCTGTGCCCTGTTCTTTATCGTGCTGGGCAACTACGGCCTCTACCTGCACCTGTCCGGCACCCTGGACCTGGTCACCATCCTCAACGAAGAGAGCGCCACGGCGGCCATCTTTGCCACCCTGTCGACCCTGCCGCTGAGCTATCTGGTGATTTTCGCCTTCACCTTGCTGGCCCTGATCTTCACGGCCACCACCTTCGACTCGATTTCCTACATCCTGGCAGCAGTGGTGCAGAAGGAGGTCGATGAAGAGCCGATGCGATGGAATCGACTGTTCTGGGCCTTCGCGCTGTCGTTCATGCCGGCGGTACTGATGTTCATCGGAGGCCTGGAGACCCTGCAGACAGCATCCGTCGTGGGTGGGGTGCCGTTGCTGCTGGTGGCGCTGCTGCTGTGTATCTCGACGGTGCGAGCGGCGCACTACGACCTGCGCTATCAGCCTGACTATACCGACAAGGAAATCTATATCGAGGAGTTCCCGGAGGATGACCCCTGGACCGAGGAAGGCACCTGGGAGCTTCCGGAAGGTGAACATCATGGCGTCAGCCATGATGATCGTCCCCATGTGGAGGGTGACCCCGGCAGTCATCCTTCTCGCCTGTAGTGGACGCGGCGCGGCGGCCCTTGTTGCGAGGGTCGTCGTCAGGCTGCCTGCGGCAGTGAGGGGGCGCCCAGATGCTCGAGAATGGCGGTTGGGACGGTGGTTTCAGGCGCGTCGATGCCCTGATTTCCGAACAGTCGGTTGAATTCGAGTACCATGGGGCGCCCCTCGACCATGGCAATGTCGAAGCCCGCGTGGTCGATGCCCAGCCGTGACGACAGGCGCTTTACCAGCGCTAGCGCCGCATCGGGCACTGGGTCGTGGCGGATTTCTCCACCTCGCGCCACATTGGTGCGAAAGTCATCCAGCGGACTCTGGCGCCAGTAGGCGGCTAGGATACGCTTCCCTACTACCACGATACGCAGGTCTCGGTCGATCGGCAGATAGCGTTGGGCGTAGAGCAGGTTCTCACTGGACAGATAGTCGATCAGCGCTTGCCGAGAGCGAATCAGGCTCACACCCTGCCCCATGGCACTGCGCACCCGCTTGGCCACAAAGGGGTAGCCAAAGCGTGCCTCCACGTCGTGTATCGCCTGGGAATTGACGCCCAGGATGGCAGTGTCTGGCGTCGCTTCCGGACAGCAGGCGCGGAAAGCGCGCGTCTGCTCTATCTTGTCATGGCCCAGGTGATAGGTTGCCAGGCTAGGGAAGACTCGTTGGCCAAGGCCATAGGCCAGGGCGTTGATCTGCCAGTACTCGGGGAACAGCAGGGCGTCAGCTTCCGCCAATTCCTGGCGGTGCTCGTCCATGTGGTCAGGCTTGATATAGCGCGCCTGCGAGATCCCCAGGCTCCGTAACGGATCAAAGGTGATCAGCTTCATGAAACAGTTATCCAGAAAGACAACAGAGTGGAAATATCGAGGGCGCGCACCTTGCCAACTGTGGCGCGCCTTTGCAAGTCGCCTGCGGGGAGCTCGGATGACCTACGCGACGGTGGTGGCCGACAAGCCAGGTCAGCGTTGGGTTCTGTCCCTGTCCCTGTCCCTGGCCCTGGCGCTGGCCTTGGCCCTGGCAATGTTGGGGAGCACGGTCGAGGCCCACGACGCGGAGGAGCAGCGCGCAGCGCTGCTGGATCTGGAGCAACCGCATTTTGACCATTATGTCCTGGCCTTGACCTGGCATCCCGGCTTTTGCGGCAGCCGTCGTCAGCCGCCGCGGGAATGTCGTGACCCCGCGTTGCTGGCGGGTACCGATGAGGGCTTTGTCTTGCACGGGCTATGGCCATCTCGCCCAGATCGCTGGATCGCCCAGGGACTGAGTACGCAGGAATGGCAGCGGCAAGGGTGTTTCATCGAGCGTCCGAGACCGGCGGGAGACTTCTGTCAGGCGGGCCCCGCGATTGCACTGTCCGACAGTGCCCTGGAGCAGGAGCTGACGGCCGCCATGCCTGGTAGTGCCAGCTGTCTGGATCGCTACGAATACGCCAAGCACGGGGCCTGCATGGGGATGACGGATGACCAGTACTTTGATGGCTCGCTGGCCCTGGTGGAGATCGTCAACGACAGTGCGCTGGGAGCATTCGTGCGAGCACAGCGAGGCCGTACCGTGGCACGCCGCGATCTGATCGCTGCCTTCGAGGAAAGCTTTGGTCGGGGGAGCGGCCGTGCACTGGCGCTGGTGTGTGGTGGGCCAGGCAATCGCCTGCTGACGGAAATACGCGTCGGCATCGAGGCCGAGCACGTCGACGACTTCCCTGCCCGGCACAGCCTCGCGTCGGTGGCCTTCGGGCGTTGCCCGGCCCGCATCGAGCTGCGCCGCAACAGCTAGCGTTGCTCCGGTTAGACAGAGGGGCCTTCCAGATGGCTCAGCTCTCGCGTCAGGGCACGTTTCTGGAGGGCATCGATCACCCGGTCGTGGAGGACGGGGTCCATGGCCGTGTTAGCGGGGCGGGCGTCGGTCAGATGGGCTGCCAGGCCTTCGCCGCTGACGACCTGGAGATCATCTGCGCTCACTTCACGCTCGATCTTCCAGCCTGGCAGCGCCAGGATCCCCTGTACCGGCACGGGCTGTCCCAGCTCACGGCACAGCCAGGATGCCACCCAGCGCGTGGCTTGCCGAGCCTTGCGCTGCGGACGGCGCTCTAGCCAGCCGGGGAAGCGCAGGCGCTCGTGCTCTACCACGACGGTATCCTGAACGTCGCCCGATGGACTGATACCCGGCGTACGTGCGCGCGTCTCGACCACGAAGACGCCGTAGGGAGTGATCGCGATATGGTCGATCAGAAAGGTGTCGGCCGGCACATCATGGAAGACGAAAAAGGGGTGAGCTTCAGGCCGGATAAGGCGTTCCAGCTCCTGCCCGACCGCCAGCTCACACGCCAGACCGAGCTTGATCCGGCGAATGCGTTGATAGTCACGCATCAGACGGAAACTGAATACGATGGCAAGCAGGGTGCACAGCACGCCGTAGAAGGCCCATTCCAGCCAGTTCTGGTGGCGTGAAAACAGCATGCGGCCCATGCCGTAGACGAGCGGAGTCAGCACCAGCACCGGTCCCAGTGCCGCATTCAAGAATAGACTGGCGAAGGCTCTGTCGAGGCGATCGCGCAGCAGCTGCCCTGGCTCTCGCAGGGGGTGTGCATCAAACGGGGAATGCACGCGCGGATCGTGCAAGCTGCGCAGCGCCACCACCACCGTCGCGGCGGCCGCCAGTGGAAACAGAAAGAACAGTGGCAGCAGGTAATCCAGCCAGGCCATCGGCACTCCTTGCCCGTAGCAGAATGTTGTCCATTGTAGACAATGAAGGGGCATCCGGGCCATGCGACCCTTGGACATGTAAACTGGTGGCGCCGGATAGCCAGGCAGATCCGGCCTTTGTTGTCTCTGATGAGGAGCCATCATGCCGGACGCTATCCGCCCGACATTGCTGCCAGCAGCTTTATCACCCAGCGCCCTGGTCGACTTCTGTCACCGTCATCGGCGCATTGCCGTGCTCAGTGGTGCGGGTATCAGCACGCCCAGCGGGATCCCCGACTATCGCGATGCCAAGGGGGACTGGAAACGCTCCCCGCCGATCGATCATCGTGACTTCATGGCCCACCATGGCGCAAGGCAGCGGTACTGGGCGCGGGCGTTGATCGGTTTTCGCGTGCTCAACGACGCCAAGCCTAACCTCGCCCATCGTGCCCTGGCCGAACTGGAGCGGCTCGGCAAGGTGTCCGGCATCATTACCCAAAACGTCGATGGACTGCATCAGCGCAGTGGCTCCCGGCGTGTGATCGACCTGCATGGCCGCGCCGATCAGGTAGTCTGCATGCAGTGTGGTGCCCGCCAGATGCGGCATGCACTGCATACTGAGCTGGCGCGCCGCAACCCTGACTGGACCTTCGACCACTCCGGGATCGCGGCCGCCCCTGACGGAGATGCGGATCTGGAAGCCGACTTTTCACGCTTCGATGTGCCTGCCTGTGGGCGCTGCGGTGACGGTATCTGGAAGCCAGACGTCGTGTTCTTCGGTGACAATGTGCCTGCGGCTGTTGTGGCTGACGCCCGTGCCCTGCTCGATGATAGCGACGCCTTGCTGGTGGTGGGGTCGTCGCTGATGGTGTTTTCTGGTTTTCGCTTCGTGCGCGAGAGCGTCAAGGCCGGAAAGCCCGTCGCCTGCATCAACCTGGGCAAGACCCGTGCCGATGACCTGTTTACCCTGAAGCTTGATGGGGCCGTCGATCAGGTATTGCCGGCATTGGCAAGCCAGCTGGGTTCTGGCTAGCCGCGGTCTGGTTTTCAGGACTGTGGTCACCAGGGCTTAGGCTATCAGGGCTTAGGCTATCAGGGCTGTCGCCAGCAGCGCGGTGTATCGTCAGAGGGGCGCCTAGGCTGCCACCTCTTTCTGCCTCTGCTCGCGGCTACCTCTCGTCGCGTACCAGGGATGATTAGCCACCGGCCAGCTTGACCTTGAAGCCTTTTTTCTCGAGGGCTTCCTTCAGCACCTGACGATGATCGCCCTGGATCTCGATGATGCCATCCTTCAGGGCGCCTCCGGTACCGCAGCGCTTCTTCAGCTCCTTGGCCAGTGCCTTCAGTTCCTTTTCGGCCAGCGGCACACCGCTGATGGTGGTGACGCCCTTGCCCTTGCGACCGCTGGTTTCCCGGCGGATGCGCACGATCCCGTCCAGCTCTTCAAGGCGTGCCTGGTCAGCGATCTCATCACAGCGGCAAGCCTCCTTGGGCGCTCGACACTGCGGACAGATATCACCGTGCTCGGTGGAATAGACGAGCGATCCAAGTTGGTCCTTGAGCGATGGCATACGGACTCCTAGCGCGGCAGTGTCACAAACAGGTTGTCGATCAAGCGTGTGGCGCCGAGCCGAGCGGCCACCAGGAGAACGGCCTCGCGGGTATCGGCAGCCACGTGACCCAGATCACGACGGCGTAGCTCCAGATAGTCGGGCCTGAAACCCAGTGACTCAAGGCGTGTCTTGCCGTTTTGCAGGGTGCGAGCGACGTCTTCGCCCTGCTGCAGCGCCTGTTTCAGCTGCACCAGAGTGCCCTGCAGCTCAGCCGCGGTGGCGTGCTCGGCAGCGCTGAGATAACCATTTCGCGAAGACATCGCGAGGCCCGACGCCTCGCGTACGGTGGGGACGGCGACAATCTCGATGGGCAGGTGGAGATCGCTAACCATGCGCTGGATCACCGCGAGCTGCTGATAATCCTTTTCGCCGAAGCAGGCGACATCGGGCTGGACGATGTGAAACAGCATGCTGACCACGGTCGATACGCCGTCGAAGTGCCCGGGGCGGGAACCTCCGCACAGACCTTCGCTGACCCCGGGTACGCGAACCAGCGTCTGGCCTTCGAGTCCCTCGGGATACATGATCGCCGGCGTCGGGGTGAACACCATATCGCAGCCCGCGGCTTCCAGCTTGGCCAGATCGGCTTCCATGGTGCGCGGGTAGTTGTCCAGGTCCTCACTCGGGCCGAACTGCAGCGGGTTGACGAAGATCGAGGCGACGACCAGGTCACAGCGCTCTCGCGCTGCCTCGACCAGGGCCAGGTGGCCTTGATGCAGGTTGCCCATGGTCGGTACCAGGCCGATTCTGGCTCCGGCCAAGCGATGAGGTCGCAGCGCCTCGCGCAGGTCCGCGATGGCGGGGTGGACGTGCATGCTACTCTCCTAGAAACAGTGCTCTGCAGCGGGGAATTCGCGGCTGAGCACCGCTTCGTGGTAGCGCCGGAAGGCACCCTCGATATCTTCAGCCTCGGCCAGGAAGTTCTTCACGAAGCGCGGCGTGCGCCCGTGAGTGACCCCGAGGATATCGTGCATCACCAGGATCTGGCCGTCGGTGTCTGGGCCCGCGCCTATACCGATAACCGGGACCTCCAGGGCCTCGCTGACCGCGCGGCCCAGGCTGGCAGGCACGCATTCGAGCAGAATGACGGAAGCGCCGGCGTCGACCAACAGACGCGCGTCTTCCAGAATACGGGTGGCGGCTTCTGCTTCGCGGCCTTGAACCTTGTACCCGCCCAGTTGGTGCACGGTTTGCGGAGTGAGGCCGAGATGGGCGCATACCGGCACGCCACGTCGGGTCAGCTCGCGGATATCGTCCGCCATCCAACCCTCGCCCTCGACCTTGACCAGCTCTGCACCGGCGCGCATCAGCGCGGCGGCATTGTCGAGCAGGCGCTCGCGGCTAGGATTGCCCATGAACGGCAGGTCGACCATCAGCAGGCTGTCACCCTTGCCGCGTGCGACGCAGCGAGTGTGGTAGAGGATGTCGTCCATGGTGACGGGCAGGGTACTGTCGTGTCCCTGCAGTACCATGCCCAGGGAATCCCCGACCAGCAGAACGTCGATACCGGCGCGGCCGGCGCTGGCGGCGAAGGACGCATCGTAGGCGGTCAGGCAGCTGAAGGGTTCACCGGCGCGCTTGCGAGCCTTCAGCGAGCTCAGGGTGACAGAAGTCATGGCGTGTTCTCGTGTTGGCAACAGGGCGTGCATCGTGGCCGCCCCTGAGTGATTACCGCGGATTGTTACCGATGGGTGAATCTGTGTCGATAGGTAACATTGACCAAGCGGGGGAGAGTCTTCAACTGTGTCTTTGTGAACCGGCTTCACCTGTGTCTTGGTGAACCGGCGTCAACCGTCTACCGGGGAAGCCGTCAGCAGTTGCAGGTCGCCGCGGTGCAGTGCCTCCTCCATCTGCTGAGCAAGGCTGTCGAGGGTCCGCCCATCTGCCAGGGTCAGTGCGGGATCGAGTTCGGCCAGAGGCAGGACGACAAAGGCACGGTGGGCGAGCTCTGGATGGGGCAATGTCAGCCGCGGGAGGGCAAGCGTGATGTTCGCCATCCACAAGAGATCCAGGTCCAGCGTGCGAGGACCCCAGTGGCGCTCTCTTCTGCGTCGATGGCGCTGTTCCAGCGCTTGCAGTTGATCCAGCAGTGCCAGCGGCGACAGCGCGGTCTCAAGCGTAGCAACGGCGTTGACGAAATCCGGCTGATCCTGGGGACCGACAGGCCGGCTGGCGTACAGGCGCGAGGCCGCCACGCGCCGGGTAAGCGGCAGGCCGTCGAGTTCAGCCAGTGCTGTCTCAACCTGCCTGCGCGGGTTTTCCAGGTTGCTGCCGAGGCCGATATGAGCGATGAAGCGTGCTGCCATCGGGCTCACTCATCCGAAGAAGGCGGGGTGCTGCGCGGCTTGCGACGGCGACGTCTGCGCTTGCGCGGTGCTGCGGTGCCAGCAGGGTCGGCTCCCACCTTGCCAAGCAGTCGGCGTTGTTCGTGCTCGTCGGCCTCCTGAAAGGCCGTCCACCAGTCACCCAGGCCCGGTGCGATCTCACCCGCGGCCTCGCGCAGCAGCAGGAAGTCGTAGGCCGCACGGAAGCGTGGGTGGTCGCGGGTCTGAAAGGCACGCTTGCCGCGACGCATGGGCAGCCGTTGCTGCAGATCCCAGATGTCTCGCATGGGCATGCTGAAGCGCTTGGGCAGGGACACATGCTGAAGCTCGCGGCTGATGACTTGCTGGGCAGCGGCCTGCAAGGCGGGCACGGGCGGCATGCCTTCGGCTTCAAGGTCCCGCTGGCGGCAGTATACCGGCCCCCACATAAAGGCAGCGAGCAGGAAGGCGGGCGTGACGGGACGATCATCGCGAATGCGGCGGTCGGTACTTTCCAGTGCCTGTTCGATCAGCGCCTCAGCCCAAGGCAGCTCTTCCATGCACTCATCGGCCTCGGGGAACAGCATGGCGAACAGGCCGTAATCTCGAAGTAGCCGGAAGGTAGCGAGCCCCTCTCCTGAGAGGAACAGCTTCAAGATCTCGTCGAACAGGCGCGCGGGCGGAATCTGCAGCAACAGCGGTGCCATCTCGGCGATGGGCGCTTCGGTGTCCGGCGCGATATCGAAGTCGAGCTTTGCCGCGAAGCGAATGGCGCGCAGCATGCGCACCGGATCTTCACGGTAGCGTGTTTCGGGGTCGCCAATCAGGCGCAGCGTGCGCGAGGCGATGTCATCGACGCCGCCGGCAAAGTCATGCAGCGTGAAGTCGGCAATGTTGTAGTACAGCGCGTTCACGGTGAAGTCGCGGCGCAGGGCGTCTTCCTCGATATTGCCCCACACATTGTCGCGCAACAGCAGACCATCATCGGATTGTGAGGCGAGGTGGTCGCCATGGTCATCACGCGGCTTGCCACGGAACGTGGTGACTTCGATGACCTCACGGCCAAAGCGCACATGCACGATGCGAAAGCGGCGTCCGATGATGCGTGAGTTGCGAAACAGCTGCTTCACCTGCTCGGGAGTGGCATCGGTGGCGACGTCGAAGTCCTTGGGGTCGATGCCCAACAAGGAGTCACGCAGACAGCCACCTACCAGGTAGGCTTCATAGCCTGCGTTGTGCAACCGGTACAGTACCTTGAGGGAGGCTTCGCTGAACTGGCGACGGGACACGGGGTGTTCGTCACGAGTGAGTACGCGTGGCATCGGCGGTCCTGCGACGGCTTCCTGAGCTCCAAACAGGGACTTCAAGTGTTCTCCTGGGCTCTGCAGAAAGCGGGTAAATCCTTTGATCATGCGGCGATATGGACTCGCGGGGGTCTGAAAGGTGTTGAGTGTAGCGGACGCTTTCTACCTTGCAAAGCGCGGTCGCCTCAACGTCATGAGTCAGCCATAAGGGGCTGGCGCCGAAGTGGGCTGCCCAGCAGGCATGACGGTGGTGATTGCCGGATAGCAGAAGGGGAGGCCAAGGGCCTCCCCATCAAAGCAGGATGCAGCGTCCGTGCTGCTGATTCTTCTTCGTGATGGCGCATCGCCTTGAATACGCACCACAGTCACCAAGGAGGTTCAGGCAAGCAATGATATTGTTGTTATTGGCGCTCCTGACGGCGACCGCCTCGTATTCAAAACAATAATCCAACCACGACGGCATATGATGCCTCCCCTCGGCTTATTGTCATTGTTGCCGAGAGTGCGCTCTGACGACCTTGTTGCTTTTGTTGGTCGGTCGTCTGTGGCGCGTCGCGTCCTGGTACTCCGGGCTTCGTCGTATTGTTGTTGTTCGACGAATGTGCGCTGCGCTGGTCCCGTGTTGTTCTTGTTGTGGGGCCGCGTCGCCTAGTGCCCAATCCGCCTGCTTCATCATGAAGCGTTGTTGTTGTTGGGGCGGCGGATCTGATCGTGTTCTGACAGATTATTGTTGTTGGCTGTCCACGATCGCCGGAATTTGTTGTTCTTGCCCAGACTTACTGCAGTTGTCGTGCCTACTTTGATTTTTTTCTTTTTAAACAGCGACTTGTCTCTTTGTAGTTGGTTCGAGGCAAGCCGCCGGGTTGTTTGTGTTACCTCGGGCTACCCATTTTGGCGCACTCTTTTGGGTTGGATGGTAACAACCGGTGCATCAAGAGGTAGCTGGCGTGCAGGGCCTACAATGCCTGTATTGATCGCTACAGACACTTGCACCATGGTCGAATGAACCAAAGCAGGGGGCACGACATGAGATCAGCGACATGCTGGCAGTGGGGAGTCTGGCGTCGATGAAAGCCCATTAGGCGCGGCATCGCGCGCCGGGTAGAGAGCGCCACGGCGTTGCCTCCAGCGCTGAAGGAAGACGTCACCTGGAGCGTACGCTGGTCATCACTGGCGTCGAGCAGGGCGCTTTCGAGGTATACCGAGCCGTTGACGCCTTTCCCACAGGCATTTGCGAGAGATGCCCAGCTTGTTGGCGAGCTCGGTCTCGTTCATCTGGTCCTGGTGCTCCAGCACAAAGTGCTGAAAGTAGTTTTCCAGCGACAGGTCGTCGGCGTCACTGCGCGCGACGTCATGCTCCGCCAGGTTGGCCGCCGTCGGCAGGGGATCGGCAAGCGAGCGGGGTGTGACGGGCATGGCAAGGCCCAGATCATCTGGGTGGATGAGCTGGCCCTCGGCCAAGATGACACCTCTTTCCAGGGCGTTTTCCAGTTCCCTGACATTGCCTGGCCAGGGGTAGTCCGCGATATCCCGGCGTGCGGCACGCGATAATCTCAGCTCCTCCCTCGCATGACGCTTGCAGGTCTTCGCCAGCAGAGCATCGGCGATCTCGAGGATATCGTCCTCGCGCTCCCTCAGCGGAGGAAGGTCGATCTGCATCACATTGAGGCGGTAGAACAGGTCGAGCCGGAAGTCACCGCTTCGCGACAGCGCCCGCAGGTCGCGATGGGTCGCTGCGACAAGCCGCACGTCCACGTGCCGGGTCTCCACCGAACCGATGCGGCGAATCTCTCCTTCTTGCAGCACCCTGAGCAGGCGCGCCTGGGCATCCAGGGGCAGCTCGCCAATCTCGTCCAGAAACAGGGTGCCGCCATGGGCGGCTTCAACCAGGCCGGTGCGGGCTGCGCTGGCGCCGGTAAAGGCCCCTTTTTCGTGGCCAAACAGCTCCGACTCGATCAGCGTTTCAGGAATCGCTGCGCAGTTGACGCAGATGAGCGGCGCGTTGGCACGCCGGCTTTGCTGATGCAGTGCCCGGGCGACCAATTCCTTGCCGGTCCCGGATTCGCCCAGGATCAGTACCGTGACATCCGCTGGTGCGGTCTTGCGGATACGGGTGTAGACCGTCTGCATGGCAGGGCAGTTGCCGATCATGGTGCGCCGCTGGCCCGCCTCGTCGGCAACCGCGGGCGGGCTGCTGCGCTGGCTGGACTGGCGGTGGAGGATGCGGGCAACGGTTTCCAGCAGCTCATCATGATCGAACGGCTTGGCCACGTAGTCGACAGCGCCTTGTTTTAGGGACTCCACGGCGGAGCGCATGCTGGCGTAGCTGGTCATGATCAGCACCGGGCATGGCGAGGCCAGGGCAATCAGCTCGGTGCCGGGGGCTCCAGGCAGGCGCAGGTCGCTGATGATCAGGTCATAGGCCTGCAAGTCGCGCTGCTGGGCCTGTTCGACCGAGTCGGACTCCTCTACGTGGTGGTCATGTCGCTCCAGCAGGCGATGCAGCGCGGAGCGGATGATGGCTTCGTCTTCAACGATCAGGATTCGGCTCATGGGGTGCGGCGTCCTGGGCGGATCGATGGACAACGGGTGAACACAACCATACCTGAATTCGGGTCCCTCTGGCCTGCCCCGGCAGAGGCGATATGACCTCTACCTTGCCGTCATGTTCGGCGACGATGCTGACGACCAGCGCAAGCCCCAGGCCGGTTCCCTGGCCGGGAGGCTTGGTGGTGGCGAACGGTTCGAACAGTCGTTCGCGGATCTTCGGGTCGATCCCTGGTCCGGCGTCGGTCACGCTCAGCCATGGACCTTCTTCACCCTGGCCTGCATCGATGAAGATGCTGTCGGTGGTGGGGCAGGCATCGCAGGCATTGGTGAGCAGGTTGACCAATACCTGTAACAGGCGTTGCTGGTCGCCATACACCTCGACGTGCGGGGCGCAACGATTGGCGTGCGCCAGGGTGGCGTCGGGGCGGGACAGGCGAAGCAGGTGCAGCGCCTGGTCGGCCAGCTCTCTGGCTGACACCGTAGTGAATGCGTTGCCGCCGACATGTCTGCCGCCGTGGGCAAACCCCACCAGCGAGCCGACGATTCGCGAGACGCGTTCGGTCAGCACCTGGATCTGCTGGGCCGTCTCCAGCACGTGAGGGTCCGAGGTGTCGTAGCGCAAATTCTGAGCCAGTGAGGAAATTCCGGTGATCGGATTGCCGATCTCGTGGGCGACCCCCGCGGACATCTGCCCGATGGACGCCAGGCGGGCGGCATGGATCAGCTCGTTTTCCAGCCATTTCATCTCGCTGTGGTCTTCTACCAGAATGACGGTGCCACCGGCGCTATCCGCGGGAGCCTCGGTATCCAGACGGGCCCGAAGCAGGCTGATGTAGCGTTCGCCCTGGGGCAGCGTCATGGCGTGGTGATAGACCCGTTCGCGCTGTCCTGCCAGCACGTCCCCAAGCAGCGTGTTCCAGGGTGTCGGCAGGGCTGCCCGGTGCGCCCCGATCACCTCTTCTCCTGCAATGCCGGTGAGCTCGCTGAGGGCGTCGTTCCACATCAGGATCTCGTCATCGTCGCCGAAGGCGCACAGACCAACCGGAAGTCGGGCCAGCATGTGGCGGTGATGACGACGCAGCTCGTCCAGCTCACGGGCCATGCCGGTAAGGCGCGAACGGTAGGCCTCCAGCCGGTGTTCGACGAAGTGGATATCCTCCCGGGCCGGGGGGCCATCATGGCGGTAGGGAAGGTAGTGATCGACGATATCCTGGGCAATCGATGGCCCCATCAGGCCCGAGAGATTGGCCTGGATCCGCTCGCGCAGTCGTCTCAGGGCGTAGGGCCTGGCGTCATTGGCCGACAGACGCAGGCTGGCCAGGGCCTGGTTGACCTCGCGCTCGGCGACGTCTTCACCCAGGGCGCTAGCCAGGCGCTTCTTGGCGTCATCACCATCGGCGATGGACAGCGGCAGCCGCTTGTGGCGAATGACCGCATCGACCGAGCAGGCTTCGGCAGCGGCACGCTCCTGTGGGGACGTGGACGAGGCCAGGGACACCAGAATCAGGCTCAGGGCATTGAGCCCCAGCGAGGTCAGCGATACCTGATACCAATCGGGTAGAGGGGCAAGGCTGTCGCTACCCAGCAGACTCAGCAGGAGGTCAAGCGGTGCCAGCAAGGGGGGCAGGGGGGTAATCAAGGGCAGCCATAGCCCCAGGCACCATACCAGGGTACCCAGCCCGAGCCCCGTCATCACACCCTTGCGGTTGGCTCCCGGCCAGTACAGCAGCGCCAGCAGACCAGGCAGGCATTGGGCCATACCAATCACCGAGACCAGGCCCAGGCGTGTCAGTTCGGTGGAGGCATCGACCGCCTGAGAGAAGCCCCACCCTGCGAGAATCACGGTGGCAATCAGGGCGCGTCTTAACCATCGCAGGCGACGGTAGAGATCGGGCTGTTCCACCGGGGGGTGGGCGATCAAGGCCAGATGGTTGAGCATCATTCCGGCCAGGGCCAGTGCGGTGAGAATCAGCGTGCCGCAGGTAGCGGCCAGCAATGCAATGAACGCTATCGCCTGCACGCTCGGTGATGTGGACAGTGCGAAGATGGCGTAGGTGGCGGTCTGAGCGCTATCGGCGACTCCCAGCCGCTGTGCGCCCCACAGGATCAGTGGCACCGGCAGGGCCAGCAGCAGTAGCAGCAGTGGCACTCCCCAGCCTGCCGCCAGCAGAGTGCGGCGACTCAGCGGCCGAGCGAAGCTGATATGGAACATGTGGGGCATCAACAGGGCGGAGCCAAAGAACAGCAGCAGCAGGGTTCGCCACTGGGCAGCATCCAGCTGGTGCGCCTGCTGCAGGTCGGCAGCCGGGCCTGATAGCCACTGTTCCAGCTCCCCTGGACCGGAAAAAATGGCATACAGCGCATAGGCCCCGAGCGCGAGGAAGGCGGCCAGCTTGATCAGCGATTCGACCGCCATGGCAGCGGTGAGACCATCGTATCTGCGGTGCGCGTGGGTGTGACGGGCACCGAAAAGAATCGCGAACAGCGTGATAATCGCGCAAAAGCACAGTGAGAGTAGCCAGGCGGGGGCCGCTGCGGTGACATGCTGGATGGCTTGTCCCATGGCCTGCGCCTGCATGGCCACCAACGGCATGGCGGCGGTCAGGCTTAATAGCGTGACGCTGGTACCGACCCAGCGTGAGCGAAAGCGAAAGGCAAACAGGTCGGCCAGGGACGACAACTGATGGGTGCGTGCCAGGCGCTGCAGCGGGACCAGCAGCACAGGGGCGAGCAGAAAGCTGCCGGCGGCCCCAAGCGAATATGCCAGATAGCCGTAGCCCCACTGCCAGGCGACACCGATGCTTCCCGCCAAGGCCCAGGCATTGGCGTAGACCCCCAGGGCGAGAATGCCGACGAGGGGGCTTCGACTCCAGCCGGCGGGAACCCAGTGGCGTTCTACTGCGGTGGCGACGGCAAACAGCACCACCAGATAGCCGAGACCCAGTAGCGTGACGGCGGCAGCTTCAGCGTTCATCCAGGGCCCGTTTCTGCTCTAGCCACAGGGTCAAGGCGATCAGCACACCCCAGATGATAAACGGGCGGTACCAGGCACTGCCCTGTTGGCCCCAGCCGGTCATTAACAAAGGGGACAGCAAATAGCCACAAAACACCAGCAACAGCATGACGCGATAGACGTACACGTTAGTCTCTCCGTCCCGGCAGTGGGCGATGCGCTGCACGGATCAGGCCCATAGCGCCGAGCCCTGAACCCTGAGCACTCTCCTCTGGGCACTCTTCTCTGAGCACTCACCTTCAGGTCCAGGGTGTACCCGTTCCCTTCCCCTTCCCGTCCACGCGCGTGGCCACCGTTACTCGGACGCTGTCACACCCAGCAGATCAGCAGATATGGCATGCGTCACCATGGCGTCAGGGCGCCATGCCCTGCAGGCGTTGAGGAGCTGTTCGGCCACCGGCGCTGAGCGTGAGGCCGGGTCAGGGCGTTGGCCCAGGCAGGTCAGGGTGGCGTACAGCAGCTGGCGAATCTCGCGCTCAGTATCAGGTAGCGGCTTGGCCAGGTTCTGTTTGGACAGCTTCTGCCCATCCTGCCCCATTACCAGCGGCAGGTGAAGATAGCTCGGCGGCTCAACCCCCAGAGCATGATAGAGCTGGAGCTGCCATGGGGTGTTGTCCAGCAGGTCCAGGCCGCGCACCACGTCGCTGATGCCTTGGTCGATATCATCCACTACCACCGCGAGCTGGTAGGCCCACAGGCCATCCTTGCGCTTGAGCACCACATCGCCCAGCGCTGCGGGGTCGAAGCGCTGATAGCCCTGAACACGGTCCTGCCAGCTGACAGGGCGCGCGCCCAGATCACTGCGCAGCCGCCAGGCACAGGCGATGTCGGGGCGTCGAGTGCCTTGGCGGCACCAGCCTGGGTAGATCCCGTAATCTCGCCATTGGCGACGCGAACAGCTGCAGCGGTAGGCCATGCCCTGCTGGGTAAGTCTGGCAAGCGCGGCCTCATAGGCGTGATCACGCTGGCTCTGATAGCGAACCTCGCCGTCCCACTCGAGGCCAAAGGCTTCCAGCTGCCTGAGGATGGTGTCGGCAGCGCCAGCCGGACAGCGCGGTGGGTCAACGTCCTCGATCCGCAGACTCCAGCGCCCTGCCTGATGACGTGCATCCAGGTAGCTGGCGACGGCTGCGACGAGTGAGCCCGCATGCAGTGGGCCTGAAGGTGTGGGGGCAAAGCGACCGTGGACGTGGGGCATGGAGCATCAACCCTGGTCGAGTGAAGGGCGAGAGGGATAGCGTGAGCGCGGCACGTCGCGTTCGGCAGATACGCAAGCGGGCACCCGCAGGTGCCCGCTTGGCGAAGGGACCGGCCCGGTTGGGGTCAGCCGCCGAGCTGTTTTTCCTTGAGCTCGGCCAGTGTCTTGCAGTCGACGCACAGGGTGGCGGTCGGACGGGCCTCGAGGCGGCGGATGCCGATTTCGACGCCGCAGGCCTCACAGAAGCCGTAGTCGTCCTCGTCGATCGCTTCGAGGGTTTCGTTGATTTTCTTCAGCAGCTTGCGCTCGCGGTCGCGGGTACGGAGTTCAAGGCTGAAGCCTTCCTCCTGGGTAGCCCGGTCGGCAGGATCGGCGTAATTGTTGGCTTCTTCCTGCAGATGACGAACGGTGCGATCAACCTCTTCCATCAGCTCCTGCTTCCAGCCCAGCAGGATCTGTCGGAAGTGCTCGAGCTGCTTCTCGTTCATGTACTCTTCGCCCGCGGCCGGCTCGTACGGGATGAACTTCTTGGGCGCTTCCGGCTTCTTCTGTGCAACTGGCATGGGATTGCCTCATTACTTTAGTGACTGCTGATCAATACCCCACGCAAGGCTAAGGTATCTCACGCCAAAGGGAAGGTTGTTTAGCTGATATTTAGCCTGAGTGCAACACTTTTGAGCGCTGTCCGCCGGTTTTGTGCCCAAAGTCTTAGGGGTTTCTCGATCAGGACAAGGAAGCCCTGTTTTTTGGCGGTGGGGAGGTGGCGACGGACGGCGCCGTGATTCCATGTTTCAATATGTGAGTTGGACCATGGGAAGTTGCCCAGGTTCGCCAGCAACCCCCTTGTTGGAGACGTCATAATGAGCTGGAATGCCCGGGTCGAGGGTGTAGCGCCGTTTCGCGTGATGCGTTTGCTTGAGTTGGCACAGCAGCGTGAAGCCGCCGGAGAGGATGTGATTCACCTTGAGGTCGGTGAGCCGGATTTCGAGACGCCTGCGCCGATACGCGAGGCCGGCGCCCGAGCGCTCGAGCAAGGCCATACCCGCTACACCCCTGCCACCGGCATTCCCGCCCTGCGGGAGGCGATCGCCCAGCACTATGCCGAGCAGTTTGCGGCCGAGGTCTCACCGCAGCGCATCATTGTGACCCCGGGGGCTTCCGGGGCTCTGCTGCTGGCCAGTCAGCTGCTGGCGGGGGCTGGAGATCGGGTGTTAATGGCAGACCCTAACTATCCCTGCAACCGGCACTTCATGGCGTTGGCTGGCGCAGAGGTCGATGCGGTGCCTGTAGGCCCCGATAGCGCGTGGCAGCTGAATGCCGCTCTGGTGGAGCGCCATTGGCAGACGTCGACGCGGCTGGCCATGCTGGCATCCCCCTCCAATCCTACTGGCCACGTGCTTGATCGGCAGGCGCTGGCGGACGTGGTGAGCTGCGTTGCCGAGCGGGGCGGTGAGCTGTTGGTCGATGAGATCTACCAGGGGCTCAACTATGGCGTAGCGCCGCAATCGGTGACCTCGCTGACGGATCGAGCCTTCGTGGTCAACAGCTTCTCCAAGTACTTCGGCATGACCGGCTGGCGCCTGGGGTGGTTGGTCGCGCCTGAGTCGGCCGTGGAGCCGCTGACACGATTGGCGCAGAATGTCTTTCTGGCGGCGTCTACGCCGGCACAACATGCTGCGCTGGCGGCCTTCACACCGTCCTGTCTGGCATTGCTCGAGGAGCGTCGGCGCGAGCTTGGCGAACGGCGTGATGCCTTGCTCAAGGGACTGGCGACGCTTGGGCTGGCACCCTCTTTGCCTCCCCAGGGGGCGTTTTATCTGTGGCTGGATATTTCCGCCTACAGTCACGACAGTGAAGCCTTCTGCCGGCGTCTGCTGGAGGAGGAAAATGTCGCCATTACCCCAGGCACCGACTTTGCCCTGAGCGGGGGGGAGCATCATGTCAGAATCGCTTTCACCACGGGGATTCCGCGCCTGCATGAGGCGGTCGAGAGGCTGTCGCGCTTTCTGGCGAGGCACGGCTGATGGACTATCCGCCGCTGGTGGGGGGCACCCTGCTTCGACGCTACAAGCGTTTTCTGGCCGATGTGCGTCTCGATGATGGCCGAGAGGTGGTGGCGCATTGTCCCAACACCGGGTCGATGCGCGCCGTGAACGTTCCTGGGGCTCGGGTGTGGCTGTCGGCCAGCGACAATCCGGCGCGCAAGCTGGCCTGGACCTGGGAGCTGATCGAGCTGCCTGATGGTGACGGCGGCTCAGGAGTGTCACTGGCCTCGGTCCATACCGGGCGCGCCAACCGGATCGTCGAGGAGGCATTGGTCGAGGAGAAGGTGGTCGAGCTGAGGGGCTATGCCCAGTTGAAGCGTGAGGCCAAGATCGAGGATGCCCGCCTGGATTTCAGGCTGGATGACCCGGCTCGCCCACGCTGCTACGTCGAGGTCAAGCAGGTCACGCTGCGCGAGGATGATGGGCATGGTTACTTTCCCGACGCCGTCAGCGAGCGCGGACGCAAGCACCTTGAGACCCTGGCGCGGCTGGCCTCCCAGGGAGAACGGGCGGTGCTGCTGTTCCTGGTGGCCCATGAGGGCATCGATGACGTGGCGCCGGCACAACACCTGGACCCAGGCTACGCCAGCACCCTGCAACGGGTGACAGGCACTGGCGTCGAAGTGCTGGCCTATCGGATCTGTGCCTCACGGGATGAGCAGGGGAGGCCTCTGGCGCTGTCGCTGGACACGTCGTTGCCGGTGCGTGTCGACGGTCGCTACCCGCAATCCCGTTAGGCGACGCTGGGGCGTCTCGCTGGCGTCATGGTGACGGAGCCGGCTGGCACTCTGGCAGGGCCGCCAGAAAGCGTTCTATCGCAGAGGACCCGCGGGCATCGCCTGTGACCTGCTGCCACCAGTGACGGTGAACGCCCCTGATTCTGACCTGTACCTCAGGTATGCCGATGACCTGCGCCATGGCCATGCGATGCAGGCCCTTGTTGATCTTGACCAGATGCCCGTGGCGGTTGATGGCCGCCCCCAGCCGGTCTTTTCCCAGCCCCGCGTCAAAGCCAAAGCAGGCCATGGCCTCCATATACAGCAGGTAGCGGCGCAGGTAGGCCAGAATTCTCTCCGGGCGATCCAGCACCATGCCATCCGAGTGAGAGGCGACCGGTTTGCCGCGTGCCAGGCGCTCGGCCAATTGGTGGTAGCTGCGGCTGCCGCTGGGGGCGCGGCGGTGTTCCCAGATATCGGCGATAAAGTGCATGCGTCGGCTCGACAACGCATGGGTGGTGGGAATATCCCAGTCCCCATCCCATAGCAGCTGGTCGCTGATGCGATGGCGTTGACGTCGGTCGGGGAAGGACCGCGGATAGTGCACGTGCTGCAGCAGCCGGCGAGGATCCACGTTGACATCCAGGGCATCGGCGTAGCGAGCTTCGATGCCGCGACGGGGCAAGCCCCGCTGCTCTATACGTTGGCTGCCGGGTGCCTGGTTGAGCCAGGCGCTCAGCGCTAGCTGCTCCATCGGCAGCGTCAGCGAGCGGTTGACGACAACCTTGGCACGTTGCGCCAGCCTGGACAGACTCATGCGTGGGCCGAGGCTGGGGTCGAACAGGCTGGGGTCTGCCGGTTCGCCGCTGGGTGTAAGAGGCATGTCCCGCCCCGCATTCAGCAGGCTGATGGCCGTGCAAAGCCGCGCTTTCAGTGCGCTATCCACCGCTACCGGGGGAAGCTGCTGATACAGCGCCAGCAGGCTCTCAGGCGACGGCGATGGCGGCCGGCTCAGGGCCACCGGCAGGCTCACTTGATCCACATCCAGCTGCCATTGGGTGAGCGTGGGTGGCGCCGCGATGGCTTGGCATTGACTGGCAAGGCGCGAGGCGAAAATCTTGAGCAGCCACTGGTGAGGCGACTCGAGAGAAGGCTCGAACCGCCAGACGTTATGCCAGGCAATGACCAGGGTGTCATGAATGACGTCTTCCACGTCCTGGGCGGTCTCGAGAAACTGCTGGGACACGGCGCTGAGGTGAGGAACGACCAGGCACGCCAGGGACTCGAGGCCCTGCGTAGCGCCTGCAGCGCACTCATTCAGGGCATCGCCTAACGCTGTTGTTACGGGCGGCGCAGGTTGCTTGTCAGTATCACTGGTCACGATAGAACCGTTGTACAAAGCTCAGGGTTTCAGGAGCGGCGTTGCGATCCAGCTGGAGCAGCAGGCGAAAACGCATGGGGGCGCTGGTGTCGATGCTGAAGGTGGCGTAGCGCGAGATACCGTTACCTTCGCGCAGGGTACGAAAGGCCAGAGGGGTGTCATGGCTGGTGCCGACCACCGAGACGCTACCTTCCGTCGCGACGTTCAGCGCCTCGCCATCAGCGTTTCTCACACTCAGGGTAATCAAGCCCTGGTGAGGAGAGCGCTGGATACCGAGACGCCGTGACACTTCCACGGGCAGGGCATTGCTGGCCATCACCCCGTAGTGAGCCTCGACATCGCCAAAACGCTCGAACTGCTGAGCGCTTGCCGTGGTGGTCAGGATCAACAACAGTGCCAGGGTTGCCGCGTAACGCCAGCCTCTGCCCTTCATGCTTGCCTCCTTATGTCGCAGTGGCTCCGTGTCGCACTAGCTCAGTGCCACAGTAGCCCAGCACCGCGATGGCTCAGTCGTTGCGAGTCACGCGGAAAATGGCAATCTCTCCGAACAGGTTGGGCCACAGCCGCGACAGGCGTCTACCCTCGTGATCCTTGATGCCGACCGCGCGATCGATAATGGTTAGTCCCTTGTCCCGGCACAGCGCTTCGAAGTCGTTGAAGGTGGACAGGTGAATGTTGGGCGTGTCGTACCAGGCGTGGGGCAGTGACTTCGATACCGGCATGTAGCCGCGAAGCCCCAGGTGCACGCGATGACGCCAGTAGGCGAAGTTGGGGAAGGTAATGATGCACTCTCGAGCCACACGCATCATCTCATCCAGCATCAGGTCAGGCCGCCGCAGGGCCTGCAGTGCCTGGGTCATGATGACCAGGTCGCAGGCATCATCTTCGAAGTTGGCCAAGCCATCGTCCAGGTTCTGTTCGATGACGTTGACGCCCTTCTCGACGCAGGAGGTGATGCCGTCCGGGTCAATCTCCAGGCCGTAGCCGGAGACGCCTTTGTCGCGCGCCAGGGCGTGGAGCAGCGTGCCATCACCGCAAGCCAGGTCGAGCACATGAGCCCCTTCGGGGACCCAGCCGTGGATCAAGGTCAGGTCAGAGCGCATGGTCGTTCTCCTGGCGGGAGGTCAGTCCAAGGTCGTTGGCGACACGCTGCATGAACCCGGCGAAGACCGCCTGATAGCGGGGTTCCGGCATCAGGAAGGCATCGTGACCGTGGGGTGAGTCGATATTGGCAAAGCTGACCGATTTGCCGGCCCGAATCAGGGCGTTGACCAGCTCCTTCGACCGCGACGGCGGGAAGCGCCAGTCGGTGGTGAAGCTGACCACCAGAAAGGGACATTGAGCCGGGGCCAGCGCCTTGGCCAATTCGCCCTGGTGGGGGGCGGCGGGATCAAAGTAATCCAGGGCCTTGGTCATCAGCAGGTAGGTGTTGGCGTCAAACGAGGTGGAAAAGGCGTCGCCCTGATAGCGCAGGTAGGACTCCACCTGAAACTCGACGTCGAAGCCGAAATTGAGATCATCGCTGCGCAGGTCTCGACCGAACTTCGAGCCCATGGCGTCTTCCGACAGGTAGGTGATATGTCCCACCATGCGCGCCAGCTTCAAGCCGCGGCGTGGCAGCGTGTCATGATCAGCGTAGTGGCCGTCATGAAAGTCCGGGTCAGAGCGGATGGCCTGCCGGGCCACCTCGTTGAAGGCGATATTCTGTGCCGACAGTTTCGGTGTAGCGGCGATGACGACCGCATTGGCGATACGCTCTGGATAGGCGAGCGACCATTGCAGTACCTGCATGCCTCCCAGGCTACCCCCTACCACGGCTGCGAAGCGGGTGATACCGAGGCGGTCGGCAAGGCGTGCCTGGCTGTCGACCCAGTCGCATACCGTGACCATGGGAAAGTCGGGGCCCCAGCGTTGACCGGTTTCCGGATTGATGCTGGAAGGACCGGTGGAGCCATGGCAGCCGCCGAGATTGTTCAGCGAAATCACGAAGAAACGGTCGGTATCGATGGACTTGCCGGGGCCAATGTGGGCATCCCACCATCCTGGCTTGCGGTCGCTGTCGTCGTGGTATCCCGCTGCGTGGTGGTGACCTGACAGGGCATGGCAGATGAGGACCGCATTGCTGCGGTCTTCATTGAGCGTGCCGTAGGTCTCGTAGACCAGATCATAGGTCGTGAGCGTCTTGCCGCAGACCAGCGGCAGTGGGTCGTCGAAGTGCGCCATTTGCGGCGTCACCAGTCCGACCGAATCGCGAGTAGGCTCGGGCATCAGTCGTATGTGTCCAGTGCAAGTTGGTGTTGTCGTGGGCCTGACGTCTGCGCTACTACAGACCGACCAGCATGCCGGAAATACCGGCAGCGCGAACCAGCGAGCCCACCACGATCCCATCGATCAGATTGATGCCGATGAAGACCACAATGGGTGACAGGTCCAGCATTCCCAGTGGCGGAATGACGCGACGGACCGGTGACATGATCGGCTCGACCAGTTGCATCACCAGTAGCGCGCCGGGGTGGCTGGCGTTAGGCGCGACCCAGCTTAGAATGATCATCACGATCAGCGCGAAGAAATAGATCTTCAGAATGGCGCTGGCCAAGGCGGCAACGCCGGCAATGGCAAGTCCGTCCAGGTTGGGCATGCCCACGCCAGCCAACTGCAGCAGAATGACGATACTGATCACCTTGACCAGAAAGCCTGCCGCCAGCGTCGCCAGGTCAAAGCGCCCCATCACCGGCCCAAGAACGCTTTGAAAGGGGCGGACGACGGGCTGGGTGATCTTGACCACCGACTGGCTCAGCGGGTTGTAGTAGTCGGCCCGTGATGCCTGCAGCAGAAAGCGCAGCATCAGCAGGAACATGAAGATGTTGATCAGGGTGTTGACCAGCAGCAGGCCGGCATTTCCCAGTTGACTGCCCATGTGGGCTCCTCCGTCTTGGTTTAACTCTTGCCGAGTTCGGCGGACATTTCCTTGGCACGCTGGGCGCAGGCCTGCATGGCGCCATCGACCGCTTGCCGCAGTCCTGCCTGTTCGAGATGCTCTATGGCCTTTTCTGTGGTGCCGCCCGGCGACATCACGTTGCGCTTGAGCTCACCCGGGGGCTTGTCACTGCTCATGCCCATCGCGGCAGCACCGTAGGCGGTCTGCATGGCGAGTCGGCGTGCAGCATCGGCATTGAGCCCCAGCTTGATGGCCGCTTCTTCCATCGCCTCGAACATCAGGAAGAAGTAGGCAGGAGCGCTGCCAGATACCGCCGTGACGGCTTCCAGTAGCGACTCCTCATCGACCCACTCGACGATACCAACAGCGCTCATCAAGTCACTGACCGCGTCGCGTTGTTCGTCGGTGACGCGCGAGTTGGCATAAAGACCCGAGGCGCCCTTGCCGACCAGCGACGGAGTGTTGGGCATGCAGCGCACAACAGGCAGGTCGCCACCCAGCCATTGTTCCAAGGTCTCGGCGCTGAGGCCAGCGGCGACCGACATGATCAGCGGTTTTTTCGCTTGAATGCCGTCTTTCAGAGTCTCGCATACCTGTCGCATGATCTGTGGCTTGACCGACAGCACCACCACATCGGCATCCGCGATGGCGGCCATGTTATCGGTGGTGGTGCGAATGCCCAGGGTATCGGCGAGGGGGGCAAGCGTACTCTCTCGTGTGGCGGTGGCGGTGATGGCGTCGGCGGGATAGCCGCTGTGGACCATTCCGCCGAAGATCGCGCTTGCCATGTTGCCGGCGCCGATGAAGGTCACGTTACGGGCCATGCGGTGCTCCTTGGATGTTGAGCCGATGTTTGTGCCGGTGTTGAAACCGGTGTGGGAACCGCTGTCGACATCTCGAGCGATGCAGATGCCGTGCCGCAGTCCAGGGGCTGAGCCTGTGCTGCTGTTCGCTACTGGCGCGAGCCAAAGATGGCCGTGCCCAGCCTGACCATGGTGGCGCCTTCTGCGATGGCGGCCTCCAGGTCTGCGCTCATTCCCATGGACAAGGTATCAAGTGGCGCTTGCGGCAGCTGTTCGCGCAACCTAGCGAGTGCCGATGCCAGCTGTCGAAAGGGCTGGCGCTGGGCCATGGTGTCGTCACAGGGGGCCGGTATGGTCATCAGCCCGCGTAGCTGTAGGCCGGGCAGGGCGGCGACCTGCGCCGCCAGCTCGGGAAGATCCTCAAGGCCTACGCCGGACTTGGACGGCTCGTTGCTGACGTTGACCTGCAAGCAGACGTTCAGGGGCGGCAGGTGTGCAGGGCGCTGCTCGCTCAAGCGTCTGGCGATCTTGACGCGGTCAACGCTGTGAACCCATGCAAAGTGCTCGGCAACGTCACGTGTCTTGTTGGACTGCAGCGGCCCGATGAAATGCCAGCAGATAGCGTCACAGTCTTCCAGCGCCTTCTGCTTCTCCAGCGCTTCCTGCAGATAGTTCTCGCCGAAATCGCGCTGTCCCTGCTCATAGGCCTCGCGGATCATGCTGGCGGGCTTGGTCTTGCTGACAGCCAGCAACAGGGCATCGTCAGGCCCGCGCTGAGCCGCTTCAAGCGCCCGCAACATGCGTGTTTGGGCTGAGATCAAGGATTCAGTGATCGTCGTGGTCATCGGCCTGGGTCTGTCCTATGGTGGGGCTCCCTGCCCTGGATCAGGGCGTAAAGCCTGGTAAGCCCATGGATATTACCGAACTGCTGGCACTCTCGGCAAAGCAGGGCGCCTCGGATCTGCACCTGTCCGCGGGGTTGCCGCCCATGATGCGGGTCCATGGTGTCCTGAGTCGTTTGCCTGGCCCGCCTCTTGACGATGCGCTGGTCAGGTCCCTGTTGGATGCGGTCATGGCAAGCGACGTGCGTGACCAGTTCGCACGCACCCAGGAGGCGGACTTCTCTCATCATATTCCGGGCCTGTCGCGCTATCGTGTTAACGCTTTTGTGCATCAGCGAGGGGCTGCTGCGGTACTGAGGGCGATTCCTGATCGAGTTCCCTGCTTGAGTGACCTGGGCATGGGGGAGGTCTTCGAGCGATTGGCCGCACTGCCACGAGGCCTGGTACTGGTGACAGGTCCCACCGGCTCCGGCAAGAGCACGACCCTGGCGGCCATGATTGATCACATCAATCGACATCGCCACGACCACATCCTGACCATCGAAGACCCTATCGAGTTTATCCACCAGAGCCAGCTGTCGTTGGTGTCACAGCGGGAAGTGCACCGTCATACCCAGAGCTTTGCGGTGGCGCTGCGCAGTGCTCTCAGAGAAGACCCCGATGTGATTCTGGTGGGAGAAATTCGCGACCGAGAAACAGCACATCTGGCGCTGACCGCTGCCGAGACGGGCCACTTGGTATTTGCCACCTTGCATACGGCGTCGGCGGTGAAGACGATCGACCGTCTTATCGACACCTTTCCAGGCGACGAAAAGGATGCCGTACGTGCCATGCTGTCGGAGTCATTGCAGGCCGTCATTTCCCAAGCCCTGTTGCCAGGCACCCAGGGAGGGCGAGTCGCCGCACGAGAGATCCTGCTGGTCAACCAGGCCATCCGCCATTTGATTCGTGAAGGCAAGCTGGCACAGGTGTATTCGGCCATGCAGACCGGCGGTCAGGCCGGCATGCAAACCCTGGATGCCGACCTGGCGACACTGGTGGCGAAGGGCAACGTGTCTCGGGAGGTGGCGCAGCGTTTGTCGCGTGAGTCGCTGGCACCCCAGGGTGACTCAGCTGGCAGTTGGGGTGAGCCGCGGGGCGGATGGTCCTGAGTCTGCCTGAGGGGCGGGACGAGGCATCCCTTGTGCCAGCGGGAACGCCCTCGTCCTCGGAGCGGTATGGCGTCAGCGTGAGTAGATGCCGCCCAGCACCCGCGCTCCGCTGGCGCCGGTGACAGAGGGCAAGTTACCGGCCAGGTGTTCAATCCTGGCATAGGCTAGCCAAGCGAAGGCTGCGGCCTCGAGCCAGTCGGCGGGCCAGCCCAGGGCTTCGCTGTCGAGGACCCTGGCCTGCGGTAGACGCCGTTCAATTCTGGTCATCAGGTCGGTGTTGCGCGCGCCACCTCCGCAGGGGATGAGGTCGATATCACGAGGAGCATTCAGCTGCTGGCATGCCATTTTGATGCCCATAGCCACACTGGCGGCGGTCAGCTCAGCCAGCGTGGCTTGAACGTCCTGGGCAGTTTCACGGCCGCTGAGACGAGACTCGGCCCAGTCCAGATGGAACAGCTCACGACCGGTGCTTCTGGGAGGCGCCAGATGGAAGTAAGGCTCCGCCAGCCAGCGCTCCAGCAGCTCTGTGTCTACCGTCCCACCAGCCGCCCAGCATCCTTGGGCGTCGAACGGCTGCTGGTGGTGGCGTTCGTGCCAGGCATCGAGCAAGGCGTTGGCGGGACCTGTGTCAAAGCCCAAGGGGGCGTCCTGCAACGTCAGCGGGGGAAGCAGGGTCAGGTTGGCGATGCCGCCAAGGTTCAGCACCAGGCGCCAGCGCTCGTCATGGCGAAAGACCTGCTGGTGAAAGATGGGCGCAAGGGGAGCGGCCTGACCGCCAGCGGCAAGGTCGCGGCGACGAAAATCGGCGACAACACTACATTGGGTCAGCTCGGCCAGGCGGCTGGGATTGTCGAGCTGCAGCGTGTAGGGCGGGGCGCCGCTAACGTGGCCGTAGGGTGCGTGTTCGATCGTCTGGCCGTGGCTGCCTATTGCGGTAATATCGGCGGCGACCAAGCCTTGCTGCTTGAGCAGCGCGCTGACGGCGGCGGCCTGACACTGGCAGAACGCTTCCTCGGCAGCGGCCAGGTCGGCGAAGGCGACGCAGTCGGCATGGGCCAATTGCCATAGTTGACGGCGTAAAGCGTCTGGCATGGGGTGGCCCAGGCTTCCTTCCAGAGAAGGCACGCCTTGGTCATCTATGTGCACCATGGCGGCATCTATACCGTCCATGCTGGTACCTGACATCAGTCCGATGAAGCGTTGCATGGTGTCGTCGTCTCAACCGCTGGAAAGGTTCATGGTAACATCGCCGCCACTATTGAAACCTGGTGCTGGCGCAACCTGCTGTTGGCGTCGCGCCGCTGTTTGGTCATGAATGAAGGGCCCCGCTGACACAAGGGGGTGGCCGACATAGCTGAAGTGAGGAGTGGAGTGGATACCATGAGCGAAGTGGACGAGGCCCTGGCGCTGATACAGCGCGGCACCCACGAGATTCTTCTGGAAGACGAGCTGAAGAAAAAGCTCGCCTCCGGTCGCAAGTTGCGGATCAAGGCGGGCTTCGATCCTACTGCGCCTGACCTTCACCTTGGTCATAGCGTGCTGCTGACCAAGATGCGCCAATTCCAGGACCTGGGCCACGAGGTCATTTTCCTGATTGGTGACTTCACTGGACGCATCGGTGATCCGACCGGCAAGAACGTGACGCGCAAGCCTCTCACTGAAGATGAGGTCAAGGCTAACGCTCAGACCTATAAAGAGCAGGTCTTCAAGATTCTCGACCCCGAGAAGACGGAAGTGCGCTTCAATGCCGAGTGGTTCTCCCAGATGAGTGCAGCCGACATGATCGAGCTGGCCGGGCAGACCACGGTGGCGCGTATGCTCGAGCGAGACGACTTCGAGAAGCGCTACAAGGGTGGGCAGGCGATTTCCGTGCACGAGTTTCTGTATCCGCTGGTACAGGGCTACGACTCGGTCGCGCTGAAGGCGGATATCGAGCTCGGTGGGACAGACCAGAAGTTCAACCTGCTGATGGGGCGCGAGGTCCAGAAGCATTTTGGACTTGAGCCTCAAGTCGTGATCACCATGCCGCTGCTGGAAGGGCTGGATGGTGTGCAGAAGATGTCCAAGTCACTGGGTAACTATGTTGGCGTGGATGAGGCTCCCGGGGCGATGTTCAACAAGCTGGTGTCGATGCCTGACAGCTTGATGTGGCGCTATTTCGAGCTACTGTCGCTCAAGGACAACGCTGCGATTGAAGACTTGCGTCAGCGTATCGAGCGCGGAGACAACCCTCGTGACATCAAGATGGAGCTGGCTCGCGAACTGATCGCTCGCTATCACGGCGAAGAAGCCGCTGCCAACGCGCACAGAAGTGCCGGCAATCAGTTGGCAGAAGGTGAGCTGCCTGAAGACCTGCCTGAAGTCGAGGTGAGCTTCGAGGACAGCGAGCAGGCGCCTATCGCCGCGGTACTGAACCGTTCAGGTCTGGCCAACAACAGTGCCCAGGCGAAGGACATGCTGGGCAATGGCCGCGTCAAAGTCGACGGTGACGTGGTGGCCAAGGACACCATGCTGGCGGTCGGCAAGAGCTATGTCATTCAGGCTGGCAAGAAGCGTTACGCCAAGGTGAACTTGACGCGCTGAACACACACTGTGTGACTGTGGATGTACACGACGCTCGCCGATGGCGAGCGTCGTGCGTTGGTAGCTTTTGCAGAGTACGCCTTGCGCCACCGACGCTATGGACCTGCCTGATATGGCCAGATGTCATTTCGGCCTGCCGGCCGGAGTGCGAAGCGCCGGGGCCACCGCTCCGAAGGTCTCGTAAGGCAGAGTGAAGACGTTCGACCAACACTCCTGTAGCGGTAGATAGTGTCTGGTGGTTCTTCCGCTTCGGCTGTTCTTCCGCCTGGGTAGTTCGTCCACAGGGGGTGAGCGAGACATGGGTGTGGATAAGTTGCCAGGGAGGGCTGTTCACTTTTTTTACGTCAGGCTATTGCCAAGCTGCCTCGAGATCCGTAAAGTACGCATCCGCTGCCGGCGACGAGCAAACGTCACAGGCGGTGAAGAGTGGTGAAAGTAGTTGATTTGAAAAGGCTTTTTGAAGCTTCTCGGAAAAATCACTGCTTGACGAGCAACGAGAAATCGGTAAAATGCTCGCCACTTGATCGGAGTCGCCGACAGGGCATCAAAGGATGCGCTGAGGCACGCTTCGCTCTCTTTTGAAGTATGCAAGCATCGCTTGCAGGACGCAAAAGAAAGCGCTTGACGAAACGCTTCGATTCTGTAGAATACGCCTTCCTCGCAGGGCGCTGAGCAAAGCGCTCGGCAACAGCGAGGCGCTCATTGAGCTCACTAGAGTCAAGAGCACGCTCTTTAAAAATTGATCAGGTAATTCATGTGGGCGCTTGCCGATGAGTCAGTGACAATGTCACTGAAATATCAAGGCAAGCGACTCGTCAAACGAGACGTTTGAACCTTGAGCCAAGT